>CANQEM010000008.1 GCA_947594935.1 uncultured Clostridia bacterium | reverse complement strand
GTGGGACTCGAACCCACACGCCATTGCTGACAACAGATTTTGAGTCTGCCCCGTCTACCAATTCCAGCACACCGGCATTTAACATATCATATCTTAACATATTTTATTTAAAATGTCTATAACTTTACAAAATTTTCTTGACTTTTTTGTAAGGCTCGTATAAAATATATATGAATTTCTTAAAGAATTCAAGAAGGAGGAAAATGATATGGAATTAAAAGGTTCAAAAACAGAAAAAAATTTAATGGAAGCATTTGCAGGAGAATCACAAGCAAGAAACAAATATACATATTTTGCAAGTAAAGCAAAAAAAGAAGGATATGAGCAAATTGCAGCAATTTTTCAAGAAACAGCAGACAATGAAAAAGAACATGCAAAAATGTGGTTCAAACTACTAGAAGGTGGAGAAATTAAATCAACAGTAGAAAACTTACAAGCAGCAGCAGCTGGCGAAAACTTTGAATGGACAGACATGTATGACAGAATGGCAAAAGAAGCCAAAGAAGAAGGCTTTGACCATATAGCATTTTTATTCTCAGAAGTTGCAAAAATAGAAAAAGAACATGAAGAAAGATACAAAAAACTAATTGCAAACTTAGAAAATGGACTAGTATTTAGCAAAGATGGTGACAGAATTTGGAAATGCAGAAACTGCGGACACATTGTAATAGGAAAATCAGCACCTGAAATTTGCCCAGTATGTTCACATCCAAAAGCATATTTTGAAATCAAAGCAGAAAATTATTAAAATATAAAAAATAGCTTAATACTTAATATCAAGTATTGAGCTATTTTTATGTGCTTAAACAAAATCTAGTACTTGAAAAAAAAATAAAACAATGATATAATCATAACATACTAAAAAAAGGAGAAATACATGCCAAAATTTTTTGTAACAAATAGCCAAGTAAAAAATGAAATTATAGCAATAGAAGGCAAAGACGTAAACCATATAAAAAACGTGTTACGCAAAAAAGTTGGAGACATTTTAAACATCTGCATTTCAGACACTCAAACAGATGTAACTAGTAAAATAAAAGAGATATGTGAAGACAAAATCTTATGCGAAATTTCAGAATACAAGCAAAATCAAGTAGAATCAAACCTTAAAGTTACAATATTCCAAGGCTTACCTAAAAGTGACAAAATGGAACTAGTTATTCAAAAATCGGTTGAACTTGGCGTGTATGACATTTACCCAGTTGAAATGAAAAGATGTGTTATGCAAATAAAAGACCAGAACAAAAAAATTGCAAGATGGCAAACAATATCAGAAGTTGCAAGCAAACAATCTGGAAGAAGCATAATACCAAAAATACATAACAGCATCAAAATTGAAGAAATTGCAAATTTAATACCAGAATATGATGCAGTGCTTCTATTATATGAAGAAGAACAAAAAAACAAATTAAAAGCAGAATTAACAGAAATAAAACATAAAAACTGTGAGCCAAAAATAGGAATTATAATAGGACCAGAAGGTGGAATAGATAAAGAAGAAGTTCAAAAATTAAAACAAGCGGGAGCAAAAAGCATTACACTAGGAAAAAGAATTTTACGAACAGAAACAGTAGCCTTAAATGTACTAAGTAATATAATGTATGAATTTGAAAAATAGGAGGAACTTTGATGCCTACACAAGAAGAAACACAAATGATATCATTAGATACCAAAAAACAAAAAAACAAAAATATACCAAAAATATCACAAGAAACATCAAATGAAATATTTTATGACATAATTTTTGCAATAGCAGTTATGCTATATTTCAATTTACTAATACTTGCAAATGTTTCAATGTTAGCAGAAAGGCTAGAAAAAGATATTCAAGTTTTTTCTGGTATGCTAATGATGTTAGGAATATTTTTTATAGAAAAATCATATAACCAAGAAAAAGGAATAAGAGCATTAACAGCAATTGAATGCTTTGCTCTATCTTTACACTCTTTATCAATTGTATATATTGTAAAGAAATATAATTTTGACTTTTCTATTTATTTAGCAGCAAGTGGATATGTTTTTTCAAGTTACTGCACACTAAAAGCAATAATAAGTTATACAAGAGGACGCAAAAAAATATTAGAAAATATGAGTGATGTAAAAGAAATAGTGCAAAAAGAAGAACCAATAAAGAAAGAAGCAACTAAAAAAGCAAAACCAGAACCAGAGGAAAATCTAGAAAAAGAAAAACCAGTTAAAAAATCAACAAAGAAAACAAAAACAGCAAGTAAAACGAAAAAAACAACGACTACAAAGAAAACCACAACAACTAAAAAGACAACCAAGAAATCAACAACAAAAACACCATCAACAACTAAAAAAACAACACGCAAAACAACAAAGAAAAAAGAAGAATAGGAGTGAAACGTTAATTTGAGAAGTATGACAGGCTTTGGAAAGAGCCATATTATAGAAAATGAAAGAGAATATCAAATAGAAATAAAAAGTTTAAATCACAGATATTTAGATATTTCAGTAAGAATGCCTAGAAAGTTTAATCATTTAGAAGATGAAGTACGTAAAGTAATAGCTGAAAAAATAAACCGTGGAAAAGTTGAAGTAAATATTTCTTTCAAAGACCGCAGTGCAAAAGATGAAGAAATTGAAATAAACAAAGAAATTGCAAAATGCTATCTAGCAGAACTAAGGGAACTAGCAAAAGAAACAGAGCTTCCAGAAAAAATTTCTGTTATAGACCTTGCAAAAATGCCAGAAATTTTAGAAATTGTTCCAAAACAAGCAAGTGAAACAATGGAAGAAGAACTCCTTAAAGCAACAAAACAAGCAGTAGATAAACTAGTAGAAATGAGGAACTTTGAAGGAGAAAAAATAGGAGAAGACCTCTTAAAAAGGCTAGAATTAGTACAAGAAAAAATAATTGAAATTTCTAATAATTCTTCTGGACTTATTGAAGAATATATAGTAAAATTAGAAAAGAGAATAAAAGACATACTTAAAGACCAAGAAATTGACCAAAGCCGAATCTCACAAGAAGTAGTAATCTATGCAGATAAAACTTCAATAGAAGAAGAACTTACAAGGCTAAACAGCCATGTTGCACAATTTAAAGATATTATAATGAGCAAAGACCAAGCCCCAGTAGGCAAAAAAATGGACTTTTTAATACAAGAAATGAACCGCGAAGTAAACACAATAGGTTCAAAGTCAAACAAACTTGAAATTATCAACAATGTTGTTGATGTTAAAACAGAAATGGAAAACATCAGGGAACAAATACAAAATATAGAATAAGGGAGGAATTAAATATGCAGTTAGTAAATATAGGTTTTGGAAACATAGTATCAGCAGAAAGAATTGTTGCAATAGTCAGCCCAGAATCAGCACCAATAAAAAGAATGGTACAAGAAGCAAAAGACAATAAAACAGCAGTAGATGCAACTTATGGAAGAAGAACAAGAGCAGTCCTAATTATGGACTCAGGTCATATAATTCTTTCAGCAGTTCAGCCAGAAACAGTTGCAAGCAGAGTAGATAAAGATATTACTGCAATAACAAATACATTAGATGAGGAAAAAGAAGAAAAATAAAAAAGGTAGGTAATTAAAAATGATGGTAAAACCAACAGTAAACGACTTATTAAAAAGAGCAGAAAATCGTTATGAACTAGTAATTGCTACATCAAAGAGAGCAAGACAATTAGCAATGGGAGCAGAACCACTAACAGACAAAAAAGAAGCATCTACTGTAACATTAGCAGCTGATGAAATTGCAGAAGGAAAAGTTACAATATTGGACGATGAGAAGGGAAATGAAGCAGAATGAAAAAAAATATAATTTCATTAGCAGGAGACCTAGCAGCAGGTAAAGGAACAGTATCTAAAATCTTAATGCAGGACTTGAATTATGGAATTTACAGAAATGGACAATATGCAAGAGATTTAGCAAAAAAAATGGGCTTAGACATAACAAGTTTTAATAGATATGTAGAAGAACATACAGAAATCGACCAACAAATTGAAAGAAGTGCAGCTGAATATGCTCAAACACATGATAATTTTATAATTGACGCAAGATTAGGATGGTATGCAGTACCAGAGTCTTTTAAAGTATATTTAAAAGTAGATATTGATGTTGCAGCCAAAAGAGCTTTTGAAGACCAAGACCGCAAAGACACAGAAAGCTTTGCAACACTTGAAGAACAAAAGCAAGATATGATTACAAGATATAAATTAGAAAATGAACGTTATTGGAAAGTTTATCACATAAGAAAAGACGACATGTCAAACTATGATTTTATAATAGATACAACCAACCTAACACCACAAGAAGTAGCAAACAAGATAAAAGAAGAATATCTAAAATGGCAAAAGAATTAAAATATAGTAAGAGGTGTAATAAATGTCAGCAATTTTACCAATGATATATATATTAAGTTTTATAGTTTTTATATTAGTAGCCTTCGCCGTAATGCAAATAAAGTTAGCAGGCATGAAAGTAAAAGACTTTTGGGGGTTTATTGATGCTAACCAAATGTTAGATAAACTATATAGATTCGCAAAACAGTATCAAAACATGTCTCCACAAGAGCAAGTTATATATTTAGCAGAAGCAGAGAAAATTTTCACAGCATTTGACAAAGTCCCAGCAGAACTATGGGAAGAAGAATATCAAAAATATAAAGAAGTATTAAAAAAATACAACGATATAAAAATGATTAAATGGGCATCAAATTAGTGGAGCATAAGGAAAGGAAGAAAAAAATAACATGAGAAAATACTTTGGAACAGATGGCATCAGAAGAATTGCCAATACAGAATTAACACCAGAACTGGTGTATAAAGTTGCAAAAGCAGCTGGATATGTGTTTTCAAAACATACAGACCATATACCAACAATCTTAATAGGTAGAGACACAAGACTTTCTGGAACTTTAATTGAAAGCGCAATGGTAGCTGGCTTTTTAAGTTATGGAGCAAATGTTAAACTATTAGGAGTTATTCCAACACCAGCAGTTGCATATTTAACAAGAAAACTAAAAGCAGATGCAAGTGTTGTAATTTCAGCATCACATAACACATATGACTTTAACGGGATAAAATTTTTCAGTAATAAAGGAACTAAAATTCCAGACAGCCTAGAAGAAGAAATTGAACAAGTTATGGAATCTGAAAAAATGCAGGAACTAATAGCTGCAAATGATAAAATCGGAGTATCAGAATATAGAGAAGATTTAATTGATGAATATGTTTACTTTTTTAGAAAAAACTTTGACAGCCATATAGAAGCTTTAAATAGAATAGACTTTGTTGTAGGTATAGATACAGCAAATGGTGCAACATATAAAGTGGCAGAAAAAGTGTTCACAGCACTTGGAATACAATATCAAATTATAAACAATGCACCAACTGGCATAAACATAAATGAAAAATGTGGCTCTACACATCTTGAAATGCTAAAAAAATATGTAATTGAAAATAGACTAAGTATGGGCTTTGCATATGATGGAGACGGGGATAGATGTTTAGCAGTAGATGAAAATGGAGAAGAAATTGATGGCGACAAAATAATGGCAATTATTGCTCAATATCTGAAAAAACAAGGAAAACTTGCAAATGACACAATTGTTGCAACAGTTATGAGTAATCTTGGACTACATAAATTTGCAAAAGAAAACGGTTTACAACTTTTACAAACAAAAGTAGGAGATAGATATGTACTAGAAGAAATGTTAAAAGGTGGTCATAGCCTAGGTGGAGAGCAATCAGGACATGTAATTTTACTTGATTACAACCCAACAGGAGATGGAATTTTAACATCAATTATGCTAATACAAGCAATTCTTGAAGCTAACAAACCAGCATCAGAAGTGGCAAGCATAGTTAAGTTATATCCACAAGTATTAGTAAATGCAAAAGTATCAAATGAGAAAAAATATGACTATGAAAAAGACGAAGAAATAAAAACAGCAATAAACAAATTAGAAGAAGAATTTGATGGAAATGGCAGAGTTTTAATTAGACCATCTGGAACAGAACCACTTGTAAGAGTAATGATAGAAGGAGAAAACCAAGAATATATTACTCAAAAAGCAAAAGATATAGCACATTTAATTGAAACAAAACTGAAATAAAAATGTAACAAAAATGTAAAAGATAAATGCTTGCATGATTAAAAAATAAGTGGTATGATATATTCGTAACAAAAGAGAAAGGGGTAAGCAAAATGTATGTTTTTAATATAGCAAATCCATTAACACTAATTTTACTTTTAACCGCAATTATTCTATTACTTTTCTTATCACAAGAATTAAAGAAAAGTTATATAGCAGCAATACCTTTATTTGCATCACTAATTTTATTGGTAATTCATGGAGCACAGCTATTTACTCTACAAGAAGAATTTAGAAGTTTAACATCTACACTTTCTACATGCTTAGCAGTAGACTTTGTATTCGTAGGAATATGCTTCTTTGGATATTTATGGGTAGATGATATTGAAGCAAAAGAAAAAGGTAAAAAGAGCGTAGACGACAGTTTAGAATGGTTCTGGAAAAATGTTTAATATTCAGCTTTAATAATAATGCGATGATTATTAAAATTGTTACAAGTAACGAGAGTCAACTCATGTTGAAAAGAAATGGAAGAAATAGGAGATAAATCATCTGTTTTTACTTCGTAATTAGCAAAAACAGAGTAAACATACTTATGATGACCGGTATCATAAAGTATGATAGTATCTCCTTTTTTTAATTGGGAAATAGAACTAAAAAATTTATTGTTGTTATAATTATGACCAGCAATGCACAAATTGCCACTTTCAGGTGGCATTTTTCCGTTAAAAATACATGGAGCAACTTTTAAACTTTCATCATCTAACTTTGAAAAAACGGGATAAGAAATTTTCAAACTTGGAATTTCAATTTCTCCAATAATAAATTTCTTAGTGTATGAATTATTTTTTTCTAAATTAGAATAAGAATTTGAAGAAGCATATAACTGCATTGTTTCATAATTATATTGCAAAAAACGGCTAGTTTTTTGATTCAAATTAGAATTATACATGAGATACGCAAAAAAAGCAGAAAGCAAAACAAGAATGCTTACTGAAAAAACAAAAAAATGTTTAAAATGATGACTTTCTTCTTTGAGTTCGATTTCAACATTTCCCAAAATTTGATTCATAACTGTCCACAACCTTTATTTAATTTTTTTTAAATAGTGTATGTCGAAATTTAGAAAAAATGCAGGAAAAATTTAAAATAATTTCAAAAAAATACCTAAAAATACTTGAAAAATAAAAAAAACATGATATAATTATTAAAATAAAAACGTAATAAGGACAACACAAATTATAAAATATCTAGTAGAGAGCCAAAGGTAGCTGAAAATTTGGTAAGTAAAAATAATTTGTTATCACCTTATGTTTCTAAACTGAACAGAATTCATCTTAATAAGTTTAGACGTAAATCTGCGTTAAAGATAATTGAGAGAGTAATTTTAAATTACTAAATTAGGTGGTACCGCGGAATTCTAAGCCATTTCGTCCTAAAATATAGGATGAAGTGGCTTTATTTGCTTTTTAGGGGGAGATGCAAATGTATAAAAAAGTAGAATTAAAAAATGGCTTTGTAGGTATGGAAAAAGAAGTTGCTGCAATGTGGAAACAAAAAGACATCATAAAGAAAAACTTTGCCATGAACGAAGGCAAAAGATATTTTACATTTTATGATGGACCACCAACAGCTAATGGAAAACCACATGTAGGTCACATTGAAACAAGAGTTATGAAAGATATTATTCCAAGATACAAAGTAATGAAAGGTTATCAAGTAATTCGTAAAGCCGGTTGGGATACACATGGCTTACCTGTTGAACTTGAAATCGAGAAAAAGCTTGGAATTTCAGGAAAAGAACAAATAGAAGAATATGGAGTTGAAAAATTTGTCAAAGAGTGTAAAGAAAGCGTATTCCAATATGTTTCAATCTGGGAAGAAATGACAAACAAAGTAGGCTTTTGGGTAGACATGGATGACCCTTATGTAACATACCATAATGAATATATTGAATCAGTATGGTGGGCTTTAAAACAAATGTGGGAAAAAGGCTTACTATATGAAGGTCATAAAGTTATGCCATATTGCCCAAGATGTGGAACAGCTTTATCTTCACACGAAGTTGCACAAGGATATAAAGATGTAAAAGATATGACATGTATCGCAAAATTCAAAGTAAAAAATGAAGAAGATACATACATTTTAGCATGGACAACAACACCATGGACTTTGCCATCAAACCTAGCTCTATGTATCAACAAAAGCTACGAATATGCAAAAGTAGAAGTAAATGTTGGAACAGATGACGAGCCTAAATATGAAAAATATATTTTAGCAAAAGATTTATTAGAAAAAGTTTTAAAAGACAAACAATATAAACTACTAGAAACTTTTAAAGGCGAAAGTTTATTAGGAATGGAATATGAAAGGCTTATGCCTTTTGCAAAAGTAGAAGGAAAAGCTTTTGTAGTTATCCATGGCGACTACGTAAATCTTGAAGACGGAACTGGAATTGTTCATATTGCACCAGCTTATGGTGAAGATGACAGCATTGTTTCAAAACAAAATGGAATTACATTTATAAACCTAGTAGATAAATCTGGAAAATTCGTAGAAGAAGTTACACCATGGGCAGGAAAATTCGTAAGAGATTGTAGTGAAGATATTTGTAGATGGCTACAAGAAAATAACAAACTATATAGCAAAGAAAAACACTTACACTCATATCCTCATTGTTGGAGATGTGACACACCACTTCTATATTACCCAAAAAAAAGCTGGTTTGTTGCAATGAGCAAACTAAGAGATGAGCTAGTTGACAACAACAATAAAGTAAATTGGTATCCAGATACAATCAGAACAGGTAGATTTGGAAAATTCCTAGAAAATGTTATAGATTGGGGAATTTCAAGAGACCGTTATTGGGGAACACCACTTCCAATTTGGACTTGCGAAGATGAAAACTGTGGACATAGAGAATGTATAGGAAGTATAGAAGAATTAAGAGAAAAAGGAATTGATGTCCCAGAAGACATAGAATTACACAAACCATATATTGATGATGTCAAATTAAGATGTCCAAAATGTGGTAAAGAAATGAAACGTGCAAGAGAAGTAATTGACTGCTGGTTTGACTCTGGTTCTATGCCTTTTGCACAATGGCATTATCCTTTTGAAAATAAAGAAATATTTGACAACAATTTCCCAGCAAATTTCATATCAGAAGCAGTTGACCAAACAAGAGGATGGTTCTATACCTTGACAGCAATAGGAACATCTTTATTTGAAAGAAGTCCATTTGAAAACTGTATAGTATTAGGTCATGTATTAGATGGAAAAGGTCAAAAAATGTCAAAATCGAAAGGTAATGGTGTTGATCCTTTCCTATTACTAGACACAGTAGGAGCAGATGCAACACGTTGGCATTTCTACACATGTAGTGCACCATGGCTACCAACAAGGTTATCATTAGAAAATGTAGAAGAAACTCAAAGAGGCTTTTTAAGTACTTTGTGGAATGTATATTCTTTCTATGTGCTATATGCTGAAATAGATAAATTCAACCCATTAAAATATGCCGACTTTAAAATAAATAATGTTATGGATAAGTGGATAATTTCTAAACTAAATACATTAGTTAAAGAAATAGATGAAAAACTTGGAGAATATAACATAACAGGTGCAGCTTTACAAATAGAAGATTTTACAGACGAACTATCAAATTGGTATGTACGTAGAAATCGTGAAAGATTTTGGGCGCAAGAAATAAATGACGAAAAAATCGGAGCATATATCACTCTATATACTGTTCTAACAACATTAGCAAAAGTTATAGCACCATTTGTACCATTTATGGCAGATGAAATTTATCAAAACCTTGTAGTTGGTTTAGACAATACTCAACCTGAAAGTGTTCATTTATGCCTATGGCCAGAAGTCAAAGAAGAAACTATTGATAAAAAGCTTGAAGAAGAAATGGACTTAGCATATAAAATTGTAAAACTAGGTAGAAGTGCAAGAAACTCAGCTAATATCAAAAATAGACAGCCACTTTCTAAAATGCTAATCTCTGTTGGAACTTTACCAGAATATTATTCAGACATTGTTAAAGAAGAATTAAATGTAAAACAAATAGAATTAGGTGCAGACATGGCTGAATATGTAAACTTTGAAATCAAGCCAAATTTACCAGTTTTAGGAAAAGAATATGGAAAATTGATTCCTAGAATAAAGGAAGAAATTGCAAAGAAAAATCAAATGCAGTTAGCAACAAAAGTTAAGAGTGGAAAAATTGAATATATTGATATTGACGGAACTGAAATTGGCTTAGACAGTGAAAACTTGTTAATCACAATGCACGGAAAAGATGGCTTTGCTTTTGGTGGAGAAGGCGAAATGGGTGTAGTCTTAGATACTCAAATAACACCAGAATTAAAGAAAGAAGGCTATATAAGAGAAATATTATCAAAAGTTCAAAACATGAGAAAAGACAAAGGCTTTGAAGTATTAGATAACATCAAATTATATGTAGCTGGAAATAAGATGTTAGAAGAAATCATCAAAGAAAACGAAGAATTGATTAAACATGAGACATTAGCAAAAGAAGTTATATATAATGATGAGAAAATAGAATACACTGAAAGCAACATCAATGGCGAAACTTTAAATATAAATGTAGAAGTTGTAAAATAATGAAAAATTTTCCAAAAAAATATTTACAAATTATATAATTTAGAATATAATTATACATGAATAAAATAAGAAAGGACAATAACCATGAAAAACCGTGTAAGCGTTGATACTGCATATATATATATATATATATATATATCATAATTTTAAAAACAACACAAATAATAAAAATTTGCGGTTTTTTCATTAACTCCAATAGATTAAAGAAACTTAAAGCAGAACAATTTTTTAATTGTTTTGCTTAAGTTTCTTTTTTATGTTTTAAGGAGGTGCAGAATAATTGCAAAAGACAAGCTAAATGGTAAAAATAAATTATAAATATTAAAATAAGAAAGGATTGATTAAAAATGAAAAAAAGGATATTACCACTTTTAATTTTATTTGTAATATTATTAGGTAATATTGTACCTCTAACATCTTATGCTGTTGATAGTACAGCAAGTTTAGAGATTGTAAAACAAAGTGAAGGCAATCTATTAGTATCACCAGGTGAAACATTTGCAGTAGATTTTAACTTAAAAGATGCAGCAAATGGAGCAAAAGCTATATCTGGAATTTTAAACTATAACTCAGAAAAATTAGAGATTATAAATTCAACAGAAGCTGAAGAAGGAATGTATCTTATCAATGATAATGATTTAGAAATAGGAGCTTTTAAATTAGTATCTTATGAATCATCAGATATGTCAAAGGTAGTTTTCCTATTATCAAATACAAGCAGTAGTTTACCATCTGGAAAAATGTTCACATTACGTTTTAAAGTAAAACAAGGAGCAACAGGAACATTTAATATGTCATTTTCAAATATTAAATATACAGATGGAAGTACACAAGACACACCATTTTCAATTAACTCAACAAGCACACTATCTGGAAAAATTAAAACACCATTAACATCAATTTCTATACCAAAGAATACAACACTAGGAATTGGTGAAGATGAAACATTATCTGTAACATATCTACCAACAGATACAACAGATGTAAAAGAAGTTACATGGTCAAGTAACAAACCTGACATTGCAAGAGTTGAATCAAATGGTAAAATTGTAGCAGTAGCACCAGGAGAAGCTGAAATCACAGCAACTGCAAAAGCAAACCAAAGCATAACTGCAAAATGCACAGTTACAGTTACATCAGAACTAAAAGAAATAGCATTAAACTATTCTGAATTAGACATGGCAAAAAATCAACAAAAAGATTTAATTGTTACATATAAACCAGGAAACACAACAGACAGCAAAAATATAACATGGTCTACTTACCCAGAGGGAATAGTATCAGTAGTTTCAACAGAACAAGGAAAAGCAACAGTAACAGCTCTATCACTTGGAGAAACAGTAATAACAGCAAAATCAAGTGTAGATGGCGTTGCACCTGTTACATGTAAAGTAAATGTAACTTCAAAATTACAATCAATATCTTTAAGTGAAACAGGAACAATAGAATTAAATAAAAACGATGAAAAAACATTAACAGTAACTTACACACCAGCAGACACAACAGACGACAAGACTTTAACTTGGACTAGTTCAAATGGGACAGTTGCATCAGTTACAAACTTGGAAAATGGTCAAGGAAAAATCAAAGCACTAACACCAGGAACAACTACAATAACAGTAAGTTCAAAAATGCCAAATGTAACACCAGTTACTGTAACAGTAAAAGTTGTAAATCATTTAACAGGAATTAAAATTAAAGGCGGAAATATTGATGAATTATTACCAAAACAATCTAGAACATTAGAAGTAGAATATTTGCCAGCAGATACAACAGATAGCAAAACAGTAACATGGAGCAGTGAACCAAGTGATGTAGTATCAGTAAATAGTGAAGGAAAAATCACAGCATTAAAACCAGGAATGGCAACAATAAAAGCAACATGCGGAAGTAAATCAGATGTAATAACAGTTAAAGTTCCAGAAGTTCATATTACAACAATAGCATTTAAAGAAACAGAAATAACTATAAATAAGGGACAAGAAAAAGCAACAGAAATTTTATATTATCCAAAAGAAACAACAGATACAAAATCAGTTACTTACCAAAGTAGCACACCAGATATTGTTTCAGTCACACCAGATGGAATAGTAAAAGGTTTATCAGCAGGAGAAGGAACAATAATTGCAAAATCAAATATAGAAGGTGTTGCAGATGCGGTACTTACAGTTCACGTTAAAGTACCTTTAACAGGAATTAGACTTAATAAACAAACAGTAACACTAAATAAAACAGAAACAGATAAATTAGAAGTAATTCTTAATGAAGCAGACACAACAGATGATAAGACAGTTTCATTTGTAAGTTTAAATCCAAATGTAGTTGAAGTTAAGCCAGATGGAACAATTATAGCAAAACAAGGTGGAACAGCAGTTGTAAGAGCACAAGTTGGAAACTACACAGCAGATTGTGTTGTAACAGTTCAAGTTCCACTAACAGGAATCGAAATTAAAGACGAATTATCACTTTATAAAGGAACAAGTGAAACATTAACAGTAACATATTTACCAGCAGATACAACAGATAAAAGAACTGTTACATGGACAAGTGATAATGATGAGGTTGCATCAGTTGATGCAAACGGAAAAGTTACAGCAAAAAAAGCAGGAACAGCACATATAACAGCACAAGTTGGTGAATTTACATCATCACCATGTGAAGTAACAGTTACAGAAATTAACTTAACAAGTATAGCAATTGACAATAAAATAGATTCTTTATTAAAAGGAGAAAGCCATCAGCTAACAGTTAAATATCTACCAGAAAATACAACAGATGAAAAAACAGTAACATGGTCATCATCTGATGAAGATGTTGTAACAGTAGATGAAAATGGTGTAATTACAGGTCTAAAAGCTGGAAAAGCAACAATCACAATAAAAAATGGAGAAATGACAGATAGTTTCGAAATTGAAATTAAAGAAATAGCAATTGAAGGTATTGAAGTAACAAATGAAAATAAAACATTAAAACCAGGAGACACTTTGCAATTAACAGTTGACTTCTTACCAGGAAATGCAACAGATAGCAAAGAATTACTATATTCATCATCTGACGAAGATGTTGCAACAGTTGACGAAAATGGTGTAGTTAGAGCTCTAAGAACAGGTAAAGCAGTAATCACAGTAACTGCATCAAACGGAGTTCAAACTCAAATGGAAATAGAAGTAGAAGCAGAAGTTGTTACACAAGAACAAGTTGCAAGAGAAGAAGCTAAATTAGATACATTATCTCCAAAAACAGGGGACATCAATGTAGGTTTATATATTAGCTTAATGATTTTCTCACTTGCAGGAATCATAATTGCTAAAAAAACAAAAAAATAGAGACTAAAAGGGGAGATTTGAACATATAAATTTCCCCTTTCAAAATGAAGGAGACTATATATGGCAAAAGCAAAACGTGTAAAACCAAAAGCAAGACGAATGAAAGAAAGCGAAAACAGAAATATAACACTGATGATGATTTTAAAAAACAAACGAGCTTGTATAATTATAGTTTGCTTCATTATTTTTATATTTTCTACAATTAAGCTTACAATATGGTTTACAAGCAATCTAGCATCAGAAAGTCAAATAACTAAACTAAGAGAAGATGTTATTTCAGAAACCTCGGAAGAGACAGGTGAAACTACCAGAAAAATAGATTTTGCTAAAATAAAATCTATAAATCAAGATGTTGTTGCATGGATAGAAATTCCAGAAACAACAATTGACTACCCAGTTTTTCAAACTAATGACAATGAGTATTACTTAGAAAAAGATATGTATAAAAACTATAATTCAGCAGGTTCAATTTTTTTAGATTATAAAAATGTACCAGATTTTAAGGATGAAAACACAGTGATATATGGGCATAACATGCGCTCTGGAAAAATGTTTGCGGACTTGCAAAAAATTATAGAAAATCAATTAGGAAATGACATAAAGATAAAAATATATACAGAAAAGGAAGAAAAAGAATATAAAGTATTTTCAACATATATTTCAGAACCAGTAAGAGAACCAATACAAACAATTTTAGAGAACAGAGCAGAATTTATAAACACTGCAATCGAGAAAAGTAAAATCAATTTTGCAACAATGCCGGGAGAAGAAGAAAAACTTTTAACTTTATCAACTTGTGATAATAGGGGAAAGAGAATAATTGTACATGCGGTTGAAATTTAACACGAGAAAGGAAATAAAAAAGTGAAGAAAATTATAGCGACAAGTATTATGATTTTAATAATTTTAAGCAATATAACAGTTTTTGCAAGTTCAAATGTTGAATTTTCTATCGAAAATAAAGAAAATGTAAAATCAGGGGATACTATAAATTTAAAAATAAAAACAGCAAATATAGAAGGGCAAGAGAAAAAAATTTCAGGAATTAAGCTAGATATTTTTTATGACAAAAATGATTTTGAATTTGTTTCAGCAGAGCAATTAGATGCTGCAAATGGGACTATTTGCTTACATGAAAACTACGCTGATGAAGGAAGAATAAGAATAGGTGCCGCTTCTCTTACAGGTTTAAAAAAATCTGGCGAAATGTATCAAATAGTTTTAAAGGCAAAAGAGCGGAATAAGCAACAGCGAAGATACAATCAAAATTGAAGTAAAAGAACTGATAGACTTAGAAAATAACGAAATAGCAAGTAGTGTAAAAAATGGAACAATAAAATTTGCAGAAAGCCAAGTAAAAGCAAATAGTAGTAAAACAAGTCAAAATTCGGAAAAAACAAATCAAAATGACAACAATCAAGAAAGCAATCAAGAAACTAAACAAACAAATACACAGGCAACTTCACAAGAAAACGAAAATAGTGAAGAAACATCACAAGAACAAAATGTAGAAATAAATGCTGTTCTACAAGGAGAAAAAGAAACTTCACAAAATGAGGTTTCAGAAAATCAAAATAATGGAATAATAGGTTGGCTAGTCGCAGGAGTTATCATCGTAATTATAATTTTAGTAGTTATATTTATAAGAATAAAAAGGAAAAAGGGGGATATTTAAGTGAAAAAGAAAATATGCTTAATATCAATAATTTTACTTTTCATATTAGCACAATTTTGCCATGTTAATGCGTTAGAAACAGATGAAGAATACTCTATACCTACAATAGGTGCAGAGTATGTAAATGGAGCAGATGCAACAGATGGATACCATTGGTATGTTTATGGCTTTAAAATATACAAACACGACATAGCAAGTAATAGCAATACATTAGTATATCAATTCGATAGGCAAGAAAAAGAATCATATATTGGCTATTTTTATAACCATAATACGATTTATATCATGTACATAAAAGATAAGGAACCCTATATAGTACAAGACAAAGCTTACATAGTGGGGGTAAGCTTAAAAACAGGGGAAGAAGTTTTTAAAGGTGAATTTGATGTACCAGAGGTTGGAAACGACGAAATGCAAAGCTTTGCAGTTAATAGCAAAGGAATAGTATATATTACATACAAGAAAACAGGAATAAAAGTATTTAGTGAAGATGGACACTTAATATATGATAGAACACCAATTGAAGATGAAACTGGTAAAAATTATATATACATAAAAGGAATTAGCCCAAATGACAAAGCTTTATTTATTGAAGAAAAACATAGAATGTATGACAATTTATCATATTTTCAAAGTGTACATGAAGGGCAACAAAAATTAAATGAAGATGGAAGTTTTGCAGTAAATTTATATACATTTTATGGCAGAAATATTCAAATGGGAGTTTACGCGTATTGCCCAAACTGGAAGTTCTTAGATGATGAAGGTATTTATGCAGCTGACCAGTATGGAAGAATTGCAAAATTCAATTATGATTTACCAATAACTGATGAATCTCAGATGGGAATTTCCAGAGAATTTGTATTTGACGCAAAATCAGGAGTGAGTGACTACACATTTGACCCATACCCAGCAGACACAATAGCATGTGTTCAAGGTGGATACGCATATATAATGGGAAAAAATAACAACATATATAAAGTAAACTTAGAAACATTGAAATGTGAGCAATATATAAATACAGGACTATCAGACTACAAAAAAGCGGATGGACTTACATATTTTAACAATGCACTTTATTTAAAACTTTCTAATGAAGAAGTTATGAAAAAAATCGAACTAAATCAAGATAACTTGATAGATGTACAAAATATAGTTTACACAAATAAAGACAGCAGTACTGGTAGTAGAACAAAATCTGACATCATAGCAAAATATAAACAAATTAAGCCTACATTTGATTATCAAAACACAATATATCAAGAAGCTCCAAGCCCAGTTAGCCCATATTACGAAGGTTCTTTGAAACAAGAAGTTATAACAGATACACTTAATATGCTAAACTATTATAGATGGCTTGTAGGAGTGGACGAAATAGAAATCAATACAGAAAAAATGTCAAGAAGTCAAAAAGCAGCACTTTTAATGAAAGTGAATGGACAGATAAGCCATGACCCAACTAAACCAGCAGATATGGCAGACGATTTTTTTGCCGAAGCACATGACGGATGTTCTGCTAAATATCAAGTGGGAGATATATATTCAGGAAATGTAGGATATGGAGATATGACCCCATACCAAGCTATCCAAGACTATGTAAGTGACTCAAACAATGTAAGTGCAAATAGTACAGGTCATAGGCAAAGTATGTTAGACCCAAAAGCAACAGGAGTAAGCTTTGGATATTGTGACAGATTTTCAGCAGTATCAATTTACTATGATGACAACAAAGATATTAGTAAAGCAAAATTCTATTCTTTCCCATCACCAGGATATTTCCCAAATACAGAGATGAAGGTAGGAGAACTTTGGTCAATATACTTACCAGAAAGAACTAATGGAACAGTAAAAGTGAAATTCACATATAAAGAAAAAGAATATCAAGGATATGTTTACTTAGAATCAAGTTATCCAGTCGTAAACTTTAAAATGCCAGATGAATTAGTAAATTTGCTAGGTGGAGAAAATAAAACAATACCTGCTAATACTACTATCGGAGTAGAAGTATATGGAATGCAAGATGAAAATTTAAACACAGTTACTTATAAATACACAGTTGATTTTTGTTCAACTGTTGAAGTAATGAAAGGTGATGTGAATAAAGATTCAAAAGTAACACTATACGACGCCTTACAAATCTTGAAACAAGCAATTTTAAAAGGAGATTTATCAGACGAAGAACTATATATAATGGACTATAATGATGATGGAAAAGTTACACTTTATGATGCACTTAAATTTCTACAAAAAGCGATATTGGGATAGAAAGAGGGGAAAAAAATGAAAAAAATAATAACAATATTTTTAACTATTGTATTATTAAGCGGTATATATATATTCAACAGCTATGGCGCAACAAGCTCAGATTATACATATAAAGTATTAAACGATAACACAGTAGAAATAACAAAATATACAGGAAGTGAAACTGTATTAACAATTCCAGATACACTTGATAATAAGACGGTAACTAGTATAGGAGAAACTGCATTTGAACTTAAAACTAAGATTACAAGTGTAACAATTCCAGACACAATAACTAAAATAGGTAAAGGAGCTTTTACTCAATGTAAAGCACTAAGTACAATAAAAATAGGAAACAATGTTCAAACAATTGATACATACGCATTTGACCGTACAGCAATCACAAATATTACAATCCCAGCAAGTGTAACAACAATGGGAAAATATGTATTTTATGATTGTTTACAACTAGAAAAGATAGAAGTTAATGGAAATAACACCGCCTTTTCTTCACAAGATGGTGTACTATATAATAAACAAAAAACAGAATTGATTTCATACCCAGTAGCTAAACGAGATACTACATATACTATTCCAGGAACAGTTACAACTTTGGATGAAATTTGTTTTAGAAAATCTACATATTTAGAGCAAATCAATATTCCTGATTCAGTTACAACACTAGATAACTTTGTATTTAGCTATTTACCAGCATTAAAAACAATTACATTACCAAGGAGCATAACTTCAATTGGTATTGGTACTACGTTCCAAAATTGTACAGCTTTAACTACTGCAACAATAAATTGTAATACAACAACTCCTGCTCAATTTCAAAATTGTACACAATTAAATAAAATTGATTATTCTCGGTAGTACAATAAAAACAATTGGACAGTATGATGTTAGGGGATGCAGTAATGTAACAGAGGTTATCTTCCCTCAAACATTAGAGAGAATAAACACAAGTGCTTTTGATGGTTGCCCAAATTTAAAAAGTGTGGAAATGCCTTCTGGTATAAAAAGAATATTTAAAAATTGGTGCAAACCAGAAATACCTGAATACACTGTTCCAGCAGGTTTGATGTCTGATGGAGATGGCGGATGGATGCAAGGAGAAGTATTTACAGTTTCAGGAACTCTTGATTATGGAGCAGCATTAGACATGCTAGACTTAGTAAATCAAGAAAGAGCAAATGAAGGAAAAGACTCATTAGTTATCGATAAACAATTAACAGAACTAGCGATGAAGAGGGCAATAGAAATAAGCACATATTTCAGTCACACTAGACCAAATGGCACAGATAATTTTACAGTATTTGATGGTTTAGATTATCCAGGCGCAAGGGGTGAAAATATCTTAGCAGGTTATAGTAGCGCAAGTGGAGCATTTTCTGGCTGGATGGGCTCTTCTGGGCATAAAGCTAATATGATGAGAGATGGCTATAAATCAGTAGGTATAGGCTGTTTCGAGGGAAATGGTGTATATTATTGGGTGCAAATTTTTGCAGAAACAGAATATGAAGGTCAAGTAAAAAGGGAAACAAAGCAAGTTTCTGAGCAGATAAATATATATAAAGGATATATATCAACTTTATCACTATATGTACGTACTAAAAATGTTACAGGAGTTCCTTATCTAGATGTTAATGACACAGCAGACGCAATAGTAAGATTATATAATCAAGAATGGGAAAGCCCTATTGCTAATATAGCTGTAACTTGTGATAATTTCAAATTTGAAAGTACAGATACAAGTGTGGCAAGAGTAGATGATAAAGGTCATATACAATGTGTTGGACCAGGAATGGCTACAATACGCTTGACATACGGCGACATAGTAGATGAAGAAACAATTAGAGTTCTTTATGAAACCAAAAGCATTATTATGCCTGAACATGTTGATTTAAAAGTAGGAGAGGAAGTAAAAATCCAAGTGAAGTTTGGACCAGAGGATCAATCAACATTTCCAACAGAGCTTAAATGGAGCTTTGAAGATGATGAAAAGGCATATTCATCAACCCATAATAATAAAACCCACACAATCACACTTAAAGGTGTAAAACCAGGGAAAGGCTCATTTACAGTAACTACGGATAACGGTTTATCTGCTACAACTACAATAACAGTAACTCGTGGACTAAAAGGTGATGTAAACAACGACGGCAGAGTAACTTTATATGATGCTTTGCAGATTTTAAAACAAGCAATATTAAAGTGGACTCAAACAGAAAATGAATTATGGACAATGGATTACAATGATGATGGAGCAGTAACACTTTATGACGCACTTAAATTTTTACAAAAAGCAATATTAGGTTAAATTAAACAAAGCCCCGCATATTTTGCGGGGCAATTTCAATTCAATTTATTTTCTATATCTTCTATGCAGTCATCAAAAATTTTCTGCATTTCTTCTTGTGAAAATATTTGATAATCTGGACATTCTAGTTCAAGAGGCTTTTTCAGCCTTGCCATTTCTTCTATATATTTAATAGTTTCTTGAATATCGGACTTCTCTAAATTTAACCAATCAATATCTTTTGCATATTCCAACATTTTTTCATCATATACTGGAATATCTGCTAAATTATTCTCATAGATGTATTTTGAAAAAATCTTGAAATCATTTGTCTTTATTTTTCTCAAAGTTTCTCTTGGCGCTAAAAAATTTTCTCCGTTTTTTAATTTCAAACCAATTACTTTTTTATCTTCGTCTAAAACACCTTTTGTTCCATAAACTGTACTATTCCAAAAAGTGTCTGATATAATATGAGAATAATATCCCAAAATAAGAGGATTTGAAAACTTGCTATGATATTTGTTATAAAACCCTGTTATATCATGCCTATGTTCTTTGTGATTGCAAATTTGAACTTCTACTGCAAAATGCGTTTCAAGATGTGAAACTGTGTGTGATATATTTTCTACAAGAAAGCCATTTAAAACATCTGGTAAAAGATTTCCTAGTAAAAATATATTTTTATCTTGATTATTAAATTTTAGTTTTTTATTTAATTTTGTTGCTATTGCTAAATGAATTGCCCAAGATGGCATACTATCCACTCCTATCTATATTTTTCTTAATCATATATCAAATTCGTTAAATTGTAAAGTTATTTTTTTATAAAATTTTCATATATTTTAAGCAGAAAGGAATGATGTTATGAATTTAAAAAAATACATTACAATTACTTTAATTTTTCTTATGATTAGTGTACCTATTCACAGTTTTGCAATAGGATATATTTGGCAATTAGCAAGTGAAAATGATGCAATTGCAGTAAGTAGTGAGGTATCAGAGGAAAATAATTTAAAACTAGAAAGCGAATCAGCAATTTTAATTGAACAGCATACAGGTCAAATACTATATAGCCATAATATTCATGAAAAACTTCGCCCCGCTTCTGTTACAAAAGTTATGAGCATTTTGCTCATTATGGAAGCAATTTCAAATAAGCAAATTTCTTTAACAGATGAAGTGCCTTGCTCTGAAAATGCAGCTGCTATGGGTGGCTCACAAATTTGGCTTGACCCAAGGGAAACTCTAACAGTTGATGAAATGTTAAAAGCAATTTGCGTAAACTCTGCTAATGATTGTGTTGTGGCTATGGCAGAATTTATTTCAGGAAGTGAAGAAGCTTTTGTTGAACTTATGAACAATAAGGCAAAAGAACTTGGAATGAATGATACCACTTTTAAAAATTGCCATGGACTTGATGAAGATGACCACTTAACTTCAAGTTATGATATTTCTTTGATGTCACGAGAATTATTGAATAAATATCCGGAAATAACAAAATATACTACAATCTGGATGGATAGTTTACGAGACGGAAAATCTCAACTTTCAAATACAAATAAATTGATAAAAACATATAAAGGTGCAACAGGCTTAAAAACAGGCTCAACATCTCTGGCATTATATAATTTATCTGCAAGTGCCACAAGAGATGATTTATCTTTAATTGCTGTTATAATGAAAGCACCATCAACAAAAGTGCGTTTCAGCGAGGCACAAAAACTATTAGATTACGGTTTTAGTAAATTTACTTTTAAAAGCTTTGGAAATAAAGGAGACTTTGTAAAAAATATTAGTGTTACAAAAGGAGTTCATAGCAATATTGACGTAGTATTGGAAGATGATAGTGGGGCTTTAATTGAAAAAGGCAAAGAAGATAAAATAGAGCAAAACATCAATTTACCAGATGCCGTTTCAGCCAAAATCAATGTTGGAGACAAATTAGGAGAAATGACTTTTACACTAGATGGAGAAGTTATAGGAAAAGTCAATCTGGTAGCAAAAAATGACGTTGATGAATTAAATTTTTTCACTATGTCAAAACGAGTGATATATAGCTGGGTTGATTTATTAAGAAGTTAAATAGAGAGGATGATAAAAACCATCCTCTTTATTGTGAGGGCAAAAGTCGAAATTTGTCGAATTTTGCGATGAAAAAAATTTCAAAATTATTGAAATGCAAAAGAATATATGTTAATATGTATGTACTCAAATCCTTGATAAAAATAAATAATAAAAAGAAGTAAATACAATTATTTTAAAACCAATGTTTATAAAAATATTTTCAAACTCAAAAGGTATAATAGAGCAAAGTACGAAACATGGAAATATCAATAAAAATGGTTTTATTAGAAAATTCCAAAAATCAAATTCGACTTTTAATTTCTTTTTTAAAAGCATGAAACTACATATAAAATTAAAAACTTCACTGATGATAATACTTATAATATATCCAGTTATTCCATAAATAGGAACAAGGAAAAATATATTAAAAATTATAATTGCTAAATCACAAATATTTACACACATAACATGGAACTGTGCCTGCATACCTTTTAAAATATTGTCTATTATATTATCAACATACATAAAAACAACGCAAGGTGCCAACAAACGTAGATATGTAGCAATTTCTAAATTGTTATAAACAGCAAAACTAATTTCATTTGCAAAAAATAGTAGAACACCAGCAACTAAAAAAGAAAAATTGAAAGTAATCTTAAAAATTTTATTGCAAACAGTTTTCATTCTGCCAAAATTTTTCCCTGCGAGCAGTCGAGCATATTCTGGAACTAGAAGGCTACTAAATGAAGTAGTAAAAAGGTTTGCAAACATAATAACAGGCATAGCCATACCATTTATTAAGCCGTATTTTGCAGTAGCTAATGAATAGCTTAAACCATATACTTGCAAACGCATAGGAATTAAAAATTGCTGTAAAGAAGAAAGCCCAGAGCGAATATATGAAGTAACTGCAATCGGAAAAGAAATTTTTAAAATCTGTTTTCCAACTTTCTTAGTATAACTAAGTTTTAAGTCAAATTTTTTTCTTTCAAAATAAAACATATAGTATTTTAACAAAAATGAGACAAACTCTGAAATAACATCCCCTAAAACTAAATAATAACAAACAGTTACCACATTTTTATTTTGATTTTGTAGTAAAAAAACAGTAGCTATAATTTTTGATAGTACCTCAAAAAATTGAACAAGAGCATTTTTGTATGATTTACCAATACTTGTAAAATAACTGCTAATAACACTAGAAACACTGATAAAAGGTAAAACTAATGCGATTAAATAAATTGATGCTTTTGAAACCTTATGATGTAACCAATTACTAGAAATTGTAGGTGCTAATATTGATAAAACCAAAGAAGCAATAAGACCAAAACTACATGCAAAAACCATACATGTTTTTGCAACTTTAACGCAACTTTCTCGGCTAGTTTTTTCAAGTTGTTCAGAAATAATACAAGTAGAAGCAAGACCAATTCCAGAACAAGCAAAAGTAATAAAAAATAGATAAACAGACATTACTAAACTAAAATTGCCGATTGCCTCTTGACCAACTTGATTTGCAATAAAGATATTAAAAATAAGACCAATAGCACGAATTGCAAAAGAACTGATTGTTAAGATAATTCCATTTATAATAAAAATTTTTGCTTTTCTCACAATATCACCAATATAAATCTATGTAGAAAAGCTGAAAATATGAAATCAATCAAGTTGAATAATAGTTGCTGTAACAACATCAGGAGTAACATCAAATTTTAACTTTATATTTTTACCAGTATCATTTCTAAATTTTAAATCATAGCTACCATAAGCCACAGCTGCATCCTTATCTTTTTGAACATAAGGAACATAGCTACTGTGAGCATGTCTTTCTAAAACAACTAAACCAGGAACAGCTAGAACAGCATTATATAAAGTAGAGCTTATTTGACAATTTCCACCACCAATACCTTTTTTCTTATTCCCTTTATTATCAAAAATATCCGCTTCTTGATAGCCTTTTTCAGAAGAAGAAGGTCCTAAAAATTCACAAAATGAAAAAGTTTCACCAGCTTTTACAATATGGTCATTTAAGCGAGAAGCGGTAAGCTCCATATTATTCTGCCTACCAGTTTCTTTTGTATAAATATTTGTAGAAAAAGTAGAAATAGTAGTTTCCACAGGTTGATGAGCAGTTGAATCTGTATTATTGTTTTCATTATCACTAGAAGCAGTTTTTTGTGTTTCATAAGAAGATTTATTTTTGCTAGTATTTTGCCCAAAAAAGAAAGCAATTCCACAAATTATTGATATAATCAAAACAACAAAAATAAGCCACTTTGCAGTTTTCAATTCTAAATCTCCTTTCGAAATTGTAAATATAATAAATATTATGAGCAAAAAAATGAAAAATATGTAATAAAAACTTGAAAAAAATGTTAATATAATATATGATAAGCAAGGAGATAGTTTAGGAAAGGAATGTGAAAAATTTTAGATGAAGTCTAACTTTTTTAAATATGTATTTGCTATATTTGCTGTTGGAATTATGATTTTTGCTATTTACAAAATAAAAACAGAAGAAGAAAAAAAAGAGCAAGAACAAACCCAAGTTAGTGTGCAAGAAGAAAAAGTGACAGAAATAACACTAGGTGTAGCAGCATTTGACAGCACTAACCCAATTTTTAGTAAAAACAAAAATGTCCAAGACATTTCAAGACTAATTTATGAACCGCTAATCAATTTATCATCAGACTATAAAGCAGAGCCATGTTTGGCAGAAGAATGGGCAAAGCAAAATGGAACAACTTACATAATAAAACTAAAAGATAATGTAAGATGGGCTAATGGCGAGAAATTTATAGCAGATGATGTAAAATTCACGATTGAACAACTAAAAAACATGGATTCACTTTATTCAAGCAATGTGCAAAACATAGCAAATGTAGAAATAACAGATGATTACACACTAAAAATATTTTTAAATAAAGAAGAACCTTTTTTTGAATATAATTTAACATTTCCAATTTTATCAAGTCTATTCTATCAAGACCAAGATTTCAATGATGGAATAGTACCAGTAGGAACAGGAATGTATAAATACACAGATGTGCAATCAACACATCTAACTTTACAACCAAATGAAAATTGGTGGGACACAAAAACAGAATTAACCTTGCAAAAAATAACTGTAAATCTATATTCATCTTTGGGTGAACTATATAACAGCTTTAAAATGGGCAACATTGATGTTATAGACACGCAAAATAGTAATCTACAAGAATATATAGGAAGTATAGGATATGCAAAAAAAGAAATGAAAGGGAGAGAACATGATTTTATAGCATTAAACATGCAGAATCAAATTCTTTCAAGAAAAGAAGTAAGAAAAGCAATAGCATATTCAATAGACAAAGCAAACATCGTAGCAAATGTATATAATAACCAATACTATACATCAAGCTTTCCACTAGATTATGGAACATGGATATATCAAGCAGAAGATGCAAGTGCCGGGTATAACCCTGACCAAGCAAAACAATTATTGAATTCACAAAAAATTCAATTAAATCTTTCAGTAAAAGCAAGTGATAGAGCAAGAGTTTTAGCAGCACAAAATATACAAGCACAACTAGCAAACTTAGGAATAAAAATAAATATTGTAGAACTAACAGATGAACAATATTTCAGTACGATAAATACCAAAAATTATGATATGCTATTATGCAGTGTAAATTTATCATATAGCCCTAATATAGAAACTTTTCTTGGAAAAAATAATATGGCAAACTATGTAAATGATGAAGTAAATACGATTTTAGATGAAGTAAAAAATACAACAGATGAAAACACTTTAAAAGAGAGATACAAAAGACTTGCAGAAATATATAAAGAAGATGTACCATATATAAGTTTATACAATAATAAATTCACAGTTTGCTTTCATTCAAATTTAAAAGGTGACACAAACCCTAACTGGTACAACGTTTTTTATAACATAGCAGGATGGTATAAATAAAAAATTTAAAAAAAGTATTGACAAAACAAAAATTTGGTATATAATATGAATATCAAACAAAGTTTTGGTAAATTTAAGGAGGAAAAAATTATGGGAGAAAACACAGAAAAGAAAAAAGCATTAGAGGCTGCTATGAGCCAAATAGAAAAACAATATGGAAAAGGTTCAGTAATGAAACTAGGAGAATTCAAAGCAATGGAAGTTGAAGCAATTCCAACAGGAGCTTTAAGTTTAGATATTGCACTTGGAATCGGAGGTGTTCCAAGAGGCAGAATTATTGAAATTTTTGGACCAGAATCTTCTGGTAAAACAACACTTGCATTACATGTTATTGCAGAAGCCCAAAAACAAGGTGGAGAAGTTGCATTTATAGATGCAGAACACGCACTTGATCCAGTTTATTCTAAAAAATTGGGAGTAGATATAGATAATTTAATTGTTGCACAACCAGATACAGGAGAGCAAGCATTAGAAATAACAGAAAGCCTAGTAAGAAGTGGTGCATTAGATGTTATAGTTGTGGACTCAGTTGCCGCACTAGTTCCAAAAGCAGAGATAGATGGCGACATGGGAGATTCACACATGGGACTACAAGCAAGGCTTATGTCACAAGCACTAAGAAAATTAGCAGGTGCAATCAATAAATCAAAAACAGTATTGATTTTCATAAATCAATTAAGAGAAAAAATAGGAGTTATGTTTGGAAACCCAGAAACAACAACTGGTGGACGAGCATTAAAATTCTATGCGTCTGTTAGGTTAGACATCAGAAAAATTGAAAACATCAAACAAGATGGTGAAATAAAAGGAAGCAGAACAAGAGTAAAAGTTGTAAAAAACAAAGTTGCACCACCATTTAGAGAAGCTGAATTTGATATTATATATGGAGAAGGAATTTCAAAAGCTGGAAATATCTTAGACATGGCTGTAAACCTAGATATTATAGAAAAGAGTGGCTCATGGTTTAGCTACAAAGGCGAAAGAATTGGTCAAGGTAGAGAAAATGTTAAAAAATATTTAACAGACAACCCAGCTGTATTAGCAGAAGTAGAAGAAAAGGTAAGAGCAAATTTTGAAAAAGCTTTTGAACAAAGCCTAGGCGAAGAAATACCAGAAATAGATGATGATGACGAAGAATAAAAGGTGAATAATTATGTATTCAGTAGAAGAATTTGATGAACAAAAAACAAAAGTATTAAAATACATATTATATAAAAAAAGAACAGAACAAGAAATAAAAACAAAGTTTGCAACTAGCATAGAAGAAAATATGTTAGAAGATATTATCCAATATCTTAAAGATGCAAAATATATTGATGACAAGCAATATATTGAAAAAGCAATAAACAATTTTAAACAACTAAAAAATTTATCTATTAAAGAACTTAAATATAAATTATTAAGTAAAGGAATTTCAGCAGATGATATAGAGGACTACATCTACGAAAACCGCGAAGAACTTGAAGAATATGAAAGAAATTCAATTAGAAATATTTTATATAAAAAGCAACATGCGATGGAAATAGATGAAATAAAACAATACCTTATGAAAAAAGGATATAATAGTGAAAATATCAAAGAAGTAATAGAAGAAGATTAAAGAGAGGAAAAAAGATGCCAAGCCTATTAACACTTGAAACGAAGAAATACGCAATAAAAATTGATAATTTTGAAGGTCCATTAGATTTACTAATATATTTAATTGAAAAAAACAAAATGGACATATATGACATCAATTTAGCGGAAATAACAGAACAATATATGGAATATTTAAATGCTATGGAAGAAATGAATTTAGAAATTGCAAGTGAATTTCTAGTAATGGCATCTTCTTTACTATACTTAAAATCAAAAAGGCTATTACCAAAACAAGAAGACGATGAAGAAGAACTAACAGAGGAAGAGCTGATTAGAAGAATAATAGAATACAAAAAATATAAAGAAATAACATCAAAACTCAGAGAAAACTATGTGCTATTTTCAAAGCGAATTACAAAGTCACAAGAAGAAATAGATTTACCAAAAAGAAAGCTAGAAAAAGAATATAATAATACAATGATTCCTCAAATATATCAAGATTTAATTGAAAGAACAAGTGCAAAATTAAATCAAAATGCTAAAAACATCGAAAGAATAGCTTTAACAGATAATTACACAGTTGCAAGTAAAGTTAGAGAAATGGTAAGAGTTTTGGTTAAGCAAAAAAAATTTGTATTTAATAGACTATTTTCTGTAAAACAAAAAGACAAGCAAGAAGTTGTAACAGCATTTAGTGGGTTACTAGAATTATCTAGGCGAAACAAAGTTACAACAAATCAAGAAAAGATTTTTGGAGACATCATGGTAGAGAAAAAATAATGTTTAAAACATAAAAAAATGGAAAAAATATGTATAAGATAAAAAAGACCAGAAAGGAAAGATGGTTATGTTTTTATTTTATACATTTTTTTTATTGCTTTTTTTAGTCTTGCTAGTTTTATCAATGACATTTAAAATAAAAATAAAAAACCTTAAATACCAATCAGAACCCCCACATATTTGCAAGGACTACAAAATTTTTTTCTATGTTTGTGTACTAAACAAAATTCCAATTTTTAGATTAAGCTTTACGAAAGAAAAGATTGAAAAGATAAATCAAGAATTTCAAATTAAAGAAAAAATCATCCCGGAAATAGAAAAAGAAAAAAGCATACAAAAAGACTTGAAAGAAATACTAGAAAATATAAAACTAGAAACAGAAAAATTAGATTTAGAAGTAGAGCTAGGCACAGAAAATGTTATATTAACATCTTTCCTAATTCCAGCAGTTAGCACAATTTTAACGATTTTACTTCAAAAAACAAAATGCAAACCTAATAAACAAAAATTTAAAGTTCAACCAGTTTATAAAAGTAAAAATTTGGTTAATTTCCAATTAGAAGGTATATTTAAAGTGAAAATGATACATATTATAAGCACAATATGTATTTTAAGAAAGAAAAGGAGAGTGGAAGAACATGAGCGAACATCCAATAGAGGGGCTTATGACTACGGCTATGAATAGTATTCAAGACATGATTGACGTAAACACAATTATAGGCGAACCAATCGAAACATCAAACAATATTGTTATTATTCCAATTTCAAAAGTATCTTTTGGCTTTGCAGCAGGTGGTAGTGAATTCAAAGGAGAGGCATTAGATGAATATAAAAAAGCAAACAAAGAAGAGGAAATTCAATACCGTTTACCTTTTGGCGGAGGAAGTGGAGCAGGTGTAAGCATTAACCCAATTGCATTTTTAATAATCTCAAAAGAAACTATAAAACTAATTCCAGTAAATCATTCATCAAGTATGGATAAGCTTTTAGACTATATTCCAGACCTAATTGAAAAAGTTAATTCTACAATGAACCACTGCATAGAAAACAAAAAAGAAGAAACAGAAAAAATCATGCGTAAAATGGAAAAGAAGGCAGAAAAGTCAGCTAAAAAAGTAGAAAGAAAAGCAGAAGACCTACCAAGTGGAATAACTTACGAATTTGAATATGATGAAACAAATGATGACGAAATGTAATTAAAAGAGGTTTGCTAAAAAGTAAACCTCTATCTTAGATTTAAGGTTGAAAAAAATGTCGAAAACTTCTTATAAACCGACAAAACTTCTAAGATTTTGCTATTGGAAAATACTGGAAATTGATATATAATACCAGTCGAAAATAAACCTAATATAGAAAGGACGTGTTGCAATGTATGGAAGCAAAATTTTATGAAAAGGACAAGCTTTTAATTTTTAAAATCACAGAAGAAATTGATGACCATAGTGTCCAAAAGATAAGGAGGGAAGCAGATTATGAAATTGAAAGATTTATGCCTAAAAGAGTTGTATTTGATTTTGATAGTGTCACTTTCATGGATAGTGCCGGAATAGGATTACTAGTAGGAAGATATAAGTTTGCAAACCTATTAGGAGCAAAACTAGAAGTTGCAAATCTTACACAAAGTGTAAGCAAAATATTTGAAATGAGTGGTATTTTAAGATTGATACCAGTAACAAACATTGCATAGCAAATTTATATCTTGGAAAGGAATGAAAAGAATGACTGGAAATTTTGAAAATGAGATGAATTTAGAATTTATTAGTAAATCATCAAATGAAGCATTTGCAAGGATAGCAGTAGCAGCATTTGCATCACAGCTAGACCCAACAATAGAAGAATTGGCAGACATTAAAACAGCAGTTTCAGAAGCAGTAACAAACTGCATTATACATGGTTATGAAAATGAAGCTGGAATTGTAAAAATACATACAAGGCTATATAAAAATGAAATCATAATAGAAATTGCCGATAATGGAAAAGGAATAGAAAACATAGAAATGGCAAAGGAACCGCTATATACCACAAAGCCCAATTTAGAAAGGTCTGGAATGGGCTTTACAATCATGGAAAGTTTTATGGATAAAATAGAAATTGAATCTATTGTAGGTGTTGGAACAAAAATCACAATGTATAAGAAAATAAAAGCAGAAGAAAAAGCAAAACAAATAGCAAATATGCCTTAGGAAGGAAAGAAAAATATGTTTGAAAATGATAAAGAGACAATAAAAAAAGCACAGCAAGGCGATAAATTATTATTGGAAAAACTAATCAAAGAAAATAGTGGCTTAATATGGAGCATAGTAAAAAGGTTTAGCGGTAGAGGTTTTGAATTAGAAGATTTATATCAAATAGGTTGTGTGGGTTTTATTAAATCAATAAAAAGATTCGACACAAATTTTGATGTAAAGCTTTCAACATACACAGTACCATATATATTAGGAGAAATAAAAAGGTTTATAAGAGATGATGGAGCAATTAAAGTTAGTAGAAGTATCAAAGAATTACAAGCAAAAATAAGGCAGTTACAAGTAGAATATCGAAATAAAAACAAAGAAGAAATTTCAGTAGAAGAACTAGCAAAAAAATTGAAAATAGAAAAAGAAGATGTTGCAGTTGCATTAGAAGCAACAAGACCAATAGAATCAATTGACGGAATAGTTCAAACAAACAACGGAGATAATGGAATTGGTTTAATTGAAAAAATTTCTACTGGCGAAAATGTAGAAGAAAATATTATAAATAAAATCGCATTAAATCAAGCACTTGCTGAATTATCATCAAAAGACAAGCAAATTATAATGTTACGTTTTTATAAAGAAAAAACGCAGTCAGAAGTTGCTAAAATACTTGGAGTTAGCCAAGTACAAGTTTCACGAACAGAAAGAAAAATATTAGGTAAAATGAAACTTCTATTATCAGATGCAAGCTAGTCAAAAAAAGGAGAAAAGTAAATGAAAAAAATATTTGTATATATAATATGCCTAACAACAATTTGTTTTATTTTACCAGCAATTTTCACAAATACTAGCCAACCCACTGCCTCTATGCAAACATCAGAAGAAAATACGGAAACAGTTACAAATGAAGAACCACCAAAAGAAGATAAAGTTATAAAACTACTACATACAGAAACAGGAGAAATCGAAGAAGTAAAATTAGAAGAATATTTGTGTAATGTTGTATCAGCTGAAATGCCAGCCACTTTTGAAAAAGAGGCATTAAAAGCACAAAGCATTGTTGCTAGAACATATACTATGTATAAACTAGACCATAAAAAACACGATAATAGCGATATATGTGATAGCAGTAGTTGTTGCCAAGCATGGGTATCAAAAGAAGACAGATTAGCAAGGTGGGAAGAAGATAAGAGAGAAGAAAATTGGCAAAAAATTACAGATGCTGTAAATGAAACAAGAGGGAAAATAATCAAATACAATAATCAACCAATAAATGCTTTTTTTCACTCAAACAGTGGTGGAAAAACAGAAATACCAATAAATGTGTGGGGAGGTAGTGATTACCCATATTTGCAGGTTGTAGAAACAGCAGGAGAAGAAGGATATACCCAATATTCGTCAGAAGCAAGTTTTACTTATGAAGAATTACTAGAAAAGTTAAAAACAAAATATCAAGATATTCAAATAAATTTTGAAAATGACGATGAAGTAAAAATCTTAGAGTACACAGAAAGTGATAGAGTAAAAACAGTTAAATTCGGAAATCATAATTTATCTGGTGTTGAAGCAAGGACCTTACTCGGTTTAAAATCTGCAAACTTTGAGATAAACAAGCAAGAGGGAAAAATCATATTTTCTGTAAAAGGCTATGGGCATGGAGTTGGAATGAGCCAAACAGGGGCAGATAGTTTAGCAAAACAAGGAAAAACAGCAGACGAAATAATACATCATTTTTATGCAGATGTTGAAATATCAGAGATTGACGGATAGCAAAATTTCTTTTTATGTATATTTTTTCTAAAAAAGGAAATACTTTTAATAACTTAACTTAAAGGAGGATATATATGAGAAGAAATTTAGGAAACATACAAAATGATGACATGGGGAATAAAATAATTAAATATTCTACAATTGGTGTTATAATACTAACGATAATTGCCATTGCGTTAATTGCATATAGCCAAAACTTAACAAAAGAAGTAAAAGAAGGAGCATTGAGCAGTGAAGAAATTGCAAACATCGTAAATCGAACAAATGAAGTTACAAGCGAAGAAGTAGAAGAAGCAAGTTCTGAAATGGGAAAAAGTGTAGAAGAAGCGGAAAATGAAATTGAAAACACTCTAACAACAACCACCACAGAAAATAATACAAGTTTAAACACAACAAATATTGTTACAAATGTTAACACAACCAAACAAACTGAAATACCAACACAAAGTAATAACGAAACACCTGCAAAAAAAGAAGAAGTTAAAGAATTAAATTTTGCAAAACCAGTAGAAGGTGAAGTAGTAAAAGAATATGCAAAAGAAAATCTAGTTTTTTCAGACACCTTGCAAGAATGGACTGTTCATACAGGAATTGACATTAAAGCAGAAAAAACAACAGTTGTTAAATCAGCAGAAGATGGAATAGTTAAAAGTATAAAAAATGACCCAAGATATGGTTTAACAATTGTAGTTGAACATGAAAACGGTTTTCAAACAGTATATTCAAATTTATTAACCTCAGAATTTGTAGTAGAAGGAGAAAAGGTAAAGAAAGAGCAAAGTATAGGAACAGTAGGAAATACAGCAGCATTTGAAAGTGCAGAAGAAGCACATTTACACTTTGAAATTTTAAAAGATAATATACAAGTAGACCCAAGTATATATATAAAATATTGACTTATTTCATAAAATAGGATAAAATATATGTGCTACACAAAAGAATAAAATTTAAAGCAACAAAAGAAAGGAAAATGAAATGAAAAAAGTAATATATAATAACCAAGAATATATAATCGAAAAACCAATTACAGTACAAGAGCTTATGAAAGATGAAATCCAAAAAAGCAAATATACTGTAATTGGTTGTATATTTAATAATGAATATCAAAACTTATCTTATGAAATTCAAACAAGTGGCACTTTGGAATTGATAGACACTTTTTGTAAAACTGGTATGAAAATATATGCAAGAACACTTATATTCATATTAGGAAAAGCCTTTGAAAAGCTATATCCTAAGGAAAAAATGACAGTAGAATATCGCCTAGGAAATTCCATGTTTTGCACAACAGATAAAGTAAAAATCACAGATAAATTTATTGAAAATATAAATAAAGAAGTTCAAAACATTATTGATAAAGATTTGCCAATAAAAGAAGTTGTAATGACAAGAAAAGAAGCGGAAAAATTTTATAATGAAACAGACACTTCAAAAGGCAGACTACAATTTGATTTAAAAACCAACAAAGAAATACATCTATATTACTGTGAAAACTACTGTAACTATTGCTATGGAACAATAGCAAGTTCAACAGGTGCCACACCAAAATTTGAAATAATACCATATAGTGAAGGATTTTTAATTCATTACCCAAGCTCAAAAGCTCCAAACAAATTGCAAAAATTCAAAATAACAAAAAAACTATCATGGGCATTAGAAGAATATGAAAAAATACATAAAATTCTAGATATGAATACATTATATAAGCTAAATACGGCAATTGAAGAAAAGAGAATGAAAGAAGTTATCATGCTTGCAGAAGCCTTGCATGAAAAGAAAATTGCCAATATAGCAGATGACATAGCAAACCATAAAAATGTAAAAATGGTGTTAATAGCAGGACCATCTTCATCAGGAAAAACAACATTTGCTCAGCGTTTAGGAATTCAGTTACGATTAAATGGCTTAAACCCAGTAACCATTTCAGTTGATAATTATTTTGTAGAAAGGCAAGACAACCCAAGAGACGAAAACGGAGACTATGATTTTGAATGTATTGAAGCAATAGATTTAAAACTACTTAATGAACACTTGGTAAAACTATTAAATGGTGAAGAAATTGAAGTACCAAGGTTTGATTTCCATGTTGGAACAAAGAGATATGAAGGCAGAAAAATGAAAATGGAACCAAATGACATATTAGTTATTGAAGGAATTCATTGTTTAAATGACAAGTTAACAAGCCAGATTGCAAAAAAAGAGAAATATAAAGTATATATAAGTGCATTAACTGTTTTAAATCTAGATAGATACAACCCGATATCAACAACAGATACAAGGCTAATTCGTAGAATAGTAAGAGATTATCAATTTAGAGGCTACTCAGCAAAACATACTATAAACACTTGGCATAAAGTAACAGACGGAGAAGAAAAAAATATATTCCCATATCAAGAAGATGCTAATACAATATTTAACACTTCACTTATATATGAACTCAATGCCTTAAAAGACGTCGCAAAACCGCTATTAGAGGAAATTTCAGAGGACGACAAAGAACATGCAGAAGCAAAGAGATTGCTAGACACTTTAAAATATTTTGATTCAATTCCAAAAGAACAAATACCAAACAATTCACTAATTAAAGAATTTTTAGGTGGAGGAGATTTTAAATACTAATTGACTTTTTCTGAAAAGAGAGGTATAATATTTATGTAATTAAGAAGGGATGGATAATTATGATTGCAAAATATTGGAAAAAAATAGGTTTAGTAATTTTAATTATAGCTTGTATATTTAATGTTATGAGTAAACTTGTACATAAATTATCTTTAAACAAGGAAATGATTTCAACAGCAATCTATGCTATGCAAAATCAAGAAGAAAAGAAAAAATAATATAAAACACTTGAAAAATGTTCAAAAATATGTTATGATAGAAAACAGTCAAGTTTAAAAAATTAAAAAGAGGTGAAAAAAATGAAAGACGGAATTCATCCAAACTATAATCAAACAACAATCACATGCGCATGTGGAAACGTATTAGAAGTTGGATCAACAAAAAAAGATATAAAAGTCGATATATGTTCAAAATGCCACCCATACTGGACTGGTAATTTAAGACAAGAAACAGCTGGTGGTAGAGCAGATAAATTTAAAAAGAAATATGGACTTGCATAAGAACACACAAAGGCGGAGCAAAAGCTTCGCCTTTAAAATTGAACTTGCAAAATCTCGAAAAATATATTAAAATATTTCCGAAAGGGATGACACAAAAAATGGATACAAAACAAGAAATAAAAATACAAAAAGAATATATAGAAAAAATCAAACAAATAGTTAAAGAAAATCAAAAATATGCTATTTTCACAATGGGATGCCAATTAAATGAAAATGATTCAGAAAAAATTTGTGGTATGTTAGAAGAAATAGGATATAAAAAAACAGAGGATATAAAAAAAGCAGATTTAGTTATATTCAATACATGTTGCGTTAGAGAAAATGCAGAGGAAAGGCTATTTGGCAAACTTGGAGAATTAAAAAAAGTAAAAGAAGAAAATGGCACAATAATTGCGATAGGTGGCTGCATGATGCAGGAAAAACACATCACAGATAAAATCAAAGAAAGTTATCCATTTGTTGACCTTTTATTTGGAACACACACATTACATAAACTCCCAGAAGACATTTATACAGTATTAACAAAAAAGCAAAAAGAGGAAGATATAATTGATATAGAAGGAAAAATCTATGAAGGTTTGCCTATAAAAAGAAAAAGTAATTTACAAGCATCTGTTACAATTATGAACGGATGTAATAACTTTTGTAGTTATTGCATTGTACCTTATGTACGTGGGCGTGAGAGAAGTAGAGCACCAAAAGACATAATTGAAGAAGTTCAAGAATTAGCAAAAAATGGATATAAAGAAATCACATTATTAGGTCAAAATGTAAATTCATATTTGCGAGTTGAAAGAGAAAAAAATATACCTTTTAAAGAATATCATGGAGTAAATTCATTTGCAACATTATTACAAGAAATAAATAAAATCGAAGGAATTGAAAGAATTCGATTTATTTCTCCACATCCAAAAGACTTTACTGATGATGTTATAGAAGCAATAGCAAAATGTGATAAAGTTTGCAAACTAGTACATTTACCACTTCAAGCTGGTAGCACAAAAGTACTAAAAGAAATGAACAGAAAGTACACAAAAGAACAATATTTGCAGTTAGTAGAAAAAATGAGAAAAGCAATTCCAAACCTTACTTTATCAACAGACATTATAGTAGGCTTTCCAGGTGAAACAGAAGAAGATTTTAAAGATACATTAGATGTTGTAAAACAAGTAAGATATGAACAAGTATTTATGTTTATATATTCAAGAAGGATAGGAACACCAGGCGACAAAATGGAAAATCAAATACCAGAAGAAATAAAACATAAAAGATTTGACAAACTAAAAGAATTAGCAGAAGGCATAATTGCTGAAAAAAATCAAGAATATGTCGGAACTAAACAAAAGATTTTAGCTGAAGGCAAAAGCAAGAATAATGAAGCAACATTAACAGGCAGAACAGACAGCAATAAGGTAGTTATATTTAAAGGAAACGATAATTTAATTGGCAAAATGATAGAAGTTGAAATTATAGAAAATCATATATGGTATTTAGAAGGAAAGGAAGTTTAAAACATGGCAGAATACTCACCAATGATGCAGAAATATCTTGAAACAAAAGAACAATATAAAGATTGTATTTTATTTTATCGTTTAGGTGACTTTTATGAAGTGTTTTTTGATGATGCAATTACATGTGCAAGAGAATTAGAAATCACTTTAACAGGAAAAGACTGTGGACAAGAAGAACGCGCACCAATGGCAGGTGTGCCATACCATGCAGCTGAAATGTATATTTCAAGACTAATTTCAAAAGGCTTCAAAGTTGCAATTTGTGAGCAATTAGAAGACCCAAAAACAGCAAAAGGAATTGTAAAAAGAGGAGTAATCAAAGTAGTTACACCAGGAACTCTTATAGATTCTAATATGTTAGAAGAACGCAAAAATAACTATATTATGGCAATATATAAAACAGGAATATATTATGGAATTAGTGTTTGTGATATTTCAACAGGTGAGATGTATTCAGCGGAAATCAAAGATAATCAAAATTTCCCTTTACTATTAGATGAACTTGCAAGATTTAACCCATCTGAAATAGTTGTAAATAGTATGATGGCAGATTGCCAAGAAGAAATGGCAAAAATAAAAGAACGTTTTGAAACATATATAACACGTTTCAAAGATGAATTTTTTGACAAGCAAACAACTAAACTAACTCAAAGATTTAATATAGTTGACTATAACGGTCGTAAAATAGAAAACCTAGAAGAAAGAGAATTGGCAGTATCAAGTATAAATGCACTTTTAGAATATATTGAACAAACACAGATGACAACATTAGAACATTTAAATAAAATTATAATGTATCAAATATCTAAATACATGTCATTAGATATAAATGCAAGAAGAAACCTAGAAATCACAGAAAAAATGCGTGATAAATCTAAAAAAGGCACATTACTTTGGGTATTAGATAAAACTTCAACATCAATGGGAGGAAGGCTTTTAAGAAGATGGCTAAATGACCCGCTAATAGATACATTAGAAATAAATAGAAGATTAGATGGTGTAAAAAACCTTAAAGATGATATTATTCTAAGAGGAGACATCATAGAAAATCTAAAAAAAGTTTATGACATAGAACGTCTATCTGGAAAAATGGCATATGGTAATGCAAATGCTCGTGACATGATAACTCTAAAACACTCTTTACAAAAATTGCCAGAATTGAAGAAAACACTAGAAAACATCGAAACGCCGCTTCTAAAAGACATCTACGAAAATATTGATGAATTAGAAGATATATGCAGTCTTATTGAAAAATCAATTGTAGAAGAACCACCTATGACAATAAAAGATGGTGGAATTATTAAAATTGGATATGATGAAGAAATTGATAAATTAAAAACTGCAACAACACAAGGAAAAAATTGGATAATAAACTTAGAAGCAGAAGAAAGAGAAAAAACAGGAATAAAAAATTTGAAAGTTGGCTTTAATAAAGTTTTTGGATATTTTATAGAAGTTACAAAATCAAATTTAAAAATGGTTCCAGAAAGATATATTCGTAAACAAACTTTAACAAATGCAGAAAGATATATAACAGAAGAATTAAAGAACTTAGAAAATCAAATACTAGGTGCAGAAGAAAGAGTTGTAAATTTGGAGTATAATGCTTTTATAGAAATCAGAGAAGAAATTGCAAAAAATATCAAAAGACTTCAAAAAACAGCTTCATCTGTTGCAACATTAGATGTATTGGCTTCATTTGCACAAGTAGCAGAAGACCTAAATTACTGTATGCCACAAGTTGATAATTCAGGAATAATTGATATTAAAGGTGGAAGGCATCCAGTAATAGAAAAGATATTAGGAGCAGGAGTCTTTGTGGAAAATGACACATATCTTGATAAAGATGAAAACAGATTATCAATTATAACAGGACCAAACATGGCAGGAAAATCTACATATATGAGGCAAGTTGCACTAATTACACTAATGGCACAAGTTGGTAGTTTTGTACCAGCATCAGAAGCAAGAATTGGTGTTGTAGATAAAATATTCACAAGAGTTGGAGCATCAGATGATTTAAGCATGGGTCAAAGTACATTTATGGTAGAAATGATGGAAGTAGCAACAATTTTAAAAGAAGCAACAGCAAATAGCTTAGTTGTTTTAGACGAAATTGGCAGAGGAACCTCAACTTATGATGGGCTTTCAATTGCGTGGGCAGTTGCTGAATATATTGCAGATAAAGAAAAATGTGGAGCAAAAACACTATTTGCAACACACTATCATGAACTAACAGAATTAGAAAACACATTAGAGGGAATAAAAAATTATTCAATTGCTGTAAAAGAAAAAGGTGAAGATATAATCTTCTTACGTAAAATTGTAAGAGGTGGTACAGATGAAAGTTATGGAATTCACGTAGCCCGTTTAGCAGGTGTGCCAAAACCAGTAACAGGTAAAGCAAATGAAATCTTAAAATCATTAGAAAGAAAAAGCATGTTAAGTAATAAAAAAGAAGAGAAAAAAGATAAAAAACAAGTTGAAGGTCAATTTGATATGTATAATTATAAACTAGCTGAGATAGCTCATGAAGTAGATAAAATCAATTTAAATGAATTAACTCCAATAGATGCACTAAACACATTAGTGCGTATTAAGGAAAAAATGAAATAGGAAGCAATATTTTTGCTTTCTTTTTTGTAACCTTTTTATTATTATAATTGTATAAGTAATGAATTCAAAAAGAAATGGAGTGAGAAATTTTGGAAGAAAAAACAGATAAACAGCTATACAAAGAATTTTTAGAAGGAAACAATGCAAGTTTTGAAGAAATCGTAATACGCCATAAAAACAAACTTATTTATTTTATTACCACTTATGTAAAAAACATCGACATAGCAGAAGACATTGCACAAGATGTATTTGTATATATTTTAATACATCAAAAAAACTATAATTTTCAATATTCATTAAAAACATATTTGTATGTGATTGCTAAATCAAAAGCACTCAATTTTCTCAAACGCGAAAAGAAAATAACTTATACAGATAACCTGCAAGATTTTCATGTATCATACGAAAAACAGTTAAATGAATTAGAAGAAATCGTGTTTAAAAAGGAACAAGCTGAAAAACTGCATAAAACAATTGACCAACTTAAAGAAAATTATAGACAAGCAATTTACTTAGCAGATATTGAAGAAATGAAATATTCTGAAATACGGTAAAATCATGAAAAAATCAATGGCAAGTACAAAGGTGCTAATTCATAGAGCACGTAAATCACTAGAAGAATTACTAAGAAAGGAGAGTGAAAACTATGAAAGATAATAGAGAATTCTTAGAAGGTATATATGAAAAATATGATGAATACCAAAATGAAAAAAAGTTAAAAATAACAAAATTTAAAAGATATATACCAATGGTAGCATTAGCAAGTGTGGTTATTATTGCTGTTGCAACAACAACTATACGCCCAAAAGAAAAACCAGATATAATCATAACAAACCCAACAACTGAAACAAGTTTAGCAAAAGTTGAAAATTTCCAAAATTTCTATAATCTTCTACAAAATCAAAAAGACACAGGACTAAATGTATTACAAGCAGAAAATCTTGAAGATTCAGTTAAATCAACAACAAAATCAGATGCTGTATCTGAAAGTTACAGTGAAACAAACACACAAGTTCAAGGAGTAGATGAAGCTGACATTGTAAAAACAGATGGAAAATATATTTACTATATCGTAGAGAACAAAGTAGAAATAATTGATATTCAAAATTCTAGTCAAAAGGTATCAGAAATTACATTTGATACCACTAATACTAATCTAATAGAACTATACTTACATGATAATAAATTAGTTGTGATTGCATCTATAAATGAGATTAAAAACGAAACTGGAAAAGCTTTTTATTCAACAGCAGATGTTGCTTATGTAGATGGCATAAAAATAAAAACAGTTGCAATTATATATAATATTCAAAATCCAGAAAAGCCAGAAGAAGAAAGACGAGTTGAAGTAGAAGGCAATTACATATCTTCACGCATGATAGAAGAAAATATGTATTTTGCAACAACAAAAAATATAATACAAGCAATCAATATGGTAAAACATAATAAAATAGAGGATTTAAATGAAGATGAATATAAGCCAACTTATCTTGATACAGCTATAAGTACTGAAAGTAAAATGATACAATTTAATGATATTCAATATTTTGATAATTCTGAAATAAGTAATTATTTAATTGTTGCTGGTTTTAATTTAGATACAAATCAAGAAGTAAATATCGAAACACTACTAGGAGCGGGTGATATGATATATTCTTCAAATAAAAATATGTATATTGCAAAAACATCAAGTACTTTTGATATAAACACATATACTCTTTTAGGTTATCAAACAAAAATTATAAAATTTGAATTGCAAGATGGAAACATTGAATATAAAAAGGATACGACTGTTGATGGTAAGGTTTTAAATCAATTTTCAATGGACGAAGATGAAAATGGAAATTTTAGAATTGCTGTAACACAAGATATTCAAAATAAGACAACTAATAGCTTATATGTTTTAAATAGTAACTTAGAAGCGGTTGGAACTATATCAGATTTAGCAGAAGGGGAAAGAATTAAATCAGTTAGATATATGGATAACAAAGGGTATGTTGTTACATTTGAAGAAGTTGACCCATTGTTTGTAATTGATTTATCTGACCCAACAAATCCTCATGTACTTGGAGAACTTAAAATTCCGGGATATAGCACTTATTTACATCCTTATGATGAAACACATTTAATTGGTTTTGGAAATGATACAAAATCAAATGGAAGCGGAGGAGTGCAAAATGACGGGCTAAAACTATCAATGTTTGATGTGTCAGATATAAACAATCCAAAAGAATTATTTACCCAAAAAATAGGCACAAAATCAGCATACTCAGAAGCTCAATATAATCATAAAGCAATCCTATATCTTGCACAAAAAAATATTATTGCTTTTCCATTACAAGATTATCAATATAATAACAGCTCTTCAAAAATCTTAATTTATAAGATTGACTTAAACCAAGGTTTTATCTTAAAAAGTGAAAATAAACAAGATATTTCAAAAGACTATAAAAAGCGCTATGAAAGAGTTATATTTGCAAACAATAAATATTATTTGCTATCTAAAAAACAAGTTGTAGTTGTTGATGAAAATACATGGAACGAGAGTGAAAAAATAGATTTTTAATATAAAAAAGCGAAAATCACTAGACTTTTTTGTCAAAATTATGTATAATAGGAAAAAATGCAATAAAGGGATGTGATTTAAAAATGTATGAAAGAAGTGCAATCGTTCTAGAAAGATATTTAAACAAAATATTTGGACAAGATGATGTAACAGGTATTAAAGCTAATTTCAACCTATTTACAAACATTTTGGACGAAATGCAAAAATATCAAACAGTTACAGATGAAGAAGAAAAAGTAATTGAAGAATTTGATGCAATAGCACAAAAAATGCAGACCATCCAGAAAAAGCAAGAAGTACTATGTTCAGACAGTGTTGAACAAGAGGAAGAAAGAAATAGATTATTTAATGACTTTGACCAAGACCCAAGTATGATAGAAAAAAAGATTTTAAAAGTAGAAAAAATTCTTGAAGAAAACGCAGAAGAACAAAAACAATTAAGAGAAGAATATTTAACTCTTTTAAATGAATTCACAGAAAAGCAAAAACTAAGAAATAGATGTAGTAAAACAAGAAGAACAGCAGAAACAAATCACATGAAAGCATTAAACGAAACTGTTGAAAAAATGGAACTAGTTGACCCTACGGTACTTGGAAAAGTAAAGCAATTCTCTGCATTAAATAATGAAGAAATCTGCCAAAAATTAAATAAAATAATGTTAGAAAACGGCAAAAATGAAAAAGTAAAATTCAATGAAGAAGTCATTAAAAGAGCAGTAGCAACAAGAATTGAAATAGCAAAGGACGAAGCTGAATGCTATTTAAATTGCTATGACAAACTAAAAAAACTTATGACTGAAATTGAAGGAGACACAATCAAAATAGCAAAATATCAAAAAATTCAACGTGACATACAAATAAGGCTACAATTTATTGAAGTTGAAAAAGAATATATTGTAAGCTTTTTGGATAATGAAAGAATGACAGTTGCTGGTGGAGAAAAAGCTCATCAGCAAATGATGGATGATGCTTGTGCAAAATATGATGTAGATATAAGGCAAATCAAAAATCTTTATGATTTAATTTTAAAAGAAATTGCTGGCAAAGCAACTAAAAAGGCATATAATGAGCTATATAACAGCACATATCTTGCAAAAATAGAAGAAACAGAGCAAAGCTTTAACAAAGAAGTCAACAACATGAGACCTAGCATCGGAACAATGATAAACACAAATTATTGGCGTATAGAAGGAATAAAGAATATCTATGAGCTTTTCAATGAGCAAGTTCAAGAAAATTTTGAAAGAGATTTAACAGAATTTATGCCAGTTGAAGAAGCAAAAGAACTTAAAAAATCAATAAATAGAGATGAACCTCTTGAAGAAGATGATGATGAGTGGTTTATTAGTAATGACGAAATAGAAAAAGATAATTCTGAAAGTGAAGAAATGCAGGACGAAGAAGATGACGATGACTGGTTTGAAGATGACGAGGACGAGGAAGAAGAAGTAGAAGAAGAACCAGAAGAAGATGATGATGACAGAATATTTGGCGATGATGAAGATGATGACGACTGGTTTGAAAGCGATGAAGATGAAAGTGAGGAAGAGCAAGAGGATGATGAAATAGAAGAAGATGAATTTGATGACGAACAAGAAGAACCAGAACAAGAAGAACCACAACCAGAACCTAGAACAACAAGGAGAGACAGCCAAGAATTTGAAGCAAAGTTACGTGAAAAATTAGCAAATCAAAATAAAAAGCAGAAAAAGAAAAACAAGAAATATGAAGAATTATCTTGGATAGATGAAAATGACGAAATGGAAGAAAAAAAGGCAAAAAAATCAAAAAAAGGACAAAGACTAAAAGAAGAAGATAAAGGACTTTTCAAAATATTTAAAAAATAGAGGAAAAAACAATGAACATGTTCCAGAAAACTTTCAAACATTTATGTTTAATAACTAAGCATAAATGGATAGTGTTTAAATTATGCGTTAGAGTAGGAGAGCCTATAAGAGGCTTATTACACGACCTATCAAAATACTCATATACAGAATTTTCTGAGAGCATAAAGTACTTTAATGGAACACATTCACCAATTGTTGAATGCAAAAAAGCAAATGGATATTCAAAAGCATGGTTACACCATAAAGGTAGGAACAAGCACCATACAGAATATTGGATAGACTTAGATGCACCAGAGGTAACACCAATTATGCCATATAAGTATGTAGCAGAAATGTTATGCGATAAAATGGCTGCTGGTATGGCTTATCAAGGAAAAAAATGGTATAAAGAATATGAATTAGAATATTGGATGCACGAAAGAGACCATGTAATGGTGAACCCAAAAATAAAGGAACTAATAACAGATTGCTTGACACAAGTAAGTGAAAAAGGAATTAAACCAGTATATACAAAAAAGAACTTTAAAAAATTATATGAAAAATATTGTAGTTAAACATTGACAAATTGCAAAAATACTAGTATAATTTTATAGTGTATTTTAGAAAAAGACAAAATAGATATATACATATATCTTATTAAGGAGGGATATACTATGGCACAACCAAAAAGAAGATGGTCAAAAGCAAGAACACATTCAAAGAGATCAACATGGAAAAAAGAAGAACCAAAATTTTCAACTTGCCCACATTGTCATGAACCAATTTTACCACACAGAGTTTGCGAAAATTGCGGATATTACAATGGAAAACAAATAGTTGTAAAAAAAGAAGCTGAAAATGCTTAGAATAAGAACGGAAAGAAAAATTCCGTTTCTTTTTTTTGACAAAAAAATAAAAAATTTTTCAAAAAAAACTATACAAAAATAAAATTATATGATAGAATAAATCAAACAAACACAAAAGAAAGAGAGGGTAATATACAATGTTCGAAAAATTTTTAAAAAGGTCAAATTGGACAGATATTTTAATAGCTTTTGTTTTCATACTTTTGGGAGCTTTACTAATGTTAAAGCCAGATGAAATGATGGGAGTTCTTTCAATTCTATTAGGAGCAGTATTCATCATTGTAGGATTTTTAAAATTAGTAGATTACTTTGTATCAAAAGACAAAGAAGACTATTTACTAACAATGGCAATTATATTTGTAATTATTGGAGCAATTATGATATTATCTCCAAATCTAATTTCTAATTTATTTAGCATTGCATTAGGAATTTGGATAATTTCAGCTGGTTTGCGTAATTTTCAAACTACTTTGGTTTGGAAAGAAGTTAAATCTGGATATTGGACAGTTGCATTAGTATTCTCAATGTTAATGATGATTGCAGGAATTGCAATTTTAGCAAATACTCAAATAGCTGTTCAAGTAATAGGAATAATCATTACAATTTATGCACTATTAGATATAATGACAAAGATGATTTTCATGAAAAAAATAAAAGACTATTTCAAAGGTTAAAAATAAAGTCCTGGGGTACAATAACCTTAGGACTTTTTAAGTTAGGAAGGAGTACTAGACTATGGAAATGGAATTAGGAAGTATAAGAAGAATAAATGACATGCTAGATAAAATACCAGTAACACCAGATAATGAAGAAGAATTAGCAAATGCAAAACAAGCTATGGAAGACCACGACTATATGACAGCACTAACAATAATGAAAGAATTAAATGAAAAACAAGCTAAGAAAAAAGCAAGAAAAAGCAAGAAAAATGTTCAAGTAGACGAAGATGAAGAAAAAGAACATGATGAGAACATAGAAGAAGACGAAGAAGATGATGAATATGACGAGTATGAAGATGAGGAAGAAGACGACGAAGCTATAAATCCTTTTCAACTAGAAGAAGAGGAAGAAGAATTTACTTTTGAAAACAAAAAAGACCCTGACAAATATCCAAAAGAACTTAGAAATATCGAACTTGAAAAAATATATATCGGTTTATTATTACAAGAACCTAAATTGATTGTTAGATACCATATTCTATTTGATAACTGTTATTTTGAAAGTGACAGTTTGCTAAACATATACAAAAGTATATTATTTACAGAAGGTGGAGATTATACACCAGAAAAAGCAAAGCAGAAATTCAACTTCTCTAAGGAAGTAGATAATATTTATCAACAAAAATATCAATTGAAAAAATTTGTTGAAGGCAAAGACTACAACATGGAAAAAATCTATACAGATTTAATGAAATTGTGTATTTTACGTAGAAAATATACAGAAATGCCTATTGAAACAATTCAAACTAAAATTGTTGAAATTGCAAATTATGAGTTATATGACAAAATGACAATTGAAGAAGTTGAAAGTGCAACAAATCAAGTTACAGTTACAGACAAATTCAAGCAATCAATATTGAACTTAGAATTAACAGATTTCTTAGAAGCAGGGGAAAGCAACCTAGCAAATGGACTAGCTTTACCTTTTCCAATATTATCAAGTGTGTTTAAAGGTATTCGTAAAGGAGAAACAATGGCAATTGCAATGCCATCAAACGCTGGTAAAAGTAGGTTTACAGTGAATTTAGCAACATATACAGCCTTAATTCACCATAAAAAAGTATTGATTATTTCAAATGAAATGTCAGAAGAAAAAATGAGATTAACTTTAATTACTACAATATTAAACAACCCAGAAATTCAAAAGCTACATAAGCAAAAAATAAGCAAAACAGAAGGAGAGCTTTTAGACTTTAAATTTAGACCTGATAATAAAAAAGATGCGAAAGTAGATGAAGACGGCTTTGTATTGCAAGAAGCAAAGGAAACAAGGCAGCAATTTGTAAAAAGATTACTAAAAATTTCAACTGAATTTAAAATGACAATAGCTGTTACAGATTGGATAAATAAACAAGTAAAAAATGATATTTACTTTATCAATATAACAGACCACACAAATGATGAACTTAAAAAAGTTATCATGAACTATTATTATAAAGAAAAAATAGAATATGTTTTCTATGATACATTAAAAACAGATACAGATAATATTGGTAATGGAGAGGAATTAAAAAGAACTGCTACAATACTTTCAAATTTAGCACAAAACTTTGGAATTTTTATTTGTTCTACATTACAATTAACAGAAAACAAAACAAATCCAATAAACCTAGACATCAACGATTTAGCAGTTAGTAGAACAGTAAAAGAAGTTTTGGATACACTATGCCTAATGAAGCAAATTCCAAGAGATATGTATGATGATTTCCACTATTCAGAAGAAGAAGTAGGAACAAAATTCTATGAAATAGAAAAATCTGATGACCCAGATGAAAGATACTACGCATGTATTGTTGATAAAAACAGGGCAGGTGCAAAACCAAAATTATTATTTAATTTGAACCTTGCATATAACCGTTGGAACGAATTGGGATATTTAAGCTTAAAACCATAAAAAGGAATGATTGTTAATTATGAAAAAACAAAAAAATGAATCTATTAAAGAGGTACTTAAAAAAATCTATAAAATACTAACAAAACGCCAAAAAATTGCTTTTGGAATAATTGTCATAATTATGATTGTTTCAGCAGGGCTAACTCAAATAACACCAAAGGCAATTGGCTGGTTAACAGATGATATTTTAGTTGGAACTGAAATTCAATTTTTAAAAGTTATACCATTTTTGATTTTAATTTTAGTTGTAAATGTAGCAAACGAAGTTATAAAAATAATTAGAAGAGTTATGGTAGAAGACACAGCAACAAGAACAGAAAAACAAGCAAGAGGGATGGTTATAAGGTCTTTACTTATGGCACCACTATCATATTTCAGAGAAAACATGACTGGCAATATACATGGCAGAATGAACAGATGCTTGGAAGGAACAGTCAAGCTAGAAAAACTATTATTTATGGACTTTGCACCTGCAATATTCAATAGTATTGCAGCGATTATTACAATTTTTATAACATTACCTTTTATTTTAGCAATGCCAATGATGCTAGTAATACCAATAGGAATATTTATTGTATTTAAACAAATCAGCAGTCAAAAAGGTATAAGAGTAGAATTATTAGAAAGCAAATCACAGATGGATGGAACAATCGTAGAGTTAATAAACGGCATTGAAGTTATAAGAATTAGTGACAGTGTTGATTTTGAAACAAATAGATTTAACGACAAATCAGAATTTCTAAGAAAAAAAGAAATGAAACATCATAAAGCCATGGCTTTATATGATTGCTTAAAATTCGTCAATCAAGCATTTTTTACAGTTCTAATTATAGGAATATCAACATATCTTGCAACACAAGATGTAATATCAGTTGGTGCAGTATTAACAGCATATTTATGTTTCAACCAACTAATAAAACCACTAGAAGAGCTACACAGAATTTTTGATGAATTATCAGAATGCACAGTTTTAGCAACAGACTTCTTTAAAATGGTAGAAATACCAAATGACTTCTCTTATAGAGAATTAGCAGAGAAAAATGAAGTGATAGAAACTAAGCCAATAATTAAAATAGATGATTTAATGTTTTACTATAATGAAAACAAAGATAAAGTTATATTAGATCACTTTGATTTATCAGTTGATAAAGGAATGTTCTTAGGAATAGCTGGTCCAAGTGGATGTGGAAAATCATCACTTATTAAGGCTATTTGCAAACTTGAAAAAGGCTATGGAACAATTATAATAGATTCAAAAAATATCAATTCTTTAAACAGAAAAGATATTTCAAAACTAATTGCATTAGTTCCACAGAGTCCATTTTTAATTGCAGGAACAATTTACGAAAATATCTGCTATGGAATTGATAGAGAAGTTTCGATAGAAGAAGTAGAAGAAGCAGCAAAAAAAGCATATATTTATGATTATATAATTGGTTTACCAGATAAATTTGATTCAAAAATCTCAGAAAGTGGAAACAACTTATCTGGTGGTCAAAGGCAAAGAATTGCGATTGCTAGAATATTTTTAAGAAAACCAAAAATACTTATTTTAGATGAAGCAACTTCTGCACTTGATAACACTTCTGAAAAACATATTCAAACAGAAATAGAAAAATTGCAAGAAGAAAATGGTACAACAATAATTTCAATAGCACACAGATTAACAACACTTAGAAATTGCGATAGAATAATTGTTTTAAACAAAGGAAAAATTGAAGAAAGTGGTAAATATGACGAACTGATAGAAAAGAACGGAATATTCAGTGATATGTATTATGGTAAATTAAAATAAAATCGTCCCTAACTAGTATATTTAAACTCAAAATTGAGCATAATATAACTAGTATAAAGAAAGGGATGATAAAATGGAAGGAAATCAAAAAATTCACTGCACAGTTGAAACATGCAGATTTAATAATGAAAATCAAAAAATGTGTACTTTAAAATCAATTAAAGTATCACCAATGCAAGATTGCAACACAAAAACACCAGATGAATCAATGTGCTCAAGCTACGAATATCAAAATAATAATTAAATTTCAAAAAACTCTACCTTTTTTTTAAAAACTATGTTAAAATAGTCGCAAGGAGAGTGATTAAAATGTTAGTTACAACAAAGGAAATGTTTGAAAAATCAATGAAAGAAGCTTTTGCAATTGGAGCTTTTAATATCAACAATTTAGAGATTTTACAAGGAATTGTAGATGCAGCAGCAGAATGTAATTCGCCAGTTATTTTACAAGCATCATCAAGTGCTATAAAATATGCAAGAGTAAATTATTTAATGAAAATGTTAGAAGCTGCCACAGAGCAATATCCCAATATACCAATAGCTATGCACTTAGACCACGGACCAGATTTTGAAACAGCTAAGATGTGTATTGATAATGGCTTTTCATCTGTAATGATAGATGGTTCAAAATATGATTTTGAAGAAAATGTTCGTTTAACAAAACAAGTTGTTGAATATGCTCACAGCAAGGGAGTAGTTGTAGAAGCAGAACTTGGAAAATTAGCAGGAATTGAAGATGACGTTAATGTTGCAAGCTCTGATGCAATGTACACAGACCCAGCACAAGCAGAAGAATTTGTAAAGAGAACAGGTTGTGATTCCTTAGCAATTGCAATAGGCACAAGCCATGGAGCATATAAATTCAAAGGAGAAGCAAAACTTAGATTTGATATTTTAAAACAAATAAAAGACCGAATTCCTAATACACCAATTGTGCTACATGGAGCATCAACAGTAATACCAGAATTGGTCGAAACATGTAATAAATATGGTGGAGATATTCCAGGAGCAAAAGGTGTGCCAGATGAAATCTTACATGAAGCTAGTATATCAGGAGTATCTAAAATAAATGTAGATACAGATTTAAGATTAGCAATGACTGCTGGAATTCGTAAAACTTTTGCAGAAGAACCAAATGCTTTTGATCCAAGGAAATATCTAGGAAATGCAAGAGAGTTGATAAAAGAAACAGTAAAACATAAAATGATTGATGTTTTTGGCTCTGCTAATAAAGCGTAACTAAATGTTTTTAATTGATTGCTGACGGGCGATTTGCCTTTCAGCATCTTTTTTTGCTAATTCTTGGCGTTTGTCATATAACTTTTTACCTTTACCAATACCAAGCTCCATTTTTACAAGATTGCCCTTGAAATATAAGCAAACAGGAACTAAACTATAACCTTTTTGCTTTGTTAAGCCAATCAATTTTTGTATTTCACGTTTATTTAAAAGCAATTTCCTATCACGTAAAGGGTCTTTGTTAAAAATATTGCCATTTTCATAAGGGCTAATGTGCATTCCAACAACAAAAACCTCGCCTTTTTTAATAATAGCATAAGAATCTTTTAAATTAACACTACCACTTCTTATTGATTTAATTTCTGTGCCTGACAAAACAATGCCAGCTTCAATTTTATCTTCAATATTATAATTATGATATGCGGTTGAATTTTTACAAATCAATTTTGTATTCACTAAAAAAACTCCTTTGTACTTTTTTTAAAGTATATCATGAATTTTAAATAAGTGCAAATAAAAAGCAGAAGTTATTGAAATAACTTCTGCAAAAACTAATCTCTATTGATATTAGTATTATTTATTTGTGTTCCATAATACCAAACTAATGCAACAATAGCAATAGCAGCAATGCCGATTATTAGCCAAGTCCATGCAGTTGGTCCCATACCTAAAAATGTGCTTGTACCTTCACTAGATGTTCTTGTTGCTGTGTAAGAATTCGTATTTTCAGAACCTGCATTATTGCCAGAGTTAGTGTTTGTCATATCTTTTGCAGTATTTGAAATGTCTCTTGCTCCATTTTCAATTGTATTTTCTGCACCGCCAACAGCATCTCTTACATCATTTGTAACATCTTTTAACATGTCGTCGTCAGCAGCTAAAACAATAGAAAAGGAAAATACTGCAATTGTAATAATAGTAATTATAGCAAATAATTTTTTGTACATAAAATTATCCTCCTTTTTTTAATGTATATTATTAGTATAAAAAAATTGTAAAAAAATATACATACAAAAAAATAAAGATAAAGCAATAAAAAGAAAAAAGTCCAAAAAAATGAAATTTTTTGGACTAAAACATTATTTATTTAATTTAATCAAAATTGCGATAGCTAATAAGATTAACAATACTCCAACAACAATTAGCAAGATATTTAAAATATTGGCTAAATTCAAACCAGAGTCCGGAACATAATTTGAAACAGATGTGGTTTCAGTAGAAGAATCAGAAACACCAGTATAATTATCAAAAGAAGTAGAGTTTGATGTTTGATTACTTGTAGATGTGTTTGTTGATGAGGAATTTGTATTTGTATTTGATTCCTGAGTTTCATCTGAACTTTCTTCTGCTTCTGGATTTTCTTGAACTTCATTGGCTCCCTCTGTTTCAGCAGGAGTAGTATTTCCAAAAAGTTCACTAGCCATATCAATAGAATCTGATGCTGCAAAAACATTTGTGAATATTGATATAATCATCAATAAAATAGCAAATACTGCTAAAAATTTTTCAATTTTCATTAACATTATAATAACCTCCTAGAAAGTTTTATCCTTTGATTTTATAATATCATATCATAAAAGATAAAAATTTGTCTAGTATTTTTCATAAATTTTCAAAAATATCCATGTAATATTATTGTAATGTTTTTGTAACAAAATTTTAAACAAAAAACTATTGTCGAAAAACGTAATTAGTGTTAAAATAAAATCAGAAAATGTAAATTTTCAGAAAGGAGTTAGAACAATGCAAAAAAGACTAATAATTTTTTCTATTATATTTGTAATAATATTAAATTTATTTGGAATTTGCAATACTGTAAATGCAGATACTGCTAATATAGAAATCAATTTAGATGGAAATAAAACTATAAAACAAGATGCAACAACAGTAGAACTAACTTTATCATTAGGAAACTTTGTTGGAGTTGAAGAAAGTACTGTACTTGCTGCTTCATTTGATGTTGAATATGATGATAGTATGTTTAGCAAAGTAGATATTGAAGGTCAAAACGGTTGGTCTGCACATGGACAAGGAACTAAATATACATTAGAAACAGATTCAGCAAAATCAAATACTGTAATTGCTAAAATTACCTTAACATTAAAAGAAGGTTTGGAACCAGAAACATCTGGAACATTTAAATTGAATAACTTTAATTTAGGTGATGATGGAGATGTTGATATTACAGTAAATAAATCAGCAACAATTACAATAGAAAAAGCAGCAGAAACAGGCGAGCCAGCAGGTGGAACAACTACACAAGACCCAGACCCTACACCAACACCAGAACAAAAAGCTGATGAATATCAAGACTTAGGTAAAACACCTACTCAAACACAGACACAACAGAGTAAACAACCTGATCAGAAAAAAGCAGTAACAACTTTACCATATAGTGGAATATCAAATTTCATAGTTATTACATTTTTAATTGTATTAGGTATCGGAATTTTCGCACTTATCCGATATAAAACAATTAAAATCAAATAAATAAAAATTTTTTTTAAAAAACTATTGCATAATAAAAAAATAAGTGGTATAATGGCAATAGTTTAAACAAAAGGAGGAGTTTTAAAATGAAAAAACTAATTTCAATTACAATTTTATTTGTAATGCTAGTAGCATTAGCTACAACAATGGTAAGTGCTGTAACAACTGCAACATTAGCAGATGAACTTTATGCCATTGGAGAAAAATATGGAGTATCAAAAGCTATTATTGAAAGAGAAATCAAAGAAATCGGTGTAGCTGATGATGCAACAGCAGAAAAAATCTTAGCAGCAGCAAAAGAAGCTGAAGATGTTATGGTTAAAGCTGGTGTTACAGACCCAACAGAACTAACAGCAGATCAAAAAGCTGAATTAGTATCAATTGCAAATAGAATTGCAGCAGAAGTTGGATGCGATGTTGAATTCAAAGCTGGAAAAATTTATCTTTCAAAAGATGGAAAACTACTTGCTAGTTTAACTTTCGAAAACGGTAAATTAGTTTACACAGGTAATGAAATGAACTCAGTTTTAGTTGTTTCTTCAATCGCAGTTTTAGCCCTAGCTACAATTTTCGTAGCAAGAAGAAAACTAGCTAATGCGTAAGAAAGTTTTTGAAAAAACAATAAAAGCAACTATTATTAACATAATAGTTGCTTTATGCTTTACTGGGGCTATTTTATTATCAATTTATCTATTTTTAGGGGCTGAGATAGATGAAGCAGTAGTAACAGTTAGCAGATATGCAATAACAAAAGAGAAAAAAGAGTTACCACCAACAACTATCAGTGAAGACAATGTAATTGAAAATTATCCAGAATATGGAACTCAATATGGAACAATAGAAATTCCTCGAATTGATGTTAATTTACCTTTATACTATGGTGATGAATTAAATCTGTTAAAAACAGGAATAGGTCAATCACCATTAGGATATTTTCCAGGTGAAGGTGGCTCAATAATTCTTATGGGGCATAATTTTGTAAATATGTTCCGTAGATTTTCAGAATTGCAAAAAAATGATACAATCACTTTAAAAACAACTTATGGTGAATATACTTATAAAATTTATGATATGCAAATAGTAAAAGAAACAGAAACAGATAAACTTCCAATACAAGATGATAAAGAAATTTTAATGGTTTATACATGTTATCCATTTAATAATATAGGATATGCAACACAGAGATATGTAGTGTATGCAGAACTAGTTAAATAGAAGAAGGGAGAAAAGATATGAAACAAGTCATAAGATATATATTATCAGCAGTATTAGCAATGGCATTGATTATTCTAATTTTTGTGTCTATAATTTCTTCTACTATATTAAATGAAAAATATGTATTAAGCAAATTAGATGAAACAGGCTATTATGCAAATATTTATAAAGATGTACAATCTAATTTTGAAAATTATATTTATCAATCTGGATTAGATGAATCAGTGCTAGAAAATATCGTATCAGAAGAAAAAATTAAGGAAGACACAAAATCAATTATTAGTCATATATATAACGGCGTAGGTGAAGAAATAACAGGCGATGAAATAAAAGAAAAATTAAACAGCAATATTGATGAATCTTTAAAAAATGTAAAATTAAATTCTTCACAAAAAACTGCAATTGAAACTTTTGTTAATACTATAACAAAAGAATATACAAATACAATTTTGCATTTCGGTATTGAAAAAGATGTAAATTCTATATATCATAAAATTTTCAGTTTTGTAGAATTAGTTAAAAAAGCAATTTTAGTATTAGTTGCGGTATGTGCAATTATGTTAGTTTTAATAACATTAAAAAGAGTTTATCGAATATTTACTTTTTCAGCTATGTCATGTCTTGCAACAGGAACATTTTTAATAGTAGTAAATTTGTTTACAAATGCGAAAATAAATGTACAAGCAATTTCTATTTTAAATGATGCTATGTCTGGAACATTAAGAAATATTGTGTCAGAAATATTGCAAAGTATAATGAACTATGGAATTGTTTTACTAGTTGTCGGAATTATTACGATTATATTAGCAAATTTATTACATAATATAAAAAAGTATAAAAAAGCTTATAAACATTCCGAAGAAGAATAACTAAAACTCCAATTGTTAAGAAATACTTAATAATTGGAGTTTTTTATATTTTTTTCTAAAATATGTTGAAAAAAAAACATATAACTGATATAATTTAATGGTATGAAAATAAACTTAGGAGGAAGCAAATGGAAGAATTAGATTTAAAGGAACTGTTCAATATTTTTTGGAACAAAAGGATGCAAATCATTTTAATCACATTGATTTTTATAGTTATAGGAGTAATATATACTGTTGGCTTTGTAACACCAGTATATAGTTCATATACTTCACTTATCTTAGCATCTTCTGGAAATACTGGTGCAGATAAAACTAACACTATTACAACAACTGATTTAACACTTAACTCAAAGTTAGTTTCTACATATAGTGAACTAGTAAAAAGAAAAAGTGTATTAAGAGAAGTAATCAATAATTTACAAATCGACGTAAATGAAAATGATTTAAAAAATCGTGTTTCTGTAAATTCTGTTAAGGATACTGAATTGATTGAAATAACTGTAAAAGATGAGAACCCTGCTTATGCAGCTAAAATTGCAAATGAAATAACAAAGGTATTCTCTGAAAAAGTAAAAGCAATATATAATATTGAAAACGTTCAAGTTATTGACGAGGCTGAAATTGATTCAAAACCATCAAACATAAACCATGTAAGAGATATAATCATGTTTATGCTTATTGGTTTAGTTGCCGCAATTATATATGTGTTAATACTAAACATGTTAGATACAACAGTTAAAACAACAGATGACATTGAAAAACTATTTGATACAATACCAGTTCTAGTATCAATTCCATTGTATGGAGCAATGCAAGAAACCAAAACAAAAGCTAAGGGAGGTAGAAGATAATGAAAAAAGAACTAATTACACATGAGGATCCAAAATCAACTATTTCCGAAATATTCAGAACATTAAGAACAAACATACAATTTATGAATAATAGAAATAAATTACAAACACTTTTAATAACATCTACTTTACCAAGTGAAGGGAAAAGCTGGACATCTGCAAACTTAGCAGTTACCTTTGCACAAGCTGGTAAGAAAGTAGTTGTAGTTGATGCTGATATGAGAAAAGGTAGACAATACAAAATATTTGGAATACCACCAAAACCAGGACTTTCAAACTATCTAGCAGATTATAGTGAAGCAAATGGAGAATTAGATTTAGCAAAATATTTAAAACCAACAGAAGTAGAAGGGTTATTCCTTATTCCAGCAGGAAATGTACCACCAAACCCATCAGAATTGCTAGTTTCAGAAGCAATGATAAATTTAATTGAAGATTTAAAACAAATATCTGATATTGTTATACTTGATGGACCACCAACACAATTGGTTACAGACTCTTTAATATTAACAAGAATGGTTGATTCAACTGTTATTGTTACTGCATCAAATCAAACTAAAAAAGAAGATTTAAAAAGAATTGCAGATAATATTGAAAAAGTTGGAGGAAAAATAGCAGGTATTGTATTAAACAAAGTAGAAATGTCATCAAAAAAATATGAACAATCATACTATTATGGTTCTAGTTCAGCTGCATTCAATGATAAGCCAAAAAAATCTACACCTATTCAAAAGAAAGCTCCTATTTTGGAAAATAAAGAGCAATCTAAAACAAATAAAGTACCTTCAACAGAATTGAATAATATACCAGTTGCACTTAGAAAACCATCTGCAAAAACAGAAAAAGCAAAAGGACCAACAATTGATAAAGCAAATGATATTTTAAAACAAATAAATGAATATATAGACCAAGAAAAAAAGAATTTAAAATAGTTAGAGGAGACGTTAACTATGATTGATATGCACTCACATATATTACCAAATATTGATGATGGGGCAAAATCTATCGAGGATACTTTCCAAATGATTCGCGAAGCAGAAAGAGCTGGTTTTGAAGCTATTATTTCTACTTCACATTATATGGAAGGATATTATGAAACAGACGCACCAGAGAGAGAAGTTTGGATAAATGCAATATATGAAAAACTACAAGAACAAAAGACAAATATAAAATTATATTTAGGAAGTGAAATATATTTTTCAGAAAATATTATCTCGCTATTACAAGAAGGAAAGGCATCAACAATAAATGATACAAATTATATTCTTTTTGAAATGCCATTAAATGCAGAACCTATGAATTTATATGATGTAATTTATGAGATGCTACAATACGAACTAATTCCAATTTTAGCTCATCCAGAAAGATATTCATTTGTGCAAAAAGAACCAGAACTCATTTATGATTTAATTCAAAAAGGCGTATATATGCAGTCAAATTATGGAAGCATTATAGGCCAATATGGCAAAAAAGCACAAATTATAGTTAAAAAATTTTTGACTAATAATATGATACATTTCTTAGGAAGTGATGTTCACAGAAAAAATTCAGTTTATACACATATTCCTGAGATATTAAGAGAATTAGAAGATGTGGTTGGAAAAGAAAAGTTGAAAGAATTAACAACTGACAACCCAAAAGCAGTATTGCAAAACCATCAATTAGATGTAGATGAACCAATACCAATAAAGTTAAGCCTAAAAGAGAAGATTATGATGGGGTTAAAATAAAAATAGAAAGAAAGCCAAAATTTATCTAATATTTTGGTTTTCTTTTTTTAAGTATTGCGATTAAAATAAGACCTTGTATTTTTTGTTAAAAAATGCTAAAATATAAAGGAGTTTTAAATAAAAATTATAATCCAATTCATATAAATATAAAATAAGAAAGGAAAAAGCAAATGTCAAATGATTTATCATTGATTGATAAGAATATAAATCCTATTTTTGAAGAAATTAGAGATTTAATAAACACCAGTAGAAATAGAGTATATAGTGTAGTAAATACAGAAATGCTTAATTTATATTGGAATATAGGAAAAATTATAATGGAAATTCAGCAAGGAAATGAGCGAGCTAGCTATGGAGATGCTGTTTTACAAAAATTATCAGAAAAACTTACGAATGAATTTGGAAAAGGTTTTTCAGCTAGAAATTTGAGAACAATGAGAAAATTTTATTTAATGTATCCAATTTGGAAGACAGTGTCTGCCAAATTAAGTTGGTCACATTATTTAGAACTAATCAAAATAGACGAAGAAAATAAAAGAAAATTTTATTTAAATGAATGTATTAATTCTAAATGGAGTGTTAGAGAACTACAAAGGCAAAGAGATTCACTATTATATGAAAGATTAACATTGTCACAAAATAAAGAAAAAGTATTAGAATTAGCTGAAAAGGGACAGATATTAAAAACAGGAAAAGATTTAGTAAAAGATCCTTTTGTACTTGAATTTTTAGATATTAAAGAAAATACGTCATATTTAGAAAGTGACTTAGAAAAGAACATATTAGAACATTTAAAAGAATTTTTATTAGAACTAGGTAAAGGATTTAGTTTTGTAGGAAATCAAGTAAGATTAACACTTGAAGAAGATCATTTTTACCCTGATTTAGTTTTTTATAATAGATTAGTGAAATGTTTTGTAATAATTGATTTAAAAATAGGAAAAATAACTCATCAAGATATAGGGCAAATGCAAATGTATGTTAATTATTATGACAGAGAAATAAAAACTAATGATGAAAATCCCACTGTTGGAATATTATTGAGTACTAATAAAAATAAAACAGTTGTTAAGTATACTTTACCAGAAAACAATGAGACTATATTTGCATCAGAATACAAATTAAATTTACCTACCGAAGAAGAATTAATTGAAGCGATAGAAGAAGAAAAAAAGAATTTAGAATTAAACGAAAGTTAAGTATATGCAAAATTTGCACATACTGTAATAGAATT
>CANQEM010000007.1 GCA_947594935.1 uncultured Clostridia bacterium | reverse complement strand
ATGGACAAGTTTATTTTACCACATTTTTTATTAAAAAGAAAGACTGTTAACAAAAATACTTTGTCAACAGTCTGAAAAAAATAGCAAGAAACACTTGCTATTTTTATTTTTTTTTAGTAAAATATATTCAACAAACCAAAAATATGTTTTAGGTACACATTAAAATTATGAAGGAGAATGAAATGAAAGAGGAATTTTTAACAATATTAAAAACAGTGAAAAGAGACGGAATAGAAAACCTAATTGAATTTATAGAAAAAACGGATTTTTTCCAAGCACCAGCAAGCACAAGATTTCATGGAGACCATGAAGGTGGGCTAGTAGAACACAGTTTACAAGTTTATAAAATTTTAAAACATAAAGTAGAAACAAATATTGAGCCAATAGAAGTACCAGAAGAATCAATTATCATAATTGCACTATTACATGATATTTGCAAAGCAAACTATTATAAAATAGATTATAGAAATGCAAAAAATGCCTTAGGAGTTTGGGAGAAAGTTCCATACTACACAGTTGATGACACAATACCTTATGGTCATGGCGAAAAATCAGTTATGATGATTACAGAATATATGAAGTTAACACCAGAAGAAAAGTATTGCATACGTTGGCACATGGGCTTTACAGAAGCAAAAGAACAGTATAGTACAATAAGTTTAGCTTATAAAAAATATCCATTAGCTTTATTAACACATGAAGCAGATTTAGAAGCTACATATTTTTATAATGTATAGGAGGAACACAAATGTTAGCATATATCAAAGGAATATTAGAAATGAAAATGACAGACTATGTCGTAATAGATGTAGGTGGACTTGGATATAAAGTCTATATGACAACAACAGGAATGGAAAGCCTAGGAAATATAGGAGACACAGTAAAAGTATTTACATATTACCGCGTAAGAGAAGATGATATAAGTATCTTCGGCTTTAATACAAATGAAGAACTAAGAATGTTCGAACTATTATTATCTGTTAGTGGTGTTGGCGCTAAAACAGCTTTAACAATGGTTGCAGTTGCAGAACCATCAGAATTTGCTATTGCAGTAATATCAGAAGATGTAACATATTTAACAAAAATTCCGGGCATTGGAGCAAAATCAGCACAAAGAATTATCTTAGAATTAAAAGATAAGATGAAGAAAGAAAATACAGCAATCGAAGCTAAGAATATTAAAATACAAATTGATAATACAAAAGTAGAAGAGGCTATGTCAGCACTTCAAGTTTTAGGATACAACAGAAAAGAAATAGAAAAAGTATTTGCAACACTAAACAAAGCAAACATGTCAACAGAAGAACTAATCAAGAAAGGCTTAAGTTTGTTAGCTAAATAGTGAGAGATGGAAAATGCGAAAGGAGTGGGCAAGCATGGATGCAAAAGAACCACTAGCATATCGTGTAAGACCAAAAAGCTTGGAAGAATATGTTGGGCAAGAACATGTTTTAGGAGAAGGTAAGTTATTATATAGAACAATAAAAGCAGATAGGTTGTCAAGTATTATATTATTTGGACCTCCTGGCTGTGGCAAAACCTCTCTTGCACGTGTAATCAGTGAAACAACAAAATATAAATTTTATAAGATAAATGCTGTAACTGCTGGTGTAGCAGATATTAAAAGAGTAATAGAAGAAACACAAAATTACATGCTAAACCCAATAGGCAAAAGTATTTTATTTATTGATGAAATTCATAGATTTAACAAATTACAACAAGATGCTTTATTACCTTATGTTGAAAATGGAACAATAATTTTAATAGGTGCCACAACGGAAAATCCATATTTTGAAGTAAATAAGGCTTTGATTTCAAGGTCAATGGTAATTAAGCTAGAACCACTTACACAAGAGCATGTATTTAAGATTTTAAAAAATGCAGTAGAAAGTAAAGAAGGCTTACGGTGAGTATAATGTAAAAGTCGAAGATGAAACTTTGAAAAAATTAGCAGCGATTTCAAATGGCGATGTGAGAACAGCTTTAAATGGGTTAGAAGTGGCAGTTTTAACAACAAAAATGCAGTCAGATGGATATATTCATATAACAGATGAAGACATCAAAAATAGTATTCAGGATAGAAAAGCAATATTTGACAAAAATGGTGAAGCTCATTATGATAATATAAGTGCTTTTATTAAATCTATGAGAGGTTCAGACCCAGATGCAGTTTTGTTTTATTTAGCAAGAGCAATCGCAGGTGGGGAAGACCCGATGTTTTTAGCTAGAAGAATTTTAATTTGTGCATCAGAAGATGTTGGACTAGCAAATCCAAACGCACTAGTAGTAGCAAATAGTGCTATGCAGGCAGTAAATATGGTTGGGATGCCAGAAGCAAGAATTATTTTAGCAGAAGCGGCAGTGTATGTAGCAAATTCACCAAAATCTAATTCTACATATTTAGGAATTGATTCAGCTTTACATGATGTAAAAAATAAAGAAACTGGCGAAGTTCCAATGCACCTTAGAAATGCACCAGTGCAAGGTATGCAAGATTTAGGATATAGCCAAGGATACTTATATCCTCATGATTTTGAAGGAAACTATGTCAAACAGCAATATTTACCAGATGTTATGAAAGGAACAAAATACTATAATGCTGGTAAAAATGACCAACTAAAAATAAACCCAGATAAAGAAAAAAATTCATAAAAAACAAGAAAATGGAAAACCTACAATAAAGTAGGTTTTTTTATGATTAAAAATATGATAAAAACAATTTTAATAGGTTTAATTGCGGGTTTTGTAAGTGGCTTCTTTTCAACAGGCGGAGGCTTAATATTAGTACCTGCATTTATGTATTTACTAAAAGAAGATTCCAAAAAAGCAAGAGGAACGGCAATTTTCTGCATTTTACCAATGGTTATAACAAGCAGTTTTTTCTATTACAAGGGAAATTACATCGACTGGAAAATATCAATTTTATGTGCTATTGGTGGCACAATTGGTGGGTATTTTGGAGCAAAAATGTTAAAAAAATTACCTGAGCAAATACTAAAAATAGCTTTTACTATCTTTTTGCTATATGTAGCATTTACAATGATATTTAGATAATAGAGAGGTTTGATATGGGTGAAATTATTATAGGTATTATTTCTGGAATTATTAGTGGAATTGGAATGGGTGGAGGAACAATACTAATTTTTCTACTTACTTATATATTTCAAATAAACCAGCATATTGCACAAGCTGCAAATTTAATATTTTTCATACCTACATCTCTTATAGCCACAATCATTAACTTGAAAAACAAAAATCTTGATTTAAAATTAGGTATTCTAGTTTCTATTTATGGAATTCTAGGAGCAATTATTGGTGCAAACATAGCAATTCAAACAGATGTAAACAAACTTAGAAAATATTTTGGTATATTTTTGATTTTCATCAGTTTAAATGAAATTTATTCCATTATTAAACAGTATAAAAAAGAAAAAATTGACAAGAATAAAAGTAAAATATAAAAAAAGGAAGTGATATTATGAAATTTACAAAAGGTGTTTTAATAGGTGGACTTTTAGCTACTAGTATGCTTATGATGTATACAGAAAGTGATATGTTTTATAGAAACAAAAAAGCTATGATGAAAAAGGGAAGACAAATAATGAGAAAGCTTGGTAATTGGTAAAATAAAAAGAGCGATAATGACTATCATTATCGCTCTTACTTCTAGTTTTTAGAAGGAGTTTCACATTTTTTATCTTCTAAAATGCAGTCGCATTTTTCATTTTTATCGCCCTTTAAGCATTTTCCCTCATGAAAACATTTTGCGCAAACTTTAATTTTCTTTGTAGCATTTGCCCAAATTTGTATAGCGTATTTTTTACCTGGGCATAGAGGACCAAAAACAAATTCACCTTCGCAGTCAGTAAAAGTATGCCCAATTGGTCTTCTTTCCTCTTTACCACAATCATAAACAATTTCAGTTAATTTTACAACTGCATCAGCAACTGGTTCTTTAAAACAATTTTTAATAACACCATAAATAACATCGCGGTTATCTTCTGGCAACATTATATCTAAATCAAATTGCTTACCACCAGAAATTACACCATCTACGTCAATATCTGGGCAAGTAGGTTTATTACAGTCCATTTCCATTTTCTTCATCCTTTCTCATAAATCTTTTAACTTTTATAAAAAGTTTATTACTATATATTATGAAAGAAGCAAAAAAATGTCACAAATTTGCAATTTAAGTAATTTTATGGTAAAATAGAAGTGTAGAGGTGATAAAGATGAAAAAATACAAAAGCAAAGATGAAAAAATAGTAAAACTTAGAGACTTTTTTAAAAAAGAGCGTAAAGAAAATAGAGAACCAATGTCAACAGCAACAAAAATAAAAATTGGTATCCTTATTGCCGCAGGTCTAATAGCAATAAGCATACCTGTTAAAAATGAAATGGCTGAACATATATCAGAAAATAAAATAGAAGAACGCGCATCAATAGACACAGCATTTAGAGACTTTAAAAACTTAGACAAAAAAGAAATGGGAAAATACCTAACAAATCAAATCAAAGTGTTATATGAAAAATACCCTGATTTAAATGAAATGATTTTCTATGAAGATGAAGCAACAAAATCAACTGAATTTATAAATGACATATACACACTTTACAAAGCATATATGGTAGACCAATCAGATAAAGAAGTAGAAGATATTAACAATGTTGAAACTGTAACAGTAGATAGACTTGTTGCACAAGCAGATAGAATAATGGACGGAGAAAACAAGCTACAAGACACATATAGAGAAGAATATAAACATATAACAGACAAATTTCTTAATGCAAGGGACAATACAAGAGACGGTGCAGGTTTAGCCAAAGAAATGTATGAATTACTAGCATTAGAAATTGGACTAGAAAAAGATACAATCACTTCTGAAGAAATGGCAAAAGAAATAGAAGAAAATAATTTCTACTATGATGCAGTAAACAAAAAATTCTACACTAAGGAAGGACCAGCAACATTAGTATCAGATCAGAAGTTAGAAAAAATGCAGGAAAAACAAACAGAAACTGAAATGGAAAGATAAAAAAACGTATAAATTTTCCACTTTTTGCAAATAATATGTGTAAAACACAATTGCAAGGAGTGGAATTTTTTTGAAAGAAAATAAAAGATTAAACATAAATGGAGCCTTATTAGAAAAAGAACAACTAAAAAAGCATCTTGAAAAAATTGCAGCAAGCCATAATATCAAGCAAAAATCAGACAAAAATACTTATCCAATACCAAATTTAATAGATGATTACAAAAGGATAAAAGAAGTATATGAACTTTTAAATAACAACCTAAAACAGCATATTCATATACATCCAGCAGGTGAATGGTTATTAGATAATTTCTATATCATCGAAGAAACTGTAAAACAAATTCAAAAAGAGCTAACAAAGAAAAAATACAGAAATTTTGTTGGACTAGCAAATGGCGAATATGCTGGTTTTAGTAGGGTGTATGTTTTAGCTACTGAAATTATTGCATATACCGAAAACAAAATTGAAAAAGAAAGCTTAGAGGAATATTTAAAGAGCTATCAAACAAATAAAACTCTAAGTATGGATGAAATATGGAATATTGGAATAATGCTTCAAATAGCTATTATTCAAAATATTCGTAAAACTTGTGAGAAAATTGAAAATGCACAAATACAGAAAAGTAAAGCAGAAAACATTGCAAAATCACTTATTGAAAATAAATCAAATATTCACATAGTAGATAAACAAAAAACGCAAAACATGAGGTATCCATTTATTGAATATATGTCATATATCTTAAAACGATATGGAAAAAAGGGTGTAGTATATCAAAATATTCTTGAAGAAATTGTTGAAAAATTGGGGCTAACTGTAAGAGAGGTAATTCAAAAAGAGCATTTTGATATAGCTATTCAAAAAGTGCAAATTGGAAACAGTATAACTAGTTTAAAAACTGTGCAAAGAATAAACTTCTTAGAAATATTTGAAAAGATAAATGGAGTAGAAGACATATTAAAGCAAGATCCAACAGGAACATATCCTGAAATGGATTATAGAACAAAAGAATACTATCGCAATAGAATAAAGGAAATTTCAAAGAAAACCAAAATATCAGAAATATATATTGCCAAAAAAATATTAGAAATTGCACAACAACATGAAGGAAAAAAAGCACATATTGGCTATTACTTAATCGACGATGGAATTAAAGATTTATATTTTAAACTGAATTACAAGAAAGAGAAAAAAGTAACACTAAAAGTTAGAGAAAAACAATATATATTTATAATAATATTATTAACGATATTTCTAACCACAATAGTCAGCATAAGCTTTTCAAACATATTGGCTTTTGTTTTATTTTTTATTCCATGTAGCGAAATAGTAACACAAATAGTACAACACATATCAAACAAATTAGTAAAACCAAAAATAATACCAAAGATGGATTATCAAGGAGGAATACCAAAAGACAAAGCAACAATAGTTGTTATACCAACAGCTTTAAAAGGTAAACAAAAAGTGCAAGAATTATTTAAAAAGTTAGAAATATATTATGTTGGAAACAAATCTTCTAACTTATACTTTACCTTACTTGGAGACTGCACAGAGAGCAGCAAGAAAGAAGAACCATTTGACAATGAGATAATAGAAGAAGGAAAAAGACAAATTGAAAAGTTAAACAAAAAGTACGAAAATGAATTTCCGATATTTCACTTCATATATCGTAAAAGAAAATGGAACTCAAAAGAAGGGAGCTACTTAGGCTGGGAACGAAAAAGAGGGATGCTAAATCAGTTTAATGAGTATTTACTAGGAAACAGTTCAAATCAGTTTTTATATAATTCTTTTGAAGAAATGCAGATTCCAAAAATTAAATATGTGATTACACTTGATGCAGATACGGATCTTGTTTTAAATACTGCAAACGAACTAGTAGGCGCAATGGCACATATTTTGAACAAACCTATTCTTGATGAAAACAACGTTGTTGTAGAAGGCTATGGAATAATTCAGCCACGAGTTGGTATAAACCTAGATGTTAGCTTAAAAACAAATTTCACAAAAATCTTTGCCGGGTCTGGCGGAATTGATAGCTACACAAATGCAATTTCTGATGTTTATCAAGATAATTTTAAAGAAGGCATTTTTACTGGAAAAGGTATCTATGATTTAGAAATCTTTTCAAAAGTCTTAAAAAACGAAATACCAGAAAACACCGTATTAAGCCACGACTTACTTGAAGGATGCTATTTAAGATGTGGACTTGCATCAGATATATTACTTATGGATGGGTATCCAACAAAATATATGAGTTTTATGAATAGACTTTCAAGGTGGATAAGAGGAGATTGGCAAATTACTGCATGGCTAAGAAATAAAAAGTTGAACTTACTTTCAAAATACAAAATCTTAGATAATCTGAGAAGAAGTCTTTTTGAAGTAAGTGTTATTTTGTGCATGATATGTACTTTTTCAATAAAGGGGGCATGGCTATTTTTAGCATTAACTACATGTAGTTCACAAATATTAGAATTATTAGATAAACTAATATTTAAAAAAGAAGGAGAGCAAAAACTAAAAACTTATACACAAAAAATAACAGGGATAAAAGGAATTTTACTAAGAGCAGTTTTAACATTAGGCTGTTTGCCATATAAAGCATATATTTCTCTAAAAGCTATTTGTATAACAATTTATAGAAAAACAGTAACACAGATGCACTTGCTTGAATGGACTACGTCAGAAGAAGCAGAAAAACAAGCAAAAACTGATGTTGTAAGTTATTATAAGAACATGGCTGTAAATTTGTTTTTAGGAATTTTAGCATTACTATCTAATCGAATTGGCTTGGGAATACTAGGAATTTTGTGGATAATTACACCATATTTGATGTATGCTATCAGTAAAGAAAACATATCAAAAGAAGCAAAAGACATGTTACAAAAAGAAGAAATTAAATATTTACAAGATATTGCAAAACGTACTTGGAAATTCTTTGAAACCTATTTAACAAAGGAAAATAATTACCTTATACCAGACAATTACCAAGAAGATAGAAAACAAAAAATAATTGCACGAACATCATCAACAAATATTGGCTTATCATTACTAGCAGTAATTTCAGCCTATGATATGCAGTTTATCGCATTAAATAAAGCAATAGAACTAATAGAAAACATATTAAATGCAATAAATAAATTAGAAAAATGGAATGGTCATTTATATAATTGGTATGAAATAAAAAGCGGAAAACCGCTCCAACCAAGATATATTTCAACAGTTGATAGCGGGAATTTTGTAGGGTATTTATACACAGCAAAAGCTTTCCTAGAAGAACTGAATGAACCAAAACTTGAAAACATGATAGCAAATATAGAAAACATCATCAAGCAAACTGATTTTTCAGCACTATATAATAAAGAACATCAAATATTTTCAATCGGCTATAATATCGAAGAAAATAAATTAACAGATTCATATTATGATTTATTGGCATCAGAAGCAAGGCAAGCTAGTTTTATTGCAATTAGTAAAAAAGATATACCTTCAAAACATTGGAATAAGTTAAGCAGAACCATGACTACACTCGGAAAAAATAAAGGACTTGTTTCATGGTCTGGAACATCTTTTGAATATCTAATGCCAAACATCAACATGCCAAAATATAAAGGTAGCCTTTTAGATGAATCATGCAGATTTATGCTAAAAAGCCAAATGGAATATAGCAGGGAATTAAAAATACCTTGGGGCATTTCAGAAGCTGCTTTTAATGTGAAAGACTTACACGGAAACTATCAATACAAAGCCTTTGGAATTCCATGGCTTGGTTTAAAAAGAGGACTTGCAGATGAAATGGTAGTTGCAACTTATGGAAGTGTTTTAGCAATTAGCGATGTTCCTAAAAAAGTAATACAAAACTTAAAACAATTAGAAAAATACGGAATGTATGGTAAATACGGCTTTTATGAATCAATTGATTTCACACCAACAAGAATCGAAAAGGGCAAGAAAGCAGAACCTGTAAAAACCTATATGGCACACCATCAAGCTCTAATATTATTATCAATAAACAATTTGATGAACAGTAATATTTTGCAAAAGAGGTTTGTTCACAATCCCGAAATAGCCAGTACAACTATTTTGCTTCAAGAAACAATGCCAGAAACTGCAATTATAACAAAGGAAACCAAAGAAAAAGTTGAAAAACCAATATATACAGATTATGAAGATTACAGTGTAGTAACATATACAAAATTTGACAATCGACTTATTAGAGGAAATGTTATATCAGACGAAAACTACTCAGTTGCTGTTAATCAAAACGGAGAAGGTTTTAGCAAATATAAAAATATATATGTAAATCGCTATAAGAAAACAGATGACTATTCACAGGGAATTTGCTTTGCAATTAAGAACATCAAAACAAAAAATATATGGACATCTTTTAAGCAAAATCAGGACAATTATAAAATAAGCTTTATGCCAGACAAAATAGAACAAGAACTTGAACAAGATAATATAAGCACAAAAATAGAAACTATCATAAGCCCAGACGATTTATCTGAAATAAGGCGAATCACATTAGAAAATAGAGGACTTGAAGATGAAACCTTAGAAGTAACAGCATATTTTGAGCCAATATTATCTAGAAAAGAACAAGATGATGCACATCCAATATTTAATAATCTATTTTTAGTATATGATTATGATGAGCAAACAAATAGTATAATTGTGAAAAGGAAAAAAAGAGAAAAAAACGAAAAAGAAATTTATCTAATAGCAAATCTACTGTGTGCAGATGCAGAAATGGCAGGAAATCTAGAATATGAAATAGACAAAGAAAAATTTTGTGGTAGATCAAATATTGAAATACCAGAAATGGTGCAAAACTCCACACCTTTTTCACAAAAAATTGGCTATGTAACAGAAGGAATTGTAGCATTAAAGAGAACAATTAAATTAAGTTCAAAAGATAAAGTTGAACTTAATTTGGTTTTATCAGTAGGGGAAGAAAAAGAACTGCTTCTCGAAAATATTAAAAAATACAGAACAAAGGAAACAGTAGAAAAAGCCTTTGAAATTTCAAAAGCTAAAATAGAAGCTCAAAGCAGATATTTAGGTATAAAAGCATCAGAAATGGAGCAATATCAAAAAATATTGTCATATATTCTTTTCACAAACCCATCAAAAAAGAACAGCTTAAAAAACTTGCCAAAACAAATATATAATCAAAGTGAACTGTGGAAATATGGCATATCAGGCGATTTACCAATCATTTTAGTAAAGGTAAAAAATGCAAATGATGTGGATTGTGTGAAAGAAATACTAAAAGCGTATGAATTTTTCAGAATAAAGGGAATAGAAGTTGAATTAGTTTTTATTGATGAAGAAAAGCACAGCTATGAAAATTATGTGAGAGAAGAAATAGAAAATCTTGTTTTAAATTCCAATATGGCATATTTAAAAAACATCAAGGGCGGAATTTTTGAATTAAACAAAACCGAAATAACTAAGCAAGATTTTGATTTATTAAAATTTGTTGCAACTCTGATAATAGAGAGTGATAGGGGTAGCCTAAAAAATGCTATGAATGAAATAGAAGAAGAATATATTGATAAAATGAAAAATATTGCAAACGAAGAACCTTCACAAACCTGTATAGAAGAAGAAAATGATGTAATTAAAAATATTGAAGATTTAAAATATGACAATGAATATGGAGCTTTTTCGACTGATGGGAAAGAATATATTATTTCTACTAGCAAACAAAATCGCTTACCAACAGTATGGTCCCATATATTAGCAAATGAAAAATTTGGAACCTTAATCACAGAAAATATGGGTGGATATACATGGTACAAAAATAGTAGGCTAAATAGAGTAACATCTTGGGCAAATATGCCTAATTATGACATACCATCAGAAGTAATTTATTTAAAAGATAAAGAAACTAAAAAAACATGGTCTTTGGGATTAAACCCAAAGCCAGATGATAAACAATATCAAGTAATATATGGTTTTGGATACTGTATATTTAAGCATAAGAGTGATGGAATAGAACAGAACTTAGAAATATTTGTGCCAAAAACAGACAGTGTTAAAGTACAAATTTTAACATTAAAAAATACTACTCCAAATAGGAAAAAACTTAAAATTTATTACTATAACAAACCAGTTTTAGGAGAAGATGAACAAAAAATTTCAGAATATATACAATTACAATTTGATAAAAACAGCAACACGCTTTTTGCCCAAAACCTATACAACAGCGAATTTAAAGATATTATCTATGCTTCAAGCAGTGAACCTATAAAATCATATACTGGCGATAAAAACTTTTTCTTTGGTCAAGGTGGGCTTACAAACCCAGATGGGCTAAAAAAAGAAGTTTTAAATAATGAGACAAGTTTAGGCAGTAAGCCATGTATTGTATATGAAATAGAAGTTGAAATTGAAAGCTTTGGAGAAAAGGAAATCACGATGGTGCTTGGAGCAGAAGAAAGCATTTTAGATGGGAAAAATAAGAGCTATAAATATAGTAAAATACAAAATTGTAAGCAAGAACTAGAACGCACCAAAAACGAGTGGAGAAGCACAGTTGATAAATTACAAGTTAGCACTCCAAATGATGCTACAAACATTTTATTAAACGGCTGGGTAGTTTATCAAATAATTACAAGTAGACTTTTAGCAAGAACAGGATATTACCAATCTGGCGGAGCTTATGGATTTAGGGATCAATTGCAAGATACAATCGGCTTAAAATATATTGACCCAGAATACCTTAAAAATCAAATTATAAAGCACAGTGAACATCAATTTGAAGAAGGAGATGTAGAACATTGGTGGCATGAGGAAACTTCAAGAGGAATAAGAACCAGATTTTCAGATGACTTGCTATGGCTTGCATATCTCACAGCTGAATATGTAAACTTTACCGGAGATAAAGAACTTTTAAATACCAAAACTCCATATTTGAAAGGAAATTTACTAGAACACGACCAAGATGAAAAATATGATAAATATGAAGTTGGAGATGTCTCTGAAACTATTTATGAACACTGCATAAGAGCAATTGAAAAAAGCTTAAATTTTGGTGAACATGGAATTCCTAAAATCGGTTGTGGAGACTGGAACGACGGAATGAATGAAGTAGGTAACAAAGGAATTGGAGAAAGTGTATGGCTTGGCTTTTTCTTATATAATATCTTGAATAAATGGATACCGATTATCAAAGAAAAAGGAGACATATCACGTGCAGAAAGATATGAAAAAATCATGCAGGAACTAAAAAAATCACTTAATACAAGTGGTTGGGACGGTAGATGGTATAAAAGGGCATACACAGATGATGGTCAAATTTTAGGAAGTATGGAAAACGAAGAATGTAAAATTGATAGTATTGCACAAAGTTGGGCAGTTATCTCAGAAGCAGGGGACAACGATAAAAAATATATTTCTATGGAAAGCCTAGAAAATCACTTAGTTGATAAAGAAAATGGAATAATTAAACTATTAGATCCACCTTTTGAAAAAGGCAAATTGGAGCCAGGATATATCAAAGCATATTTACCAGGAGTAAGAGAAAATGGCGGTCAATATACACATGCAGCTATTTGGGTAATTATTGCAGAAGCACTTTTGGGGTTTGGTGACAAAGCCTTTGGGTTATACAAAATGATAAACCCAATTGAGCATAGCCGAACAAAAGAAATGGCTAACAAGTATAAAGTAGAACCTTATGTAATTCCAGCAGATATTTATGGCGCAAGTAATCTGGCAGGGCGAGGTGGATGGACATGGTACACCGGTTCAGCTAGTTGGTATTACAAAGCTGGAATTGAAAATATCCTAGGACTAAAAATAAAAGAGGGTGTATTAAAAATAGAACCATGTATACCAAAAGAGTGGAAAACTTATAGCATAAGGTACAAATGGAAAAACACGTTATACAATATAGTAGTTGAAAACCCAGAAGGTAAAAATACGGGAGTTACCAAAATAACAATTGATGAAGATGAAACTCAAAATGAAATTAGGCTAGAAGAAAATAAAGGAGTTGTAAATATAGTTGTTACAATGTAAAAAAAATGGCGGTGTATCCGCCATTTTTTAATATATAACTCCATTATCATCAACATATTTTTGAAAGACTTTAAGACAAGATTCTCTATCAAGAGGAATAGCTTGAATTAAATCTTTATGACTTTCAGAGTTTTGTAAATATTCATATAATAAATCATCTCTAAAACCGATATTTGCAGCATCTTTTCTAGTGCAACCAAAGTAAAATTTCTTAATGTTAGCCCATACAATTGCTGAAAGGCACATTGGGCAAGGTTCACAAGTTGTATATAAAGTGCAACCAGATAAATCATTGGTTTGTAATTTTTGGCAAGCCTCACGAATAGCAACAATTTCAGCATGTGCTGTTGGGTCTGAATTTTTTAAAACACGATTATTTCCAACACCAACAACATTACCAGCATTGTCAACAATTACTGCCCCGAAAGGTCCTCCTTCTTTTGCTTCTATTCCATGCTTTGCAGACAAATAAGCCTGTTCCATATATTTATCCATAACTTACCTCCTAGTATAATCTTTATCTATATCATCAACTAAGACAAATCTAATTTTCTGACCTGTTATATTATCAGGACGATTAGAAGGCACTTCTTCTAAAAACATTTTCTCAGGCCTTATCCAGATGTTTCGCCCATCTTCACGCTCATATAGAGGCTTATAAACAACAAATCTTTCTTTGGTTTCTGAATCATAAGCTATGTTTTCAACAAAATAGTAGTTACCTTTGAAATGACGGTAAACACGCCCAATTTTTACTTCTTCCATCACATCACTCCCATTCTTCAAACTAATTATATAGTATTTTTTTCAAAATATCAATATGAATATAAAATAAAGAAGCTTAGGTTTACTAAACTTCTTTTTCCTTTTCTATCTTTAACATATCTAATATAAAAGCATTGATAAGCTCTTTATGTTGAGAATTCAATTGCAAATAATTATTAAAAAATTTTTCATCTAATGCCCTAGACTGTTCAGAACTATGATTATTATTAACTAATTCTTGAAATAAAAAATCAGTGTCAATTTCCAACGCATTGCAAAGGTTAACTAATGTTGTTGCACTTCCAAAAGAAATACCTCTTTCTAATTGGCTAATATAACGAGTAGAAAGTTCTAATTTTTCTGCAAGAATTTCTTGTGTATAATTATTTTTAGCTCTTGCTAATTTGATTTTTTTACCAATAACTTTTCGATAAGATTTTTCTTTGTCTTTCATAAAACTCACTCCTTCCAGTTTTAAGAGAACAATTTAATTTATCAATAAAAGTATAACAATCAATACAATTATTGAAAATGAATTGATAATAGTAGTTTTTTACATAAAATGATACTAACAATAACATTACGAAAATTTTACATAAAAAGCAACTAATAAAAAGATTACAAAAAAATAAAAAAATTTCAAAAAACACTTGCAAAATATAATAAGTTGTATTAAAATTTAAGTGAAGTGGTAAAAAGTGGTACAAAGTGGTAATTAAGTGGAGAGGGGTGAGAACCATGCTAATGGGAGAATATAGCCACTCGCTAGATGCAAAAGGCAGAGTGATTATGCCAGCAAAACTAAGACAAGATATAGGCGAGAAGTTCATCATAACAAAGGGGTTAGATGGATGTTTATTTGCGTTCTCTCAAACAGAATGGCTTAACTTCGAAGAAAAATTAAAAAGTTTACCACTATCAGATAAAAATGCCAGAAACTTTGTAAGGTTCTTTTTATCAGGAGCAACAGAATGTGAAATCGACAAACAAGGCAGATTTTTGATTCCAAATAATTTAAGAGAAGCAGCAGAACTTGAAAAAGATGTAATTATCATAGGAGTAGGAACAAGACTTGAAATTTGGAACAAAGAAATCTGGGAAAAATGCGATGAACAAATATCAGCAGATGAAATCGCAGAAAACATGGCAAACTTGGGTATATAACTTGCAAAAGTTTATATAGCTACAAAAGACAAATTTACAAAAGATAAAAAATTAAGATACAAAAGATAAAAGTACAAAAGATAAACATACAAAAGAACAATTAACTACAAAAGACAAATTTACAAAAGCTATATTGCACACAAAAGTATTTAAAGTACGGTAGACAAAGACAGCTGGTGTTAAACCAGCTGTATAAATGCTTTTGAAAGGACGATATGAAAATTGGAATTTAAGCACAAACCTGTTATGTTAAAAGAATGTATCGAAGGGTTAAAAATCAAAAAAGATGGAATATATGTAGATGGCACACTTGGTGGAGCAGGGCATAGCAAAGAAATAGCAAAAAAACTTGAAGGAAGCGGAAGAATTTTAGGAATTGACAGAGATGAAGAAGCTTTGAAAGCAGCAAAACAGGTTTTAGGAGAATACAGTAATATCACATATATTCATGGAAATCATGATGATATAAAGCAAATTTTAGAAGAACAAAATATAGACGGTGTAGATGGAATTTTACTTGATTTAGGAGTTTCATCATACCAGCTAGATGAAAAAAATCGTGGATTTAGTTACTTAGGCGAAAATGTATTAGACATGAGGATGGATAAAACACAAGAATTGACAGCCAAAATAGTTGTCAACCAATATACAGAAGAAGAATTAGCAAATATAATATACAATTATGGAGAAGAAAGATTTGCAAAGCAAATTGCAAAAAATATCTGTAATGCACGTAAAGAAAAAGAAATTGAAACAACAAAAGAATTAGTAAATATCATAGAAAAAGCAATTCCAAAAGCTAAACAAAATGATGGACACCCAGCAAAAAGAACTTTCCAAGCGATTAGAATTGAAGTAAACAATGAGATAAAACCACTATATAGCACAATATTAGATTGCATCAATTGCCTAAAACCACAAGGAAGACTATGTGTAATTACTTTTCACTCATTAGAAGATAGAGCAGTAAAAACAGCAATGTTAGAAGCAAAAGGAAAATGCACTTGTCCACCAGATTTACCATATTGTGTATGTGGAGCAAAATCACTACGGAAAAATAATTACAAAAAAACCAATGATACCATCAAAAGAAGAACAAGAAGAAAACACAAGAAGTAAAAGTGCGAAACTAAGGATATTTGAAAAAGAATAACAAAAGAAGGGAGGGAAAACAATGGCAAGAGCTAGATACCAATATGGTACAAGCCCAAGAAAGCTAGAACCAGATGTATCAAAAAAAGTAAAAACTAAGAAAAAGCCAACATTAAAGATTGTAGAAAATGTGCCTAGACAAGAAGTAAAAATATCAAAAGAACAAAGAAAAAGACAAATAAATTTAACAATGTTAGCAATCTTCGTATTTGCTGTGCTACTAGCCGTTGGATATAGAAACTCCCAAATAAATGTTAAATTTAACGAAATGCAAAATCAGAAAAAACAATTAGCAACAATTGAAAAAGAAAATGAGCAATTAGAAATCAACATTGAAAATGGCTTAAATCTAAGTAATATTGCAGAAGAAGCAAAACAAAAATTAGGAATGCAAAAACTAACAAGCAAGCAAACTGTATATATTACTCTACCAAAGAAAGACTATGTTGAATCTTCATCAGAAAAAATAATTGTAGAAGAACAAAAGAGTTGGATAAAACAAATAGCAGATTGGATTTTTCAAAAATAAAAAAGAATAAAAGAAAATACCTTTAATATTATGTATTAGAGGTATTTTTTTGGATAAAGGATGATGTAAAATGAAAAATTCAATTGAAGCTAAAATATCTAATAAAAAAACAATGAGAGTAATTTTATTCACAGCCTTGCTAATTATGTTAGGGCTTATGACAAGAGTTGGATATATTCAAATAATTAAAGGAAGTGAATTATCTTCAAAAGCGTATGAACAGCAAACTTTAAATAGAAAAATCAGTCCTAAAAGAGGAACAATTTATGATGCAACAGGTGAGCATATTCTGGCGGTGAGTAGTACGGTAGAAACAGTATCTGTGAACCCAGTAAACATCAAGAAAGAAGACAAAGAAAAAGTTGCAAAAGAATTATCAGAACTTTTTGAGCTAGATTATGAAACAGTATTAAAAAAAGTTAGCAAAAGAAGTTCAATAGAAACAATCGTCAAAAAAGTCGAGAAAGAAAAAACTGATATTCTAAGAAAATGGCTTGATGAAAATGAAATCAGCACAGGAATAAATATAGATGAGGACACAAAAAGATATTATCCGAACAACACACTTGCGTCACAAATCATTGGCTTTTGTGGAAGTGACAATCAAGGGCTAGATGGCATTGAAGCAAAATATGATAAAGAGCTAGCAGGTCAAAATGGTGCGATAAAAAAGCAAACAGATGCAAGAGGAACAGAAATAGGGGAAGAAGGAGAACAATATATTTCTGCAATAGATGGAAATAGCTTGATTTTATCAATTGACTATAATATTCAGTCAATTGTAGAAAAATATTTAGAAGAAGCATGTATTGACAATAAATGCACAGATGGTGGAAATGTTATTGCAATGAACCCAAAAACAGGTGATATTTTAGCAATGGCAACATACCCAAATTATAACTTAAATGAGCCGTATTCAGCTTATACAGAGGAATTAAAAGCAAATTGGGATAACATGGAGCAAAAAGAAAAAACAACATACCTTCAAACTGTTTGGAGAAACAGAGCAATTACAGATACTTATGAGCCGGGTTCAACTTTTAAAACAATTACTGCATCAGCTGCGTTGGAAGAAGGCATAACAGATACAGATAATAGTGGTGAGTTTACCTGCACTGGCGGAATTGAAGTTGCTGGTGTTCGCATAAAATGTTGGAGATATTATAGACCACATGGAGCAGAAAGTTTAAGGCAAGCTCTAATGAATTCATGTAACCCGGTTTTTATAGGACTGGGGCAAAAATTAGGAGTTAAAACATATTATAGCTATTTAAGAAAATTTGGTTTACTTGAAAGAACTGGAATAGATTTACCAGGAGAAGCGGGAAGCATATTTTTAAAGGAAGAGAAAGCTGGACCAGTGGAACTTGCAACAATTAGCTTTGGACAGAGGTTTGAAATTACGCCCATAGAGTTAGTAACAGCAGTATCTAGTATTGCAAATGGTGGAAACCTCATACAACCAAGAATAGTAAAGCAAATTATAGATAGCAAAACAAATGAAAAAAGAGATATAGAGGTAAAAACAAAAGGTAAAACAATTTCTAAGGAAACTTCAGAAAAAGTTTTAAGTATGATGGAAAGCGTTGTAGCAGAAGGAACACGGCAAAAATGCAAAAGTTGCGGGTTATAGGATAGGCGGAAAAACGGGTACATCAGAAGATGGTGTTAATACAAATAAATATGTAACATCTTTTCTTGGGGTGGCTCCAATTGAAGACCCAGAAGTTGTATTATTAGTTACACTATATAACCCAACTGGAGAAGCTGGGCATCAACGGTCGGGCGGAGTAGCTGCACCTATTGGTGGGCAAATTTTTTCAGAAATATTGCCATATTTAGAGGTAAGCCAAGGCAATAAAGAAGAAGTAGAACAAGCAGAAGAAATAGATGTACCTAATGTAATAGGAATGTCAATAAAAGAGGCGGAAAAAGTATTAAATGAAATAGGGCTTGAAATAGATGTAGAGGAAATTCCAGAAGAGAATAGAGAAACTACAATAATAAAGGAACAAACCCCAACAGAAGGGATAAAAATAAATAAAGGAAATAAAATTTTCATAAAATATTAAAAAATAAAGTGAAAGATTTTCAAAATTTTTGCAAATCTTTCACTTTAACTGAAAAATAATATTGACAAATTAAAAAGTTTTCACTATAATATTTTTAGAGGTGAAAAAATATGATTTATAGAGAACATTATATTTCCCAAGTTCGTGAGTTCTACGATTCCGATTTGATAAAAATAATAACAGGAATAAGACGTTCTGGGAAATCAATTATTTTAGAGCAAATAAAAGACGAAATAAGGAAAAAAACTAAAAATGTAATTAGTTTAAACTTTGAAGATAAGCGTGTAAGTAGCAATATTATAGATGCAAATGGCTTAATTGAATATGTAGAAAGTAATAGAAAAAAGGGTAAATGCTATATTTTTCTTGATGAAATTCAAACACTAGATGGATGGCAAGAAGCATGTAAAACATTACGACTAGATAATAATTCAATATTCATTACTGGTTCAAACTCAAAACTATTATCAAAAGAATTTACAAAAGAATTAAGTGGTAGATATGTGTCTTTTAGAGTAAGACCATTTGTATATAAAGAAATTATGGAATATACCAAAGAATTGGGAAAGGAATGTTCTATTACAGATTACCTTGTTTGGGGAGGCTTCCCAAAACGTTTTGAATTTAACACAGAAGAAGCACAAATAAGATATTTAAATGATTTAGATGATACCATAGTACTAAATGATTTAATAAATCGATATAAAATAAAAAAAGAAAATCTATTTAAAAGTTTAGTAAATTATGTACTACGCTCAAATAGCAGAATTTTCTCAGCAAAATCAATTCATGACTATATAAAAGAAAAGCATGAAAACTGTTCAATAAATACAATTATGAAATATTTAAATTATTTAGAAGAAGCATATATTATAGAAGCAGTAAAACAATATTCAACAAGAACTAAAAAAGAATTAGCTTATTATTCGAAAATCTATAATGCTGATGTTGCATTTAATTCAATTAGATGTATGGATAATAGATACGATTTAACACATAACTTAGAAAATATAGTATATAATGAACTAATTTATATGGGATACAAAATATATGTGTATAATAATAACAACAAGGAAATAGATTTTCTAGCACAAAAAGAAAATAAAAAATACTATATTCAAGTGGCATATAGTATAGCAGAAGAGAAAGCCTACAACCGTGAATTTAGTGCTTTTGCAAATATTGACAACTTATCTCAAAAAATAATTATAACTAATGATGACATTGACTATTCAACAGGAACTGTACGACATATTAAATTAAAAGATTTTTTAACCATGGAATCATTATAGAATAAAAACACATGCAAGAGCCAAAAGTTGAAAAAATGTTGAAAATATGGTATAATATAGGTATTGGTAGAGTGCCAAAAGAAAGGAGAAAAAAATGAACAAAAGGAGAGAAAGACAAGAGGAACGGAAGAGAAGGAGGAGAAAGGTAATTTACTTTTTCCTGGTTTTGGAGCAGATCATTGTGGTGACTATTTTGCTTATCGTTATTGCTACCGCGATGCTAAACTCCAAGTATCCGACAAAGGGTATGGATTTGGAAACTGATTTTATTTTTCAAGCCTCTGCGGCTGAAAACGAAACGGAATCCAGACCAGAACCTGAGACGGAACCCAAAACCGAACCTGAAACCGAACCTGAGACCGAGACCGAGGCTGAGACAGAAGCAGAAGAGTGGCGGTACTTGGGGGAATTTACTGTAACAGCATACTGCCCGTGTGCAATATGCTGTGGACAATGGGCCGGAGGTCCAACGTCTTCTGGCGCATGGCCAGAAGAAGGAGTTACGGCTGCAGCGGATCCTGATGTTCTTCCAGCTGGCAGCTTGATTGACATGGGTGATGGCAACACGCGCATCATCCAAGACACTGGCGGAGGTGTTAAAGGTAACCACATAGACATCTATATGGAAAGCCATGAGGCAGCTTGTCAGTGGGGAGTCCAACAAAAGTCAGTCTGGCTTTATGTTGGAAAGTAGTTAGCAAGGGGAAAGCAATTGAGTCCCCTTGCTTTCTCCATATTATAACAAAATATGATAAAAAGTGTAACAAAAAATGTTTTTAATTGTCATATAAGTAGAAGGAGAATAAAATGGAAACTGAATATATAGAAAAAATATATAATGAAAATTTTAAGATTGTATATAAGTTTCTAATTTGTATGACACACAATAAAGAAATTGCAGAAGACTTAACACAAGAAACTTTTTATAAGGCAATTTTAAACATAGATAAATTTAAGGGCAATTGTAAAATGTCAGTATGGTTATGTGAAATTGCCAAAAACCTATGGCTGAACGAATTAAAGAAAAACAAAAAAATAGCATTTACAGATGTAGAAAACATAGAAATATACAATCACTGGAACATAGATGAAGAAATTGAAAATAAAGAAGATTTAGAAAAATTAAATAAAAAAATATCTATATTTGATAAAGATATTCAAAAAGTTATTTACTTAAAAATATATGGAAATATGACGTTTAAAGAAATAAGCGAAGCAATTGGAAAAAGTGAAGTTTGGGCGAGAGTGAATTTTTACAGAGCTAAACAAAAAATAAAGGAGGACAAAGAAAATGCGTAATCTTTGTAAAATTGTGCAAGATTTATTACCAAATTACGTGGAAAAAACAACATTTGAGGAAACAGATGAATTCATAGAAGAACATTTAGCACATTGTGAAGAATGTACTAAAATATATAACGATATGAAATTAAACTTAGAAGTTCCCACCGAAAACATTGATGAGGGGGTAGATTATATGAAAAAGTTTAATAAAGAAGTAAAATATCTGAAATTGTGGCAAAAAATATTGATAGTGATAATGATAATAATAGGTATATTATCAGGAATTATAATATACAGATATTCAACTTTTACAAAACTACACCAACTAGAATCAGAGAATATGAAAATAGCAAATATATATTTTTCAGAAGAAAAAAATGGAACACTAATTGAAACATGGAAAAAAGATAACATCATGAAAATGAAGATTAAAAAATCACCTGAGGAAGAATTGTATTTTTGGCGAGACTTAAATAATAAAGAAACATATATGATCTTTGAAAATGAGAAGAAATATACAGAAGTAGAAGAAAATTTTCCACTTGCAGAATACCCAACAGTGAACTCTACTAGAAATAGAACATCAACCATAGAAAAAATAAAAGCAGCTATTGATATAAACCTTACGCTAAAAACTATAAAGTATGATAACAAAGATTGTTATTATATTGAAGCACCAATTGAAGAAGCAAACTTTAATCGTGAACTAATTTTTGAAAAGAAAACAGGTTTCTTACTATTTGACAGTGGTTTAGAAGTAAAAAGTGATAAAAGTTGGGAGCATGAAGAAGTAAAAATAACATATAAGCTAGATGTAGTAACAGATGAAGACATTGCAAAACCAGATTTAACTCAATATAGCAATAATCTCTCTATTTCTAGCATAGAAAATAATAATTAAGACATTAACTAGGTTTTCTTCATATTATGACAAAATATGATAAAAAGTGTAACAAAAAATGTTTTTAATTGTCATATAAGTAGAAGGAGAATAAAATGGAAACTGAATATATAGAAAAAATATATAATGAAAATTTTAAGATTGTATATAAGTTTCTAATTTGTATGACACACAATAAAGAAATTGCAGAAGACTTAACACAAGAAACTTTTTATAAGGCAATTTTAAACATAGATAAATTTAAGGGCAATTGTAAAATGTCAGTATGGTTATGTGAAATTGCCAAAAACCTATGGCTGAACGAATTAAAGAAAAACAAAAAAATAGCATTTACAGATGTAGAAAACATAGAAATATACAATCACTGGAACATAGATGAAGAAATTGAAAATAAAGAAGATTTAGAAAAATTAAATAAAAAAATATCTATATTTGATAAAGATATTCAAAAAGTTATTTACTTAAAAATATATGGAAATATGACGTTTAAAGAAATAAGCGAAGCAATTGGAAAAAGTGAAGTTTGGGCGAGAGTGAATTTTTACAGAGCTAAACAAAAAATAAAGGAGGTGGTAGATGATGTATAACTTTTGCAAAATCGTTCAAGATTTATTACCAAATTACATGGAAAAAACAACATTTGAGGAAACAAATAAATTTATAGAAGAACATTTAGAACATTGTAAAGAATGTACTAAAATATATAATGATATGAAATTAAACTTAGAAGTTCCCACTGAAAACATTGATGAGGGGGTAGATTATATGAAAAAGTTTAATAAAGAAGTAAAACACCTAAAATTTTGGAAAAAAGTATTGATAGTTATAACTTTAATTATAGGAATATTGGCAGGAATTGTATTGTATAGATATTCTGTCCTATCAAAATTATATAATCTAGCAGAAAAAAATAATAAAATAACGAACATACACTTTGTTATAGAAACTTCTGAGCAAAATAATCACCGCATAGAAGAAGTTTGGAAGAAAGATAATTTAAAAACTGAAAAAATACAAGATGTAGAAAGCAATCAAGAGATAAAATTTTGGGCAGATTCTAATACTAATGAAAGCTATCTTGTCATTGATAAAGAAAAAACTTATGCAGAAGCACCGGATTCAATTAGTTCTTTACCTGGTTTATTTGAATATGTTACACATCCAGATGGAAGGCTACAAGCGGCAATCAATCCAACAATTTCTATTGAGAACATCGAATATGAAGGAAAAGAGTGTTATCGTATAAAAGAAAAAAGAGACCCAAAATGGACTTATGATTCAGAAATAATATATGAAAAATCTACCGGCTTTATATTATTTGAGAGCAGTGCTGGAAGTAAATTAGAAGGAGAAACAAATTGGAGCAAAAAAGAAATCAAATATAGATATGAAGTTAATACAGTTACTGATAAAGATGTTGCAAAACCAGATTTAACTCAATACAAAAATAATTCTGATAAATAACAATAAATTGAAACATGAAAAAATAATGACAAGTTAATACCTTTTCATTATTTACGCTTGAAGTTATCTTTTTTATAAAATAAAAAGAGTAAAAGCGTTAAACAATAATTTTGTTATCACTAAAAAAAGTGATATATAATGTATGTTCTGAACACAATTCAGAATAGGTTACAAATGGGTATCATGTTTAATAAGTTACCCATTTTGTAATATAAGAGCTGTCTTACCACCAACAAGAAAAGGAGAGACTTTATGAAAAAAGTAGTGGCTTTACTTATGAGTTTGTCGTTGATGTTGTGCCTGTTTGGCTCGGTAACGTGTTTTGCGGCCGAAAGTAGTATTGATACTACTAATTCTATCGTTGCATACGGTAATGGTGAAATCACTCTTCAAAAGGAATGGTCAGGTATTGCAGTTGATTCTACGTACTACAATACCTATCTCCAAATACAAGTGATTGGAACCTCCGGCGCTGAATACACCGTAGTCCTTACTAAGGAAGGAACAAGCAATTCCAGAACACTGGGAACCATAACAACAGGTGCTGGTCAGAAAAATCTTAACATTGGCACACTGAGTTCTGGAACTTATCGGCTTTACCTTTACACTTGGGACGTGGTGAGTGCATCAGGTGTGGTGTGGACGATAAGAAATTAACAAGAATTTAACAATTCAATGTAACTTAGTTGTAAATTGAAACAAAGGTAAGACAGCTTTTATTCTGGATTGGACTGAGAAATCTGGTCCCATCCGCTTTAATATAATCAACATAAGTCACAATTTGTGAGTAAAAGCTCATTTCATCTAATATTTCTTAAATAGCAATTAAGTCCCCTTGCTTTCTTCATTTTTTATAAAAAATATCGACAAAATTCAACAAATATGATAATATAGAGAAGTAATTTATATAAGATGAAGGATGATTTTAATGAATAAACAAGGAAACCAGGCAGTGAATTTATTAAAAAACAATGCAATTTTTATAATAGGAATACTTCTCTTAACTTATAAAGCATTTTTTTTAAACAGCATACTAGACTTTAACAAAAACATAATGACAGTAATATATATGATTTCAATATCAGCATTATTTATGAGCCCCACAATCAACACCAAAAAGAAATTCAGTTACATCTATTTAAACGTAGTATATGGAATTGCAACACTCATAATATATGCAGATTATTTATATTACACCTATTCCACAAATTTCATATCTTTTTACCAGATTGAAAACTTACAATATGCAAAAGAAATAGGAACAGGTCTAACGTGCATAATAAACCTAAAAAACATGGCTATGTTCTGGTTTGACAATATCATCATGCTAATTTTAAGTATTATCATATACAAAAAAACGCAAGAAACCGAATTAAAAAGCAAAAAGGGAAAAATAATAACAATAATATTGATTCTAGCTGTAAACATCATATTTATATGCACACAAGTAAATGACAGATATGTTTCAAGAATATATAACAAATCACTAATCGTGCAAGATATATCAGCATACTATTATCATTTAGGAGATTTTAGAGACTACATTTGCAGTCTATTCATGAAAGAAAAAGTTGATGAAGAAAAATTAAAACCAATATATAACCAATTAGAAGAAGAAAAAGCAAAAGAAACAGAATACACAGGAATTGCAAAAGATAAAAATGTAATAATTGTTCAAATGGAAAGCCTAAACGAATATGTTATAAACAAAACAGTAAACGGAAAAGAAATCACACCAAACTTAAACAAATTCTTTAAAGAAAACATTTATTGTAGTGACATGTACAACCAAGGGCTTGGCTCAACAGCAGACTCGGAATTTGAAATGGCAAATTCAATGTATCCATTAGAAAATGGCTATGTATTCCAAAAATATTCCCAAAATCAATGGAGAGATATTTATACAACATTAAAAAACAGCGGATATTACACCTCATTTATGCACCCAAACACAAGCACTTACTGGAACAGAGAAGAAGTGTATAAAGCAGGTTACCATATTGATGAATATAACGACATCAAAAAATTTCCGAATATAGCATCTGCTGGGGAATTTTATTCAGATGAAGACTTCTTTGTAGAAGCAGTAAACTATATGGCAAACTATGACAAAAAATTCTGTTCAACATTAGTGAGTGTAACAACACACATACCATTTTATTTAGACGGAATACCAGATTTAGAAAGCAAACTAAGTATAAGCTTTGAAGATATGGAACAATATGGTGATGAAACATTTAAGCGTTATTTGATTTCTTGCAATTTCAATGACTATGCTTTTGGCAAATTACTAGAAAGCTTAGAAGAAAAACAACTCTTAGACAAAACAATACTTGTAGTATATGGTGACCACGGTGCAGCTCTAACACAAACAGATGAAATAATCAAATTATACAAAGAAAACAACTGTGAGTACACTAATTTTGAAGATATAACAAAAGATAGACATGTACCTTATGGAATGAAAGTGCCAGGAATAGATGAACATATTGAAATAAGTAGCACAACTTCAAAAATAGATATTAAACCAACAATATTAGATTTATTAGGCGAAGATGACAAATTCTCTATGGGAAATTCAATTTTTTCTAAAAAAGATGTAACATTTATAAAAGGATTAGGGTATATTACAAGTAAAAACTATTGGTTACAAGATAAATATTATGACAGAAAAACAAACCAAGAAATAGCTGAAACAGAAGAATTAAAGAAACTCTCACAAAAAATGCAAGATGTAATTTACTTGTCAGATGTAATAATAAAAAACAACTTAATGGACTTAAAATAAAAATATTGACGAAACGGTAAAAAAATGATATAATATGCTAGATGAGGGTAAAAAGAGAGCATTAGAAAGAGGGAGATATGATGAAAGTTGCATTTTTTTCTAATTTCTTAACACATCACCAAGTGCCATTTTGCTTAGAAATGCAGAAAAAACTCGGACAAGATTTCAAATTTGTATCAACAGAAAAAATATATCAATGGCGCTTAGACATGGGTTTTGAAGACTTAGATAAAAAATATGACTTCGTTGTTAGAGCTTATGAAAGTGAAGAAGCTCACGAAGAAGCAAAAAAAATAGCACTAGATAGTGATATTGTAATGATAGGCTCAATACCAGATGATTATATAGAGGAAAGACTAAAACAAGATAAAATAACATTTAGATATAGATATAGAATTTTCCTATTTACAGATGGTTTTTGGAAAACAGTATTTAACAAAGAAAAACTAAAATTGCTATATCAAAGGCATATTAAATATAGGAAAAATAAAAATTTATATATGCTTTCAGCAAATGCTTATGGAGCAAATGATTTCAATCGATTTGGCATGTATGTAAACAAAATATATAAGTGGGGATATTTCCTTGAAACACCAGAATGTGATATAGATAAAATATTAGAGCAAAAAGAAAAAAATGACAAGATAAAATTGGTGTGGGTTGCAAGGTTTATCAAATGGAAACATCCAGAAGTTGCTTTAAAATTAGCAAAAAATCTAAAAAAACAAGGATATAACTTTGAACTAAAAATGCTTGGAACAGGCTATTTAGACAACAAAGTAAGAAAGATGGTTAAAAAAGAAAACCTAGAAGATGTAGTTAATATTATTGGTCAAGTACCAAGCACAGAAGTACGCAAATACATGGAAGAAGCCAATATCTTTATTGCAACAAGTGACAGTGCAGAAGGTTGGGGCGCAGTTGTTAATGAAGCAATGGCAGCTGGTTGTGCTGTAATAGCTAATAGAAGAATGGGCTCAGCACCATACTTGATAAATCAAGAACAAAGTGGTATAATGTATAATACGTATAAAGAATTAGAAGAACAAACAAAACGCTTGATGAAGGACAAAGAACTAAGAGAAAAGTTAGGAAAAAATGGTTATAAAATTGTAACAGAAAAATGGACAAGTAAAAACGCAACAGAAAATTTATTAAAATTGTTTGATGCAACCATTAGTGGGAAGGAGATTGAAATAGAAGATGGACCAGCAAGCAAAGCCAAAAAATACAAATACACAAAAAAGATTTAGTGTTTTAATCACAGCATATAACATTGAAAGTTATATTGAAAGAGCAATAAACAGCGCATTAAATCAAACTTTTAAAAACGCAGAAATTATAGTAATAAATGACTGCTCAACAGATAGAACAGGTGAAATAATCAGAAGGATAAAAAAAGAGCATGATGAAATTATCTATATAGAGCGTGAAAGAAATCTAAAAATAGGAGCAACAAGGAACGCAGGCTTAAATGTTGCACAAGGAGAATATATTTTATTCTTAGATGGCGATGACTATCTATCAAATAATGAAGTATTAGAAAAAATTGACAAAGTAATTGGAAAAGATAAAACAGATGTTATATATCTAGGTTTCAAAATAGAAGGAAACAGAGAAGAACTAGTTATACCAACACCTGAAACTTGCACAAAAACATATAAAGCTGCAACAGATAAATATCCTAATGTATGGAGCAAATGTTGGAGAAGAGAATTCTTAGAAGAAAATCAAATCAGATTCCCAGAAGGAAGACTATATGAAGATGTTTTGTTTGTATATAAAGCAGTTATGAAATCAAAAACATACAAAATTGCAGATTTTGTTGTACACAATTACATAAGTGGTAGAAAAGGCAGTATTACAACAAGAATTGGCTTAAAAAATGTAGAAGACACAATAGCAAATCTTAAAGACTTAGAAAAAATGAGAAAAGAAGAATACACAGAAGAAATTGACATCATTATTAGAAAAGAAGTTAAAATGTGTAAAAAAAGGCTAGATGACGCTATAAAAGGGATATTAAAAGACACAACTAAGTAAGGAATTTACCCTTACTTAGTTTTTTGTGTCAAAACTATTGACATAAGCAGATTTTTTTGATAAAACATAAGAAATAAATTTTGGAAGGAATGGTAGTAAAAATGAAACATTTAATTGATATTAAAGACTTAACAGTAGAAGAAATCGACGAACTAATCAAAGTAGCCAAAGATATTATGCAATTTCCTGATAATTATACAGAGAAATGTAAGCATAAAAAATTGGCTACTTTATTTTTTGAACCAAGCACAAGAACAAGGCTTAGCTTTGAAACAGCAATGCTAGACTTAGGTGGTAATGTAATCGGATTTTCAGAAGCATCTTCAAGTTCAGCATCAAAAGGGGAAAGTGTATCAGACACAATTAGAATAGTAGGCGGATATGCAGATATAATCGCAATGAGGCACCCAAAGGAAGGTGCACCACTAGTTGCATCTTTAAAATCAACAGTACCAATCATCAACGCAGGAGATGGAGGTCATAACCACCCAACACAAACTCTAACAGACTTACTAACAATCTCATGTGAGAAAAACAGACTAGACAACTTAACAATAGGCTTATGTGGAGATTTGAAATTCGGAAGAACAGTGCACTCTCTAATCACAGCAATGGTAAGGTATAAAAACATAAAATTTGTACTAATCTCACCTGATGAATTAAAAATACCAGAATACATCAAAGAAAATATCTTAGAAAAGAACAACATAGAATACATTGAAACAAACAGCCTAGAAGAACATATAGGCGAATTAGACATATTATATATGACAAGAGTTCAAAAAGAAAGGTTCTTTAATGAAGAAGACTATGTTAGACTAAAAGACTACTATATCTTAGACAAAAATAAATTAGAAAAAGCAAGAGAAGACTTATCAATTTTACACCCATTACCAAGAGTGAACGAAATCTCAACAGAAGTAGATGATGACCCAAGAGCATGTTACTTTAAACAAGCAAGAAACGGCAAATTTATTAGAATGGCACTTATCTTAAAATTATTAAATATAGGAGGAAATAAATGAACATAGATAGTATAAGAAATGGAATTGTAATAGACCACATACAAGCACGTAAAGGAATAGAAATATATAATGCTTTGAACTTAGGAGAACTTGACTGCTCAGTTGCAATTATTACAAACGCAAAAAGCAAAAAAATGGGCAGAAAAGACATCATAAAAATTGATAAAAAAATCGATTTAGATTTAGACATTTTAGGATATTTAGATTCAAATATCACAATAAATATTATCCAAGAAAATGAAAGAGTTGAAAAATATCATGTTGAACTACCAAAAGAAATTGTAAATATTGTAAAATGCAAAAACCCAAGATGTATTACATCAGTTGAGAATGAATTGCCACAAGTTTTTGTATTAACAGATAAAGAGAAGAAAGCATATCGTTGCAAATATTGTGAAACTTTAAAAGAAGAATAAAAAATTTCCAAAACTCTATACAAAAAATAAAAAAAGTTATATAATATACTAGAATTGTTGGCAAAATTTTGGCAACAACAGATATTAAAAAATGAGAGGATGACTCGAAATGGAATTAAAAAAATTACTAGTAGGTTTAGAGGGCTTAAAAGTAAAAGGAAATTTAGAAAAGGAGATTCAAGGCTTAGAAAAAAATTCACAAAATATTAAGCAAGACTATTTGTTTATTGCAATCAAAGGCTTTGCAACAGATGGGCATACATTTATAAATGATGCAATCGAAAATGGTGCAACAGCAATTATGGTTGAAGAAGGATGTGATTTGAAAGCAATTAAAGTGCCAGAAGATGTAACAATTATAATGGCAAAAGACACAAGAGAAGCATTAGCAATTTGCTCATCAAACTTTTACAAAAATCCATCATCAAAATTTAAACTAATTGGAGTAACAGGAACAAAAGGAAAAACAACTACAACATTTATGATTAAAGAAATATTAGAAAAAGCTGGTAAGAAAGTAGGCTTAATAGGAACAATTGCAACCTATGTAAATGGCAAAAAAATAAAAGACAGTGACAGAACAACACCAGAAAGTTTAGAATTACAACAACTATTTAGCCAAATGGTAGAAGAAGGCGTTGAAGTTGTTGTAATGGAAGTATCTTCACAAAGCTTAAAACTACACAGAGTAGATGGATGTCAATTTGACATTGTACTATTTACTAATTTCTCAGAAGATCATATCAGTAAAAACGAACACCCAGACATGCAAGATTATTTCCAATCAAAATTAAAATTATTTGAAATGTGCAAAACAGGAATTGTAAATGTAGATGACTTACATGGAGCAAAAATTCCAGCTCTATTCCCAGAGAGCAATATAACAACTTATGGAATTGATAACTTTGCAAATGTATTAGCAAAAGACATCACAATTACAAATGCTTATGTAGATTTTAAAGTAAAAATAACAGACAGAAATGAAAGAGTAAAAACAGGAATACCAGGAAGGTTCAGTGTATATAATTCATTAGCAGCAATTTGCGTAGCAAGGAAATTTGACATTGACCCAGAAGTAATAAAAGAAGCTTTATTAGAAGTAAGAGTTCCGGGAAGATCAGAACTTGTAAATAACAAAAAAGAACTAACGATTATGATTGACTATGCACACTCACCAGAAAGTTTGCAAAATATTTTACAAGCAACAAAAAGCTATACTCGTGGTAGAGTTATATCAGTATTTGGCTGTGGTGGGGATAGAGATAGTGGAAAGAGACCAATCATGGGAGAAATCTCAGGAAAAATCGCAGATTACACAATTATAACTTCTGATAACCCAAGAACAGAAGACCCACAAAAAATTGTTGATCAAATAGAAGAAGGAATAAAAAAGACAAAAGGCAAATATGAAGTTATTGTTGACAGAACAGAAGCAATTGAAAAAGCAATCAGCATGGCAAACAAAAGAGATATTATCATATTAGCTGGAAAAGGTCATGAACCATATCAAGAGATAAATGGCGTAAAATACCCATTTGATGAAAGAGTAATTGTCCGTGAAATAATGGAAAAAAATACATAAAATATAAATAAAACATATTAAGAAAGAATAAAATATACAAAGTAAGCAAATACGAAAGGTTTGATAAAATTGAATTTTGAAATAGAAGTATTGCTAGTATCATTTGTAATATCAATTGTCTTAGGGATGATAACAATACCAATATTAAGAAAATTAAAAGTAGGTCAAATTGAAAGAGATGATGGTCCAGCCTCACACTTAAAAAAGCAAGGAACACCAACAATGGGTGGAATTATCATCATCATTTCAATGATTTTAGGAACAATAGCAACTGCAATTTATCTGCAAGCAACAAATCAAAAACAATTAGCAGATGAAATATTACCGATGCTGTTATTAACACTAGGCTTTGGAGCAATAGGGTTTATAGATGACTATAAAAAATTAGTATTAAAAAATACAGATGGCTTAAAACCAAGTTATAAAATGTTAGGACTACTAGTTATATCAGTTGCTTTTGTACTATATTTAGTAGAAGGAGCAAAACTAGGAACACAAACTTATATACCAATATTAAAAAATTATATTACATTACCTATGTACGTATATGTGCCAGCAGCCATCTGTGTTATTCTAGCAACAACAAATGCTATAAATTTAACAGATGGTGTAGATGGGCTATCTTCTAGCATTTCTGTTATAATCATCACTTGTTTAACAGTTATCGGAATGTTGCGTGGAATAACAGAAATTTCAGTTTTTGGAAGTATCGTTGTAGGCTCAATACTAGGTTTCTTAATTTTCAATTTGCACCCAGCAAAAGTAATCATGGGAGATACAGGCTCACTACTAATTGGTGGAGTAATATCTGCATTAGCACTATATTTAAAAATGCCACTTATTCTATTAGTAGTTGCACTGATACCAGTAATTGAAACAATGTCTGTAATTATGCAGGTTGCATATTTCAAAAAAACCGGAAAAAGAATTTTTAAAATGGCACCTTTGCACCATCACTTTGAGTTATCTGGTTGGAGAGAAAATAAAATTGTAATTGTTTTTAGTGTTATAACACTAGCTTTGTGTATTTTAGCATTAAAAATTATATAAACCGAAGAAAAATCAATAAGAAAGGTGGAAAATCATTATGGCAAAATCAAAAGCAGGTAAGTTTTCAAGTTTCTTAAATAACCCAATAGATTTTACTCTACTAATTACCATTATAGTATTACTTGGTATTGGGTTAATTATGGTGCTATCTGCAAGTTCACCAACAGCTTTGGCACAAAAAAGTAATAGTTATAGTTTTTTCAATAAACAACTGATATTTGCGGTGCTTGGTGTAATTGCCATGATGATGATTTCCAAAATAGATTATAGATTTTATCAAAAATATTATATACATGCTTGGTGGATTGCAGCTCTTTTACTTGTAGCAGTTTTAGTAGCTGGAAGAAGGGTAAATGGAGCAAGAAGATGGATATATGTTACAGAAACTTTATCTTTTCAACCATCAGAAATTGTCAAGTTTTTAATGATAGTATTTTTTGCAGGTATGTTAGTAAAAAATAGAGATAAATTACCATACTTTTTCAAAGGACTAGTAAGAACAATTATATGTGTGTTACCTATAATAGCTTTATTGATGTTAGAACCACATTTTAGTGCTTCAATGGTTATTGCTGGAATTGTATGTGTAATGATGATTGTAGCTGGATGTAAATTCTCACAATTTTTAGCAGTTGGTGGTGGAATTGGAATTCCAGCAGCAGTATTTCTAATAATAAAATCGCCATATAGGTTAACAAGGGTTTTAACATTTTTAGACCCATGGAAAGACCCAGAAGGAAGTGGATGGCAAGTAATTCAAAGTTTGTACGCCATCGGCTCAGGTGGCTTATTCGGAGTAGGCTTAGGAGAAAGTAAGCAAAAATACTTGTACATACCAGAACCACACAATGACTATATTTTTTCAATAGTTGGAGAAGAATTAGGCTTTATAGGCTGTGCAATTATTATTATACTATTTGCAATTTTTATTTGGAGAGGCGTTTTAATTGCAATGAAAGCACCAGATATGTTTGGTAGTTTATTAGCAGTTGGAATTACCGCATTAGTTGCTATTCAAGTTATTATAAACATTGCGGTTGTAACTTCTTCAATACCACCAACAGGAATGCCACTTCCGTTTTTCAGCTACCGGAGGAACGGCTCTATTTATTCTACTCTGTCAGATGGGGGTTTTACTGAATATTTCCAGAGCTTGTGCAAAGAATTAAACTTGCGAAAGAGGTGTGAAAATGAAAGTAATTATTGCTGCGGCTGGAACTGCTGGGCATGTCAACCCAGGTGTTGCAATAGCTAATAAAATTAAAGAAGAACATAAAGACGCAAAAATCATATTTATTGGCACAACACGAGGACTAGAAAATGACTTGGTTCCACGAGCAGGCTATGAATTAAGAGCGATAGAAGCATATGGGTTAAGTAAAGAAATCAGTATAACAAATTTAAAAAATACTATAAAAACATTGAAAGGCTTTAAACAAGCAAAAGCCATCATTAAAGAATTTCAGCCAGACATTGTAATAGGAACTGGCGGATATATATGTGGGGCAACAATTTCAGAAGCAGCAAAATTAGGGATACCTACTATGTTACATGAAAGTAATGCCTTCCCAGGGAAAGCAGTTAAAATGTTAGCTAAAAAAACAGATACAATTCTAGTATCATTTAAAGATGCAATTCCAAGAATAAAGAACGCAAAAAAAATAGTGTTTACTGGAACGCCAGTAAAAAACAAAAAAATAGATTATACAGAAGAACAGCGAAAAGAAATCATAGAAAAAACAGGCTTAAAAGAAGGACTTCCAATTGTATTGATTTTTGGTGGAAGCCAAGGAGCAAGAAGAATAAATGAAGCAGTTTTTGATATGATAAAAAATAATTATAATAAAGATTATCAAATTATGTGGGCAGCAGGACCAAAGCAATATGATAATATCAAAGAAGAACTTGAAAGAAATAATGTAAATATAAATAGCATTAAAGGTGTAAGAATAGTTCCATATATTTATAACATGGAAGAAATGATGAACATAGCAGATTTAATTGTAGCTAGAAGTGGAGCAATGACTGTAACAGAAATAGCTAACCTAGGGAAAGCCTCTATTTTAGTGCCATTACCTAATGTTAGCAATGACCATCAACTATATAATGCAAAAGCATTGGAAAAAGAAAATGCGGCTAAAATCATTTTGGATAAAGAACTTAATTCAGATATTTTAAGCAAAACAATAACAGAAATTTTAAATGGAAACCATGCTAAAACCATGGGGCAAAATGCTAGAAAGTTAGAAACTGTTGATGCAGAAAAAATTATATATGAAGAAATAGAAAAATTACTAAAAAATTAAACCTTAGTTTCAGAAAGGAACACAGATAAAAATGTTAAAAACTGCTCAATCTAAGATTATTTTTATAATATGTATGATAGAAGTATTACTTATAACAGGCTTAGGTGTATATTTTGCACATATAAATCAAATGAAAATATATATCGCAGTGGCAATCACCATAGCCTTTATGGCTTCTATTTTTATTGCCATTTTATTAACAAAATTTGAAAAAAGAATAGACAGCATGACAGTTGAATTAAGGGACAAGCTAAAAGATGTTTCTACCAAAAAAAATCAAATAGAAACAATCTTATTACACATGACAGATGGAATTATTGCATTTGACAGAGAAGGGCAAATCATATTGATAAACCCAGCAGCTAAAAACCTATTAAGCATACGGACCAGAAGATGGCACATTTGATGACATCTTTCAAAAATTCAAACTAGATATGAATATGGAAAAAATAATCTACTTAGAAACTTGGACATCAACAGAACAAAGAATACAAGTGGATGACAAATATGTAAATGTATATTTTGCACCTTTTAAAGATGAAGATGAATTGCCAAATGGTGTTATTGCAGTTGTTCAAGATATAACAGAACATGTAAAACTAGATAACATGCAGAAAGAATTTGTGGCAGATGTATCACATGAGTTAAAAACGCCAATCACCTCAATTATGGGTTATGCAGACACTTTACTAGAAGGTGGCTTTGATGAAGAAACTAAAAACAAATTCTTAAATGTAATAGCATCAGAATCAAGAAGAATGGCAAGGCTTGTAACTGATTTATTAACTTTATCAAGATATGACAACAAAAAATCTTCTACAAACAAGGAAACATTTGACTTAGGCGACCTTGTTAAAAAATCACAAGAAAAATTAGCAATAGAAATAAAGAAAAAGAACCATGATGTGAAATGCTTTGTTACAGCAGATGTTCCACCAGTATATGCAGTAAAAGACGACATAGAAAGAGTTGTTTTGAATACTTTAACAAATAGCATCAAATACACAAAAGATGGCGGAGAAATCAAAATTTATGTTGGCTTTGTATATACAGATGCGTATATAAAAATCATAGATAATGGAATTGGAATTCCAGAAGAAGATTTAACTAGAATTTTTGATAGATTTTATCGTGTTGATAAAGCACGTACAAGAGAAATGGGTGGAACAGGACTAGGACTTTCAATTGCAAAAGAAATCTTAGACAAAAATGGTGGAAGTATTGATATAAAAAGTGAAGTTGGTAAAGGCACAGAAGTTGTTATTAGAATTCCAACAAAACAACAATAAACCATTGCTAAAACCTAAAAAATAATGTATAATAATTAAGAAAAACTACAAAGGAGCGCGATTAAAAAAAATGAAACCACAAGTGAAAGAAGCCTTAGAGTGGGTATATTGCATTATCATAGCAATTGTATTAGCATTGCTATTTAGATATTTTATAGGAACACCAACAATAGTACAGCAAATTTCTATGGAGCCAACATTAAAGCAAAATCAAAGGTTATGGCTTAACAGATGGACTAGAACAACAAAGACTTTACCAGAAAAAGGAGATATAATTACTTTTGAAGCACCAAGCAAAAAATCGCTTACAAGTGAAGATGTAGAAAAAAATGGACCTATTGCACTATATGAAGATGAACCAACAAACATATTTAGCAAATTTATATACTATGTTTTAGAATTCGGAAAAGAAAGTTATATAAAAAGAACAATTGCTTTACCAGGTGACCATGTAGAACTAAAAGAAGGAAAAGTATTTATAAACGGAGAAGAACAAAAAGAAGAATATATACAAGCTGGAATAGTTACTTCGCCAGAAATAGAAGGATTTGATGATTTTGTAGTTCCAGAAAACTATGTATTTGCAATGGGAGATAATAGAAACCATAGTAAAGATTGTAGAGCTTTTGGATGTATTCCATTAGAGAAAATAGAAAGCAAAGTAGCAATTAGAATTTGGCCTTTAAACCTTTGGGGTAAAGTAGAATAATAGGAGAAATCGGATGTTTGAACAAATCATAGGAAATCAAAAAATACAAGAACAACTAAAACAATCTTTGAAAAACAATAAAACATCACACAGCTATTTATTTGTTGGAACAGAAGGTATTGGCAAAAAGCTAATAGCAAGAGAATTCAGCAAAGCAATACTATGTGCCGAAGAAGAATTTTATTGTAATACTTGCAAAACTTGTATAGAATTTGACACAGAAAACAACCCTGATTTTCAAATATTAGAACCAGATGGAAACACTTTAAAAATAGAGCAAATTCGTGAAATGCAGAAAAAGGTTTTTGAAAAGCCAATTATTTCTAATAAAAAAGTTTATATCATAAATGATGCAGACAAAATGACGAAGGAAGCTCAAAACTGTTTGTTAAAAACATTAGAAGAACCACCTGAATATGTTACAATAATTTTAATTGGAACAAATGAAAGTGCTTTTCTAAGTACAATAAAATCAAGATGTACTATAATACGTTTTCAGGACATACCAGAACAAGATATTGAAAAATATTTAGAAAGCCAAGGCATTAAGTTACAAGATGAAAAAATGATAAAAGCTTTTGGTGGGAGTATAGGAAAAGCAATTTCAAAGCAAGGCGAACAAAACTCATATATGCAGATTTATAATTTAATAATAAATCTTAAAGACACTGATATTATTGAAGTAATGCAGAAAGCACAAGAAGTGCTAAAAAAAGAGCAGATAGAATCAATATTGCAATACATAGAAACAATTTTACTAGAACTTGCAAAAGAAGATTATAGATACACAAACTGTATAGAAACTGTGGAAAACACTAGAAAAAGATTGCAAGCAAATGCAAATTATGATATGAGTATAGATAACATGTTATTACAAATGAAGGCAGAGATTAAGTAAAACAAGAAAGTGGGGAACATTTTGAAAAACATAATTGGAGTAAGATTCAAAAAATTAGGTAAAATATATTTTTTCAATCCTAAGAGTTTAAAAGTAAAAAAAGGTGATAAAGTTATTGTTGAAACTGCACAGGGCGAAGAATACGGCGAAGTTGTTATTCCAAACCGCTTTGTAGAGGATGAAAAAATTATTGCACCTTTAAAAAAAGTCATAAGAATTGCAAACTATAAAGACCATAAGCACTATGAAGAATGCAAGAGAATAGAAAAAGAAGCTATGAAAACTTGCCAAAAGAAAATTGAAGAACATCACTTAGATATGCACTTAACAGATGTAGAATATAAATTTGATGACAGTAAAATTCTATTTTTCTTCACAGCTGATGGAAGAATAGATTTCAGAGAATTAGTAAAAGATTTAGCTGCAATCTACAAAACAAGAATTGAGTTAAGACAAATAGGAGTTAGAGATGAAGTTAAAAGAATAGGCGGAAACGGTGTATGTGGTAGAGAATTATGCTGTTGTACATTTTTAAGTGATTTCGAAGCAGTTTCAATCAAAATGGCAAAGGAGCAAAATGTTTCTTTAAACCCATCTAAGATTTCTGGTAATTGTGGCAGATTGATGTGTTGCTTAAAATATGAAGATAATGTTTATACAGAAAAATTAGCACACCTTCCAAACATCGGTGCAATTGTTAAAACAGAAGATGGGGAAGGGGAAGTTGATGGAATTGAAACTCTAAAAGAAAGAATAAAAGTAAAGTTTAAAACAGAAGATGGATATAACTATAAAAAATATGATATAAAAGATGTAACAATTATAAAAGACATTCCAAGAGAACAAGTTGATGAAGAAGAAATTGAAAATAAAAAAGAATTAGACGAATTAGAAAAACTAGAAAAATTAGATGTAGAAAAAGATGATGTAAAAGGGGGTGAAAAATAATGGCATATAAAATAACAGATAAATGTATATCATGTGGAGCATGTGCAGCAGAATGCCCAGTTCAATGTATTTCACAAGGTGATACAAAATATGAAATAGACGCATCAGCATGTATATCATGCGGTACTTGCCAAGGTGTTTGCCCAGTAGAGGCCCCAGAAGAACAATAGATAAAAGAGTAGGTTTTAATTCCTACTCTTTTTTATCGACCTTGATTAAACTTTGAATTATTGATTTGATTTCTCATTAAAGATAAATGTCTAGTAAGCAGAAAATGTCTTGCATAACCATCAGCACGTTTCATAAAATCTTCCTCAGTCATACAATCTGAAAAATCAAGCTCATCAACTCTGCACTCTTCTCTTTTTAATGACTTTTCAACGATATTATCCTTTAAAGTTTCCAACTTTTTATCTATATTATCCAAAGTAAAAAATTCATCCATCTCATCATTAGCTAAATAAATATTAGTTTGTTTACCAGCTTTAACATAATCAGATTTTTTTAATTCATCAATATAATCTTTAAACAAATTATATTGAGTCTGTGTCATTTCATTCTTTTCAGGCAAAACAACGATTAAACCATCTTTTGTAGCAGTAATAAACAAATTATCAACTCTTTCTAATAGATAAATTCTTTGCCCCAAATAAAAATCTCTTGTATTATTAGGATACACTAAGCTAGTTAAAAGATGTGCAATTCCAGCATGACCAGCAGGTGAATTAGAGTAATTAAAAATAGTGCTAACCATCTGAGTTGGAGTTATTATAGAAACTGAGCAACTCTCATCACTAGTTTTATCAGAAAACAAATCTTTCGGATCAAAAATAGCATTTTCATACAATAAATGTTTTACAATTTCTTTTTTATCAGTTGTTTTATAATTAAAATCTACATGTTCCATTTCCATGAAATTCCTTTCTTATGTACACAATATTATTACAAATATTTTAACACAAAAAATAATATTTGTAAAATCAATCTTGACAATTTTGCATATTTTATATATAACATAGAATAACTGAGGTGATTTTATTGAACAAAAAACTAACTGTCTTTAACTTTATATTTATTATTTTAGTATTTGTAGGACTTTTTATATACATGGTTTATGTAGATGGAATTGATAACATAATTTATCTATTGCAAAATGTAGATTACTTTTGGGTTCTTGCAGGTGTTGGATGTTTAATAGCACAATGGATATGTGAAGCAATAGTTTTACATTTACCAATAAAAAGAACGTATCCGGAGCAAAGTTTTTCAAATTCTTTTAAAGTAAATATGATAGGGCAGTTGTTCAATAATATCACACCTTTTTCATCTGGTGGTCAGCCTATGCAGGCGTACGCGTTTTCAAAAACAGGGAAAAGAGTAAGTGACTCACTATCAGCAATGGCAATTAAATTTGTTATCACACAAACAGCCTTAGTAATATTCACACTTATTGTTGTAATTTTTGAATTTCAATTTTTTGCAGATTTAATGAAAGACTTTTTGTGGGTGGCAATTGCAGGGTTTGCCGTGAACATAATTGCAATATTAGTTGTAATTCTTGCAGGTTTCAAAAAAAGAGCTATCACAATAATTACAACTCCAATAATACATTTCTTGGGAAAAATCAAAATTTTCAAACATCCAGAAGAAACAATTGAAAAATTATCACATAGTATAGATAATTTTAGAGAACAATTTATAATTATCCGAACTGAAAAAAAGATGGTCTTGAAGATGTTTATAGTTGCAATATTGCAAAGTTTAGCATATTATTCAATAACATATATGGTTTATAGAGCATTTGGAAATAGTGGAATTGGTTTTTGGCAAATTATTCCAGTACAAGCATTTTTACTATTGATAATGACATTTGTTCCAACGCCAGGTTCAGGGCTTGCAGCAGAAGGTGGCTTTTTACTATTATTCCAATCAATTTTCAAAAATGGAACAATCAATATGTCAATACTTTTTTGGCGTATATATACTTTTTACTTGCCAATTATTGTTGGCGCATTATTTCTATTAAAAAAAGATACAAAAAAAATCTCTCCCGAATAGGAGAGATTTTTTTAACAATAAAGTTTCTATTTATTTGTCATTTCTTCTAAATCTAATAACTCTTGCCATCTAGAATCTACTTCTTTTTGGAATTCTTCAATCATCCACTCATTTCCAGGTTTAAATAAATGTTTGAAACGTTTTTGTGGTTTCAAGAATTCTTCAACTGGCAATTTCTTTGCTGGTTTGTAAGTTATGTGATAAACGCCATTTTCTACTTCATATAAAGGCCAGTAACAAGTTTCAACTGCTAATTTGTTTATTAACATTAAATCTTCTGTTGCATATCCCCATCCTCTTGGGCAAGGAGATAAAACATTTAAAAATGTTGGACCTTCTGTATAAATTGCTTTTTCTGCTTTTTCATATAAATCTTTAAAATTCATGAAAGCAGCAGTTTGTGCAACATAAGGTAAGTGATGACCAACCATAACTTTTGCTAAATCTTTTCTTGACTGCATTTTTCCAGGAATTACTTTTCCAGCAGGAGAAGTAGTTGTATCTGCAAATTTTGGTGTAGCAGAAGAACGTTGAATACCTGTGTTCATGTATGCACCATTATCATAGCAAACATAAGTCATATCATGACCACGTTCCATTGCACCAGATAAAGATTGAAGCCCAATATCATAAGTACCACCATCTCCACCAAAAGCAATAAATTTTGTATGTTTATCTTCTGGCAATTTTCCCTGTCTCTTTAAAGAAACATAAGCAGCTTCTACACCAGATAAAGTAGCACCAGCACACTCAAATGCTGTGTGAATAAATGAGTCTGTCCAAGCAGAATATGGGTAAATAAATGTAGAAACTTCCATACAACCAGTAGCATTTGCTACAACTGCGTGATCTTCTTCTTTTAAAGCTCTCATGATGTGCCTTGCAACAGGTGGAGCACCACAACCAGCACACATCCTATGACCTTCGGTTAAGCGGGAAGGTTTTCCGAGCAACGATTTCTTTTACATTGTAAGGCATTTAATTTTCCCCCTTTCTTAGTCCTAAATAGCGATAAGGATTTTCAGCTTTTCCAGTTTTAGCAATTTCAGCTAAATCATTATAAACAGATTTAATATCATTTGTAGTAGTATCACGTCCACCAATTCCATATACATAGTTAACTGTTGGAACTTTATTTCCTGCTACATACATACTTGAAACCACATCTTCAAATAATGCTCCGCCAACAGCATTTAAAGAATCAGCTTTATCTAATACAGCTACTGCTTTTACATTTTCTAGTGCTTTGGCAACTTCTTCACCAGGGAAAGGTCTGTAAACACGAATTTTCAAAAGACCAGCTTTTACACCGTTTTTTCTTAATTCATTTACAACAGCTTTTGTTGTTCCAGCAGTAGAATTCATACAAACAATTGCTAAATCACAATCATCTAACATATATTCTTCAAATAGACCATAATGTCTGCCAGTCCATTTTTCAAAATCTTTTGCAACATCTAAGATAACATCTTTTGCTGCTTTCATTGCTTCTGCTTGTTGAGCTTTATGTTCGAATAGATAGCTTTGTAAATCTAATGGACCTACTGCAATAGGTTCTTTATCATTTAATAAATAATGTTTTGGATGGTATTCACCAACAAATTTTTTAACTTCACTATCTTCTTCTAGTTCAATGTTTTCAATTGAATGTGAAGTGATAAAACCATCTTGACATACCATTAGAGGAAGTAAAACTTTCTCATTTTCAGCAATTCTATGAGCCATTAAGGTATTATCATAAGCTTCTTGGTTGTTTTCTGAGAATAACATTATCCAACCTGCATCTCTAACCCCCATAGCATCTGAATGGTCGCAATGTATATTTAAAGGTCCAGAAACAGCACGGTTAACTAATGATAAAACAATAGGTAATCTTAAACTAGAAGCAATGTAAATCATTTCCCACATAAGTGATAAACCATTTGCAGAAGTAGCAGTCATTGCTCTTGAACCAGCAGCCTCTGCACCAATACAAGCTGACATAGCACTATGTTCACTTTCAACTGCAACAAACTCTGTATCAACTACTCCATTCGCAACAAATGTAGAAAAATATTGAGGTATTTCTGTTGAAGGTGTAATAGGGAAAGCAGCAACAACATCAGGGTTAATTTGTTTCATGGCAGTTGCAGCAGCTTCATTGCCACTTAATCTTTCACGAATACTCATAGATTAACACCTTCTTCCTCCATTGTTATTGCACCAAATGGGCATACCTTAGAGCATACACCACAACCTTTGCAATAATCAAAATTGAAATTTTTTCTTTTTAAATCTTCTTTTCCAACTGGAATTGCATTTTCTGGGCAAACAGGGAAACACAAACCACATTGTTTGCATTTATCTTCATGAAAAACTGGTCTTTGACTTCTCCAATCACCTGTCTTGAAATTTTTTGCATTTCCAGAGGTATAGATATTTCCACCAATGGTTAAGTCATCCATAGGTGTTTTATTAGTAATTTCTGACATGATAAAACTCCTTTCTAAAAGTTTAATTTACTTTTTTAATTTCTTTTAAAGCCATTTCAATAGCTTTCATGTTGCCATCAATAACTTCTGGTTTTTTAGCAAATTTATGTTTAAAAGAACCTTCCATATCTTTTAAGAATGTCTCATCATCCATAATATTGCTAACTTTTACAATTGCTGCAAGCATAGGTGTATTAGGAAAATACTTTCCTAGTGTTTCCATAGAAACTTTTCTTGCATCAATAGTGTAAATTTCGCCAGAATAGCCATTTAAAACTTTCTTTAAATATTCTGGTGATTTAGTAGTGTTAATAACAATAGCACCACTTTCTTTTAAACCATTAGTAACAGGTACAGACTCTAAAAGAGTGTCATCTACAACTACCACGTAATCTGGTTCATAAATATTGCTATGTATTGTGATAGGTTCATCACTAATTCTGTTATAAGCAGTAATTGGAGCACCCATTCTTTCTGGACCATATTCAGGGAACCCTTGAATATATTTTCCAGTATTAAATGCAGCATCAGCTAATAATAAAGATGCTGTTTTTGCACCTTGACCGCCTCTACCATGCCATCTAATTTCAATTAAATTGCTCATTATGAATTGCCTCCTTCTTTATCTTCTTTTTCATCGTCATCATCATCTTCATCTTTTGACTTTGGAATGACGATATTTTTAGGTGTATTACCACACTTAGGTTTTGCAGTATTTAAATGTGAGTATACAGGGGAGATGTCTAAATCTTCACCATCACCTGAAACGATTTCTAACTTTTTTTTATCTTCTTCCATGAGGATACCTCCTTTGTGTAATACTATCACAAAAGAAAAAAATTGGCAATAAAATTCTAAAAAAACATTGTAAAAATTGAAAATATGTAGTAAAATATGAAAAAAGAAGAAAAGGGATAAAGTATGGAAAACAAAAAAGCAGTAATAGAAGCAATTTTATTTGCAGTAGGCAAAGAAGTAAGTATTGAACAACTTATGATGGCATTAGAATTGCCAAAAGATGAAATTGAACATCTATTACAAGAAATTCAAGAGGAAAAAAATAAAAACCCGCAAAGCGGTGTGGAGTTAATAAAAATAGATGAGAAATATCAATTGGCTACTAAGAAAGAATATTATGAATATATTTATCCAATAGTAGACCAACGTGCAAAGCCCAATTTATCAAATGCCGCACTTGAAACTTTGGCAATTATTGCATACAATCCAAGGGTTACAAGAGCAGAAATTGAAGCAATCAGAGGAGTAGGGGCAGATGCGTGTATTTATAAATTGATGGAATATAATTTGATTGAAGAAGCCGGAAAAGCAGATTTACCAGGCAAACCAATGACATATAAAACAAATAATGAATTTTTAAGGATGTTCGGCTATTCATCTTTAAATGATTTGCCAGAACTTCCGAAATATAAATTAGATGCAAATAGGCAGATAATTATAGATGATTTAATCGAGGAGAGTGAAAATAATGAAACTATCAAAAACGGGGATGGGGACAACTAAACTATCTAATATTGATGAGATGTACCCAGGACAAAGTATTTTATTACAAACAGGGCAATTAGTTCAATATGGTGCAGGGCTTTTTGGATATAGCACTATACCACTTTTAGTTAGAAGAAACATTGAAAAAATAATAGTAGACACTTTAAACAAATATGGCTGTATAGAGGTATTATTACCAACTTTACAACCAGATACAATTTGGAAAAACTCAGGAAGATATGACCATTACGTAAATGACGGAACAATGTTAATTACAGAATCAAATAAAGGAACATTTTGCTTAGCACCAACAGGCGAAGAAGCAATGCTTGAATTCGCAAGAGAAAAATTAAAATCATATAAAAACTTACCAGCAACCTTCTACCAAATAGGTGAAAAATATAGAAATGAAATTAGAACAAGAGGATATTTATTAAGAGGAAAAGCATTCCCAATGCTAGATGCTTATAGCTTTGACCTTGATGAAACTGCAATGGAAAAATCATATAAAAATGTAAGACAAGCTTTTATAGAAATTTTTGAAAAAATCGGCTTAGATGTATTGCCAATTGTAGCTGATAATGGAGCAATGGGAGGAAAGAAATCAGAAGAATTTATGTTAATTTCTGACCAAGGTGAAGATAAAATTCTTTATGATGAAAAAGCAAAAATAGGTTTAAATACTGAAATTTTGGAGAAAGATAATTATCAAGAATACTTAAAAGAAGAATATGGAATTGAAGACATTTCAAACTTTAAAGAAATTAGAACAATGGAACTAGCACATATTTTCCAACTAGGAACACGTTATTCAGAAATGATGAATGGAAAATATATCAATGCAAAAGGCGAAGAAGCCTTGTATTACATGGGATGTTATGGCATTGGAGTTAGTAGAACATTAGCAGCGTTATATGAGCAATCTGTTATAAAAGACCCAAAATGGGGAGCATGTGGCTTTGTTTTACCACTTTCAGTTGCACCTTTCAAAGTTCAAATTGTTCCAAAAATGGAAAATGCAGAAAAAGTAGAATTTGCAAACAAGCTGTATGAAGAACTTAACAACCAAAACATTGGAGCAATCTTAGATGACAGAGAAACAGTTACAATCGGTGCAAAAATGAAAGACTGCAAAGTTTTAGGAACACCATATTTGATTGTTGTAGGAGATAGGCAAGAAGGTGAACTTGTAGAACTTGAAAACATGAAAACAGGAGAAAAAGAAAGCTTAACAATAAACGATTTAATAAAAAAATTAAAATAGAAAGGGATGGTAATAAATATGGATATGAAATATTATGACAAATCATTATACAAAACAGAGCAGAAAGCAACAATTATATTAACGATTTTGGTTACATTTGTAATTGGCTTTTTAATTGGTTACTGGTGTAGAGGTTTTGAAATGGAGACCATCCCAGAAGAAAATACTACACAACAAGTTCAAAATAATTCAAATGTATAAAAAAATGACTTCGCATATTAGCGAAGCCATTTTTTTAAAATTCACAATTTCTAGGAGTTCTAGGAAATGGAAGTACATCACGGATATTCTGCATACCTGTTAAGTACATGATTGCTCTTTCAAAACCTAGACCAAAACCAGCATGTTCACAGCTACCATATTTTCTCAAATCTAAATACCATTCATATTCAGAAATTGGCATATTTAATTCTTCCATACGTTTTAATAATTTATCATAGTTTTCTTCCCTCTGGCTACCACCAATTATTTCGCCAATTCCAGGTACTAATAGATCTGTTGCAGCAACTGTTTTACCATCTGCATTTTGCTTCATATAAAAAGCTTTAATATCTTTTGGATAGTCTGTTACAAATACAGGCTTTTTAAATACTTGTTCACATAGGTAACGCTCGTGTTCTGTTTGTAAATCAACTCCCCAAGAAACTTTATATTCAAATTTATCATTTGCTTTTTCAAGTTCTTTTATTGCATCTGTATATGTTATTCTACCAAAATCAGAGTTAATAACATTATGCAATCTGTCTAATAGACCTTTGTCTATAAATTCATTGAAAAATGCCATTTCTTCTGGACATTGTTCTAGAACATAAGAGAAAATATATTTTATCATATCTTCTGCCATGTCCATATCATCTTTTAAATCTGCAAAGCAAATTTCAGGTTCTATCATCCAAAATTCAGCAGCATGTTTTACTGTATTAGAATCTTCTGCACGGAAAGTAGGACCAAAAGTGTAAACATTGCGGAACGCCATAGCGTAAGTTTCAGCATTTAATTGACCACTAACAGTTAGATGAGCAGGTTTTCCAAAAAAGTCTTTTGAAAAATCTACATGATTTTGCTCTGTTTTTGGAACATTTTCCAAATCAAAAGAATTTACATTAAACATTTCACCAGCACCTTCGCAGTCACTAGAAGTTAAAATTGGTGTATGAACATAAACAAAGCCTTTTTCTTGAAAATATTTATGAATTGCATACGCTAAAACACTTCTAACACGGAACACAGCATTAAATGTATTAGCCCTAGGGCGAAGATGTGCAATTGTACGCAAATATTCAAAAGAATGTCTTTTCTTTTGAAGAGGATATTGATTATCACATAAATTGAAAACTTCAATTTTACTTGCGTGAATTTCAAAAGGTTGTTTTGCATTCTCAGTTACAACAACCTTTCCAGTAACTTTAATTGAAGAACTAATTGTTAATTTAGAAATTTCATTAAAATTAGATAAATCATCATTAAAAACAATTTGTACATTTTTAAAATATGTACCATCATTTATTTCAATAAAGCCAAAGTTCTTAGAAGCTCTAACAGTTTTAACCCAAGCTTCAACTGTAACTTCTTTATTCTCATAATCTTTAAAATTTTGATATAAATTTTTTATAAATAGCTTGTCCATAATTCCCCTCCTATATATGTAGAGATTATACAGCATTTTTCTAGAAAATGCAAGAAAAACTATTGAATAAATTAAATCTAATTGATATAATGAAAAAGAATTAAAGAAGGTGGTTCATTTGATTTCTTCAATGCAAGTAAATAAAAAGATAGAAACAGGCTTAATTATACGAAAAGACAACACATTTTCAAAATTGCAAAGACTATGGAATACCATATTTTTTAAAGAAGAAATTAGTATCTTGAAAAAAATCGAAAAATACTTGATAACACCACAAAAACAGATGAAAAACATTATAATACCAAAAGAGATAAACATTAGCAAATAATATAATGTAAGTGCAAATTTAAAATACAATAATAAGGAGAGATGGTTATGAAAGCAGATGTTGTTCTAGGAAGTTTTTATGGAGATGAAGGAAAGGGAAAAATAATCGATTATCTATCACAAAAAGCAGATTTCGCAGTAAGATGCTCAGGTGGAAATAATGCAGGGCATTCAATCGAAATAGACGGAAAAAAATTTGCATTTCACTTAATTCCCTCAGGTATTTTAAATAAAAACACAATTGCAGTTATAGGAAATGGCGTAGTAGTAGATCCAAAAGTATTATTAGAAGAAATTAAAAATTTAAACGAAAATGGTTATGACGCAAAAAATTTAAGAGTAAGTGATAAAGCTCATGTAATATTCTCATATCATATAGAAATGGACAAATTGCAAGAAAGTTTGCGTGAACATAAGAAAATAGGAACAACGTGTAGAGGAATAGGACCAGCATATTGTGATAAATACGAAAGATGTGGAATCAGAATGGGAGATTTCGTGAACAAAAGATATGAAGAGCAACTACGTAAAAACTTAGAGTTAAAAAATAATATTTTCAAAATGTACGGACATGAAGAAATAGATGTTGAAGCACTTCTTGAAGAATACAACAAATATGCCGATATGTTAAAAGAATATGTTGTAGATACAGTTGCACTATTGCATGAAGCAATTGAGCAAGATAAAAAAATATTGTGTGAAGGTGCACAAGCAACTCTATTAGACATTGATGTTGGAAGTTACCCTTATGTAACATCTTCAAACCCAACAATAGGGGGAGTTTGCACAGGTACAGGAATAGGGGCAAAATATATAGGAAATGTATATGGGGTTCTAAAAGCATATTCTTCAAAAGTAGGAGAAGGACCATATATAACTGAACAAAATAATGAAATTGGAGATAAAATTCGTGAATTAGGTCATGAATATGGAACAACAACTAAAAGACCTCGTAGATGTGGATGGCTTGATTTAGTTGCATTAAAATATTCCGTTATGATAAATGGCTTGACAGGGTTAGCAATCAACCATGTTGATACAATAGGAAAACTTGATAAAATTAAGCTATGTGTAGCATACAAAAAAGACGGAAAAACTATTTGTCAATATTCAACAGATGTAGAAGAAATGAAAAAATGTGAACCAATTTATGAAGAATTTGAAGGTAATTTTGGAGATATTAGTAATATAAAAAGAAGAGAAGATTTGCCAGAAAATGCAAAAAAATACCTAAATAGAATTGAAGAAATTGTTAAAACTCCAATCAAATTTATTGGTACAGGAGCAGGAAGGGATAGTATGATAGTATGCTAGAAATAGTAGTTGCATCAAATAATAGTGGAAAAATCAGAGAAGTAAAAGAAATTTTAAAAGAATATAAAATAATTTCTTTATCAGATTTAGGAATAAATATAGAAGTCGAAGAAAATGAGGAAACATTTGAAGAAAATGCAGTAAAAAAGGCAGAAGAAATTTCAAAAAAATTAGGTGGCAAATTATGCTTAGCAGATGACTCTGGAATTGAAATCGAATATTTGCAAGGTTTCCCAGGAGTTCAAACAAAGAGATGGTATAAAGGAACAGAAAAAGAAAGAAACGCAGAAATCTTAAAGAAATTAGAAAACGTGCCAAAAGAACAACGTAAAGTCAAATTTGTAGCAGCTGTAAGCCTTTCAGATGGAGAAAAAACTATATGCAAAAAAGCCAGTATAGACGGATATATTGCTAAAAGTCCACGAGGAGAAAATGGCTTTGGTTTTGATGAAATTTTTGAATTAGCAAATGGTAGAACATTGGCAGAACTTTCTTTTGAAGAAAAGAATCAAATTAGTAGTAGAAAGAAAGCAATAGAAAAAATATCTAATGACGTCAAAAACTTTACAAAACAAGAATAATATGGTATTATTTACATAATGGCAAAAGCTGTTGCAACACAAAATCACTAAAAAATTTTAGGAGGAAAAATGATGAAACGGAAAGGAAATGCGGAAAGAGAGTTATTTGAAAAGAATTTAGAGGGCTATGAAACGGTATCTTCTGGGGAGTATGCCAAAACATTATCTGTCTATACAGACAAAAATGGCGATAAAGCAATAATTCCACCGGGATATACAGTATCTGGGCTGAAGCAGGAGAACACAATATGGGGAGTCAATGATGGTCTAGTAATATATCAGATTCCACCAGAAAAACGGCAAATCACAGGAGTAAGTTATAACAGATGGAGTGAGAAGCAACCATGGAACTTTATTAACATTCTTGCAAAAAGTATCTGGGAGGATAAGAAAGCAGTAAATTCTTTAAAGAAAAACTGTAATCAGTTTGTCTGGGTACCGGTAGGACTTTTAGAAAAGAAACTGATTATGGGGAAAGATTTAAAAGCTCAGTTTGGCAGGAATAGTGGTGAATATGGTGTACGTGAATTTAAATATCTATATGTAGACCCTATTCCGAAATCTCAGGTTGAAAGCGTAAAAAAGTATGGCGGATTTTTTATATCTAGGTATGACATTTCCCACAGGGAAGGCAGTAATGTACCATTGTCTGTAAAAGGTCAACTTCCATGGACGAATATCAACTTTTACAATGCTAGGGCAGTTGCCACAGAATTAGCAAATGGAAATGGTGTAATGAGCCATCTAGTTTATGGAGCAGAGCAGGATACAGTAATAGCATGGTTTTACCAAACTGATTTCCAGAGAAGCTTTGACGAATTCATTAACGTAACCAAATGGGGGAATTATGGCAAATATAACGAGAATTTAGATTTAGTCCAGGAATACTTATTTGTTACAGGAAAATATGATAAATATCGCAGACACAATCTTTATGACTTTGCAGGTAATGTAACAGAATGGACCCAAGAGAAAGGAAGACAAGGAGGACGTCTAAGCGGAGAATATGATGGCTATGTAATCAGAGATCATTATAGGCGTGGACCTGGTTCGCCAAGCACAAGGTATGCAGAAAGACCAACAGTAGAAAAATTAACATTAGGATTTAGAGCAGCTCTTTATATCAAATGAAATCATTAAAAGCATGTCCGAAGAGAGACTTTGAAATTTTGAAGTCTCTCTTTCTTCACTTTTTACGTAAAGAAAACATAATATATAGCAAAACGTAAAAAGGAGGAAAATTCATGTCAAGCTACATAATAAAAGGAGGTAACAAGCTAGAAGGAACCGTTAAAATCTCAGGTTCAAAAAACGCAGCTTTACCAATAATTGCAGCAACAATTCTAGTAAAAGGTTGTACAACATTATACAATGTTCCAAATATACAAGACACACAGATGATGTATGAAATTATTAAAATATTAGGTGGAACAGTGCAAAAAAAGAAAAACAAAACTGTAATAGATACAACAAATATTGAAAAATATGAAATACCAGATATTTTAATGCACAAAATGCGTTCATCAGTCATCATAGTTGGAGCAATAGTAGGAAGGTATAAAAAAGCAGCATTTTCATACCCAGGCGGATGTGATATTGGCGCAAGACCAATTGATTTACATTTAAAGGCATTTGAAAAATTAGGTATTGAAATCAACCAAACTTATGGAAGTATAACATGTACAGCAGAAAAGATAATTGGAAACAAAATTGATTTAGATTTTCCAAGTGTTGGAGCAACTGAAAACGCCATTTTAGCGAGTATATTTGCAGAAGGAAAAACTATGATAACAAATTCTGCAAGAGAGCCAGAAATCATTGACTTACAAGAATTTCTTAATAAAATGGGAGCAAAAGTTAAAGGTGCAGGAACAGATAAAATAGAAATTGAAGGAGTAAAAAGGTTAAAAGAAATCAGTTATAATATCATGCCAGATAGAATTGAGGCAGGTACATTTCTTTGCATATCAGCAATTACAGGAGGAAAAATTGAATTAGAAAAAGCTAACCCAATGCACATAACACCAGTAATCAATAAACTAGAAGAAGCAGGTTGCAAAATCGAAATAAAAGGAGAAAACATTAAACTTGAAGCACCAAAAAAATTAAAATCAATTGATATAAAAACAATGCCATATCCAGGTTTTCCAACAGATATGCAGTCAATAATGGCAACAACATTTACAATTGCAAAGGGAACCACAATTATTGTTGAAAACATATTTGAAAATAGATATAAATATGTTCAAGAACTTAATAAAATGGGAGCAAAAATAACAGTAGAGGGCAAGAGTGCAATTATAAGAGGGGTTAGAAAACTATATGGAGCAAATGTTAAGGCAACAGACTTGCGAGGCGGGGCAGCTTTAGTACTTGCAGGTTTATCAGCAAAAGGAACAACAGTTATAGAAAACATAGAATACATTTTGCGTGGATATGAAAATTTTGACAGAAAAATTAGAAGTCTAGGTGGAGAAATTGAAGTAACAAATATATTTTAATTTAGTAGAGTAGTGTAAGGCACTGCTCTTTTATAATTAAAATTTTAGTTTATTGTATTGCGTCTTTTTTTTATTTATGATAAAATAGGCACGAAAGAATATATAATAGTTGGGGGGAAAAAATTGAATAACTTGTATTATAGTGAACCCTTAGAAAAAAGGCAGAAAGACAAGATTAAGCAAGAAAAGAAAAAAGCAAGGGAAAGAGAAAAACGTATCAAAGAAAACCAAAAAAATGTCGAAAATGATACACAAGAATTTGATTTTGAAACTGAAACTGTTATAGGAATGACAAATAAAAACAACCAAAGAAAAAGGCAAGCAATTCAAAAACAGTTAGAGCAACAGGAAAGGAAGAAACAGAAAAAGAAAAAAAGAATTAAAAAAATTTTAAAATGGTTAGGAATCATAATTTTATTAGCTGGTGGAATTACTTTTGCACTTGTATCCCCAATATTTAATATCCAAGAAATAGAAGTTTCAGGAAATCAGCTAATTTCATCAGACACAATAGTTAGTTTATCAGAATTATCGAAAGACCAAAATATATTTAAATTTATAAATCTTCAAATAGAAGAAAAAATCGAAGAACATCCATATATAGAAACGGCAAAAGTAAAAAGAGCTTTACCAAGTAAAGTAAAAATAGAAGTGCAAGAAAGAGAAAGAAATTTCAATATTCAATTTATGAACGAATTTGCATATATCAACAATCAAGGATATATATTAGAAATCGCAGAAAGCAAATTACCAATTCCAACAATACAAGGAATTTGCACATCAGAAGAAGAAATCACACCAGGGAATAGGCTAAATAGTGAAGATTTAGAAAAATTAGAAACAGTACTTCAAATTATGGATATTTGGAAAAATAACAACATGGAACAAGCAATAGATAGCATTGATATAACAGAAAAAAATGAATATACAATAAGGCTAGAACAAGAGAAAAAGACGGTTTATCTAGGAGATAAATCAAACTTAAACAACAAAATTTTATGGGTACAAGCTATCATAAACGACAATAAGGGCATAGAAGGAGAGATCTATGTTAATGGCGACTTAAATAATAATTTTAGACCACGTTTTAAACAAAAAGTTTAGTATCCTAGAAAGGAATTAAAAATGGCAAATAAGAAAATCATCAGCTGTGTACTTGGCATTATGTGCTTGGCTTTAACTTTCTGCATCTGTGTTCAAATGAAAACTGTTAAGCAGTATAGCACAAAAATTGGGCAAAACTACGACCAAAAAAACTTACGTGCAGAAGTGCTAAGATATAAAGAGCGCTATGAACATTTATTAAAAGAAATTGACAATCTTGACAAAACTTTGGAAGGCAAAATAGAAGAAGCTACTGATCAAAACACAGATTTAGAAGATGCAAGAAATCAAATTAAAGAAGGAAACAAATTGATTGGACTTACAGAAGTTACAGGACCAGGGGCAATTATTAGAGTAGCAGATAGTAACATTGAATCAAGCAAAGTATTAGATCCATCTTTATTAGTAGTACATGATTTAGATATATTTGCAATTATAAATGAATTGAAAAATGCGGGAGCAGAAGCTATATCTGTAAATGAACAAAGAATTGTATCAACATCTGCAATAGAATGTGGTGGAAATATTATTACAGTTAATGGAGAAAAAATAGGTTCACCTTTTGTGATAAAAGCAATCGGATTACCAGAAAATTTTGCAAATTTGAGGAGAACTGGCGGATACTTAGAAAAAATGGAAGAAGCGGGAATACAAGTAAAATTTGAGAAATCAAATAAGCTTACAATTCCAAAATATACTGGAATACTAAACTATAAATATGCTCAAAGTGTAAAATAAATTAAGAAAGGGTGCAGTTGAAAATTGAAAAATTTAAAAAAAGGCAAAGTCACAGTAACAATTACTATTGGAATTGCATGTCTTGCTTTAGCAACAGTAATGTGTATGCAGTTTAAAATTGTAAATCAAACAAATATAGATGAATTAGAAGTTATGCGTGAAGAAGAATTAAGAACAGAATTAGCTGACTGGAAAGCAAAATATCAAGAAGCGGAAGAACAATATAATCAAAAGGAAGAAAAACTTCAAGAGTATAATGAGGAAGAAGTTTCAGAAATTGAAACAACAGAATTAGTACAAAAAGAATTAGAACAAGTAAATCTTCTTCTAGGAAAAACAGATGTAGAAGGATATGGAATAGAAATCACTTTAAGGGAAAATGAAAATGCAGAAGCATCAATAACAGCAGATAATTTAAATATGATTGTAAATAGTTTAAGAGAAGCAGGAGCAGAAGCAATTTGTATAAATAATGAAAGAATTATAAATATGTCAGACATTGTACTAGTTGCAAATTCAGTAATAAAAGTTAATCAACAAAGAGTGTTTGCACCATACGTAATAAAAGCAATTGGAAATCAAACATATTTAGAAAGTGCATTATTAGGAAATGGAGGAGAAGCAGATAAGCTAAAAAAATTAGGACATGATGTAACAATTGACAAATCTAATAATGTAAAAATACCAAGTTATAACAAAGAACTATCAACAAGATATATTGAAGAATAAAACAACGAAAGGAAAGTGGTTACTAATGGTTTTTGTGGCAATCATACTAGGGTGTGTTGTAGGAGCGATAATAGGGATAAATGCTCCAACAATATCGTATACATATTCAAGCTATCTAGCAATTGCTATTATTGCAGCTCTGGACTCTGTGTTTGGAGGAATAGCGTCAGTAATAAATAAAAAGTTTGACATTAAAATTTTCATATCAGGCTTTTTTGGAAATGCAGTTTTAGCAATTTTATTGACAATTTTAGGTGAAAAATTAAATGTAGATATTTATCTAGCAGCAATTGTTGTATTTGTATGGAGAATGTTCATGAACTTAGGAACAATTAGAAGATATTATGTGGAAAAGTGGACAGATAAAGTAAAAAACATACATGATGCAAAGAAAAATTCTGAACAAAAAGCAGTGCAGGATAATACAGAAGATAAATAGGCAGATGCCTAAAAATACGGTTAGATAAAGTAAGGAGAGTTACAAATTAGTGATTCTTCTTTTTAATGGCAAAAGAAAAATATATCAAAAAATAAAAAAATCAAAAAATGTTGAAATTTGTAGGGTTTTAAAAATATATTACAAAACGATTACAAAAATATTACAAAAATATAACAAATCCTATTGACTTTTTGAAAAAAATGTAATATAAATACTCTATAAATTAAATACAAAATATTGGAGGAATTAACTTGGCAATCGGTGATATTATAGTTGGCGTAGACATTGGCACAACCAAAGTTGCAACAGTTGTTGGGGAAGTTAATAATTTTGGTCAAATTGAAATCATCAGTAATACATCATACAAATGTAACGGACTTCAAAAAGGGAAAATTATCAACGAAGATGAGATAATGCTTAGTCTATCCAAAACAATTAAAGATGCGGAAGAAGAAACAAATTTAGAGATAAATTCTGCCTATGTAACCATACCAGGTAAATATGTTACGATTGTTCAGAACAGCGTAACAAAGGATGTTAAAGATAAATATTCTGGAATATCTGTTAGAGATGTTCAAAATGCTATAATGCAGGTAAAAGATATTGAAATTCCAGAAGGCAAAGTGCTTATTGACATTGTACCAGATAAAATTACATTAGAAAATGGAACAATAGTAACAGACCCAGTTGGAAATTTAAGTAGTAGTTTTACTATTGATGCACAAGTAATATTAGCAGAAAAAGAATATATCAGACAATTAACATCTATATTTAAAAAAGCTGGTTTAGAAGTTGATGGAATTGTACCAACAACTCTGGCAGAAAGAAATCTAATTTTAGATAAAAATGAAATGAATGATAATGTTATGCTTCTAGATATAGGTGCCGGAAATACTGACATTGGAGTATTTGAAGGAAGTGCATTTATATATACTGATTCTATTCCAGTCGGAGGAGATAATATCACTAGTGATATTGCACTTGTTTTAAATATTAGTGAAGAAGAAGCAGATAAACTAAAAAGGCAGTATGGACTAGCCTTAAAATCACTTATTGATAATGACAATGATATTATTCTTAATACTTGCAAAGACAGCAATAAGAATCGAATTATTAAAAGTTCAGAACTAATAGAAATTATAGAAGCAAGAATAGAAGAAATCTTTTCAATTGTAAATAAGAAAATAACAAACCAAGGCATAAAAGCAAAAATCAATAATGTTATTTTAACAGGTCAAGGAATTATCAATATCAACAAAAGTGATGTAGCAGGTAAAATCACTTTGAATATTCCGGTAAAAATTTCAACTGGAAGGTTGATAAGCACTATAAGACCAACATATAGAACAAGTTATTCATTAGTTAGATATATAGCTGCAAGACCATTTGCAAAGAGTGTGTCAAGTAGTGTAAACACAAAATCTAATGAAAACGTATTAAAAAATATTATTGAAAAAGTAAAAGAATTTTTCTACTCATGATAAAGGTATAAAAACCATAATAATAAAAAAGTTTTTAATTTTAAAATATAATAAAGGGAGGAAAAGCAAAATGATGGAATATGAGGATAACAACATATCAATGATGGATGGTACTGCAACCATAAAAGTAATAGGAGTAGGTGGAGCTGGAAATAACGCTGTTAATAGAATGATTGAAGCTGGAATAAAAGGCGTAGATTTCATCGCAGTAAACACTGATAGACAAGCATTACAAGAATCAAAAGCAGGAACAAAAATACAAATAGGAGAAAAAATAACAAGAGGTTTAGGAGCTGGTGCAAACCCAGATATTGGTGCTCAATCAGCAGAAGAAAGCAAAGCAGAAGTTGCCGAAGTTTTAAGAGGAGCTGATATGGTATTTGTTACTGCCGGAATGGGTGGCGGAACAGGTACAGGTGCTGCTCCAATAGTTGCAGCAACAGCAAAAGAAATGGGAATTTTAACAATAGGTGTTGTTACAAAACCATTTACATTTGAAGGCAAAAAAAGATTATCACAAGCAGAAAGAGGAATTGAAAGTCTAAAAGGTAAAGTAGATACATTAGTTGTTATTCCAAACGACAAATTACTACAAATCGTAGACAGAAAAACATCAATAAATGATGCTTTCAGACAAGCAGATGATGTTTTAAGACAAGGTGTTCAAGGTATATCAGACTTAATCGCCGTACCAGGACTAGTAAACTTAGATTTTGCAGATGTTAAAACAATTATGCTAAATCAAGGAATGGCACACATGGGAGTTGGTATTGCTGGTGGAGAAAATAGAGCAGAAGACGCAGCAAAAGAAGCAATTCAAAGCCCATTGCTAGAAACATCAATCGAAGGTGCAAAAGGTGTTATCATAAACATTACTGGTGGAGAAGATTTAGGCTTACACGAAGTAAACACAGCAGCAGAGCTTGTTCAACGCAGTGTAGACCCAGAAGCAAACATAATCTTTGGTACAGTAACAGATACATCAATGGATGACCAAATCAAAATTACTGTTATTGCAACAGGTTTTGAAAAAAATGATCCAATTTCAAGTATCGGAGTAGAAACAACAGTTGTACCAAAAACATGGGAAAAGAAAATAAACTCAATTCCATCTACACCAGATTCTAATTCATCACAAAACGATTTAGATATCCCAGCTTTTCTAAGAAAAAATAAAAATAAAAATATGTAATTAAAAATCAAAGAGAGTCGTTCGAGAGAACGGCTTTTTTTGTCGATTATTTCTTTTTTTCTACAATAAGAAAAGACAACATTTTTATAATTAGTGTGCTACAATACAACTATCTTATATAAACAAAAAGGAAATGAGTATCTGATGATAATTTATATAGATGTTGTTATTTTTGAAAATCTTATCATGAATAGTATTATTATCTATGCAGCTGCAATTATTTTAAAACTAAAACTCTCGCATTTCAGAATTTTTATATCAAGTAGTATACGGGGCAATTTATTCAGTTATGACATACATATCAAATCTAGAAATTTATTCAAATTTATTTTTAAAAATTATTCTATCTATCATTATGGTATATATTGCATATAAACCACCAACAGCAAAAACACTATTAAAACAAACTTTAATTTTTTATTTGACTTCTTTTTTGTTTGGAGGTGTAGCTTTTGCACTAATATATGTTATAAAGCCACAAAATATCATCATGAAAAATGGACTTTTCCTAGGTACATATCCATTGAAAACTATATTCTTTGGAGCAATAATTGCATCAATCATTTTAATAACAGCTTTTAAAATTGTAAAAACAAAAATATCTAAGAAAGACATGTATTGCAATATCGAAATATACTTCAATGAAAAAACTGTAACAACAATTGCAATGGTTGATACTGGCAATATGCTTAAAGAACCAATCACTGGAAAACCAGTAGTAGTTGTTGAAGCAGAAATTTTAAAAGAAATATTACCAAAAGAAATTTTACAAAATATAGAAGATATTATAGGGGGTGAAATCAATGAAGAAATAAAAAAACAGTATATATCAAGGTTGAAACTAATTCCATATTCTTCACTTGGAAAACAAAATGGCATGTTATTAGGAGTCAAAGCAGACAAAATCAAAATAAAAAAACAAGACGAGATTTCAGAAGTTGATGATGTCATTATTGGAATATACACAAAATCATTGGCAAAAAAGGGAGAATATAGAGCTTTAATAGGGATAGAAATGATTTAGATATGGGGGAATTCAAATGAAAATTTTTGAAATGATTAAAAATAGTATCAACAATTTAGGAACAATATGTGCAAAATATATAAATGAAAATGATGAAATTGACTATTTGCCAATATTCTATATTGCAGGAAGTCAAACACTTCCGCCACCACTTTCACCACAAGAGGAAGAGATATATATCAAACAACTATTAGAGGAAAACAATGTTTTAGCAAGACAAACTTTGGTCGAAAGAAATCTAAGATTAGTTGTATATATTGCAAAAAAATTTGAAAATACAGGAATAGGCATAGAAGACTTAATTTCAATAGGTACAATAGGTTTAATGAAAGGTGTTAACACATTTAAGGCAGATAAAAATATAAAATTAGCAACTTATGCTTCCCGCTGTATAGAAAATGAAATACTTATGTTTCTGAGAAAAAATAACAAGATAAAGGGAGAAATATCTATTGATGAACCACTTAATAAAGATGGAGATGGAAATGAACTATTACTCTCTGATATTTTAGGAACAGACCCAGACATTACTTCAAGAAATATAGAAGATGAAGTTGATAAAACTTTGCTACGAGCATCAATTCTGAAATTAAATGAAAGAGAAAAAAATATAATGGAAATGCGTTTTGGATTTAAAACCGGAAAAGAAAAAACACAAAAAGAAGTTGCAGATGAACTAGGAATATCACAAAGCTATATTTCTAGGTTAGAAAAGAAAATTATCGGAAAAATGAAAAAAGATATAACAAGTAAAATTGGCTAGAAGTCTTGACTTTAAAATTCAGTTTATATATAATTAGCATATCGAAACAAAAGAAGGAGGAATAGAGGTGGAAGAAAAAAACACAATTACCGTTAAACTTAGCACAGTTATAATCATAATAGTACTTATAGCTATTTTATTTGTAGGAGTTATAATATATCTAAAATCTACAAATAAAAGTGAAGAAAATATTGTAGCAACACAATCAAGTGTAGAAGATGATGATGAAGAAAACAAAATACAAAATAAGGTAGAAAACGAAATAGAAAATGAAACAAAAAACGAAGTGACAGCTAGTTCAGTAATTTCTGAAAAACCAGCAGAAGAGGTACAAGAAACTATAACAGAAGGTAGCTATGTATTACAAGGTATGACAGTATCACCAGATGCAGAATCTTATGGAATTGGAAGTATAGAAATACAAGGCGATAATACTTTTGAAGTAAATCTACCACTAGGAACTAGTTATTTAGGAACATATACTGTACAAGAAAATCAAATAATATGTACATCAACAACTCAAAAAGATGAAGAAGGTGGAGGAGAAAAATACACGACTATCGATGAAATACAATTTACTTTTGAAATTGAAGATGAAAGAAATTTAATATATATAGGTTCAAATGCTGACAAAAGCCAATTCAAATTAACTATGGGAAAAACATATTTGAGATAATAAATATAGGAGAAATGTATCAATGAAAACAAGATTTAAAAAAATAATTTTAGCAGTGATTTTACTTTTAGGAATAATATTTACTGCTTCACAAGTTAAAGCAGATGTAGGAAGTTTTGAATCTTATAGTAGTGGCAGCAGTAGCAGTGGAAGTTCATCATGGAGCAGTAGCAGTTCATGGGGCAGTGGTAGCAGACATGGAAGTGGAACAGGTGGCATATATATTTTTGGAGATGCAACACCATTTATAGGTATTGCGTTTATAGCAGTTATACTTTTATATTTATATTTGTCATATAAAACCGGAGCAAAACCTAATCGAACCGTGGCACATAAAGAACATGTAGACTATAATCAAAAAGAACAAGAAGCAATTGCAAAACTAGTGCAAGTAGACCCATTATTCAATAAAGAAGAATTTGTGGCATCAACAAAAACATTATTTGTTAAATTACAACAAGCATGGACAGATAGAGATTGGTCAGTAATTAGGGTATTTGAAACAAACGAGTTATATGAACAACATAGAAACCAATTGCAAGGATATATTGACAATAATCAAATAAATGTTATGGACAGAATATGTGTAAAACATGCACAAATAATTGATTTCAGACAAGAAGGAGATAAAGACATATTAGTAGTTCGCTTAGATTCAAGGATGGCAGATTATATAATTGATGCTACTACGAAAAAAGTTCTAAAAGGCGACAAAAATATAGAATATGAAAATACATATTTAATGACATTTATTAGAAAAAAAGGATTGCAAACAAAAGAAGGAAATAGTAAAATAAATACTACAAATTGCCCAAATTGTGGAGCACCAACACAAATTACATCAGCAGGTGAATGCGAATACTGTGGAAGTGTTATCACAACAGGAGAATATGATTGGGTACTTTCAAATTTAGAAAGAGAATAAGGAGGAGTAAATTATGGGACTAATAAAAGCAGCAACAAGTGCAATAGGAAGCACACTAAAAGATCAATGGAAAGAAGCAATAAGATGTGAAGATATGACAAATGATATTTTAATGGTTAAAAAAACAACGCCAACAGGAGTTATAACAAACAAAAGTACAATCATCGTTGGACCAGGGCAATGTGCAATTATATATGATAATGGTAAAGTTATTGATGCAACAGCAGAAGAAGGAATTTATGAATTTGATTCATCATCATCACCATCATTTTTTGCAGGTCAATTTGGAAAAACTTTTAAAGAAATGTGGCAAAGATTTACATATAATGGTGCTACAAGTAAACAACAAGCCGTATTTTTCTTCAATATAAAAGAAATTATTGAAAACAAATTCGGAACATCAACACCAATTTCATTTCAAGATTGGTCACATCCAATACCAAATCAAATGACAAACACAATCACACCATTAAGAGTACAAATAAAATGTTTTGGAAAATATACTTTTAAAATAATCGACCCAGCACTATTTATGTCAGAACTTGCAGGTACAGCAGATGTATATAAAAAAGATGAAGTTGTAGAACAATTAAGAACAGAAGTTATGGCAGCTTTTCAAAATGTGGTAAATGAATTAGGAACAGAAAAGTATAAAGTACCAGTACTAGAAATGCCAAGTCAAACAGATGAAATCAAACAAATGATGGACGAAGATGTATTTGATGAAGGCATGAGAAAAAGAGGTATGCAAATTGTAGTTTTTGCAGTAGAATCTGTCACATTAGATGATGAATCAAAAGCAAAAATAGACAATTACGAACTAAGTTCAAATGCGTACATGCAGCAAGGAAAACTAGTAGATGCCTATGCAGATGCAGTTAAAGGTGCAGCAAACAACAGTAATGGTGCTATGAATGGCTTTATGGGAATTGGAATGATGAACATGGCAAGTAATGGAATAGTTGGAGGAGCAGCAACTGGACCTTGGCAAAACACAGAAAAAAGCACAAAGAAAACATGTCCAAAATGCAAAGCATTAAATGATCCAACAGATAAATTTTGCAGTGAATGCGGAACAAAATTAGAATAAAAGAAGCATAAAAAAACCAAATTTGGAAATAATAAATTTACAAGCTTATTTCCAAAGGAGGTTTTTCTTTTGATACACAAAGTAGAAATCTGTGGGGTAAACACATCAAATTTGCCAGTACTATCAAAAGAAGAAAAAGAAGAACTATTTTTAAAAATTAAAGCAGGAGATGAAGAAGCAAGGCAAAAATTTATATATGGAAATTTACGTCTAGTGCTAAGTGTGATTCAACGTTTTTATGGTAGAGGGGAGTCGGCAGACGACTTATTCCAAGTTGGTTGTGTGGGGCTAATAAAGGCAATAGATAATTTTGACTTAACTCAAAATGTGCAATTTTCAACATATGCTGTACCTATGATTGTGGGAGAAATAAAGCGATATTTACGCGATAACAACAGCATAAGAGTTAGCAGGTCAGTTAGAGATTTAGCATATAAAGTAATACAGTACAAAGAAAAATATATCAAGGAGAACAATCGAGAGCCAACCATTGAACAAATAGCAAAAGAATTACAAGTTGAAAAAGAAGAAATTGCATTTAGTTTAGACGCAATACAAGACCCCATATCATTGCAGGAGCCAGTTTATAATGACGGAACAGAAAGCGTTTTTGTGATGGATCAAGTGAAAGACAGTAAGAACACAGATGAACTATGGGCTGAAAAAATGACAATCATGCAGGCAATGAAAAAGTTAAATGAAAAGGAAAAGACAATTATTGTAAAAAGATTTTTTGATGGAAGAACTCAAATGGAAGTAGCAGAAGAAATCCGGAATTTCACAAGCACAAGTTTCTCGATTAGAAAAAAACGCAATAGATAGAATAAAACGCCTATATAAATAATTGGCGTTTTTTCTTGCATTAAAAATTAGTGTATGATAGAATAAATAGGCGAAATATAAAAGGGAGAAAAGGTAGAAAAATGAACAACGTATTTGATATTGAAAACTTTAATATAATAAAAGACAATGAAAATTATTATTTTTTCCGTGCATTAAACATGGCAGACAATCAAGATTTAGAAAGCGGAATAATAACAGACAAATCAGGTCAAGTAATACACATAAGAACAGATAGACAAAGATATGAAGGCAAACCAAAATATAGCGAAACAGATGAAATAAGCTTAGAACAAGTATATGACCATATAAAACCAAATTATAGAAAAGACACAAACTGTATATCTCTTTCAAGTAATGCAAACATCTCCATATATTATGGACATGAATGCTATAAGGACAGATATATAATGGTAAAAATTCCTAAAAAACAATTCGGCAAAAAGATTATAAATGCTGGTCAATATATGTTAGAGGAAATAGAAAAAAAGATAAATGAATATATATCTTCAAAAAACATAGAAAGCCATATTTTAGAATTATTAGATAAAGTTGAAAAATCAAAGACATCAAAAGAAATTCAACAAGTAATGCAAATAAAGTATTTTGGCAAGCAAAAACTTAATTTATACAAATCAAAATTGAGTAAAGAAGCAAAATACAAAAGACCAATTTCAAGAATTACAGAATACACAACATTAACCCCAAAACAGCTATTAGAAAAAAATAAAATCATTGCAAAACTCACAATACTTGAAAAACGAAGTGGAATGGGGCAAATAATTCCTAACATGAACAACTTATTGATTACAACAATAGACAGAGCCTTTTTATCATTAGAACTAATACACTACGGAGAAATAAATCAAGATGAAATAATTGATATACCAAAAGAAACAGTTGAAAAATTGGCAATTAGTCAAAAAAATATTAAAAACTGTTGCAATATTAAAAAATTAAGTATATTATAATAAAAAAAGGAGGTAAGAAAAATGCAATACGAAGTTTTAGGAAAAACAGTACCAACAGTAGAGGTAACATTAAACAGAGGAGAAGGTGTTTACACACAAAGTGGTGGCATGGCATGGCAAACAGAAGGAATTACAATGTCAACAAATGCTCGAGGTGGAGTTATGAAAAGCTTAGGAAGAATGTTCACAGGTGAATCTATCTTCATGAGTTCATATTCAGCAGAAGCAGATGGAGCAAAAGTTGCATTTGCAGCAACAGTACCAGGAGATATTATGCCATTAAACATGTCAGAATTACCATCAGGAATGATTTTACAAAAAGGTGCATTTTTATGTGCAGAAGAAAGCATTGAATTACAAGCAGAATTCACAAAAAGATTTTCAGCAGGCTTAGTAGGTGGAGAAGGTTTCATCTTACAAAAAGCAACAGGTAGAGGAATGCTATTCTTAGAAATTGATGGTGACCCAGTTATTAAAGAACTAGCACCAGGAGAAGTTCTTAAAGTTGACACAGGTAATGTAGTTGCTTTTGAGCCAACAGTTAAATATGAGATTGAAACAGTAAAAGGAATGAAAAATATATTCCTAGGTGGAGAAGGTTTATTCTTAACTAGATTAACTGGACCAGGAAAAGTTATAATTCAATCTCAAAACTTTACAGACTTTGCTGGTAGAATAGCATCTCTTATCCCAAGAGGAAACTAGAAAAGAAATTTGCAAAATTATGTAAAATATGCTAAAATATATATAGACACTGTAAATCAGTAAAAAAATCCTGTAAAGGTAGAAAGGAAGTACAGCATGGAAAAAATAGAGGAGTTGGCAAAAGACATTGCAAATCGGATGCACATGATGGGGCTGTATGAATGGCAGACCAGTAGCTATGTGGAAAATATGGCAGTGCCAATCACCACTATGGAGAAACAGAGGCTGATCGAGTTAGTGAAATTCGAATTAGCCAAAAAGTAACATCTAGCCACTGAAAAAGATATTTTTTCAGTGGCTACTTTCTCTTTTATAGTAAACAAATAAAATAAACTGCATATAATATAAGAAGAAAAAAATAGAAGGTGATTTCATGGGAGAAAAGGGATTAGACTTTAAACATAAAGAAGTTATAAATATAAGAGATGGAAAAAGACTTCGGACTAGTTCAAGATGTATGTGCAGATTTATGTACTGGAAAAATTACTTCTATAATAGTACCAGGCAACAATAAAATATTAAATTTATTTGTACAAAACAATGACATAGAGATTCCTTGGCAGAATATAAGATGTATAGGAGAAGATTTAATATTGGTGGAGATATAAAAACATAACATAAAAACTTTAAATTTTTTTAGAAAAACTATTGACAAAAAAGTTAAAGGGTGTTATGATAGAAAAGTACCTAACAACTGACAAAAAAAGTAAATACGAGCGTAAAAATTAGTAATAATTTTCTAACGTTAGAATAGAATAAAAAAGCAATTACTAGTTTTTTATTTTGCTCAAAAAAATTTTTTCAAAAAAATTGTCAAAAGGTGTTGACAAAATAAAAAAGGTATAGTATAATACAAAACGTTCCGCGATAAAGCGGAATAAAAGTACATTGAAAAATAAACAATAAAATCCTTTAAGAGAATAAACCTAAGCGGTGCAAATCAGAAATGATAAAGTACCGAA
>CANQEM010000006.1 GCA_947594935.1 uncultured Clostridia bacterium | reverse complement strand
TGAAGATAGCAAATAAAAATGCTATCTTTTAATTTTTTCAAAATCTATTTTAATAATACTTTTAATTATCAAGACATTCCCTTTGTTCAAGTTTTAGAAATAAGCAGTAAATTTTTATACAGTGATATTTTGAAGATTATCATTAGTAATTTTGCTTTTGTAAAAATATATCAGCACTTTTTACATTCTACGATATATTGTATAAAATCTGCTACAATTTTTTTATCTCTATAAGGTATTACTTAATTAAAAATATAAGGATAAAATTTAACGAGGCTGAAAAAATATAAGGATAAAATTTAACGAGGCTGAAAAAATAACAGACTCGTTTTATAATAACTTCAAAGACATTATCTAAGCAAAAAAATGAACGATATGATTTTCCTAATTTATGCCATTTTTCAGTCGCTTACAGCACTAACAATTGGTAAAAACTGGAAATTAAACCAGCAAATCTTCAAAATAAATTGGAAATATCTGGAAATCGATTTATCGAATTTCAAAATCAATTTTAAAAAACAAATTGGAAAAACCTGGAAATTACCACGTGTTCTTGATAAGGGAATGCTGTACTTAACCTAAGGGTTACAGGAAAAAATTGAAAACAAATAAAAAAGAAAAGGATACATTTACTAATTGTTAAAACCATTGATTAACAGGCAAGAACAATTGACATTTACATGCAGTTAACTTTATATTTCATTAAAAAATAAAACCGATAACTGGAAAAAATGGAAATAAAATTTGCACTTTTATAAATTTTTGAATTGTATATTTTCAACATTTAAAAAGTACAAATAATTTTCAAAATTTACCAATTACATTATAAATATTAAGAACAGAAAAATCAATTTACATCAGCATTTTTTAAAAATTCAAAACTTAATAGACACAGGTAAAGAACTAATTTTATAGAAATAATTTCCAAATATTTCCAGCAAACTAAAAATTGAAAGATACAATAAAATGCTAACAAAATTACTTTTACGCTAAACTGAATTTTTTTATTTAGCTTGATACTAAAAATTCTGATGATTTTTTATAAAAGTAGAATATGTCAAAAAAAAACAAGTCAAAATTCATTTTCAAATCAAAATAAAAACTTCATGAAAAGCATCTTGTAATCATAAAAGCGGAAAATGTAAAATATAACTCATGCAATGTAAATTTAAAAAAAGTACTAATTCACAAATAAATTAAAGCCAATCAAAGTGATAAAATCACAGAAAAGCAAGACTAAAACTGGAAAAACAAAACGTAAAACTATTCAAAAAATTAACACAATGTGATATAATTGTGCAAAACAATATCGAAATCAGAAGATTAAAACAATCTTAAATTATGCAAGTTACTAAAAAGTTAATTTATATATAAAAATATACTCCAAAATTCAAACTAATTTTAAAATAAATATAAATTTAGCCATGCTACAAAACCAACCAATATAAGACCATCAAAAAAATACACACATAGAAAGAAGTGATAATATATGGCAGAACTATGGTACATATATGACAAAAACAGAAAGAAAACAGGCAAAACAGCCGAAAGAGGCATAACCCAATTACAAAAGGGAGAATACCACATCATAGTAACTGGAATAATAATGAACTCAGACAATCAAATCTTAATAAGCAAACGAGCCAAATACAAAGAATTTGGACTAATGTGGGAATGCAACGGAGGCTCAATTTTAGCAGGAGAAACCAGCTTAGAAGGAATTATCAGAGAATTAAAAGAAGAACTAGGAATTGAATTTACCAAAAAAGAAGCCATATTTTTAAAAGAAATACGACAAGATAAGATAGAACCGAACTTCAAAGACCTATGGCTATTCAGGAAAAATATAGACATAAAAGAAATCACTTTCCCAGATGGCGAAGCAATAGAAGCCAAATGGGTAACCATGCAAGAATTTATGAAAATGCGAGGAAATAGAGAAATAATACCAACAATTGACTTTGGAATGCCAGAATACAACAAAGCAATACGAATTGAGCAAATACAAGCATACAGCTACATTGGTAAAAATGTCCAAGTAAATATTGATAGACCAATCAACAGCAAACACCCAAAATACAAATTTACATATCCAATCAACTATGGCTATGTACCAAATACAACCAGCGGTGATGGTGAAGAACTAGACTGCTATATAATAGGAATTGACAAAGAAATAGCACAATTTAAAGGAAGATGTATAGCAGTAATTCATCGCACAAATGATAATGACGACAAATTGATTATAGCACCAGAAGGGAAAAACTACACAGATGAAGAGATACGTAAACAAACCAACTTTCAAGAAAAATATTTCGAGAGCGAAATCATAAGATAAATAAAAAGGAATATCCTCTATTCAATATAGAGAACATTCCAAGTTAGTAGACTGACCAACATTTATGGTTTAGTGCAATTTGATAATTAAAAAAATTTCAAAATCAAATTATTCTGTTACAACCTTTTCCATAGCTTGTTTCAAACTTGAAAGCTTAGTATCAGCATCTTGTTCAGAAACACCTTTAACACCCATATAAATTTTAATCTTAGGCTCTGTACCAGAAGGGCGAACACAGCACCAACTATTATTTTCAAGCTCATAATACAACACATTTGACTTAGGCAAACCAGTTTTTGATTCTTCCCCTGTCATCATATCTTTAACATAATCAAGATTAACATCTTTAAACTTCAAAACTTTCAAACCACCAATTTCAGTAATAGTTTTTTGCCTTGTCCTAGTCATCATATCCTTAATTTCTTGCGCTCCTTGAACACCCTCGCGAACAATAGAAATTAAACCTTCTTTATAATAACCATACTTTTTATAAATATCAATCATAGCATCCCATAAAGTTTTACCATTTGACCTAGCATAGCAAGCTGCTTCGCAAAGAGCCATAACTGCGGCAATACCGTCTTTATCTCTAGCATAATCACCAATCAAACAACCATAGCTCTCCTCAAAACCAAAAACATACTTATTTTCACCAGTTAATTCAGCCTTTCTCATAACGGCACCAATATTTTTAAAACCAGTCAAAACTTCGTAAATATCTAAATTATAATACTTAGCAATGGCAAAAGCTAAATTTGAAGAAACGATAGTCGTAACAAACATACCATTTTCAGGAAGGATGCCTTTTTCATACATTTGAGAAATTCTATATTCAGCAATAAGCAAAGCAGACATATTTCCTGTATAATCTTTATATTCACCAGATTCACTATCTTTTGCAAAAACTCCCAAACGGTCAGCATCTGGATCTGTTGCCAAAACAATATCTGCATCAACTTTTTTAGCCAACTCCAATGCTAATTTGAAAGCCTTAGGATCCTCAGGGTTTGGATAATCAACAGTAGGGAAATTTCCATCAGGGTCTTTTTGCTCTGGTACTACATATAAATTTTGTATACCAATTTCTCTCAAAAGTCGCTCTGCAATAGTATTACCAGTTCCATGTAAAGGAGTATATACAACTTTTAAAGTCTTACCTTGCTCCTTAACAACATCAGGGTTTAATACTAATTTTTTTAGAGTCTCTAAATATTTATCATCCATTTCAGTATCAATCACATTAAATAAGCCTTTTTGAACAGCATCTTCTCTTGACATCCTTTTTATTTCTGAATAACTTTGAACAGCCTTAACATCTGCAATTATATCTACATCTCTTGGAGCAACAATTTGAGCGCCGTCATCCCAATATACTTTATAACCATTATACTTTGGTGGATTATGACTAGCAGTAATCATTACACCAGCAGTACATCCAAGATTTCTAACAGTAAAAGACAACTCAGGCACAGGTCTTAAATTTTTAAATAAATACGTTTTTATTCCATTTGCATTTAAAATAAGGGCAGTTTGTTCACTGAACTCCTTTGACATTTTTCTAGAATCATAACTAATCGCAACACCTTTTTCTTGTGTTCCTTGCTTTAAAATATAATTGGCAAGACCTTGTGTTGCTTTTCCTACTGTATATTGATTCATACGATTAGTACCAGCTCCAATAACACCTCTTAAACCAGCTGTACCAAACTCTAATTCTTGATAAAACCTATCTTCAATTTCCTTGTCATTACCCTTTATTTGCAATAACTCTTTTTTTGTCTCCTCATCAAATTCTGCACTCTCGCACCATCTTTCATACTCTTTTAAATAGTCCATTTTTACACCTTTCCTTTCTTTTTATATAAAAAGAGCTATATCAATTTAAAATATAGCTCCTTTCTAATCAATCTAAATTATGATATTTTTTATATAAGTTTCTCGCTGTTCTTGGGCAATCTACACCTGCTGAATCTGCATTTTTAACAGGAGCAAATTCTTCTTCACGATTAACTCTTAATATAGCCATATCGTCAACTTCACCAAAAGCATCAAATAAAAACGCTTCAAACTTATAAGCATTTGGAGAATCTGGAACAACCAAATTACCATCTCTATCAATGTAAGAAGCCTTTTTATAAGCTACATGATAAGGTAAAGGAGTTTCACCCATTCTTTCAATTGCTGACACATTAAATAAATTGCATAAAATATGTGATTCACCATATACTAATTCACCATCTTCGTCTCTTTCCTCAGCCATTTCATCGGTAATTTCAGTATATTCAATTACATTTGGTTTTCCATTTCTCTTGCAAAATACGCCAACCTTTTCTTGTGGATTTACTTTTACAACAGATTTACAAGCAACTGTTACGCCTTTATCAATGGCAATTCCCATTAACACAGGGTCTACCATCTTAACTAAACAATTATCTACACCGCCTATAAAAACCCACTCAATGCCTAGCTCTTTCATTTTTTCAACCATCTTGTTCTTAACAAGAGCCTCATAAATGCCACCATGACCATCTGCAGCCAATTTAACTAAGCCATCTTCTCCTATCAAGATTTTACCTTCTGTATCCATCATTGGCAATTCACCTTGAATAAAGAAAAAGAGATTTTTATCTTTTTGGTATCCGAAAAATCTATTTTTTTCAAAAAAATCAATAGTCTGCTTGTTATTTTCTTTACTTGTCATTATAAACCAAGGAATTGTAACATCATATTTTTTACTTTCCTCTTTTAAGCTATCACTTAATAATTCAAATAAAGACTTATGAGAATCTAGCCCAATATCAAAAGTTCCCTTTGGACCATTGTGACCTAATCTAGTACCTTGACCACCAGCCATTGTAACTGCTGCCAATTTACCTTCTTGAATAGCTTTTTTTCCTATATTTTCATAATATTTATAATCATCATACAATTTATTTTTATCTAAATAACTCATAGGTGTAATATCATCTTGTTTCTGGCTTAATTCGTTTTTTGTTGATTCATATAAAAAGTTCATCAATTCAAAGTCTATATTTTCTATTTGTTCTAACAGTTCTTGCTTTTTATGTTCATCTAATTTATCGTAACCATTTAGCAGATGTTCTTGGTTATATTTTTTTAGCAAAGCCTGTATTTCTCCTAAATTTTTGTCCATGAATATCTTCCTCTCTTTTTTTGCTAATATATAATATACCAAAAAAAAATGGATTTGTAAAGAGTTTTTTTCTTATAACGTAAAAGACTGATATTTGTTACATATCAATCTTTCCAACAGTATTTAATACTGCATCATATTTTTCAATAATTTGGGTAACTTCTGATGCTACTTCATCTATTTCATAACAACAAATTATTTTACTATTTTCTACATCTTTAATTTTGGCAATTACATCATCTATATATTTCTTGCTACCTTTTACGAATATTGTTTTAGTACTATTATCTAAATTATCAAATTTGTCTTGTGTGTTATTTCTCCAATTTATTTTCATGATTTTCTGCTTTTCATCATCTTTAAAATTTGTTAGTTTAACTACTTTTTCAATTGTTTCTTGTAAATCAGTTTCTGTAAAAATAATAATTTTGTTTCCCAATTGTAAATCATTATGAATATGAGGTAAACTCATCACTTCAAAATGATAATCACTTGCATAAAAACAGCATAGATTCTGAAACATAAATAAATCATCCTTTCGACTTTTGAAAGCTTTTCTTTTGAATTGTGGTTTTGACTACTTCCAAATTTTACCATCTTATCACTAATATGTCAATAATATTTCAAACAAAATTTATCGACAAAAATCGACATTTTTTTTCGACAAATTCTTTTTGTATAAAATTTTCTAAATTGGTAATAATTAAAGTAAAGAATTCTTTTCCAATTGATATAAAGGAGGAAAAACTTTGAAAACAAAAATCAAAATGACAATAATCTTAATCTTTTTGTTATTACTATACACAAGCATTTGTGCAGTTTCATATACAAGTGCAATCTCATCAGATATTGCAGACAGTGTTCTAAGACTACATGTTTTAGCAAACAGTGACAGCCAAGAAGATCAAAATTTAAAATATATAGTTAGAGACAAATTACTAGAATATATGAAAACCTTATGTGATGATACAACTTCAAAATCAGAAGCAATTGAACAAGCAACTGAACACCTTGAAGATTTAAAAACAATAGCTAAGCAAACCATTATAGACCAAGGCTATTCTTATGATGTAAATGTAGAAATAGGAAATTTTGAATTCCCAACAAAAACTTATGGAGACATCGCTTTCCCAGCCGGAAATTACGATGCAGTACGTGTAAAAATTGGAGAAGCAAAAGGTCAAAACTGGTGGTGTGTGATGTTCCCACCATTATGCTTTATTGACGTAACTTCCGGAGTAGTTCCAGATGAATCAAAAAGCATTTTACAAGAAAGTATGTCAGAAGAGGACTTTGCACTAGTCTCTGAAAACAAATCTAATAAAATGATTTCCTTTAAATTTAAAATTTTAGAATTTTTCGGTAAAAATGGCTTTATAACAGCAAAAAAATAAAAACTATTGCAATTATTCTCTATTTATGGTATATTTTAAGCACAAACTATCAGGGGGTAATTTCATTGGAAAAATTAGTAATAAAAGGGCCTACTCCTTTAAAAGGAGAAATACGAATTAACGGAGCAAAAAATGCAGCAGTTGCCATTTTACCGGCTACTTTATTGATTGATGGTATATGCACTATTGACAACTTACCACACATTAGTGATGTATTGCTTTCTTGTGAAATATTAGAGAAATTCGGAGCTAAAATTAAATGGAATACAAAAAATTGTATCACAATTGATACAAGAAATGTACATACAACAAAAGCACCATTAGATTTAACTAGCAAATTCAGAGCCTCTTATTACATAATTGGCTCTATGTTGAGTAGAAAAAAAGAAATAGAAGTTGGAATGCCAGGTGGGTGCCAACTAGGTGCAAGGCCTGTTGACCAACACATAAAAGGCTTTGAAATGCTTGGAGCAGATGTAACACTTGGAAATGGAACAATTTATGCAAAAGCAGATAAACTTGTGGGAAATTCTATATATATGGATATAGTTTCAGTTGGAGCAACAATAAATATAATGCTTGCTGCAACATTAGCAGAAGGCACAACAACTATTGACAACGCAGCAAAAGAACCACATGTAGTTGATGTAGCAAATTTCTTAAATACCATGGGAGCTGACATCCGTGGAGCTGGAACAGATGTAATAAAAATAAATGGTGTAAAAAAACTAAATGGAAATGCAACATATTCAGTTGTTCCAGATCAGATAGAAGCTGGAACCTTTATGTTAGCAGCAGTTGCAACAAAAGGTAATTTAATCTTAAAAAACTGTATTACTAAGCACTTAGAATCAATAACTGCAAAAATTATTGAAGTAGGTGGAGTAGTTGAAGATTATGGCGACAGTTTGCGTGTATATTGTGAACGCAGACCATCAAAAGCAAATATAAAAACATTGCCACATCCAGGGTTTCCAACAGATTTGCAACCACAAATGGGAGTAGTTCTTTCATTAGCAGAAGGAACCAGCATAATAAATGAAAGCATCTGGGAATCAAGATTTCAATATACGCAAGAACTAAATAAAATGGGAGCTAAAATTACAGCACAAGGTAAAACAGCAATTATTGAAGGTGTAGAAGAACTAAGCGGTTCGCCAGTATATTCAACAGACCTAAGAGCAGGGGCAGCTTTAATAATAGCTGGAACCGCAGCTCATGGTGTTACAGAAGTATATAATTTGCAATATATAGACCGTGGCTATGAAGACATTGAAGAAAGATTTAGAAGTATTGGTGCAAATATAGAAAGAATAAATGAAGATAATTAAATACAAAGGAAGTAACTTTTATGTTCAATTTTTATAGTCTGTTCAGTGGCAGCAGTGGTAATAGTTTATTTGTAAAAACAGAAAACACTAATTTATTGGTAGATATTGGAGTAAGTTCTAAAAAAGTAGAAAACGCATTATCTACCTTAAATTTTGACCCTGCAAATTTAGATGGCATTTTAATTACACATGAACATACAGACCATGTGCAAGGACTTGGCACTTTTGCAAAAAAATATAATATTCCAGTGTTTGTAAATCAAAAAACACTAGATGCAATGCCAAAGCAAAAAGATAAAATTCCAGAGCAAAATATACATCTATTTACAATAGAAGAAAAATTTGAAATAAATGATTTAAAAATAAAACCATTTAGCATCCCACATGATGCAGCCAACCCATGTGGCTTCAATATAGCCAAAGACAACAGTAAAATAAGCATTGCAACAGATATAGGGCATATTACAAATGGTATTATAAAAAATTTAGAAAATAGTAAGTTTATACTTTTAGAATCTAACTATGACCCAGAAGTATTGATGTATTCACATTATCCATATTCTTTGAAAACAAGAATTGCAGGACCAACAGGGCATTTATCAAATGAAGAAGCGGGAAAAACGATTTCATATTTACTCACTTGTGGCTTAAAACAAGTAATGTTAGGACATCTAAGCAAAGAAAGCAATTTCCCAGAACTAGCATACAAAACAGTTGTAGAGCAACTTATGGCAAATAACTACAATGAAAATTCGTTATCACTTTCAGTTGCTGGGCGTGATGCCACAAGCAAAGAAATTAGTATATAGGAGATTATTATGCTTACAATAAATATTATTTGTATTGGTAAATTGCGAGAAGAATATTTAAAAGACGCAGTTAATGAATACAGTAAGCGTCTATCAAAATACTGTAAATTACATATTATAGAATTGCCAGATGAAAAAATTCCAGATAAAGCAAGTGATGCTATTTTACAAGAAATTAAAGAAAAAGAGTGCAACAATATTATTAAACATATTCCAAAAGATAGTTACCTGATAAATTTAGACTTAAGGGGAAAGGCAGTATCTTCTGAGGAATTCGCAGAAACAATTGATGCACTCTCTCTTACGACAAGTTCCATTTCTTTTATTATTGGAGGTTCTTTGGGGATAACAACACATTTGATAGATATTTGCAATAAATCATTAAGTTTTTCAAAACTGACATTTCCACATCAGCTGGTTCGTGTAATTCTATTGGAACAAATTTTTAGGAGTTTTAAAATTTTAAATAATGAAACTTATCATAAATAATATTTTATTGTAGAGAATATATCACATCTATAATAAAGGGACTGATGCAATTTGAGATTTAATATTGGGGGATGTTAAATCGAATATAATGTATTCTCTACAAGAATAATAACAAATTAAAGGTATAACAAATACAATTTTAAAGTCGATTATTTTCAATCTGCTTTAAAATTTTTTTTGCCATTTTTTTAACAATTATTTTTTTAATAATGAAAAATAACGAAATAAATAATAAGATTTTTCTAGACATATAAAAAACAAATGAATCAACAACTAAATTATACAAGCGAGGTATCTATTTGTCAAGAAAAACTTTTCGACAAAAATCGACAAAAGCTCCGAAAAACCAAGAGTTGCAAGCGTTATAAAATACAAAATTGTCAAAAATTTAGCAAATTACAAACAATAATACTAGTCAAAATCCCAACAAAATCAGCTAATAAAGCAGCCCATAAAACAAATCTAGTATTTTTTATTCCTATGCTCGAAGTGTAAACAGCAATTGTATATAAAGTAGTTTCAGTTGACCCCATAATAACAGCAGCCATCATGCCAATTTGACTATCAACACCAAAAGTTTTCATAATATCAGTTGCCACAGCAATAGCACTACTACCAGAAATTGGTCTAATTAAGGCTAATGGCATTATATCTGTTGGAAAATGAAATTTACTTAAAATTGGTGAAACAATGTTTATAGCAAAGTCTAAAATTCCAGAACTTCTTAAAGCAGAAACAGCTAAAAACAAGCCAATCAAAGTTGGAAAAATCGCAATAACAATATCAACACCTTCTTTTGCCCCGAATAAAAAAGTATCAAATATTTTAATTTTTTGAATAAAAGCATATAGCACAATAATTAGTATGACAAGAGGCATTGCAAGGTTTGAGAAAAAATATATAATTTGCATTTTAATGCCCCTTTCTAAAACGATTTTCAAACTTTATAAATAATTTTGTAGCAACAATTCCAGTAAAAGCAGCAAATACAGTGGCTATCCAAACTGGAAAAATGATACTTGTGGGATTGCTTGAACCAAGCGAAGTTCTAATTGCGATTACTGTTGTTGGGATAAGCTGAATAGAAGCGGTGTTTAAAACAATCAAAGTAGCCATAGAATTAGTTAAAGTTTTTTTATCATTATTCTTTGTCTGCATAGACTTCATAGCTTGTATTCCCAAAGGAGTAGTAGCATTTCCTAACCCTAAGATATTTGCAACCATATTCATAGATATTTCGTTTTTTATTTTTTCATCATCCTTCAATTCTGGAAATAATTTATTGATAAGAGGACCTAAAAAATGTGTTAATTTTTTAATTAAAGTAGTCTTTGAAGCAATTTTCATTATTCCGTTCCACAAACAAATAGTGCCAAGCAGAGTCATACATAAACTAATAGTTTCCTCAGTGCTTGAAAAAATCGACTGATTTAATTCCTCGATATGCCCAGAAAACATAGCAAATAAAAAAGAACAAATAATGAAAATAGGCCAAACCATATTTAACACAATAATCACCTAATAAAAATTATTCTATCAAAATAAAAAATATGAGTTATGTGAAAATAAAAAATTTCTATCTTGTAAAATTATAGATATTGTGTTACAATAGTGGTGGAAAAAATGTCCTCGTAGCTCAGTTGGATAGAGCGCGGACCTCCTAAGTCCGGTCTGTCGGTGGTTCGATTCCACTCGGGGACACCACAAAAATTGGGGTAATAAAAATGCAGGAAAAATTCATGAAAGAAGCTCTAAAAGAAGCAAAAAAAGCATACGATAAAGATGAAGTACCAGTTGGATGTGTTATCGTAAAAGATGACAAAATAATAGCAAGAGCTCACAATTTAAAAGAAACTAAAAATGACACAACAAACCATGCAGAAATTCTAGCAATCCAAAAAGCCAGTAAAAAACTACAATCATGGAGATTGCTTGACTGTGACATGTATGTTACATTAGAGCCATGCTCAATGTGTGCAGGAGCAATTATAAATTCCAGAATCCGTAATTTATATTATGGAACAAAAGACGAAAAGACCGGAGCCGTAGGCTCAGTATTTAATCTATTAGAAGACTATACTTTTAATCATAAAGTAGAATATCAAGACGGAGTATTACAAGAAGAATGTGAAGCGATTTTAAAACAATTTTTCAAACAACTAAGGAAAAGGAGAAATAAATGAAGCAAGAATTACAAAGGATGATGAATAGAAAATCTTTTCATATTGCTATTTTATTAGGTATTGTATTTATCATGCTTGTTTTACTAGGCTTTGTTGTACTTAGATATTCTGTTGAAGGTGAAACAAATATGCCATTTAAACTTTCAAAAATATCAATTATAAGCTCAGCAGAAGGAAAATCTGAAAAAAACAGTGAAAACAATATGCACTTTAACATCGACCAAAATAACGACATATATTTATATATCGAAAAAAATGCAGAATATCAAGGAATAGAAGCAATAGAAGGCATAACAATTGACAATATAAAAATGAGTAAAAACAACGAAAAAGGTTCATTGCACATATATAAACCAGATGCAGCAAGCACAGATACGATTTTTTCAAACAAAGAAGAATTAGAAACAAATACATTTAACTACGAAGTATCAAACAACTCTGATATGAAAAACCTAAAAATTACAAACCAAGGTGGGCTTTTAGTATTAAGACTAGCTAACCAAGACATCGCACAATGTGATATAGAATATCAAGCACAGGTTGATGGAAATGGGATAAACTATAATGAATTACTACAAAAAGCGGATGTAACACAGGAAGATTTACAAGCAAATTTGCAATTTGATTTAACAATAAAACTACAATCATTAAAATCTTTTAAAAGCACAATTTCCCTTGATTTACCATTAAAAAATGTAATTGAACAAGGAACAGCATCAGAGGAAATTACAGATACTGAAAAATTTGTGTTTAAAAGGCAAAAACCTTAAAACTTTATAAAAAACACTTGTCAAAAGCAAGTTTTATAGTATATAATAGCAAATGGTAGAGAACATCCATCTTTGTATGGAGAGTATCCAATAAAAGCCTATGAACCTTGTCAGGTCCGGAAGGAAGCAGCAATAAGTAGAATCTTTTATGTGGAATACTTTCCATAGAGAGATGGAAGGCAATCTGCCATTTTCCAACTATTAGTGCAATTTAAGTAAGCGTAGGAAGGGATGAAGATAATGGGGTATACAGCACTTTATCGAAAATTTAGACCAACTACATTTGCAGAATTAGTAGGTCAAGAACACATAACAAGAACACTAAAAAATCAAATCATGGCAAACCGTGTAGGACATGCGTACTTATTTAATGGTGGTAGAGGAACAGGAAAAACCTCATCAGCCAAAATTCTGGCAAGAGCAATCAATTGCCTAAACCCAAAAGACGGAGAACCATGTAATGAATGTGAAATTTGCAAAGCAGCTCTAAATGGCTCACTAACAGACATTGTAGAAATGGATGCAGCTTCTAATAATAGTGTAGAAGATGTTAGAGCAATTAGAGAAGAAGTCAACTTTTTACCAACAAAAGCAAAATATAGAGTATATATAATTGACGAGGTACACATGCTTTCAGTAGGTGCATTTAACGCATTATTGAAAACCCTTGAAGAACCACCAGAACATGTTAAATTTATTCTAGCAACAACTGAACCACAAAAATTACCAGCAACAATTTTATCTAGATGTCAACGTTTTGACTTTAAGCGAATATCAAATGAAGACATTGTCAAAAGACTAAAAATTGTTTGCGATGAAAGTAATATTGAAGCCACAGAAAGCGCCTTGCTTATGATAGCTGTTTTAGCAGAAGGGGCAATGAGAGACGCTCTATCAATTCTTGAAAGATGTATACAAGATGGAGATAACAAAATTGATGAAGATAAAATAAAAGATTTAGTAGGAATTCCAAAATTTGATTTTGTTAATCGAATTATGCAGGCAATAACATCATATAGTGTAGAAAATGCAATTGAAATCACAAATGAAATCATAAATCAAGGAAAAGACTTAGAAAACTTTTTGTGGGAAATGATAAAATATACAAAAGATGTACTAGTTTTTAAAACATCTAAAAAAATAGAATTATATAATGACGAAGAAAAAGAGCAAATAAAAGCTATGGCACAAAATGTAGGAAAAGAGCGCTTAGTAGAACTAATTTATCAATTATCAGAATTACAAAACAGCTTAAAATGGGCAACTCGGTAAAAGTATAATTTTCCAAGCTGGAATAATAAAATTATGTGCAAACGTAGTAGAACAGCCTCAAAATATACAAAAACCAACTGCGCCAACTATGCAAAAAGCTCCACAATCACAGGCACAGGAAAAACCTAAACCAAAAGCAATGCCAAAAGTTGAAGCAAATTTTGGCAAACCAGGAAATATATCAAAAGAATGGCCTAAAATAGTAACAAACTTGAAAAATAATGGCAAAATAGTTTTATACACAAATTTAGTAGGAACACAAGCAACAGAGCTAAATGACATAACAGTTGGAATTCAATTTAATAAAGAAATTACACCTTTTGGTAAGGCAGTTTTAGAAAAACAAGAAAATGTAAAAGAAGTAGAAAACCTAGTTTCAAATGTATGTGGCAAACCAATGCAGGTAAAATATATTGAAAACAAAGCCCAAAAGGCAGAAGAACCTTCAATAGAAACAAGTTTGCAAGATATTGCTAACGCATCAGACATACCATTTAATATAATTGATTAGAAAGGAGAGATTAGAATGTCAAAAAGAGGAGGTTTCCCAGGTGGAATGGGAGGTTTTGGTGGCATGAACATCAACAATTTGATGAAAGAAGCCAAAAAAATTCAAGCAGATATGGAAAAATCACAAGAAGAATTAGCACAAAAAGAATTTGACGCAACGGCTGGTGGGGGTGCAATTCAAGTAAAAGTGTCAGGACAGAAATTTTTAAAAGAAATCAAAATACAAAAAGATGTTGTTGACCCAGATGATGTTGAAATGTTAGAAGACTTAATATTGACTTGTATAAATGAAGCACTTAGAAAAGTAGACAGTGCACAATCAGCAGAACTTGGTAAATTCAACATACCAGGACTTATGTAAAAGAAACGAGGAAATATAAATGTCACTATATTCACCATCAATTGAAAAGCTAATTGAAAGCTTTGAAAGGCTACCTAGTATAGGTCATAAAACTGCTGCTAGGCTTGCCTTTTACATGTTAAACTGTTCACAAGAAGAAACAGAGCAATTTGTAAAATCTATTGTGGAAGCTAAACAAAACTTAAAATATTGCAGTAAATGTTTTAATATTTCAGACACTGACCCATGCTCAATATGCTCAAACCCTAAGAGAGACGCAAGTTTAATTTGCGTTGTAGAAGATGTAAGAGACATTATTGCAATGGAAAAAACACATGAATTCAAGGGAGTGTATCATGTGCTACATGGCTCAATTTCGCCAATGAATGGTGTTGGACCAGACGATATAAAAATAAAAGAACTGCTTAGCAGACTTATGGAAGGGCAAGTCAAAGAAGTGATTTTAGCTACAAACCCAAGAGTAGAAGGCGAAGCAACAGCAATGTATTTATCAAAACTGATAAAACCACTAGGCATAAAAGTAACAAGAATAGCTCATGGAATTCCAGTTGGTGGAGACTTAGAATATACAGATGAAATAACTTTAACAAAAGCTTTAGAAGGCAGGAGAGAAATTTAAAAGGTAACTAAATTAAAATAGTTACCTTTTAAATTTTTAATAAAATTTTGCAAATTGTTTCAGAAGAATAAGGCTTAGCAAGTAGTTTTGTATTTTCCTTCATCTGCGTTAACTGTTCTGAATTTGAAAATAACTCTTGGAAAACAGTTTTTGGGTTATCAGTTTTTTTAAGCCAAACAGCAATTCCTTTACTTTCTAAGAATTCTGCATTTTCTTCTTCTTGACCTGGAATAGGATTTATAACAACCATAGGCAAATTAGAAGCTAAGCTTTCAGATGTAGTCAACCCACCAGGTTTAGTAACAACTAAATCAGAAATTGACATCAATTCAGGAACTTGATTTGTAAAAGGTAATACTTTAACAGTATTTTCCTTTTTATGCTTTTCAACAATTTCATTAAAAGAGGTCTTGATTTTTTCGTTTTTACCACTAATGGCAATCACTTGAATACCATCAATATTAGTAATTAAACTTTCAAAAATTTCTAATGTTCGTGACTTCCCTAAACCAAATTCGCCACCAGCAAAAAATAGAACAGTTTTCAAATTTTCATTTAAGCCGTAAGAATCTAAAATTTCTTTTCTATTAAACTTTTGCAAAAATCTTTCAGAAATCGGAATACCAGTTGCAAAAACCTTTTCACTAGGAATATTTTTTCCAATTAAATAGTTTTTCATTTTATCATGAGCAACAAAAAAATAATCAGTATAATCACTCCCAACAAGCCACTGGTCATGTGGTGCAAAATCTGTCATTATCGTTGCAATTTTACTTCCAATTTTGCCTTTGCGTTTTAAGTAACTGCACATTTGACTACCAAAAGGATGTGTAGATATTATCAAATCTGGCTTTTTTTCGCGTAAAAGCCTTAATAATTTAATAGCCATAATTTTATTTGCTCTACTTGAAATATGAGCTAATGGACCCTTTTGTGAATCTGAATAGATTCTTCCCCAAGCCCAAGGCAACTTCTTAGCCATTTGCCTATATGCGGCAGTTGTAAGCTTTTCTATTGTTATATTCACATATTTCATGCAGTCAATCAATTCAATATCTAGGTTTGAATTAAGACTTCTTAAAGTTGAATCAATGGATTTTGCAGCATTTAAATGCCCTCCACCATAAGATGCGTAAAATATTAAAACCTTCATCAATACCTCCATAATTTTTATATCTTTTGCTTTATTATAACATATTTTAGAAAAACTGGTATATTTTTTTCAAAAAAAGCCAAAATATAGATGAATTTTAATGAATAGGAAGGTAAATTTTAAAATGAACAAAATTAAAGACTGGATAAATAGATTAAAAAAAGGGCACATGCTTAGTGTAATAGGAGTTTTCTTCTTGATAATAATCATCTTAGGCATACTCTTATATCAAAAACAGCGTGAAGCAAAGCAAGTGTCAGAAAACACATATAACATGGCTTTTTATGAATTAGTTGACTATGTTAGCAATGTTGAAACATACTTAGCAAAATCAGTAATTTCTACTACACCTGAGCAAGGCGCAGAAACCTTAACAAACCTATGGAGAGAAGCAAATATGGCACAAACATATTTAGCACGTTTACCGATTGAAAGTCAAGAACTTGAAAATACGCAAAAATTTTTAAACCAAGTTAGTGATTATAGTTATGCACTATCACGAAAAAATATATATGATGAAAGCTTGTCACAAGAAGATTTAGACAATTTAGAAAATTTACATGGATATAGTGTTGAGCTTCAAAATACTTTAAATCAGCTTTCAGAAGATATAAATAATGGAAGAATTTCTTGGGGAGAACTAACTAAAAAAGGAAATGTAGCATTTGCGCAGCAAGTAAGCACAGTAAGCCAAGATGGTTTTAGCAATTTAGAAGAAAACTTTCATGAATATTCAGGGCTAATCTATGACGGAGCTTTTTCTGAACATTTAACAAATGAACAGCCAAAAGCCTTAACTGGTGAAGATGTAGATGAAGAAAAAGCCAAGGAAATAGCTTCTGAATTTATTGGAAAAGATAAAATAAAAGAAGTTTCTAACCTAGGAAGTTCAGAAAATTCAACAATAAAAGCATATACATTTTCAATTACAACAAAAGAAGATGAAAATATAAATATTGCAGTTTCACAAAAAGGTGGACATGTAATTTATATGAATTATGATAGGGAAGTAACTTCTGAAATTATTTCACAAGAACAGGCAAACCAAGCAGGGAAAGACTTTATTGCACAAAAAGGCTTTACAAATATGAAAGAAACTTACTTCTTAACACAAAACGGAATAATGACAGTTAATTACGCATACAATCAAGATGATGTAGTAATGTATCCAGATTTAATAAAAGTAAAAATTGCCTTAGATAATGGTGAAATTTTAGGGATAGAAACAACCGGATATTTAAATAACCATACAGAAAGGGACCTTTCAAAAGTTAAAATCACAAAAGAACAAGCAAAACAAACTTTAAATAAAAAGTTAAATATTGAAAGTGAAGGACTGGCATATATTCCAACTGAATGGAAAACAGAAATCTTATGTTATGAATTTAAAGGAAAAGTTGAAGAAACTGAATTTTTAGTTTATATAAATGCTGAAAACGGTAGGGAAGAAGATATTTTAGTTATCAAAGACACACCTAATGGAGTTCTAACAATGTAAAAAAAGTAGCAATGCTACTTTTTTTAATGTCTTTTATAAATATCTTTTGAAAGTAAATATGTTCCAACAACTTTACCATTTTGCTTTAAAGTTTTATATGCCTCTGAATAAATAGAAGTTGCGGTTGTTTTTGTTACACGATTAGTTATATCTACGGAATAATCTTGATCAGTTTTCAAACCAAGAATTTGGAAATTGGCAGTTCCATTAGCAACAGAGCAAATCAATTTTATTGGGTAATTGCGGTTATTTTTAAATTTAAAATCAATAGCACCATACACAACAGTTGCATCTCGGCTAGCTGCCGCATAAGAAGTTACAAATTGATGGTTACTTCTTTCAACTATTTCCAAATTTGCATATAAAGCAGCATTGTATAAAGTGGTTGTAATTTGGCAAATACCGCCTCCAACATCATCTACAACTTGCCCACTAACATAAACTGGAGCTTTGCGGTAACCAGCAGCAATGGTTCTTTCACCAACGACCTTATTATATGAAAAAGTCTCGCCAGGCATCAAAACAGTACCATTTATTTTATTTGCTGCAAGAATTAAATTTGTTGTTCTATCTTTATCACGAGTAGAATAAGAAGTTGAAAATGTAGATAATAAATGTGGGAAAGCCTCTCTACCTAGCATGTTTGTAGTAACATTTGGAGCTAAAATTTTTAAAGGTATTTCATATTCTTCTTTTTCCTCATTTAACATATTTTTAACTTCATCAACAGTAATTGCAAAATCAATTCCATTTTCACTAGGGAACAAGCTATAAGGGTCTTTGGTGAAATAAGCATCTTTTGGCTCAACATATAATTCATTATGAATTTGGTCGATATCCAAAGGCTTTGGGTCTTGTTCATAAGTAGAAATTTCAATGCTATTCTCTAAATCTAAATTTTGAATATGCTCTTTTATTGAAAGCAAAGTTTGTTCAACATCAATAACACTACCAGTTCTACCTTTTGTTAAAATCAGCTTATTACCTTCAAGATAATAACTGCTTTCAATTAAACAATCTGGCAATTTTGAAGATAAATTTTGCAAATTTGTTTTTAAAACATCTTCATTAAAAGACATTTGAGGGTCAATATGTACATTTGCAAATAAAGTTTTTAAAACTTCAATATCATTTTCTAAAAGATTACCAGTTCTACCAACTGTATAGGCTTGATTTACTGCTGATGCACTGTCAAAAGCAATATTTAAATCTGCCGTTGGTATAGTTGTCTCAAAATCTTTATAGAAAAGTTTAATTTCTTCTGGAATACTTGAAGAAATACTATTATTTACTGATGAAACAGCATCTTCTTTATTTAGCCTTGAAACATCAAAACGATGAACATATACACCAGATACAATAGTTTTGCTATTTGAATTTATCAAAGTAAAACAAATAAAACTTACTAAAATGATTGCTAGAAAAACACATAAGCAAATTAAAAAAATATGTAGTTTATTTGTGGGAGCAGAAACTTTTACTTGTTCAAATTTTTGCTCTGTATCCTTTTTTTCTGGCTCTTTTGGTGTGTCTATAATTTCTTTGGAAGCTTCAAGTTCAACTCGCTCTGGAATAGGCTCTTTTTTAGGCTTAGCAGTTTCTTTTGGCTTAACCTCAGTAGCCGTAGCTTTTTTTACAGGTTTCTCAGATTTTTCAGATTTATTTTCACTTGATTTTGCTTTTGGCTTTGACTGTGTTTGAGTAGTTTTTTGTGTTGTTTTAGTAGTCGTTTTTTTCTGTTTTTTTACTTCTTTTTCTAATTCTTCTAGTATTGAATCATCCTTTACCATAACTTTCTCCTTAATATTATTCTTATATATTATAACACTATATATATCATTTTGTCATTAAATTTTAAAAAAATTTCTAATCTTACAAATTTTGCTAAAACCTGCATTTTTTAAAAGCATATAATATAGTAATTGCATTTTTAGAATTGTTGTAGTAGAATAACAATATCACAGTAGAAAGATGAAAGGGAAGTGATAAAAATGTTAACAGTAAAGCAAGTTATAGAAATAACTAATGCGAAAATGCTTCAAGGAAATTTGGAAGATGAGTGTAGAGTGTTTTCGTATGATACACGAGAACTAAGACCACAAGACACATTTATTGGAATAAAAACAGGAGATATAGATGGAAGTAATTTTTGGGAAGAAGCCTTCAAAAAAGGTTGTAAAGTTGCAATTATTCAAGATATAGATATAGATGAAAAAAGCATGGAAAATTGGAAAGACAGAACAATTTTGATTGTGGAAGATACAATTGTTGCAGCACAAAAGTTAGCAACATTTATAAGATTGCAAAATGACAAAAAACTAAAAGTTATAGCTATAACAGGAAGTGTTGGAAAAACAAGCACAAAAGACATGGTTGCAAGTGTAGTTTCAAAACAATTTAAAACATTGAAAACGAAAGCAAACTATAATAACCACATCGGTCTACCATTTACAATATTGCACTTAGAAGATGAAGAAGTAGCTGTTGTAGAAATGGGAATGAACCATTTTGGAGAAATCAGTTTATTAACAAACATCGCCAAACCAGATTTAGCAATTATTACAAACATTGGCACATCACATATTGGAAATTTAGGTTCAAGAGAAAACATTTTAAAAGCAAAACTAGAAATATTAGAAGGTATGGACAAAAAAGAAATTGTTGTAAACAATGATAATGATTTATTACACAAATGGAATTCAGAAAATAATAAAACTATTGAAATACATACTTTTGGGATGGAAAATAAATCAGAAGTATGGGCAGAAAATGTTGAATTACAAGAAAACAGTAGTAAATTTTTGTGCCACATAGGGGAAGAAGCAGTTGAAATGACTGTTCCAGTTGGCGGAATTCATTTTGTATATAATGCACTATGTGCAGCACTTGTTGGTAAAATTCTAGGCATAAGTGTAGAAAAAATAAAAGAAGGAATAGAAAAATTTGAGCTTACTAAAAAAAGAATGGAAATCATAAAAAAAGAGAATGATGTTACAATAATAAATGACGCATATAATGCTAGCTTAGAATCTATAAGAGCTGCAATACAATATCTAGAAGGTTATAAAGGTCATAGAAAAATAGCAATATTAGGAGATATTTTTGAATTAGGCGAACATGCAGAGAAAATACACAGACAGGTAGGGCAAGTGGTTGCAAATTCTAATATTGATGTTCTAATCTGTTCTGGTGAAAATAGCAAATATATTGTAGAAGAAGCAAAAAAATCAAGTGATAAAGAAATCTATTATTATGAAACAAAAGAAGAAATCAAAGAATACTTAAAAAATCAAACAAAACCGCAAGATATTGTTTTAATAAAAGCATCAAACGGAATGAAATTTTATGAGTTATGCTAAAAATTCGACAAAAAGTATGGAAATTTTTAAAATATGTGTTATAATGTAATTACCTATTTTAAAAATGGGAGAGGATGTTCAATGGTATACAAAGATTATTATAAAATATTAGGCTTAGAAACAAGCCATGTATCAATAAATGAAATAAAAACGGCATACAGAAATGCAGCAAAAAAATATCATCCAGACTTAAATGTTGGGAATAACACATCAGAAGAACGCATAAAAGATATTAACGAAGCATATAGAATTCTATCAGTTCCAGCCTCAAAGAGAAAATATGATAGAACTTGGAATGCACACCATACAAAACTACAACAAAAAGGGCTAAGAAATAAAGAATCAATTTTTGAAATGTTTTTAGGGAATATAGATAAATCATCAGGAACAAATGCAGATTCCCCAGTATGTGGCGAAGATGTGGAAACAGAAATAGAAGTTCCAATTGAAGAAGCATATTTTGGAACTGAGAAAACAGTATCACTTAAAGCAGTAGACGGAAAAAATAAAACATTTACTATAAACATTCCAAAAGGTATACAAAATGGTGGAAAAATTAGATTATTAGGTCAAGGAAAAGACGGAAAAAACGGCGGAAAGAACGGAAACCTATATATTAAGATAAAAATTCAAGATAATAAAACTTTCAAATTAGCTGGATATGACTTATGCACAGATTTATTATTAACCCCATGGGAAGCGGGTCTAGGAGCAAGAGTTACAATACCAACAATGGAAGATGAAACGAAAATATATATCCCACAAGGAATTCAAAGTGGAGAAAAATTGCGTATTCCAAACAAAGGATATTACACAGCACAAGGTGGCAGAGGAGATTTAATTGCTGAAATTAAAATTGTTGTTCCTCGAAAAATGGACGACCAAGAAAAGGCTATATATGAACAATTAAAAGAAATTTCAAAATTCAATCCAAGAGAGAACGCAGTAAAATAGTTACAAAATAACAATTTACATAAATTTATATTGACAAATAGCTTGCTTTTTAGTATAATTAAGTGTGGACATGCAAAAGACAAGCTATGTGTAAACCATAGAAGTGAGGTGTCATAATAAAAATGGAGATGTGGCAAGGAAAACATTTTAGTATTACAGATCCTAAGGATGTTAGAACAGTAATTTATCAAGTAAACAAAACGCAAAAAGAATTTTTAGAAGAATCGCCGAAATACACAATACACAGACTAGATTTTACGCAAGAACTTAGAGGCGATACTACTAGAAAAACTTTTTATGTCGATAATCCATCACCAGGCGAAGATCATTTAGTAATATTATCTTTTGGCAATGATAGGGTTGTTGTTAACATGGCATTATTAGAAGGAGACAAGATTTCAATTTCTAAAAAGCCAATGCCACTTAAATTTGACAGTTTATATAATGAAATAGAAACAGAGTACAAAGATTTTCAATATACACCAAATTTGCAAAGACCAATATGTATTATAGACCCAGAAACCACAGAAGAAGTTCAACCTGTGTTGTATTTTGATGAGAATACCAATGAAGTTAAAGGCAAATGTAAACTAAAACCATATAAATCTTATTTTGCCTTTGAAATCAGAGACAAAAAGGATTTTTAAGGAGGAAGTCAGAAATGGGAAATCCAGAAGCACAAAGAAATGTTGATAATAGAATACCATTTGTAGTTTTGAACGCTAGCTTTGAACCATTAGAAAACACATTGGCACCAGGACAAAAACCAGGAGACGCAACCATGGTTGAATATGCAAAAACAGTGGAAAAAGTTTTAGAATCAATAGATGGGAAAGTATCACAACATAAATTTATGAAAGACTCAAAAGGTAATTATTTTAGAGTCTTAGATGATGGCAAAAAAATACCAGTTGATAAAAAAGAAATGAAAAAGCTTATTAAACAACGTGAAGAAGCTGGTTTAACTGTCGATATGATTGACGAAAGCAGAGAAGACATAGATAGAGGCTAAGTCTAACAAAAGATAGTAGGTGAATTGTATGAATTACAAGATTGAAGGAGCCATTAGAAGAAATAGAACAACATTTATTATATGTGCAATACTATGGGTATTTTTAACCATAGTATTTGTTTCGCCCTTATCCCTAAGTATTTATCAAGCAAATGCTGAGGGACATTTTAATGGCACAATATTTTTTCAAAAAATTGCTGCGAATATCATGAACCCATTTGGCTCACTAGGAGACTTGTTTGCAACAGGAGCAATTGGAAATTTCATGTCAATATGGATGGTCTTCACAATTTTTTATCTAATATTCTTCTTTATTGGTTTTGTGCGTACAGCACCTAAAAATGAGTTTTCAGATATTGAACATGGTTCAAGTGATTGGAGCAAACATGGCGAACAATATGAAATTCTAAATAAAAACAAAGGAATTATACTTGCAGAAAATAACTACTTACCAGTTGACAAACGTGGAAACGTAAACGTCTTAGTTGTTGGACGGTTCAGGTTCAGGTAAATCTGCATCATACTCAATTCCAAACGCATATCAAATGTTAGGATCTTATGTATTCACTGATCCAAAAGGTGAACTATATGACAGAACAGCCGGTTTTTTAAGAGACCATGGCTATAACATTAAAGTATTAAACTTAGTTAGACCTCAATATAGTGATGGATATAACCCACTAAAACATATAAATTCAGAAATAGATGTAGATGTTATTGCAAACACAATTGTCAGAGGGCAAAAATCAGAAGGAAGTACATCAGAACCATTTTGGGATGACTCAGCAGAAATGCTATTAAAAGCGTTAATCTACTATCTAATAGCAACAAGACCACCAGAAGAACAAAACTTAGCAAGCTGTGCAGAACTAGTTAGAGCAGCAAACAACAAAGGCGGAAATAACTTACTAACAGAACTAATCAGCGTTTTGCCTTATGACCACCCAGCAAGAATGTACTATAAATCTATCGAAATCGCACCAGAAAAAACATATAGTTCTATTTTAAGTACATTGCAATCAAAATTAGGAAAATTCGATTCAAAAGAAATAGCAGAATTAACTTCAACAGATACTATTGATTTTAATGAGATCGGAGATAAAAAGACAGCTGTTTATGTTATCTCATCAGATACACATACAGCGTATGACTTCCTATTAACAATATTCTTCTCACAAATGATTCAGCAACTATATGACCATGCAGATAAAGAAGGCGGAAAGTTAAAAACACAAACATTTTTCATATTAGACGAGTTCGCAAATATAGGAAAAATACCAGACTTTGATAAAAAAATATCAACTTCAAGAAGTAGAAATATATCATTTAGTGTAATTCTACAAAATGTTGACCAACTAGAAGCAGTTTATGAAAAATCTTATGAAACAATTATGGGTAACTGCGATACACACGTATTTTTAGGAAGCAACTCATATAAAACAGTAGAGTATTTTTCAAAGCAGTTAGGCGAAAAAACTATTGATAGAGACAGCATTTCAATAAATAGAGATAGGCAAAACTGGAAAACCGGAAAGAGTGTATCAGATCAGATTATGGCAAGAGCATTGATGACGCCTGATGAGCTCCGCAGAATGGATATGGATGAATGTATCATATTTGTTAAAGGTTTGAAACCAGTAAAAGCAAAGAAATTCTACTACTTTAAAAAGCCAATGGCAAAAGAACTAGCTATGCACGAAATCAGCCATAATGATATTGGAGAAATTGAAAGAGGAGATTGGAGAAAATACAATCCATATAACCCTTATGTACCGGAAGATGAGCAAGACAAACAAGCTGAAAACTTAAAAATAGAATCTTTGGATGACTTGTTTGATGACATTGAAGAACAACCAGAAGCACCACAAAAACCACAAGCAGAACCAGAGCCAATAGCTGTTGACTTACTAGAAGAAGATGAAGATGCACCAATGTTACCACAAGAAGATACTTATGATTTACAAAAAGAGTTAGAAGCAAAATTTGATGAACTTTTTGGACCGTTAGAAAGTAATAATAATAATTAAAAAATACACCACAGAGATTAGATTTTCTAAAATTTGTGGTGTATTTTTCTTGACAAACTTATGTTTGTGTGATATAAAAGAAAAAAAGGAGTGAAATTAGCCATGAAATTTGTTCATCTTGCAGACGTCCATTTTGACAGTCCATTTGTAAACTTATCACATAAAGCAAATTTAGGAGAAATGCGCAGACTAGATCAGAGAAAAGCATTTAAAAAAGCAATTTCATATATAAAGGAAAATAATATTCCAGTTTTATTTATTTCAGGTGATCTATATGAACATCAATATATAAAACAATCAACTATTCAATATATAAATCAGCAATTTCAAGAGATTCCAGAAACACAAATTTTTATCAGCCCAGGTAATCATGACCCATTTTTAAAAAACTCATATTATGCTAAATTTAATTGGAACGATAATGTACATATTTTCAATTCAAAATTTGAAAAAATCAGTTTAAAAGAAGCAGATATATATGGTTATGGTTTTGATGACTTTTATTGCACAGATTGCAAAATTGAAAATGTACAAATAGAAAGACCAGAAAAGCTAAATATTGCAGTAATTCATGGAACAATAGACGGTGGAGAAATAGAAGAAAAGCAATATAACTCTATACCAAAAAAGATTTTACAAGACAAAAATTTTGACTATGTAGCAATGGGGCATATTCATAAACCATCATATAAAGATGAGGAAAATCAAAAAATTGTATATCCGGGTTCCTGCATCTCATTAGGATTTGACGAATTAGGCAAACATGGGATGATTGTTGGAGATATATCAAAAGAAGCAATAAAATTGGAGTTTATTCAATTAGATGACAAAGAATTTATAGAACAAGAACTAGATGTTAGCAACTTGTCATCACAAGAAGAACTAATTGAAAACATCAACAAAAATATATATCCAGAAACACAACTTGTAAAAATTATTTTAGTAGGAACACGCCATTTTGAAATAGATGTATTTAAAATTTATCAATTTATTGAGAGCAGTCAGATTATTAAATTAAAAGATAAAACAAAACCGTTTTACGATTTAGAAAAATTGCAAAATGAAATGACTTTAAAAGGGATGTTTGCAAAAGAAATGTTAGAAAAATTGCAAGATGTAAATGAAGAAGAAAAAGAAATATTAGAAAAAACAATTGAAGTTGCTTTTGAAGCACTACAATAGGAAGGAGAAAACCTTGAAATTACAGCAATTAAAAATAAATCAATATGGAAAATTGCGAGATAAAGAAATAAATTTAAAAGACAATATAAATATTATCTATGGTAAAAACGAAGCAGGGAAATCAACACTTTTATCATTTATTATAAACAGTTTTTACGGAATTTCGAAAAATAAAAAAGGAAAAGAATATTCAGACTTTGAAAAATATGAACCATGGGTAGGAGAAGATTTTTCTGGCAAAATTAAATATCAATTAGATAATGGAAACATTTATGAAGTTCAAAGAGACTTCAAAAAGAAAAACCCAAAAATTTTTAATGCAGACCAAGAAGATATTTCCAAAGATTTCCCAATTGATAAATCAGCTGGAAGTATGTTCTTCTATGAACAAACAAAAGTAGATGAAGACCTATTTTTATCTACTCTTGTAGCGAACCAACAAGAAACAAAGCTACAAAAAAATGAGCAAAGCATGTTAGTGCAAAAAATTGCAAACTTAGTAGGAACAGGGGAGGATAAAGTATCATATAAATTAGCAATAGACCGCTTAAATCGTAGGCAATTAGAGGAAGTGGGGACTTCTAGAAGTCGTGAGAAACCAATAAATATTATAGATAGAAAAATGCAGGAAATAGAAATAGAAAAAAATAATTTACAAGAATACCAAGAGAAAAAATATGAAACAGAGGAAAAAGAACAACAACTAGGAAAAGATATAAAAGAACTAGAACAAAAAACACAAATACTACAAGAAATCAAGATGATACTTGATGAGCAAAATCAAAAAATAGATGTAAAAGAAAATATTAAAAAACAAAATGCAGAAAAAATAAAAGAAATTTATACAAGGATATATGAATTAAAAAAAGAAGATGTTCAAGAAAAAGATACTGGAAAAATAAAAAGTTATTGGAAACCGCTAATTGCAATTATAGTTTTTTTAATGATTCTCAACTTCATTTTACAAGCAATTTTCTGGTCAAACACAGCTATAAGTATATCAATTTTAGTGGTTAGTATTTTTATTTTAGGAGTTGTAACTTTTCATTTTTCTAAGAAACAAAAAAAGGAAATGAAAAAGCGTAAAGAAGTTTTAAAACAGCAAGAAATAATAAAAGAAAAACAAAATTTATTAGAAAATGAATTACAAATTTTAGAAAAAAATAGTCAAGAAATTGAAGAAGAAATTACAGAAAATAAAAATGAAACCCAGAAAAAACTATTAGAAAAATATTCAAATGTTCCAAGTGTTAAAGAATTTGCAGAAAATAACATTTCACAGGAAATACAAGATATGCAGAACAAGCTAACTGCAAGAAAAATGGAACTTCATGCTTTAAACTTAGATAAAAATACCATTTTACCAAACTTGGAAAAATTAGCAAGTTTAGAAGAAGAATATGCAAATCTTGATGAGGAAAAACACGAAATTCAAAAATTAAATACAGCTATTGAAACTGCAAAAAGCATATTAGAAAAATGTTATGAAGAAATGAGACATACAGTAACGCCAAAATTCACGCAAAATTTATCAAATATAATTTCAAATATAACTAATGGAAAATACAATCAAGTACGTTTTCATGATGAAGATGGACTTATTATAGAAAATGAAAAAGGTGAGTATATCCCAGCAGAAAAATTGAGTGTGGGTACAATTGAACAACTATATCTTTCACTACGCCTATCAATGATTGATGAACTATCTAGTGAAGAATTGCCAATCATTTTGGATGAAACTTTTGCATATTTCGATAATGAGAGATTAAAAAACTTTTTGGAATATATGTATAAAACATATTCAAATAGGCAAATCTTTATATTTACATGCACAGAAAGAGAAAAAACGATTATGGAACAAAATCAAATTCCATATAATTTAATAGAATTATAAATTATTTGTAACAAAATAGTCTTTTGCACGTCCTATTATCAGAAGGAGGATACTATTATGCAAAATATGGAGCAAATATATGAAACATATTTTAAAACAGTATATAAGTATTTATTCTGTTTAACGCATAATAATGATATTTCTGAGGAACTAACGCAAGAGACTTTTTATCATGCAGTTCAAAAAATACATACTTTTAAAGGCAATTGCAAAATATCAGTTTGGCTATGTCAAATTGCTAAAAATCTTTGGTATGATGAATTGCGAAAAAATAAAAAAGTGCAAAGTTTTGAAGGAAATTTAATGGAAATTCCGGCAAAAGAAGAAACAGAAGAAATAGTAATTGCAAATCAAACAAAACTTGAAATTTATAAAAAAATGCAGAGCCTAGATGAACAAACAAGAGAAGTAATGTATCTGCGAATTACAGGAGAATTAAGTTTTAAAGAAATAGGTGATATTTTGGAAAAAACCGAAAACTGGGCGAGAGTAACTTTTTATAGGGGAAAACAAAAAATAAAGGAGAGTGATTGATATGAAAGAGAAAAAAGATTGTAAAATCGTTCAAGATTTATTACCAAATTACATTGAAAAATTAACAAACAATGTAACAAGTAACTTCGTCAAGGACCACCTTCAACAATGCGAAGAATGTAGCAAAATCTATGAAAACATGAAAAAGAATTTAGAATTAGAAACTGAAAAACCAAGTACAAAAGAAATAAACTTTTTTAAAAAATATAGGAATAAATTACGAGTTTTAAAAATTGTTTTACTAATAATAGTTGTAATAGTTGGAATAGATGTAACAAGAAAATTTGTAATCATTTCTGAGTTATCAAGCAAAGCTGAAACATATTTAAATAGTGCAAACTATCATAAAATCAGTCTATACTGGGATGCACAATCAGAAAGCTATTCAAAAGTAGAAGTTTTTTGCAAAGATGATAAGATAAAAAATATTATAAAAGATGTTTCAAAAGATGGAACTATAACTTATATTATGTATGGGAAAAATAAAGAATATGACAAGCAAAATATAGAAATTTATGATACAAACATGTATATAGAAGGTAATGGAGAGAAAAAGGCGATATTAAATACAAAAAATCAGATTATGAACAGACCAGAAAGTATCCAAGATGCAGAAAATTGGTGGCAAATATTGATTGGAGCTATTCCAGCAAGTGTAGAAAGTGCAAATTATAATTCACAAAAATGTTACTATATTAAGAATTTTGGTAGCCTATTGAAAGGTGTAGATACGGGAATGTATGTTAGCAAAGATACAGGTTTGATTATAGGAGTTGGATATGGAGCTACTAAGGGAAAAGTAGAGAGTGGAACACAAGATTATTTTTATGAATTTGGAACTGTAAGAGACGAAGACTTTACAGAACCAGATATTTCAGAATATAAAATAGTAGAAAACCTAAATGAATAAAAGGAACAAGAAAAACTGCATCTAGCACAGATGCAGTTTTTGAGTAGTTGATATTTAAGCTTAAAATGAGAAATATTTGAAAAAACTACTTGACAAAGTTAAACAAGTAGTATATAAATAAAATATAAATTAAAGGAGAGTAATAAAAATGACGAAAATCCCTGAGACTGTATATATATATATATATATAACATACTTTACAAATAGCCTTATCGAAACAAATAGGGATTTTTGTGTATGCAAGAAAGCCATACTATTTTAAGTTATGTGGCTTTCTTTTTATTATGCTTTTTTAATGAAAATACAAAGATAGGAGGTAATTCAAATGGCTAAAATTCAAACAGTTGACTACATGGCTATTCCTGGACAAGCAGCACAAATAAGATCAGAGGGGCAAGCTCTTAATAGAGAAATATCAAATGCGTATAAGGAAATCACCCAAATGCACAGTTCATGGTATGGAAAAAGATACAATGAATTAGTTAAAGCTTTTAATTCAATGATACCACAATTAAATGAAATGTTAGTATTAGTTGTAGGTGAAATACCTTTTGCATTGGAGAAAGTAGCTAATAACTACTCACAAGCTGATCAAGGAACAAATGCAGGGAGTGCTACAAACACAGCACCATTAAAAGTTGCAGATATACCAATATCAAGCGATGTTGGTATGAGATTTTTAACTGAGAATGTTACAAATGTAAAAACAAATGTATCTAACAATTTTAAAAATGCTAAAAGTAAAATGAATTCAATAGAGTCAATCTATGGGAAAATAACATGGCAAAGTGAAGCAGCTGACACATTTAGACAAAAATTCACTACTTTGAAAAATAATATTGTTTCTTCATTTGAAAGCATTGAAACAAAATTTACACAACTAATGCAACAAGCTTTGACAGATGTACAATCAGCAGAGTCATCAAATACGGTGCAATAATAAATATTTTCTTAAGGAGAACTTATTTTAGAATTGAGAAGATCTCCTTAGGAAAGCATTTATTATATAAAAAGAAAAGGAAGATGTGATAATATGGCGGCAAACAATAATGCGCAAAGAATAAGTCAATTACAATCAAGTATAACATCATTAACTACAAAAAAAGGTACGTATGAAGCTATGAATATCAAAATAACTAATGCAATAAATCAGTTGACTTTTGGCAAAACAAAAGCAACAGAATTTAGGAATAAGTTGCAGAACAATTATAAAAGTGATGTTGTAAATCGAAAAATTAGAGAAATAGATACAGAAATTCAAAATATAACTAATTTTATAACCCAATTAAATTCTGCACTAACATCATCTAATTCAACTATAACAAGTATAAATAATGATATTTCAACCAAAAATGCACAATTAACAGCACTATCAACATAATAGGAGGGGAAGAATATGCTTACAATAGATACACAAGAAGTAAAAAATGCGGCTACAAAAATTGGGCAATGCAACGATTATCTAAGAGCAGCAAAAGCCCAACTTAATTCCATTAGCATCCCAAATGACTTTGTATATAAAACTACAATATCAGGAATGCCATCAAAAATCACAACATGTATTCAAACTTTAAGAGATGAAAAAAATTGGGCAAACAATCAAGCAAATAAATTGGAAAATGCAGAATCTGCAAATAGAAGCATATTACAAGCAGTATTAAGCGCAATCAATTTAAACATTATGACATCAAACCATTTTCTACAAAATATAGCACTTTCAACAATGGAAATGCAAATGGATTTGATTAGAAAAGCTATAAGTGAGTCTAATGAAGCTTTTTTAAACTACTTCTATCAAAGATTTGGATATTATGGCGTAAATCAAGGAATGTTTTCAGATGTATTTTCAATTTTAAACAATGCGGATGGAAATGAAGCTCAGCAAGAAGAATTTCAAAGGCTATTAGCATTATTACAACAAAAATACGGAATGAGTGAATATGATGCAGCAAGGTTGATGGAATATCTAGATTCAATTGGAGCTTGTACGTATGCGTCAGCAGCCACAAAAGTAATAGTTCAATTTGCAGATAAACCAGAAGAATTCGAAAAATACTTTGGCTTCCCATTATATATTGTAGACTCTGACGGTAATGTACAAATAAATTCAGGTGAATTATTGCTAGATATGTATGTTGTAAATAATTCAGATGATTTAAATATGCAGGCAAACAACTTACAAAAAGGACCAGATGGCAAAATTACATTCAAAAAAGGAATTTTGCAACCAAGTCAAACAAACCCAACAGAAACACAATTTGCAGACCAAGATTATATGAATGCAGACCAGTTTAATCAGTATATGAAATCAAAAAATATTCCGGTAGATGTAGTTCCAGGGGAAAGTGATAGAACCTTTCTTCCTCAAACACCTGATTCAAGTGCTTTCTTTCAACAAGTACCAAAACTTTTAGGAACAAGACTAAGTTTAAACCCAAAAGAGGGAGAACCATTAAAAATGTATATTGTTGTTGATAATCAAACAGCACAAGTAGAATTAGATGAAACACATTCTGTACTGATTACAGGATGTGGTGAAGCAAGTTTACCAGATGGCACTACTAAAAAATATATAAAAGTAGCATCTTGGGGAGGAGAATACAGAATATTTTGTGATGATATGGATAACTTACAATCATTTACTATAACAGGCTCTTTCGAAGATATATCAAATATGGCGGTCGGATAAAAGATAAGAAATAGGAGATGACAAAAATGGAGAATAAAGATATTCAACAAATGTATAGAACACTACTTACAGAATTTATCATAAAACAAGCTAATTTAAAAGAATATGATAAAACATTAGAAACAAGCAATTTAAATATAGTGGCAATTGACAAACAAGACATGGATGAATATCAGTATGTTTCTTCAAGTATATTAAAATACTTTTACATAAGAAACGATATTTACACTCAAAATTTAACTAAACAAGAAGAAGATTTTATTCAAGAAAAAGTAGTGAACAAAGACAACGAATTAGATGAAAAAACAGAGGAGATAATTAAAAATAGTTATAAACGTGTAATAGTAAAAAATAAAGAAGAAGCGGAAAAAAATACAGTTATTAAATTTTATGGACCACCTTCAAATAGATTTATGGTAGAAGAAAATAGCATAGTTATAGGTTTTAGGTATAATGAATTTAATAAAGAAGACTTAAACAACAAGCAGTGGGAAGAACTGCATACTAAACAAGAAAATTTAATATATAATGTTATAAATGAAATAAAAAATACATTCAATAAAAATACAAATGATGAATTGGTAATAATTAAATATAACCAATTTAGTGTGAAACCAAGGAAAAAATAATATGGGGAAAGTAAAATATTTTATGTATTCAGAAAGTATGGTTATTATTATTTAATGGTCGTACTTTTTATATTAAATATATAAATAAAGAAGGTGAACAAACTTGCTAATTACTTTGATTGGGAAAAACATAATATATAAACTTGTATTACCACGAACTGCAATAGGGAACTATTGGGTTAGTGATAGCAATTCAAGAAAAATACTTAATATAGAAGGCAATGGAAAAAATTGGCAAATCAATAAAAATCAAGATATACAAATTTTAAATTCAGATGAACTAATAAAGACAAAAAGTACTGCAAAAAGCAATAGTTGTGAAAATCTAATTTTAAAAGAATATAATATATACGAAATTGTACTTAATAAAACTGGTGAAACTTTTGCAGTATATTGTTCACCTTTATGTGAAAATAATTTTTGGCACTTAGTGATAAAAAATGCAAACAATATTGTAATAGGCAGTAATGCTCAAAGCGATATTTTTTACAAAAATGGATTAGTAGCAGATACACATGCAAGAATTTTCTTAGATAAAAATAGATGGAAAATACAAAACTTAGATAAAAAGTATGGAACATTTGTAAACTATAAAACGATTTCTAATAATGTACAGAATCTGTCAAATGGTGATGTTATTTTTATCTTGGGTCTGAAATTAGTACTAATAGGCAATAATATTTATATAAACAACCCTCAAAATAAAGTATCATTTAGTGGTTCAAAATTCAAATTACAAGAACATGAAAAACAAATTGAATTAGATGAACAATATGATGAAAGTGAAAACACTGAACAACTTTATTCTGATGAAGAATATTTTTTCAAAGCACCAAGAATAATAAATGTTATCGAAAATGAAAAAATAAGAATAGATGCACCACCACAATTGCAAGAAAAAAATGATATGCCATTTATATTGACTATGGGTTCTTCTTTAACAATGGGTGTAATGATGATTACCACAATGCTATCTACTATAAGTGGTAGAATAAATGGCACAGCAAGTGTTCGGAGAAACAATTGCATCAGTTTTTACAACATTAGCAATGCTAGTTGGAATGCTGTTGATTCCAATTCTTAGTTCAAAATATGAAAAAAAGAGAAAAATAAAATATGAGCAAAAGCGCCAAATTAGATATAAAGAATATATAAATACAAAATTTCAACTAATAGATCAAACAATAAACAAACAAAGGAATACGCTTCTTGCAAATTTTTCAACAATGCAAGAATGTAAAGAAATTGTTTTGAATAAAACTACAAGATTATGGGAAAGAAAAATAGAAGATTATGATTTCCTTACTGTAAGGCTTGGAGTGGGAGAATTACCTTCAAAAATAGACATCCAATATCCAGAAGAACAATTTACTATGCAAGATGATAACTTAGTAGAAATACTAAATTATGTTGCTAATAAATCTAAAAATATAAAAGATGCACCAATCACAATGTCTTTAGCAGAAAAAAATATAGCAGCAATTATAGGAAAAGATGACGAACAAGTTTATAATTACATAAAAAATATTATTATGCAGTTAATCACATTTCATAGTTATAGAGACTTAAAAATAGTATGCTTAGCTAAAAAAGAAAGACAAGAAGAATGGGAATACTTAAAAATGTTGCCACATGTTTGGGATGACACAAAGCAAATTCGCTTTTTTGCCGATGATAGTAGTGATATGGAAGAAATCTCAAAATATCTTGAAGAAGAACTACAAGCCAGACAAAATTACCAAGATGCAGATTACAAGTCATTTGCGCCATACTATTTAATTATTACAGATGATTATAAAAGAATAGAAAATTTGAAAGTGATTAAAAAAATATTAAAGGCACCAATCAATAGAGGTTTCAGCATACTATATTTAACAAGTAATTTAATGCAGTTACCTAACGAGTGTAAAACATTTGTCAATCTCGAAAATAATGTTGGAAGAATATTTGAGAGTGAAATGTCATCTAATAATCAACAAATGTTCCACTTTAATATAGATGAAAATATAAACTTTAAAAAAGTATCTCAGATTTTAGCTAATATTCCAATTAAATATACATCATCTAATAAGATGTCTTTACCCAATAGCTATACATTTCTACAAATGTATGATGTAGGAAAAATAGAACAGCTTAATATATTAGATAGATGGAACAGAAATGACTCTACTTTATCATTACAAGCGCCAATAGGTGTTGATAATAGAGGCGGACTAATTGTACTGGATATACATGAAAAATTTCACGGACCACATGGACTAATTGCAGGTTCTACTGGTTCCGGAAAAAGTGAATTTATTATTACATATATATTATCATTAGCAGTAAATTATCATCCAAACGACTTGGCTTTCATTTTAATAGATTATAAAGGTGGAGGACTTGCAGGTGCATTTCAAAAGAATGATGCCAAGTTACCACATTTAGTAGGAACAATAACAAATATTGATACAGTTGGGCTTCAACGTTCTCTTGTATCAATTCAAAGTGAGTTAAGAAGAAGGCAAGTTATTTTTAATGAGGCTAGAAATATCACAGACGAAGGTACAATAGATATTTATAAATATCAAAAATTATATCATGAGGGAATAGTAAAAAAACCAGTACCACATTTACTAATAATATGCGATGAATTTGCAGAATTGAAACAGCAACAGCCAGAATTCATGGAAGAACTGATTAGTGTATCCAGAATTGGGCGTTCTTTGGGTGTTCACCTTATTTTAGCTACTCAAAAACCTTCTGGTATTGTAAGTGATCAAATCAGAAGCAATAGCAAATTTGCAGTTTGCTTAAAAGTTCAAGATATACAAGATAGTAATGATGTAATAAAGAAACCTGATGCAGCTAAATTAAAAAATGCAGGTCAATTTTATTTGCAAGTTGGTAATGATGAATATTTTGTGCTAGGTCAGTCAGGATGGGCAGGTGCACAATATACACCATCAGATATATCAACAAAAAAGGTAGATACATCCATAGAAGTAATATCTAATATAGGAACTGTTATAAAAAAGGTAGATGATTCAATACAAAAAACAATAAATAGTAAAGGTGAACAATTAACTAATATTGTAAAATATATGTCTGAAATAGCAAAACAAGAGAACATAAAGCCAGGAAGCTTATGGCTAGATAGTATACCAGAAACAATTTTTGTTAAAGAGGTAAGAAAAAAATATCATATCGAAAAAGCAACAAATTTTGGAGTAAGTTTAACAATAGGAGAATATGATGATCCATCAAATCAAAGGCAAGGACCAGTAAATATAAATTTACTAAAAGATGGAAATACTATTATTTATGGAAATGCTGAGAGTGGAAAAGAAACATTATTAAGCACTATTGTATATGATGCAATAACAACTTATAGCACAGATGAAGTTTGGCTATATCTATTAGACTTTGGTAGTGAAGCTTTAAAAATATACAAAAAAGAGCCACATGTTGGAGAAGTGATTTTTATAAGTGAAAATGAAAAACTTGCAAGATTTTTTGATATGCTTCAACGAGAAATAAAAGAACGAAAAATAATATTGTCAGACTATAATGGAGATTATCAGTTATATTTAAAAACAGCAAAAAACCCAAAACCAATGATGGTTATTATAATAAATAATTATGAAACATTTTCAGAAAATTACGAAGATGATTATGAAGACGTGGTATCAGTATTAACAAGAGAAGGTGTAAAATACGGAATAATGTTTATAATCACAGCTAGTGCATCTAATGATTTACGATATAGACTTTCTCAAAATTTCAAGAAAAAAATTGCTTTACAAATTAACAAAGATGATGATTATTATAATATATTTGATAATATTGGTAAAAAAAGACCTTCACATATTTTTGGAAGAGGTTTAATAAAAATAGAAGATGAAACATTATATGAATTTCAAACTGCTAAAATATGTGAAGCTGATGAATATAATGAACATATTTTGAAAGAAATAGAAAATCAACAAAAAATAAGTACTAGTTGTGCTGAGAAAATACCTGTTTTACCAGATAAAGTAAAATTTGAAGATATTAGCCAATATATAAGTGATTTAACAAAATTACCAATAGGCATTACAAAGCAAGAATTAAAACCATATTTATATAATTTAAAAAGGGAATTTATAACTTTGGTTACAGGAAAAAGTATTGAAGATATAAAAGAATGTATTTTAAATATAGTAAAAGAAATATCTCAAATAAATGATGTAAAAGTTGATATTCTAGATATTGAAAATATTAAGAAAAATAAAAATAGTAATATCAATGATGAATTTAATAAAATACGTATGCAAATAGATAACCAGGAAATTAAAGAAGGTGTTTGCGTAATTATTGGTATAGATAAATTATTAAATGAATTAGAAAATGGAGATATGAACTTTTCTGAGATGTTAGAAAAAGGAAGAGAAGCGGAAAATTATAGTTTTATTATTGCAGAAAATGTAACAAAATTTAAAAACCATGAATATGACACTTGGTATAAAGAAAATATTTCAGGAGATAATGGAATTTGGGTAGGTAATGGAATAGATGATCAATACTTAATTCAGACAGATTCAATGACATATAAGTTAACTAATAATTGTGGACGTAGTTTTGGATATGTAATAAACAAAAGTGTTCCAACTTTAATAAAATTTGTAGAAATGAAAGAAAAGAGTGAAGATGATGAATAAAATATTAGTAAAATTATATGTGCCAATGCTGGAACAAGAATATGATATTAAAATACCAGCAAATAAAAAAATTTATGATATTATCAAATTATTAGTAAAAATCATTGTTGAATTTAGTGATGGATATTATAAACCTAAAAGTTTTCCTACCTTATATGATAAATCAACAGCTAAACCATATAATATTAGGTTGACAGTGAAACAATCTAATATAAAAAATGGTACAGAGCTGATATTAGTATAGAAAATAAAAGCACGTGAATTCTTTACATTCGCCTGCTTTTTTGCTATAATTTACTTGTATAATATGAAAAGGAAGTGCTATTTATGAAGAAAAAAATTCTTGTAATAATTGCAATAATATTTATTATAGTAGCTCTATGTATAGCGTCATATTTTTATAATTTAAAATCTGATGAAAATTTAAAAACACTTTCTTCTGATGCAAGTTTCTACTTGCAAAGTGGCAAACTATATGTAAAAAAAGAACTTGACAACAAGTACTACCAAGTACCAGGAGATTTTTCACAAATGAGCATGGCAGATTATCAAGAAGAAAACTACAAATCAAACTCAAAAGTAACAGGGGGAATTTATTTTTATTATAGATTAGATGACAAAATATATTTGGTACGCACAGAGGACTTCGAAAATTGGAAAACAAAAGAATTAACAGCTGGTGCAGTTGGTATTCCTGCCAATGCAAAAATAAAATATATTAGAATTTCTGGTGCTTTTGGATATATTTTCTACTTAGACCAAGAAGGCAAAGGCAATATTTTAAAAACTACATCTAGTGGGGAGTATTGGACTAAAATTGCCTTACCTTCTGAACTAAACGATAGTTGTACCCTAAAATTTTTAAATCAATCTGGAATGACTGTTGATGGATATTTAACTATACCGAGTGCAGATGGTTCAAAATGTGATTTATATGCAATAGATGATTTTTCAGAAGAAACTTTGAAAAAGATTGACGTATCAGCACTAATTGGAGAAAACTCTTCTGAATATGATTATTATCACATGCCAACAGAATTTTTTACCAGTGTAACTTCACCACAATACGGGCATCTTTTACTTGAAGTTGGAAAAGACAAAGATGATGCAGATACTCAGCGTTTTATAACACCAACATCTTCAAATAACTGGATAACAGAAAGGCAATATTACCAAGATGAAGCAGACAAACAAGATAGCGAAGATGTAATTATTTCAAATTTCAATAACAGTGTAGATGCACTTGATGAAAAATATTTTGTAAAAGACCCAGAAAATTATTCGGTAGATAGTGTTGAAATTAAAATTTCTGAGAGTAAAGCAAAGGAAATCGCAGAACAAGGCTTTAAAGAATCTGCTTCAAGAATTGCAGGAGAAGGAATTGATGACACCGCAGAAGAAAATATAAGAATTGATGAAGTTTATCCAAATAATTATTTCACACGAAAATATCGAGAATATGATGATATATATAATACACATAAAAGAAAATGCTATGTTGTTACAAAAGCAAATGATATGGGAAATGGTGTTTCAGTATATGTTGATGTAACAACAGGGTTAATAATTGGCGGATATGCTTTTGGAGATTAAAAAAGAGCAAATGCTCTTTTTTTAATCTCCCTCTTTTATGATAGATTTTCCACCAAAATATGTTGCCAAAAAATATGCGCCATAAATTACTCCAATAATTAAGGTGGTAAATATAATTGAAGGTACTAAATCACCCTGATTAGTTATTCCAGATAATCCAATCAAAACAAATTGTATTCCAAAAATTGAATGAACCACTGCTAGTACAAGTGGCAGTCCAAAGAATATCCCAATCTGACTAAATAATGACTTATTTATCATTTTTTCGTCACAACCAATTTTTCTCAAAATAGTGAATCTTTGCCTATTATCACTTGCTTCTGTCAATTGCTTCAAAGCTAATATAACACTACTTGCAATCAAAAAAATCAAACCTAGGTAAATAGCAATAAATATGATAATTGTAGTTATTCCAACAGATGATTCTATAATAGATATTTTAGTCATACCACTAAAATTATATGTTAAAGCATTTTTACTTAAAGATTGTATTAAATCTGAATTATCATCAGAAAAAACCTTTTCAATGTTTTCTTTTTCCTCATCAGTATTAGCATTGTAATTGGCAACTAAGAAATATTTTGACTGTCTTGTTAAAGGACAATTATCTGGAACTAGTAAAATACCGAGATTTGAATGAGTTGCAGATATTTCCATAAAACCTGGCTGACATTCTGAATACTTTGAAATATATTTTTTTCCTGCAATTTCTAAGGTGTTATTTCCGCTTGATAAAGTTCGATTGCGTATTTGTACTTGATTATCAAAATCACAAATCATGATATATTCATTATCTTTTACTTCATATTTTTTTATTCCATAAAGTTCTGCTATTTTGTTGTAATCTGAAATCTTTACAATTTTTTCAATATTTTCGTACATTAAAAATGGAAATTCTTGATGTATTGCTTCAAATTGGTCACCTAAAAATTTAGCGACCGTTAAATTTTCTTCTTCATAAATTGGTATTTCAATAATATCTTTCAAAAGATTCATATCCATGCCATTGTTTTTTAAAGTTTCAGTAATTGGTATTTTTGAATCATCTATTAAAGTTTTATCATATAGATGTGTATTCCCGTCAGAACCTACAAAACTTTCTGGCAAATTAACCTTTTTTTCAAGATTTATATCTACCGGAGTCATTTCAATTAAATCTTTTTGCATAGAATTCCTTAGAGACAGGCTAGAAGATAAAATAGTAATGGTCATAAAAAGCATTATACAAATTACACTCATACTTATAACCGTTGTATTTATCTTATTGTTTATTTGCCTTAAAATAAACATATTTGTATCTTTTAAGTATATATTTTTCATTTTTTGTATTGTGATAAGGATAAAACCAGATAATGACCAAAAAATTGCAACTGTTCCTACTATTCCCATAGAAATTGGTTTTATTAAGTCTTCTGTTTCAAGTGTATTAGCTTTTCCTGTGACCATATAATAAGCATAGCCTAAAATACAGACACCAATTACAAAAATCAAAATAGCCATAATAGGATTTTTAATTTTTATTTTCTCATTTTTCTTATAAGCGTTTAATAGATTTATCAGTTTATACCTTAAAATAGTCATCGTGTTAAAAATCATTACTGCTAAATACATAATTGCAAAATATATACATGTTTTTATACACGCATCTTTTGAAAATACAAAATGAAATTTACTCATATCAGCTTCAAACAATTTTGCCACAAGTATTGACATAAATTGTGATGCAAATATACCAATAATAAGGCCAACTGCGAGTGATATTAAACCTACAAATACAGTTTCTAATAAAATGATTTCTGATATTTTCTTTCTGCCCATTCCAAGTGTCATATATATACCAAATTCTTTTTTTCTTCTATTTATCAAAAAATTATTTGCATACACAATTAGTAACCCCAAAACTACTGCAACAAATATTGAAACAAAACTTAAAATACCTATCATCAGTTGAATAATGTCTAAGGTGGAGCTTGAAACTTGGAGCATAGCTTGTTGACTATCTAATGAATTGAACATATAGAAAATAGCTACACCTAGAACTAGTGTTAAAAAATATATTGCGTAGTCTTTTATGCTTTTAGCAATATTTTTTATTGATAGCTTAAATAACATCGTTCAAATCACCTCCAAGAAGTGTTTGCACTTCTATTATTTTTTCAAAGAATTGCTTTCTAGTGCTGTTTCCTTTTACTAATTCATTGAAAATTTTACCGTCTTTTATAAATAGTATTCGGTTAGCATAAGAGGCTGTAAAGGCATCATGTGTTACCATTAAAATAGTGGCTTGTAATTTTTGATTTAAAAATTCAAAGTTTTCTAACAATTGCCTTGCTGATTTTGAATCTAAACTACCGGTTGGTTCGTCTGCAAGTACAAGTTTAGGATTAGTAATAATCGCTCTTGCAGATGCAACTCTTTGCTTTTGACCACCAGATACTTGATATGGATATTTTTTTAAGATATTGCTTATGTCTAATTTTTTAGCTATTTCATTTACTCTATAATCAATTTCTCTTGCGTGTATTTTCTGAATAGTGAGAGCAAGAGCTATATTCTCATAACAAGTTAAAGTATCTAATAAATTGAAATCTTGAAAAATAAAGCCTAATTCCTCTCTTCGAAATTTATTTAATTTATTTCCTCGCAACTTTGTAATATCTTCATTATTTATTATGATGTGTCCAGCCGTTACTTTATCTATTGTAGATATACAATTTAAAAGAGTAGTTTTTCCTGAACCAGAAGCTCCCATGATGCCTACGAATTCTCCTTTTACAACTTCAAAACTAATTCCAGATATTGCCTTAGTTAAGTTAAATCTATTTCCATAGTATTTTTCTATGTTTTGCACCTCTAAAATTTTTTCCATAACAAAAACTCCTTTCAACTAAGAACATTATAACCGAAATTTTTAATACTTACCATCGATTTATATTACAAAATCTTACATTTTTGCAATATTACAAAATTGTAAGGTTGTTTTAATAGAGTTTATGATATAATTAGAGAGAAAGGGGAGAGAAGAATGCAAAAAATTTTAATTGTAGAAGATGATGAAAAACTACGTGATGAACTAGAAATTTTTTTGAACAACAATGGCTATCAAGCAGAAAGCCTAAAACAATTTCAGAACACAATTCAAGAAATTTTAAATATAGCCCCAAACTTAATACTATTAGACATAAACTTACCAGAAGCAAATGGCGAATTTATTTGCAAAGAAATCAGAAAAAAATCAAATGTCCCAATAATAATTATTACAAGTTCAGACAATGAAATGGACGAACTGCTAAGCATAAACTATGGAGCAGACCATTATATAACAAAGCCATTTAATATTCAAATTTTACTAGCAAAAATTAACTCAGTATTACGCAGAATGAATATAGGACTTGCACAAGACAAAATTATAGCACCAGATTTTACGATTAACTTATCAAAAAGCACACTTATTAAAGAAGGTAAAGAGATAGAACTAACAAGAAATGAATTAAAAATACTTAAATGCCTAAATGAAAAACGAGATAAAATTGTCTCACGAGAAGAACTTATGGAATATTTATGGGAAAGTGAAAGTTTTATAGATGACAACACTCTAACAGTTAATATAACGAGGTTACGCAACAAACTTGAAGAATTAAACTTAAAAGAACTCTTAGAAACAAGACGAGGGCAAGGATATATACTTAAAATTAGCCAATAGGGGGGAGTAGCAAAAATGAAAATAAAGAATTTTTTGAAAGACAAAATACTGCAAATAACTTTAATTTTATTCGGTTTAGTTACAATAGAAATATTTTTGTTAGCATACACTACTGATAATTTTATAAAATTATATATTCCAATAACAATTTTAAGTTTATATCTCATTTCCATTTTTGTAGAATATATGCGTAAAAAGAAATTTTACAAAACAATCTATGAAGTTATAAATGAATTAGATGAAAAATATTTAATATCAGAAGTGGTTGATACGCCGAATTTTTTTGATGGGAAAATACTAATGGAAATTATCAAACAACTTGATAAATCAATGATTGAAAACGTGAATAAATATAAATATTTAATGGAAGATTACAAAGAATATATAGAAATGTGGATACATGAAATAAAACTACCAATAGCAAGTGGAAAAATGATTGTAGAAAACAACAAAACAGAAGCTACAAAAAGTATAAATGAGGAACTAGATAAAATTGAAAACTATACTGAACAAGCTCTATATTATGCAAGAAGCAACACAGTAGAGAAAGATTATTACATAAGGAAATGCAATTTGAAAGAACTAGTAAATGAAGCAATACGTAAAAATAAGAAAACTTTAATTAGTGAAAAAATCAGCATAAATTCACATGACTTAGACAAAACTGTTAATACAGATAGCAAGTGGTTGACTTTTATTTTAAACCAAATTATACAAAACAGCATTAAATATCGAAACAAAGCAAGTAAATCTGAAATTGAATTTTATGCAGAAGAAGGGAAAGAAAACAGCATTTTATACATACAAGATAACGGAATTGGCATTGAAAAAAGTGAAGTATCACGAGTTTTTGAAAAAGGATTTACAGGTACAAATGGGAGAACAACCAACAAAAAATCTACGGGAATAGGATTATACTTGTGTAAAAAACTAGGCACTAAGCTAGGGCTTGGTATAGAACTGGAATCTACAAAAAAAGAAGGAACACTTGTTAAAATAGTGTTCCCAAATAATAGTTATTTGAATATAAAATCTTAAATTTCTTAGCCTTCACAATGTTCACAGTGATGTTCTTTTAAGTTACATTTTTCTTTGATTTCTTCCTCTGTCATTTTGCCTTCTTTTCTATAATAATCTGCGATTGCTTCATGAATAGCTTCCTCAGCCAAAACTGAGCAATGTAACTTAACTGGTGGTAAACCACCTAAACTGTTTACAACATCAGTATTTTTTAAAGCTAATGCTTCTTCAATTGTTTTACCTTTTATCATTTCTGTTGAAATACTACTTGTTGCAATTGCTGCACCGCATCCAAATGTTTTAAATTTTACATCTACAATTATATTATTTTCTACTTTTATAAACATTTTCATTATATCCCCACATACAGGGTTACCAACTTCGCCCACTCCTGAGGCGTCTTCAATTTTCCCTACATTTCTTGGGTTTGTATAATGATCAACTACTTTATCTGTATATTCCATAATATTTTAATTCCTTTCTATTTAAGCTTTTTCGTTAAATTCTTCCCATAAAGGTGACATTTCTCTTAGGCGAGAAACAATTTCAACTATACTATCAATAGTATAATCTATTTCCTCTTTTGTGTTGTATTTACCAATTGAAACTCTTAAAGAACCATGAGCAATTTCATGAGGTAAGCCAATTGCAAGTAATACATGGGATGGGTCTAATGAACCAGAAGTACAAGCGCTACCACTTGAAGCGCAAATTCCTTTTAAATCTAAGTTTAGTAACAAACCTTCGCCCTCAATAAATCTAAATGAAATATTACTATTTCCAGGTAATCTCTTTTCCTTATCACCATTAACTTTGATATAAGGAACTCTTTTTTCAATTTGTTCTACATAGTAGTCTCTTAATTCTTTGATTTTTTTGTTGTGTTCTTCTAAATTTTCATAAGCTAATTCAATTGCTTTACCTAGCCCTACAATTCCTGGAACATTTTCTGTTCCAGCTCTTTTATTTCTTTCTTGATGTCCACCATTTACGAATTTTTGGAATTGAACGCCTTTTTTAACATATAAAGCACCAATACCTTTTGGTCCGTAAAATTTATGACCTGATAAAGAAAGACTATCAATATTTAATTCTTTTACATCTATTCTTACACTTCCAACAGCTTGAACTGCATCTGTGTGGAATATGATGTTATTTTTATGAGCAATTTCACCTATTTCTTTAATTGGTTGAATTGTTCCAATTTCATTATTTGCAAACATTACTGTTATTAAGGTAGTAGTTGGTTTTATTGCATTTTGTAATTCATCTAGTTTTATAAAACCATTTTCATCTACGTTAATGTAGCTTACTTCAAAACCTTCCTTTTCTAGTTGTTTGCATGTTTCTAATACAGCTGGATGCTCTATTTTAGAAGTAATAATGTGATTTCCTTTTTTCTTGTAATTATATGCAATTCCTCTTATTGCAGTATTATCACTTTCGCTTCCTCCTGCTGTAAAATATATTTCATCTGGTTCACAGTTTAAAGCTTTGGCAACTTTTTCCCTAGCGTCTTCAACTGCTCTCCTATTTTCTCTACCTATTTTGTAGATTGATGATGGGTTTCCATAGTGTTCTGAAAAATATGGTAACATTGCTTTTAAAACTTCATCATCTGTTCTAGTTGTAGCACTATTGTCTAAATAAATTGTATCCATATAAATCTCCCTTTCCTATTAAACTAGTAGGAATTATATCATATATTTCCTAGTAAGTCAATAGGAATTAAAAAATTTTTCTATTTTGCTAAATCTTCTAAGGTTTTACTATCCATATATTGGTTTATAGTATCATCTAAGCCCTTCCAAAAAGAGAAAGTTTTGCAATTCTCCTTTTTTTCACATTCACCATCTTCTGTTAAGCAATATGCAGGAGCTAACTCTCCTTCTGTTGCTCTCAAAATATCACCAATTGTATATTCACTTGGTTTTTTAGCTAATTGGTAACCGCCATTATTGCCTCTTGCAGTTTTTAAATATCCAGCTTTGTTTAACATAGCAATAATTTGCTCTAAATATTTATTTGATATTTCTTGCCTATTAGCAATATCTTTTAAAGAAATATATTTGCCATTACTATGTATGGCTAAATCTATCATAACTCTTAGTGCATATCTTCCTTTTGTAGTTATTTTCATTTTACTTCATCCCTTTCTACAATTGAAACACCATTGTTGCTATATTAAAAAATACTAATACTGATAATGTATCAACTATTGTTGTAATAAGCGGTGCTGCCATAATTGCTGGGTCTAATTTTAATTTTTTAGCTATCATAGGTAAAATACAGCCTAATAGCTTTGCCATAATTACAGTACATATAAGAGTGATACCAACAACAACAGCAATTTTTAAATCGTTATATTGTATCATAATTCTTATTGAATTTGCTATTGCTAATACCACGCCAACAACAAAAGCAACTCTGAACTCTTTCCATAAAGCTCTAAAAATGTCTTTTGTAGAAAGTTCTTCCATTGCAAGTCCTCTTATTATAAGAGTGGAAGTCTGAGAACCACAGTTTCCGCCAGTGTCCATAAGCATAGGGATAAATGCAACTAATAAAGGTAGTGTAGAGATTGCAGCTTCATAGTTTTCAATAACTTCTCCTGTAACCATTGCGGAAAGCATCAATATAAGTAACCAAATAATTCTGCTTTTAGCATGTTTGAATACACTTGTTTTTAAATAAGTATCTCCATCATCTGGGGTAATAGCAGCCATTTTCTCGAAGTCTTCCAAAGTTTCCTCTTGAATAACGTCGATAGCATCATCTATTGTGATAATACCAACAAGCCTATTTTCTTTATCAACAACAGGAAGTGCCACATAGTTATATTTATCAAACATTTTTGTTACATCTTCTTGGTCATCAAGAGTATTTACTTTGACTACATTGGTATCCATAATGTCTTTTATAAGCTCATTTCGCTCTGCAACCAAAAGGTCTTTAATGTCAACTATCCCTAGTAATTTTCTATCCACAGTTACAACATAACAGTTATATACATTTTCAGTTTTTAACCCTTTACGTTTTATAAACCTAAATGCTTGGTCTACTGTCATGGTTTCCTTTAAGTCTATAAACTCTGTTGTCATAAGTGTTCCAGCTGTATCATCTGGATATTTTAGCAACTCATTGATAATTTTTCTATTCTCAGTTTTTGTGTTAGCTAGAATTCTTTTTACAACATTTGATGGCATTTCTTCAATTAAGTCAACGGCATCATCCATGTAAATTTCATTCATAACATTTTTAATTTCGGCATCTGTTAAGCAATTTATTAGATATTCTTGGTCATCATGTTCTAATTCAACAAAAACTTCTGCTGCTTTTTCTTTTGATAAAAGTCTGTATATCATAATTGTTTTATCTTCATCAACATTTTCTAATATACTCGGGAAATCAGCACTATTAACATTTTCTAAAAATTCGCGTAGGTCTTTTATTTTTTTGTTGTCTATCAATTCAGTTACTTTTTCAATAATTTCTTCTACTTCCATACTAATTTTCCCCCTTTTATCAGTTTTTAAACATTATTTACCAAACAATATTATACTCCAATTTTCTACCAAAAGTCAACAAAAAAGAAAGCTGCACCTTAAATTTTGGTGCAGTTTTTTTACTTTTTATTTTTAATTATAAATTTATCACAAAATGCTAACACCGCTGGAAGTAAAGTTAAAATTAAAATTGTAGAGCAAATTGTTCCTTCCGAAATGGTTTTGCATATTTTTGCAGCTATTGCTGAGGCAAAGTTTGCAATAATCAAAGTTACGATAATAAGTATTGAACTTGAAGTTAAAATTGTATGAATTGACCTGTTATATGAATCAATTATTGCTTCTTTAATTCCTTCGCTTTTCCTATGTTCTAGGTAATAAGAAGTATATAGAATAGCATAATCTATTGTTGCTCCCATTAAAATACTTTGCACAATAAGTATTGCGATAAAATAAACATTTTCTCCTATTATAGATAATATACCCATTGTTAAGTAGACCGCGGTTTGTATTATAAGCACTAATATTGTAGGAATAATTACTGATTTAAATGTAATCGCAACTACTATGAAAATTGCTATCATTGTAATAATTGTCATAAAGTTTAACTCATTATCAAAAGTTTGACTAATCTCATAAGCCATTGTAGAATCACCAACAACGTAAACCTTATTAGAATATTCTGCAAACATATCTTTTAATTTTTGTATAAAGTCAAAGGTTTCCTTCGATTCTGGTGCTAGTTTTGTATTTAAAACAACTCTTGAATATTCATTTCCAACTAGCAACTCTTTTGCATCTGACACAGTTGTTTTTGCTTCTGTAATGTTATTTCTCATATCATTATCTATAAATTCAGTAAAACGTTCATCTTGCAAAATATCTTCATTTAGAAATTTAACAAACTGTTCAACAGTCATTTTCCATGTATCATCAAATTCCTTATCACTGCCATAATAGGTATAAAGTACCTCGACTGTATTTTTTTCTACTTCATCACTTAAATTATTGATAATAGCTAAAATTTCATCTGATGTATATTTTACACCTTTTAAACTGTTAGTCATAATTCCATCAACGGTGTTTAATTTCAAGATTTTGTCATTATCAAATTTATCAGCATATTCAGCATTTGTAATTACATCATTAAGTATGAAACTTATGAACTCTCTTAGCGATAAGCTTGGTGTAGTATTTATATACTTAATACTATATAGACCATATAATAAATCTAAATTATCTTGACCTATGCCTAGTAAAGATGACAATTCTGCACTTGAATATTTTTTGTTATTCATAACACCATCTATAACAGAATTAACTAGATTCAAATCTTTAATTGTTTTAGATGTTATCTGTTTAGCAATCATACTATCATTTTTATGTGAAAGTACAAAGTCTACAAATTCTTTTGGAGTAAGCTTGATGCTATTTTTACTAAAAGTATATACAGTATAGATTTTTTTCACATTGTCGATATTTATGCCAATTGTTTGCGAAAGTTCCTGATAAGTAAAGTTTTTATTATCAATAGTATTTGACATTATTACAGATAATAATTGTAAATTAGATAAAGTAGTTTTATCAAGTGTGTTTTTGATTTCTGCATTATTTAAAATAATCTTAACAAATTCTTCTGGTGTTGATTTCCATTGAGTTACATTATTAGTTGAATAATCAATCAAAGCATAAAGCTGGTGCATTTGAGCTAAATCAATAGATAATATCTTAGACATTTGTTCATCTGAATATTTAATTTTATTATCAGAAAGGCTGTCATCAATTATCATTTTAAGTAATTGCAAATTGTTTAAAGAATTTGAATCTAGCGGAATAGAACTTTGATTATTTAAAACTAAATTTACAAATTCTTGTGGTGTAAATGTTTTGCTATCTGGCAACCCTGTTAGTAAATATACAGCATCAACCATATTGGCATTTACCCCGCTAAATAGTTGCTTTAAAGTCTGCTTACTTAATTGTGTGCTATTTATATTTCCTTTATTTTGTGCAAATACAGCTACACTTTCTAGTTTACTAATATCCGGTATTCCATCTATTAACAATACATTGTTTATAAATTCGGTTAAGCTAAACTTACTTGCAGAACTTAGTTGACTGTATTTTAAAAGTAAAATTTGTTTAACAGTTTCTTCTTTTATGCCAAACAAATTTGACAATTCTTTTATACTCATTTGACTTTTTATTGTTTGAAGATTGCTGAAAGCCGCTAGCATTTTTATACTTTGAATTGTTTGCTCATCAAATTCTTTTGAATATTCAGAATTATTTAACATATCTGTTAATACAAAATTTGCAAACTCTGAAATGGTCATTTTAACACTATCTGAATTTACTAAGCAATAATATTGATAAAGATCTTCTGCCATATTAGATGAAATTCCGAACAACTTAGCAATCTCATCACTTGTCATTTTAGTTTGTAAGGTCTGCTTATTTGCAAACTTTGATAAAGTATTTAACTGATTTTTACTTTCATTGTTAATTTTTGATGAATATTTTTCATTTGTTAAAACATCAGTATTCATAAAATTGATAAAATCTTTTAAAGTTAATTTTATGGTATTATGTTTTGAAAGATAATATGTAAAAATGTCATCTATATTTTGTTTATCTATATCCAAAATCTTTGAGATTTCACTTGACGTTTTCTTTTCATTCATAGCAGATTCTGTAACAAAATTTTTTAATCGGGAAATATCTTCTTTTATACCATTATCAATCTTTTCATTAGTTTTTTCATTGCTATATGCTTCATCTTCTATGAAGTTAATAAAATCTTCAAAAGTTACAGTGTTTTTTTGACCTTTGTTATAGTAATCATAATATATAATTTTAAGTAGATAATCTTCAATATCAACATCTGAACCTAAGTCTTTTAGTTTTTCTTTTAGTTTATCATAAGTTAAACTCTCATTTATTGTATTGCCATATCCCAAAACTTCATCTACTTTTTGCTCATTTTCTAAGGAAGCTAAGCATTTTGCAATCTTTTGCTCATCTTCATTTTTATAAATAATCGCAATTTGATTGTTTTCAGTAAATATATTTGAAACATCATCTGTTTGAGAATCTGTATAGTCAATTCCTAAATTTCCTTTTAGTAGGAAGCTTGTTATAAATACAATAAGGAATAGTGGTACTGAAATATATCTAATCTTATAGCTAAATTTACCAAGGCTAGTTAATTTGATGTTTGGAGTTTTCTTTTTAGTTTTTGCAATCCATTTATCAAACATCAAGATTAAATCAGGAAGCACAAAGAATATGCAGATTAAACTAAATAATACACCTTTTGCTAAAACAAATCCAAGGTCTTTTCCAATTTTAAAAGTCATAAATACTAATGCCAAAAGTCCCACAATTGTTGTAACAGAACTACTTGATATTGCTTGAAAAGCTTTGTATAGCGCATTTTTCATCGCCTTTACATTATCTTTTTCAGTTTGCTTTTCTTGATCATATCTGTTCATTAGCATGATGGAGTAGTCCATTGATAATGCCATTTGCAATATTGCTACTATTGAAACTGTAATGTGTGATACATTGTTAAAGATAATGTTTGTTCCCTTGTTTAAAACAACAGCCATCAGTATTGATGCTAAGAATAAAAATGGTTCTGTGTAAGATTCACACATGATAAGTAAAATAACTAATGCACATGCAACAGCTAAAACAATTATCCATGTAGGTAGTACTGATTTGTTTGCTTGTGATATGTTTCCACTTGTATATGTGGTATAATCTTTGTATTTTTCTGTTATTTGATTATAGACATTTGTGGCTGTTTCGGAATCAGAGGCATCATCAACTGTGATAACATATAGGGTGTAATTATCTTTATTATAGTTTTCAGTAGAATCATATTCCACACTTTCAACATCCTCTAAATTTTCCAAAGAAGTTTTTACTTCCTGCTTTTCAGTTTCTGGTAGGTTTTCAAACATTAAATTTAAAGTGCTTGTTTCAGTTCCTGAAAATTCTTTTTCCATTATGTCCATGCCAATTCTTGTTTCGGAGTTGTCAGGCAGATATTCGGCTATGTCATAATTGATTTTTACTTTTGTGGATAGTATTGCTGAAATTATTGTAAGAATAATAAATAAAATCAGTATAAAATGTCGTTTGTTAATAATAAAATCTGTAAGCTTTCTCAAAGCGATTACTTCCTTTCATTTTTTGACTACATTACATTATATCACTAATTTTATTGAAAATAAAGTCTAAATACTATTTTCTATTGAAATTTTATGTTATAATGGAAAATAAGAGGGGGAGTGCGTAAATGGGTTTGGAATTAGCTTTACCAACTAATGAATATAAAGAACAAGTAATGGCATATAGAAAAGTATTTTTAGATAACAATGAGCATTTGGATGGTTGTGCAGGGCTAGAAGAATGTGATACTTATGAAGAATGGATAGACTTTGAAAATCGTTTATCTCAGAAACATGGAAAAGATTATGTGCCATCAGATGTGTATTTAGCAATAAGAAAAGATGATAATAAACTTGTTGGAATTATTGATATAAGAAAGAGCTTAACAGATTTTTTATATAATTTTGGTGGAAATGTTGGGTATAGTGTTTTACCAAGTGAACGTAGAAAAGGCTATGCAAAGGAAATGTTAAGATTAATATTGCCAAAATGCAAAGAAGCACAAATAAACCGTGTTTTAATAACTTGTGATAAAGAAAATATAGCTTCTCAGCGAACTATAATTGCAAATGGCGGAATATTGGAAAATGAAGTACAAGATAAGGAACACCTAGGGAAATCTGGAATAATTCAGAGGTACTGGATAAGCTTGAAGAAAAGATATGCAGATAGATATGTACATTATAGAGCTAAAAAATCTGAGCAGAGAATAATATCAGTGTCAGAAAAAGACTTTAATGGTGATATATATTACTATAATTTCATTGAGGTAAGCAACCCTATGATTATACCAAATGGAAAATGTATAATGAATGATAACTATAAATGGTTAGAGTTTTATGATTATTCTTCAAAAGTGAAATTGACTGCAATCTATGATGAAAATTCTGAGATTATAGAGTGGTATTTTGACATAGCAAGGAAAATAGGCAAAGAAAATGGAATACCTTATGAAGATGATTTATATTTAGATGTTGTTGTAACTCCAAGTGGAGAAGTTATGTTACTTGATAAAGATGAATTGCAAGATGCTTATAACAAAAAGGAGATGACAGAAGCGGAATTTGATGAGGCAAATAACCAAGCAGAGCAGTTAATGAATAAACTTAAAGATAACAAAGATAAATTAAAAGAATTCACTGACAAATATTTAATGAAAATGCTGGTAGAATAGAAAGGGATGATAGTAAATGAATCTAAAAATTGAAGTGCCAAAAATAGAAGATTTAAAAAGAGTTAATGAATTAGCAAAACAAGTTCATGAACTGCATGTTAATTGGAACCCAGATTTATTTTTACATGTAGATGAAGTACTAACAAAAGAGTATTTTGAAAATTTAATTGAAAATCAACAGATTTTTATTGCAAAGTTAGAAAATGAAATTGCAGGCTATGCTGTTTTTGCCATAAAAGAAAAAGAAAGCAATGGAATGAGATATAGAAAACAATTAAATATTGAGGCAATTTGTGTAGATGAAAAATGCAGAGGTAGAGGAATTGGAACTCTACTATTAGAACATCTTAAAAATGTAGGGAAAAAACAAAACTGTACAGATATGTATCTGACTGCAAACCCAGAAAACGAAAATGCCATAAAAGTATATGAAAAATTTGGTTTTAAAGTAAAAAATATAGCATATACAATGAAAATTATTTAAAAGATTATCAGCAATAGATAATCTTTTTTTATGTGAGGTATTGACTTTTTAAACATAACTGTATATACTGTATATATACAAAGAAAAAAGGAGAAATTAAGCCATGAACATCATAATAAGTAATTCAAGTAATATTCCAATATATGAGCAAGTAAAAGAGCAAATTAAAAGTAAAATAATATCTAATGAATTAAAAGTTGGAGAATTGTTGCCGTCAATTAGAAGTTTAGCCAAAGATTTAAGGATAAGTGTTATAACCACAAAAAATGCTTATGAAGTGCTTGAACAAGAAGGCTATGTTGAAACAATTGCATCAAAAGGAACTTATGTAGCTAATAAAAATGTAGAACTCATTAGAGAAGAACAATTGAAAAAAGTAGAAAATCTAATAGATACAGCGGTTTCTATTGCCAAGATAAGTAAAATTTCAAAAGAAGAAATGCAAAGCATGTTGAACATTTTATATGGAGAGGGTGAATAATATTATGGAAAATGTTTTAGAAGTTAAAGAATTATGCAAAAAATATGAAGGATTTGAATTGAAAAATGTAAGTTTCAGCATACCAAAAGGAATGATAGTTGGTTTAATCGGAGAAAATGGAGCCGGCAAAACTACAACAATTAAAGCACTTCTTAACGTTATAAATAAAGACAAAGGAAGTATAAAAATATTTAATTTAGAATTACAGCAAAATGAAAAGAGAATAAAGCAAGACATAGGGGTGGTTCTAGATGATAGTTTTCTTTCAGAGTATTTAACACCTAAGAGCATAAATAAGATTATGAAAAACTTTTATCCAACTTGGGATGAGGCAACATATTTCAAATATCTAGAAAATTTTAATCTTCCAGAAAACAAAATGTCAAAGGAATTTTCAAGTGGCATGAAAATGAAATTGAAAATAGCAACAGCACTTTCACATAAACCTAAGTTGCTGATTTTAGACGAGCCAACAGCTGGGTTAGACCCAGTCGCCAGAAATGATATATTAGACATTTTCCAAGAGTTCATTGAAGATGGAGAACATTCAATATTGCTTTCTAGCCATATTACCTCAGATTTAGAACATATTGCTGATTACATTACTTTTATAAATAATGGAGAGATTATTTTTACAAAGTCAAAAGATGAACTTACAGAGAATTTTGGAATAGTTAAGTGCGGGGAAGATGAGTTTAATAGGTTTTATAAAAATGATTACATTAAATATAGGAAAAGTAAATATGGATATGATGTCTTAATAGAAAATAAGGTGGAATTTAAAAGAAAATATGATATTTCAATAATTGATAAACCAACAATAGAAGATATTATGCTAATTTATATAAAGGGGAGTGAATAAAATGAACACTTTAAAAGGTTTGATTGTAAAAGATTTGCAAACGATAAAATCATATAAATCAACAGTAATTTATATGGTAATAATATTTGTAGTATGCGCATTTTTTAACAAGGAAGTAACTAGTTTTCTACCAATCTTTATGCCTTTATGTTTTGAAATGCTAGGGATAAGCAGTTTTAGTTATGATAACTTAGCAAAAACAGATAAATATATACTTACGTTTCCATTAACCAAAAAAGAGATTGTAAAAGCAAGATACATTTATATTTTAATAATCACATTATTAGGTACATTGCTGGGGTTTGTTCTTACCGTAATTACCCAAGGAATTAAAACATCAAATATGTTTGATAAAGAATTTTTATGTAACATAGTAGCTACTATAATTGGAAGTCTGTCAGCTATATTGTTCTTACAAGCTTTTCAAATACCAATTATGTATAAATTCGGAGCGGAAAAAGGAAGAATTATACAAATGATTATGATAGTGGCTTTGATGATAGGTATATCTTTAATTGTTACGACTTTAATGAAATTTTTTAATATTTCATTAGATAATTTTATTGTAATGCTCAAAGACTATATAATAGCTATATTAGGAGTTTCAGTTATAATATTATACACGTTGTCATTTGCTATCTCTTGTAAAATTTATGAGGAAAAAGAAATTTAAATTGATGAAATGTGTAAATTTAGAGGTGTGATAGATGGTTAGATGTAAATGGTGCAATTTAAAGAACCCAAAATATGTTAGTTATCATGATAATGAGTGGGGTATACAAAATTCAGATGACAAATACTTATATGAAATGCTAATATTGGAGACTTTTCAGGCAGGACTTTCTTGGGAGTGTGTGCTGAATAAGAGAGAATACTTTGAGAAAGCGTTTGATAATTTTGACATAGATAAAGTATGTAGTTATAATACTGCAAAAATAAAAGAATTGTTGGGAAATGAAAAAATTATACGAAACAAATTAAAAATAAATGCAGTTATAAATAACAGCAAAATTTTTAAAGAATTGCAAAATGAATTTGGCTCATTTTACAGTTATTTAAAGACATTTACTAATGGAAAAGTTATTTATGAAATTGGTAAAACTACAAATAAATTATCAGATGACTTGTCAAAAGAACTACAAAAACGAGGAATGAAGTTTGTAGGTAGCACAACTATATATTCTTATTTACAAGCTATTGGTGCTATCTATTCTCATGAAAAAAACTGCTTTTTGTATAAAACCAAATAAAAAATGTTAATGTTCGCTTTTAAATACAACATTTATGTGATATAATAACTTTGAATTTTGGAGGTAAAAATGAACGCAGTAAAACCTTTTGTAAAATGGGCTGGCGGTAAAAATAGTTTAATTCCACAACTAACTAAATATTATCCCTTAGAATTAAAAAATGGTAAAATTCAAAGATATATTGAACCATTTGTAGGTGGAGGAGCTGTTTTAATAGACCTATTACAAAAATATAAAATAAAAGAAGCTTATGCTTTTGACATAAATAAAGATTTAATTAACTGTTATAATGTTATAAAAAATAATGTAGAAGCCTTAATTCAAGAATTAAATAAAAAAGAAAAAGTTTTTTTAGATTTAGATAATAGTGATAGGCAAAAATATTTTTATAATGTTAGAAAGAGTTATAATTCTTATAGTTTAAATAAAGAAAATGATGTAAAACGTGCTTCAGAGTTTATTTTCTTAAACAGAACATGTTTTAATGGATTATATAGAGTAAATAAAACCGGAAAATTTAATGTACCTTGTGGTAAGTATAAGAATCCAACAATATGTGATGCCAGTAATTTAAGAAATCTATCAAACCTTATAAAAAATGTTACATTTGAATGTGGAGATTACAAAAATAGTGAAAACCTTATAAATGAGAACACGTTTGTATATTTTGATCCTCCATATAGACCTCTTTCGGCATCTTCAAACTTTACATCTTATTCAAAAGAAGACTTCAACGATGAAAATCAAAGAGAATTGGCTGAATATTATAATGAACTTAGCTTAAAGAATGCAAAATTGATGTTGAGTAATTCGAACCCAAAGAATGTTAATATAGAAGATAACTTTTTTGAAGACATCTACAAAGGATTTTTTATAAATGAAATTTCTGCTAAAAGAATGATAAACTCAAATGGAAAAAGGCGCGGAAAAATTTCTGAATTGGTAATAACTAATTATGAGGAGCAAACAATATGGAATACACAGGAAAGTTCTATTACAAAAATGATAGCTTTAGCTTAATAAATGATGATACTTTTAATGCTTTAACTTTATTTAAAAACAGTATATTTGATATGATATTTGCAGATCCACCATATTTTTTGTCTGATGATGGAATAACATGTAGTGGCGGAAAAATGGTTAGTGTTAATAAAGGAAAATGGGACAAGTCCTTATCAGTTAAAGAAAAACATAACTTTAATAAAAAATGGATAAAGGAATGTTACAGAGTATTAAAAGATAATGGAACTATTTGGATTAGTGGAACGTTACACAATATTTATTCAATAGGAATGGCTCTTGAAGAAGAAGGTTTTAAAATTATAAATAATATAACATGGCAAAAAACTAATCCACCACCTAATTTAGCTTGTAAAACATTTACTCATTCAACAGAAACAATATTATGGGCTAAAAAAGATTTGAAGAAAACTAAATATACTTTTAATTATGATTTAATGAAACAATTAAACAATAATAAGCAGATGAAAGATGTTTGGACTACATCTTTGACAAAACCTTCTGAAAAAAAACAAGGAAAGCATCCTACTCAAAAACCTTTAGAAATATTAGATAGAATAATATTAGCATCAACAAAAGAAAATGATTTAATTTTAGATCCTTTCTGTGGTAGTAGTACAACAGGAATTGCAGCATCAAAATTAAATAGAAAGTACATAGGAATTGATAATAATAAAGATTATTTAGACTTATCTATAAAAAGATTTGAAGAATTAAAGGAGAAATAGCTATGAAAAGAAATTTTGCAGAGTGGATACTTACTTTTACAGATAGTATTGCAGATTATAAATATTATATAGACTTTGAAACAATATATAGAAATGCAGAAGAACATAAACTTGAACTAAATATGATGAATTCCTTAATTGGTAGTAAAAACATTGAAATTGATTTTGAAAATTTAATGAGAAAATATCCGGAAGTTCTAAAGTGTATTCCAATACTATTAGCAGTTAGGCAATATGAAATAATAGTTTTAGATAGTAACGGAAACAAGCTTGAATATAATTTTGAGAAAATGAATTATGATGTAGCACAATATAAAATATTTATGAAAGAAACGGGATTATTTGATTTAATACAAAATCATCTCGTAAATAATTTGTACGACTATGTTTTAGGAGTAGAGTCTGGATTAAATTCGAATGCTAGAAAAAATCGTGGAGGACATTTAATGGAAGATGTTGTAGAAAGATTTATTCAAAAAGCTGGATTTAAGAAAAATGAAACTTATTTTAAAGAAATGTATTTGCAAGATATAGAAGAAAAATGGAAGTTGGACATGTCATTTATTAGCAACCAAAATCAATCAACGAAAAGATTTGACTTTGTTGTAAAAACTGATAATTGTATATATGGAATTGAATCAAATTTCTATGCTAGTAGTGGTTCAAAACTAAATGAGACTGCAAGAAGTTATAAAATGATAGCAGAAGAATCTAAAAATATTGTAGGTTTCAAGTTTGTTTGGTTTACAGATGGAATTGGATGGTATTCAGCTAAAAATAACTTACAAGAAACTTTTGACATTATGGAAGATATTTACAACATATATGATATGAAAAATGGAGTCATCGAAGAAATATTTAGATAGAAGATAGTAGACGTGCTTCACATTTACAGAAGATACTTTTATTAAGTTAATATAAATTACGGAATATTAAAAAACAAATCTAAAAATAGGTTTGTTTTTTTTGTGGCACAAAAAATATTACAAAAAAATTACAAAAATATTAAAAATTTGTAAAATCACTCAAACAGGCTTGACACTATATATATATATATATATACTAGAATAAAACATTATTGGGTAATCTTGCCAAAAAAAGAATAAAGGAGAACTCTTAATGAAGATAAACCTAAATTTTTATAAAGAAGATATAATTTATAACCAATTGGCTAGAGAACAATATATTATACAAAATTATATAAATCAATATAAAGAAACACAATACGAAGATATAATCAAAAAAGATAACAACATAGAAATAATAAGTATGCTGTCAGAAATAAGAAAAAATATAATTAACTGGTATCCATTTAAAAAAGACAGCAATATTTTGGAAATAGGAGCGGGAGTAGGCGAAATAACAGGAGAACTATGTAAAAAAGCACACAAAGTTACGTCGATTGAATTTTCAAAAGAGAGAGGTCAAGCAATAGCCAAAAGGCATGAAGACAAGGAAAATCTTGAAATAATAATAGGTAATTTGAAAGATATTAAAATAAATGAAAAATTTGACTATATAACGCTAATAGGAATACTAGAATATGCACCCAAAATATATAAAAGTCAAGAGCCAATTACAGATCTTTTGAAATATGTAAAAGCATTATTAAAAGAAGATGGAAAAATACTAATAGCAACTAATAACAAATTTGCAATGAGAAACTGGTGTGTAATAAATGAAAATGATAGAGATATAGAATATAACGCAATAAGCAAAATAGGTAAGACAGATGAGGACTGTCAACTTATATCAAAAAATGAACTTGAAGAAGTATTTGATAAGGTACAACTAGGTCAAACAAAATATTATTATCCATTGCCAGACTATAAATATACAAATGTGATTTTTACAAAGCAATTCATGCCAGATCAAGATAATCTTCATAGGAACATGACATTCTTTAAAGATACGGAAGTAATAAACTTTCATGAAAATGATGGATATTTACAAGTAATAAAAGAAGACAAAAGACTATTTGAATTCTTCACAAACTCATATTTTATTGAAATAGCAAATAACTTAGAAGAAAATCAGATAAAATATGTATCATTTTGGAACAATAGGAAACAGCAATATAGGCTAAGAACAATAATTCAAGGAGATAAAGTATATAAGTATCCAAACAATGATCTATCCAAACAACATATAAATATGATAAAGCAAAATATTGATATATTAAGAAACAGTGGAATAAACACACTAGATACGTATGACGAAGAAAAGATAATAAGTAAATATGCTCTAAATGCAAAATCATATAACAAAGTATTGATTGAAGAGTATAAAGCAAATGGGATAGAAAAACTAATACAATTAGTAGATGAATTTACTCAAAAAACAATAATGAAGCTAGAATTAGCAGATGCAGAAAACAACATATTTGATAATTTAAAAATACAATATGAAAAAGATGAGATAAAAAATTTGCATTTTATAAAAGAGGGATTATGGGATTTAAATTTTCAAAATTGTTTTTTAATAGATGGAGAATTTTATATTTATGATCAAGAATGGATAGAATCGAAAGTTCCAATTGAATTTATAGTATATAGAGAATTATTGATATTTGAAGAATTAAAAAAACTAGTTAATATAGATGAGATATATGAAAAATTAGGAATATTACAATATAAAGAACTATTTAATAAATTAGAAAAAATTATATCAGAAAAAATAATGGACGATAAGATATGTGAGGCATGGCAAAAACCAATGAAAACAGTAAGAGGACTTATAGTTGAAAATCATACATTAAGAACAACAAATCAATCAATACAAATTCAATTACAACAATTACAAGAAGAAAATCAAAGAAATATAGCACAAATAAAAGCAGAACAAAACAATATTCAAGAAAATTTACAGCTTATACAGCAAAAAGATGAAAAGATACAAGAATTAACACAAATAGTTACAAGTTCACTATCATGGAAAATATCAAGAGCAATAAAGAAAATAACAGGACAGAGAAAAGATGGAGGAAATAAATGAACATAAAACATAGATACAATCAAACCAAATATTATTTGAAAAAGAATGGATTCATGAAAACAATTAAAAAAATAATAGTAAAAACAATAAATAAGGTAAAATATAAATTAAGCAAAAAGAATGAACCAATAGTTGAAAGTAATTATGGAATATGGATAAAAAATAATGAACCAACAGCAGAAGAATTAGAACAACAAAGAAAAACAGAATTCAACATAAAACCAAAAATTAGTATAATAGTGCCGATGTATAATACACCAATAATTTTTTTTGAAGAACTAGTAGAATGTGTGATGAGTCAAACATATATGAATTGGGAATTGTGTTTGGCAGATGGAAGCCCTGAACAAAATAAGCAGATAGAAAAAATAGTCGCAAAAGATTCACGAATTAAATATAAATATTTAAATGAAAATAAAGGAATATCAGGGAATACAAATGAAGCACTAAAACTTGCAACAGGTGATTATATTGCATTACTAGATCATGATGACTTATTACCAATATTTTGTTTATATGAGATAGTAAAGTGTATAAACGAAAATCCAGAAGTGGAATTTATATATACTGATGAAGATAAAATAGAGGGTCAAAAAGAAAACAGAAAAGATCCATATTTTAAACCAGATTTTTCAATAGATACATTAAGATCAAATAATTACATAACTCATTTATCAATATTTAAAAAAGAGTTAATGGACAAACTTGAAGGATTTAGAGATGAATACAATGGAGCACAAGATTATGACATAATAATAAGAGCAATAGAAGAAACGAAAAATATAGTACATATTCCAAAAATATTATATCATTGGAGAGTACATCCAAAATCAACAGCAATGATCTCAGATGCAAAACCCTATGCTTATGAAGCAGGAAGAAGAGTAATAGAAGATCACTTAAAAAGGCAGGGACTACAAGCGAAAGTAAGTGACGGAGAAATAAAAGGAATATATGAAGTAGAATATGAAGTGCAAGGAAACCCTAAGGTGTCTATACTAATACCAAATAAAGATAGTGTAAATGCGTTAAGAGATTGTATAAATTCAATATTAAAACTGACAACATATCAGAATTATGAAATAATAATAATAGAAAATAACAGTGAAGAAAGTAGAACATTTAAATATTATGATGCAATACAAAAAAATGAAAAAGTAAAAGTAATAACATATAATGAAAAAGGATTTAATTATTCAAAAATAGTAAATTTTGGTGTAAAAAATTCAGATGCAGATTATGTTTTACAACTAAATAGTGATACAGAATTGTTAACACCAGATTGGTTAGAAAAGTTTATAGGATTTGCTCAAAGGGAAGACGTAGGAGCAGTAGGAGCAAGACTATACTACAAGGATAAATCAATACAACATGCAGGAATTGTAGTGGGAATATGTGGACTTGCAGCTAACATGCTAACAGGATTGCCAGATGGAATACATGCGTATTTTGGAAAAGATTGTTTAATTCAAAATATGAGTGCTGTTACTGGCGCATGTCTATTTTCAAAAAGAAGCATATATGAAGAAGTAGGGTATATGGATGAAGAAAAATTTAAGATAGCATTTAATGATGTAGATTTCTGCTTAAAAATAAGAGAAAAGGGATATAAAATCATATATAATCCATTTATTGAACTAATACATTATGAATCAAAAACGAGAGGATATGAGGATACACCAGAGAAAAAAGAAAGATTTGAAAGAGAAAGCAATAGTTTTAAAGAAAAATGGAAAAACGTAATAGAAAGTGGAGATCCATATTACAATAAAAATTTGACATTAACAACAGCACAATACGATATAAAAGTATAGAAATATATAAATATGCGAGGAAATACAATTGGAAGGTATAAAAAATAAAATAGATATTTTAGTGAACAAATTAAATCATGTAGGTACAAAAATATACAAAAATAGATACTATATTGCAATTGTGATATTTATATTATGTATTATATTTGAAATAAGTGGATCATCAATAGGATGTTGGAAAGAATTTTTAGAACTTCAAGAAGTAGATGATGGGGTAATAATTGGAAAATCAAGAGCAATACGAAGTGACGAATGGTCTGTGTTAACACCAATGACATTTTCACAAGTATTTGACGGATTCAAATATTTCAGTAACATAATTCGTGGAGGTAATACAGATGTATTTATGGTATATGGATTACCAATATTAAATTTAGTACAAATATTTAGACCATTTCAAATAGGATTTTTATTTTTAGGAGTTGCAAAAGGATTATCTTTTTTTTGGTGTGGAAGATTTATAGCTTTATTCATGGTAACATTTGAATTAGGAATGATATTGACAAAAAAGAAAAAACTATTATCATTTATCATGTCAATACTGATAACATTAGCGCCAATTGTACAATGGTGGTTTGCAGTAAATGGAATAGTAGAAATATTTGTATTTGGTGAATTAGCAGTAATATTGTTACATAAATATATGAATACGCAAAACTTTAAAAAGAGGTGTATATATTTATTAGGAATGATAATTTGCGCAGGGGGATATATACTAGTAATATACCCTGCATGGCAAATACCAATGTTTTATGTGTTTTTAGCATTAGCAATATCAGTAATTATTACAAATAGAAAAAATTGCAAAATAACACGCAAAGACATAATATCAATTCTAATAGCAATGCTGATATTTATATGCTGTATGACATACATATTTTTAACTTCTTGGAATACAATCAAAGCTGTAATGAATACGGTATATCCAGGAGCTAGAATGGAAACCGGTGGACAAGCAATATCGAAATATTTTCAATATCCATCGAACTTATTTTATCCATATAATCAAGAGGGAGTAGACAAAAACGTATGTGAAGAATCAACGATGTTTACACTATTTCCAATAGGTATAATATTAGCAGTAATAAGCTTAATCAAGGATAAAAAGAAAGATGTATTTCTAATAACACTTTTGATAATATATGGTTTCTTGAGTATATGGTGCATAATTGGATTTCCAACTATAATAGCAAAATTAACATTATTGAGTAATGTACAATCAAGTAGAGCAATATTAGCAGTAGGATTTATAGATATACTAATATTAGTAAGGAGTATATCAAACAAAAAAATGCCGGTAAAGAAAAGTATAGCAATGGTATCTTCAATTATATTATCAATTATAATTTCTATGTTGTGTAAAAAGTACAATCAAAATTATATAACAATAACTAGATTAGTAAAAATATTTATAATTGATACAGGTATATTTTATTTATTATTTAGATATCAATCAAAATATGTAAAAGGCTTGTTAAGTTGCAGTATAGTGGCAATAATGATAATATCAGGAGGAATGGTAAATCCATTAAGAAGAGGTACAGATGTAATATATAATAGTGAAATAATAAAACAAGTACAGCAAATACAAAAAGAAGAGAATGGAAAATGGATAGTAGAGGGAACAAATTTCCATACGGGTAATTTTATACTGATGGCAGGTGTACCAGTAATAAATAGTACAAACACATACCCAGATATGGAAAAATGGTATAAAATAGATACTGAAAAGAAATATGAGGATGTATATAATAGATATGCAAATATAACGATAAATATACGAAATGATCAAGAAATGCCGCAAAAAAAATTTAAATTATTACATCCAGATGACTTTGAAGTAAACCTAACACCACAAGAATTACAAAAATTGGAGGTTAAATATATATTTACAGCAAACGACTTAGAAAAATATAATAATGATAAATATAGTTTTGAAAAATTAACTAACATAAATCAATTTAACATATACAAACTAATAGAAAATTAGAGAAAAAGTAGAGCAGGCCTAAAATCTATTAAACCTGCTCTACTTTGCGTTTTATGGTCGAAGCGTTCTCCAACTATTCTTAGCATTTTTCTTCCGAAACTATTGACAATGATAATTTATACTTTTTTAGTGTTTAGTAGTTTATATATTTGTTTTTGCAATTTAGCAAGTGTAAATTATTGAAAAAATAAAAAATGTTAATGTTCGCTTTTAAATACAACATTTATGTGATATAATAACTTTGAATTTCGGGAGGTGAAAAATGAAAATAGATTATCCACCATATAAATTAACTGATAAAATATTAAATTATGTATCAGATATTATGAAAAAAATAGGAGAAGCAAACTATTTTGAAAGTTTAAATAGATACCCTGAATTAAGAAGGAAAACAAGAATAAGGTCTATTCATTCTTCGTTAGCAATTGAAAATAATCAGTTATCATTATTTCAAGTTGAAGATGTAATCAATGGTAAAATGGTAATTGGAGAACGAAAAGATATTCAAGAAGTTAAAAATGCTTATAAAGCTTATGAGCAAATTGATAAGTTAAATCCTTATTCTATTAAAGACTTAAAAGATGTACATAAAATACTTACTCTTTTAATTGAAGAGGATGCTGGAAAATTTAGAAATCATGGGGAAGCTGTTTATGATGGAGATGTTCAAATTTTTATGGCTCCACCACATAAATTAGTTTCTGGTTTAATGGATAATTTATTTAATTGGATGAATGAAGTAAAAGATAAAATAAATCCACTTATACTTTCTTCAATATTTCATTATGAGTTTGTGTTTATACATCCTTTTTCAGATGGAAATGGTCGAACTGCAAGATTATGGCAAACAGTTATCCTTTCACATTGGGAAAAAGCGTTTACATATTTACCTATTGAAAGCATGATAAAGAAAAATCAAGAAGAATATTATACTGTTATTCAAAAATGTAATAATTGTGGAGAATCAACGGAATTTATAGAATTTATATTAAAGATTATAGATGAAGCTGTTGATGACATGTCAAAACTACAAACAACTACACAAGAAACTACACAAGAAACTACACAAGAAAAAATAATAAAATTGATAAAGAAAAATCCAAGTATTACGCAAACACAAATGGCAAAAGCACTTGGTCTATCACGAGATGGAATATCATATAATATAAAAAAATTAAAAGAGACAGGAAAACTAAAAAGAATTCGGCTCCACTAAAAAGGGAATTTGGAAATTAGAGAAAAAGTAGAGCAGGTCTAAAATCTATTAAACCTGCTCTACTTTGCGTTTTATGGTCGAGGTGACTACCTCGAAAAACCACATATCTATTGCAATTACTGCATTTTATAATCTCAAATCCATTTTGGAAATTTGACCTTGAAATTTTTTATCTAAATTTATTTTTCAAACTTCGCTACATCTCACTTATTCCAGCTGTTACATAGTTTATATATTTTTCTTTCTCTTTTCGTTGATAAAAGTTGAATACTTTACCATACTCATTGATGGTTGTTTGAATATCATGGTGTCCCATCAAAGTTTGAAGAACAGGAAGAGAAATACCTGCTTCAATACATCTTGTTGCAAAAGTGTGTCTTAACCTATGAGAACTAAATTCTTTCCAATAGCTTAAACCTATTTCTTTTGCAACTTTTTTCAA
>CANQEM010000005.1 GCA_947594935.1 uncultured Clostridia bacterium | reverse complement strand
ATTGATAGGTATACCTGTCGAGGCGCTTTCTTGTGTACCGGTTTTTCTCTTTTTGACGGGCGTATACGGTCTTATTCGAATTGGAAAAAATTTTAGTATATTAGGTAGGAAAAATAGTTGATATTATTGAGGTTGAAAGTAATGAATGTTTGACCATGATTTTCTATTTAGTTGTGTTTTGAGTGTTTAATATGGGTTAGTTTTTGAAAGTAGTTTTGCAAAATTTTTGTAAAAAATATTTATAAATTGTAAATTAGATTACTTATAAAAAATCTAAGAGATATGAACGTACAAATATCATTCTTGCTACCTTCTTATCCTCTACTTCATTTTTTTAAATTTTCTTTAGTTGTTTCAACCGAACTACTTATCTCATTCTCCCCAATTGATGTTTTTGAGTAGAGGTGCTTCCAAGATGTAGGAATACTTAGACTCTTTTAATCCCGCTTTCAGTTATCCCAAGTAGTGTATATATGGGACTTAAATAATCCGCTTAGTCAATGCTGGTGAAGTCGTATTGGTATTCGGAGTTTTTATATTGTAGACCTAGCAGTGATCATGGTCTTTAAGAGTATAAGTAATCGGTTAGGTCCTGGTAGGTCCAATACGCAGATTTTACCACGCCGTGTCATGACGTCTGCCCAAGCGTCGGACCCGTCGAAGCTCACGAGATATACGTGGTGGGCGTATGAGTCTGAGAGAGATCCTAATCTCATCCTCCAATTTCCGGGCTAGGTCGCTGACAGAAGTCTCGAAGTTCCATGACTCGTCGTAGAGTCCCCCAAAGAAAACTGGGATTGACCCATTAACATCGAAGCCTTTCGCGACTCGCTTCTCATCGTTAGATCCTTTCAATGTCCACTCGTTTCGGTTGTACGTGGAAACCTCCTGCTCTACATCCCATGAATCCGCAGTACCGCTTCTGCCGGACTTATTCGTAGTATACAGTGCTATGCTGTGATGTCCGGTTGAAGGTGCTATGCCTGAGCCCTCGTCGCTGAGTTGTAAGAGTAATCTAGACGGTTGTATAGTCAGGTCTAAGGTAATGTCGTACGTGGGAGGAATGAGATCTACACAGAATTCAATGCCAGTGGTAGCCGTTTCTTGCGTACCGTTTTTCTCTTTTTGACGGGCGTATACGGTCTTATTCTTATTAAAATTTTTAGAAAAATGTACGAATAGGAAAAGGTTAAGAGAGTAAGAAAAGAGAATCTTTGAAAAAATAAAAGCTAAAAAATAATAAAAATTTTTTTATACAAAATTTTAATAAAACTTGCGAGTATACGGTGGAAAAAATCGATTAACATAAAAAACAAATATAAAACCTTGAAGTGTGCTAAAATAATGTCAAATAGGCTTGTGTATAATTATAATAATATAAAAAAGCAACAAAGTTTGCAGTCATACAAAAATTTAAAATGTTAAAAACGTTTTCATTATAAATAAGAGGGAGTAGCTACAAAAAAACAAAATTAAATCTAAATATTATTTATTAAACATAAAGAGGCTTTATAAGAATACTGAAACAAATAATAAAGAAATATAAAAACATTGAAATCATAATTACAAGAAAGGCAAAACAAACAAATCAAGTAAAAAGTATTACTAATAAATTAGTTTATTTATATTATTAAGATAGCTAATAATTGAATTATTAAAAATAAGATAAAACGTAATAACAGAATAAAAATCTTAAAAGATAAACTGAAATGATAAATAAGAATATATAAAAGATTTAAATATATCAAGAATAATTGTAAAAACAAGACTGGATATATGGAAAAATAAGCAAAGAGAATAATTTACATAAATACAAAGTAAATATATCAACAAAATATTAAAAGTTTGTGGTGGATAATCTGTTTAACATAAAAAACAATATGAGCAAAGACGTAAACAAGCCAAAATAAGAGAATTATCAAAAAATCAGAAATTTACGGCGAAAGATGTGAATTACATAAAATAGAAAAAATACTACATATTAAAACGGATTATGCAAATAAAAAAATTCTGAAATAGTAAAAAACTGAAAAGCGGTAAGGAATACATACTTTTATAAAACTACAATAGATTATTGAACTGATATATATAAAAGAAATGCCTATGAAAAAACAAAAGCAACAAAAAATTTAAATAATGCAGAAGAACAATATGTTAGATGGCGAAACATGTATGATAGAACATTAAAAAATTGATAGATAAATCAATAAGAACTAAATATTTCAACATACAAAGGAAGAATTTCAAATGATAAAGAATTATAGAAACAAGATTAAATATATTTGACTAAACTTCAAGAAATAATATATTTTTTAATACAAAAATTGAAATAATGAAAAAAATATGATAAAATGTCAAGTGTACAAGATATAGAATAAACATAATTCTTAAAAATGAGAAAATTCAAGTAAATGAAGCTAATTTAGAAATGATTGAAACAAATCAAAAAACATAAAAGTTCAAAAGTGAAAAATTGCGAAAAACAGATTTAACAAGCAATTGAATAAAATTTTGAAAGAGTAGAAAGACAACGAAAAAAATGTCAAAACACAAAAAATAAGTAAAAATAAAACTAACAACATAAGAAATTGCAATCAAAAATGTTTAAAACCTAAAATTTCAAAACTAATCACTGGCTGATTTTTAGTACCAGTAAATATTATATTGTCTGATTACATATTAAATTAAAAATAGTAAGTAAGATAAAGCGAAAAAAAGAAAGAGGAGTGGTTGATACATATTAAAGAATAGCTAAAAAAGTTCAAAACTCAAAGACTTACAATTAAATTATATAAAACATGCTCATGAAATTTTAGAAGAAATTTTCAACATAAAATAAAAAGTATCACGAGAAGGAATGAAAAAATGAATTTTTATTTTTTAATAATAATATTTATAATACTATATATAATGCTTTCTAGAAAAGAGTTATATTTAGAAATTTTAAACAAAAAAAGGAGGAAAAGAAAAATGCCACAAGAACTAATGAAAGAATTTATTGGCAAAGTATGCTCAATTATGCTATTTAACAATTCTTTTGGAGTACAAGGAAGAATCGTAGCAGTAGAGGAAAACTGGATAAAAGTTGATGAAAAGAATAAAATACGTATAATAAATGGGGATATGATTCAAGACATATCAATATTGCCAGAAAAATATCAAAAATAAAAAGATAACTAAAAAATCAAGCGAACATAATCGAGCATTTTAAAATAAAATTTAATATGAATGTTGGATTTTAAGAAATAAAAAAAGCAAATTTGAAATGTATGCTTAAACTCAAATGCTACATTGAAGAAATAAAGCTTAACCAATTTAAATAAAAACAAGCAAAAAATAAAATCTATAATTAAAAAATCAACTCAACTCAATTTTAAATTTATGGCAAAGATTTTAAATCAAAAGCACAAGGCAAGATTTGAAACAGCTAACTTCAATATCAATCAAAGACCGAAGCAAAATTTAAAGTAGCTAGTTTCAATCAACCAAAAAATCAAAACAAAATTTAAAGTAGCTAACTCCAATCAACCAAAATCTCCAACTAAAATTTAAAACAACTAATTTCAAATAATCAAAATAACCAAACACCACAAAACCAAGGAAGGATGATATAAAACATGCGAATTTTAGGAATAGACCCAGGCTTTGCAATAACAGGATACAGCATAATAGACTACATAGGCAACAAATTCAAGTTAATAAAATCAGGAGCAATTTTAACAGAAGCCAAAACATCATTTCCATTACGTTTAGAAAAAATATACCAAGACCTAACAGACATCATAGAAACATATAAACCAGATGCAATGTCAATAGAAGAACTATTTTTCAACAACAATGCAAAAACAGCAATAAATGTAGCCCAAGCAAGAGGAGTAATATTGATGACAGCAAGAATTCACCAAATAGACATTTTCGAATATACTCCATTGCAAATCAAACAAGCAGTCACAGGATATGGCAGAGCAGACAAAATTCAAGTTCAAAGAATGGTAAAAATGATATTAAACGAAGAAAAATTGCCAAAACTAGACGACATAACAGACAGCATGGCGATAGGAATATGCCATGCACACTCAGCAAAATTTGCAACAAAATTATAAACCTAAATATATTATGTAAGGAAAATAAAAATGAAAAAAATAATTATACGAAACATCGAAGAAAAAGATATACCAGATGTCGTAGATATTCAAATTAGAGGATGGCAAACAGCTTACAAAAATATAATAGACGAAAAATTTTTGCAATCAATGGACAGAGAAAAGAAAATTGAGAAGCAAAAACAAGAATACAAAAACACAAGCTTTATAGTTGCAGAACTAGCCGGACAAGTTGTTGGCTATTGTAGATACCTAGAAAACAACGACTACCAACAAAACATAGATTGCGAAATAAGAGCATTATATGTGAAGCCAGAACTAAAATATCAAGGGATAGGAAGCCAACTAGTTACATTTGTTATAAATGAATTTAAACAAAAAAATAAAACCAAAATGATTATTTGGTGCCTAAAAGAAAACGAACCATCAAAAAAATTTTATACAAAAATGGGTGGCAAAATAATGGCTGAAAAAAGTATTGAAATAGGCGAAAAAACATATCCAGAAGTAGGTTTTGTATATGATTTAAAATAAAGAAAGGACCTAAAATGCTAAAAATAGAAGAACTTGAAACGCAACTAAAAAACAAAAAAATCGAAAACCTTTATCTTTTATACGGAGAAGAACAATATTTGATAGACCAATGTGCAAAAAAGATAAAAGGTATTTTTGGCGATTGCGTAAAAGGAATAAATTATATCCAAATAGACCAAAACAACGTTTCAGAGCTAATTTCAGACATAGAAACACCAAGCTTCGGATATGAAAAAAAGTTAATAATAGCAAAAAATACAGGACTATTTTCAAAAGAAAACAAAAGAAACGCAGAAACCCGCAAAAAATCAAGTGAATCTGGTAGCTTAAAAACACAATTAAACACATACATATCAGAAAATATCGAACTAATCAAGCAAAGTGTCATACTTGTTTTTATCGAAGAAGATGCAGAAAAATCGGACCTATATAAAACAATAGAAAAATCAGGAACAGTATGCCAATTTGATTTTCAAAAACCAATGCAGTTAATATCAAGGCTAAAAGCGATTTGTAATCAATATGATGTGAAAGTAGAAAACTATGTACTTCAATATTTTATTGAAAGTGAACGGTACAAATATGCAGGACCTCATAAATGAAATACGCAAACTTATTGAATATGCTGGAAAAGGCGGAACAATTCAAAAACAAGATATTGACCTATTATGCACAAAAAAATTAGAAAGTGTCATTTTCGATTTAACAGACAATCTAGGCAAAAAAAATATATCAAAAGCACTAGAAGTTCTAAAAAATTTACTATATGAAAAAGAACCAATACAAAAAATTCTAATTACACTATATAACCATTTCAAAAAACTATTTTTAACAACAGTAGCAATAAGGCTAAACAAAGACATCATACAAAGCTTAAACTTAAAACAAAATCAAACTTTTTTAGTAAATAAATACAAAACACAAGCAAGCTACTTTACCGCAAAAGAATTGCGAGATATTTTGCAAGATTTATGTGATTTAGATTATAAATATAAAATAGGAATGATTGATTTACAAATCGGGTTAGAAACAGTATTATGCAAATATTGTGGATAAAATGTATAAATGAACCAAATATTGATAAAAATAACAATATCAATAGGAGGTTTTTTTATGTTAAAAAGCAAAAAAATTAGAATATTTATGATAATTTCCACAATTAGTATAATAATGTTGATAACTCTTTTCAAAATAGTGCCAGTTGAAGCTTTATCAAAATATGGCTCACGCCGGTAATGAGGTTACGCAAATTCAAACAAAACTCAAAAGATGGGGATATTATAGCGGAAGCATCGATGGAATTTATGGCAGTCAAACATTATCAGCAGTAAAATATTTTCAAAGAAAAAATGGCTTGACGGCAGATGGAATTGCAGGTCCAGCAACTCTAAACGCGATGGGAATAATGTCATCAAGCAATAACTCAGGTGGAAGTAGTTCCAGCAATTCAAGCAATGTAAATTTACTTGCAAGATTAGTATATTCAGAAGCAAGAGGTGAACCATATTCAGGTCAAGTGGCAGTAGCGGCAGTAGTTTTGAACAGAGTAAAAAGCAGTTCATTTCCAAACACAATTCCTGGTGTAATATATCAATCAGGAGCATTTGATGCAGTTTCAGATGGACAGATAAACCTAAGCCCAAACACAACAGCAAAAAATGCAGCACAAGACGCAATAAATGGTTGGGACCCAAGCTATGGTGCAATTTATTATTTTAACCCATCTACTGCAACAAATAAATGGATATGGTCAAGACCAGCAACTGTAACAATTGGAAACCATAGATTTTGCAAGTAAAAATTCTCATATATTTAATGAAAATTAACAGATTGCAATTTGAAAAAAAGTTTGATATAATGCAAATACCTTAAACCAAAACCAAGGAGGTAATTACTATGTCAAACTTTGTTCATTTGCATATACATAGCGAATACAGCTTATTAGATGGTGCTAACAGAATAAAAGATTTACCAGTACGAGCAAAAGAACTAGGCATGGATGCAATTGCATTAACAGACCATGGTGTAATGTATGGTGCAATTGACTTTTATAAAGCTTGTAAAAAAGAAGGAATAAAACCAATTATCGGCTGCGAAGTATATGTAGCAATGCGTTCAAGATTTGACAAAGAACCTAATATTGACAATAAATATTACCACTTGATTTTACTTGCAAAAAATAACGAAGGCTACAAAAATTTGAGCAAATTGGTCTCACTTGGCTTTTTAGATGGATACTACTACAAACCAAGAATAGATAAAGAAATATTAGAAAAATACCATGACGGTTTAATATGTTTAAGTGCATGCCTAGCGGGTGAAATCAATCAAAAACTTTTAAACGGAAAAGAAGAAGATGCAGAACAAGCAGCTCTTTGGCATAAAAATCTTTTTGGAGAAGACTATTATATTGAAATACAAAACAATGGAATACAAGAGCAAGTTCTTGCAAACCAAAAGTTAGTAAAACTAGCACGAAAACTAGATATACCACTAGTTGCAACAAATGATGCACACTATCTAAAAAAAGAAGACGCATATAACCATGAAGTTTTATTATGTATTCAAACAGGAAAAAGAATGAGTGACCCAGACAGAATGAAGTTTGATACAGACGAACTATATGTAAAATCACCAGAAGAAATGAGCGAATATTTTTCAAGTTTCCCAGATGCAATAGAAAACACAGTTAAAATAGCTGAAAAATGCAATGTTGAATTTGAATTCGGTCATACAATATTACCTAATTATGACGTGCCACCAGAATTTGCCACACACTATGATTACCTAAAAAAATTATGTGATGACGGACTAAAAAAAAGATATTCAGAAATAACACCAGAAATTCAAGAAAGAGCAGATTATGAACTATCAGTCATCAAAAAAATGGGATATGTAGACTACTACTTAATTGTATGGGACTTTATCCACTATGCAAAATCAAATGGAATACCAGTAGGACCAGGGCGTGGCTCAGGTGCAGGTTCAATTCTGGCATATAGCATTGGAATTACAGATATAGACCCAATAAAATACGGACTTATATTCGAAAGATTTTTGAACCCGGAAAGAGTTAGTATGCCTGATTTTGATGTGGATTTCTGTTATGAAAGAAGGCAAGAAGTTATTGACTATGTTTCTAGAAAATATGGACATGACCACGTTTCACAGATAATTACTTTTGGAACTATGTCAGCAAGGATGGTTATTCGTGATGTAGCAAGAGTGCTAGATGTACCGTATGCAGAAGCGGATAGCTTAGCCAAAATGATACCAAATGAGATACATATTACGATTCAAAAAGCAATAGAGCAAAACCGCGAATTAAAGGAAAAATATGAAAATGACCCAGACACAAAAAATCTATTAAACATTGCTATGGGTTTGGAAGGCATGCCAAGGCAAGCGTCAACACATGCTTGTGGAATAGTTATAACAAAAGAACCAGTTGACACTTATGTACCGTTATATGTGCGTGATAATCAAATATCAACACAATACATAATGACAACCCTAGAAGAACTAGGACTACTAAAAATGGACTTCTTAGGATTGCGAACTTTAACTGTTATTCAAGACACAATAAATCTTGTGAAGCAAAATAGGGGAATTGATGTTGAATTTGATAAAGAAATGTCTGACCCAAAAGTATATAAATTATGGCAAGAAGGCAACACATCTGGAATTTTCCAATTTGAAAGTCAAGGTATGACAAATTTCATGAAAGAACTAAAACCAGACTGCCTAGAAGACTTGATAGCAGGTGTATCATTGTACCGACCAGGACCAATGGATCAAATACCAAGGTATGTAAAAGGAAAGCAAAACCCAGGTCACAATGAATACACACACCCAAGCTTAGAGCCAATATTAAATGTAACTTATGGCTGTATGGTTTACCAAGAGCAAGTTATGCAAATTGTTCGCGAATTAGCTGGATATTCACTAGGAAGGGCAGACTTAGTTAGACGTGCTATGGGAAAGAAAAAGCTTGATGTTATGGCAAAAGAAAGAGAAATATTTATTCATGGTCAAGAAGAAAACGGTCAAGTTATAGTACCAGGTTGCGTTAGAAATGGAATTGATGAAGTATCTGCAAATAAAATTTTTGATGAAATGGCTGAATTTGCAAAATATGCCTTCAATAAATCACATGCAGCTTGTTATGCAGTGGTAGCATATAGAACAGCATATTTAAAAGCATATTACCCAGCAGAATTCATGGCTGCAACTTTAAACAGCTTCTTAGGAAATTTAGATAAAATACCAGAATATATTGATGAATGTAAAAGATTAGGAATAGAAATTTTAAAGCCAGAAATAAATAAAAGTGGAACGAAGTTCACAGTTGAAAACAACAAAATTCGCTTTGGATTAGGAAGCATAAAAAACGTTGGAATTGCACCAGTTGATGCAATAGTCGAAGAAAGAAATGCAAATGGCAATTTTAAAGGCTTTATTGATTTTTGTGAAAGAACAATTGAAAAAGGCGTAAACAAAAAATGTATAGAAAGCTTGATAAAAGCAGGAGTATTTGAAGAATTTGAACAAACAAGAGCAACATTACTTGCTTCTTTTGAACAAATCACTGAAAGTATTCAAAACAATAAAAAGAAAGGCTTAGATGGTCAAGTTTCTATGTTTGATATAGGCAACTTAGATGAAGAGGAACAAGGCAAAAAATATAGTTTTGAAGTACTTGAAGAAATGTCTGATAAAGAGCTTTTATCAATGGAAAAAGAAATGCTAGGAATATATATTTCTGGGCATCCTTTGGAAAAATATAGAGAGCAAATTCAAGCTCAAACTACAATTAGTACAATTGACTTACGTGAAATAAATGAGGCAAATTCAAATTTAGAAAATGATTCAATTGAAAAGCCTAAATTTATTGACGGACAAAAAATCAAATATGCAGGAATTATCACATCAATAAAAAAGAAATATACTAAAAACAATAAAATAATGGCTTTTGTCACAATCGAAGATTTATACGGAGTAGCTGAAATACTTGTATTTGAAAGCACTTATTTAAATTCAAAAGAGGCATTAGTAGAAGAAAATATTGTACTTGTTGACGGAAGGCTAAGCATCAGAGAGGATGACACAACGATTATAGCAAGTACTATTCAAACTTTTGGAGAGAAAAAACGAAATGTTTTAATATTTAACATCACAGATTTAGATGAAGAAGGAAAAGTTAAACTAAGAGGTGGAATAAAATATTTTGCAGGTGATAGAAACAACATATGTGTATTTGTGCAAGTAAATGATGAGCAGAAACCTTGTGGTGCAATATTTGCAAATGATGAGATTATCGAAATTTTTAAAAAACTAATCGGAGAAGAAAGAGTTATATTAAAAACTGTCAATGATTGACAACACTGGGGAAAGCTGATATAATATTATCGTAGCAAATGCTAAAAAAAGGAAAGGAGAAAAAGAATGACACCATTATTAAAAGATTTCATGGAGCATTTGGAAAAAAAGCGCATACGGATGTTGGCATGTAAGGAAGATATGACATCACTGGATGTTAAGATTTCTGAGACTTGCCGTATGTTATCACTTCCGCCGCGCTGTGAGGGAACAAAATTCCTCACAACAGCACTAAAATTGATACTGGACAACAAGTTTTATGATGAAAAATCTGCTATTTATGCAGTAGCCGAGGCGTTTGATGTAACAGTAGATTTCTGCATGCACGAAATGAACCGTGTAGTAGAACACTCATGGTTTTCGATGGAACCAAGAGTCTTAGAGAAGGTGTTTAGTAAAGACGTTGAATGGCATAAGGTGCCAGATAACGAAAGATACTTGAAATGTATTGCAACATATATAAGTAGCACAATATAAGCAACATCCGGGGAGCTGAAACTTAAGCACCCCGGATCTTTCCATTTATATAAAAAAAGGACAAGGGAAATGTCGAAACATCCCCTTACGTCCTTTGGAGTTTAATTTTTAATAACTATATACCACTGATGGTCCTCTTGCGAGTACCATGTGGTACAGTTTTGTTGCCCGCTCCAGGTTTCCCGGATAGCCTGATAGGCCTCTTCCTTGCTGTCGTACGGCAAAGATGCAATCCGGTAATCTCCGAATACCTTGCTGCCTAGCTCTTTCATAATGTATCCTCCTTATATTTTGATAATTATATTATACCACATTTTCGGCAAAAATGCAAAAAACACTTGAAAAAAACGCAAAAAAAGTGTAGAATATACAGGAAAGTTAGGAGAAGAAAAATGTATTTGATAATAGGGTTAGGAAATCCAGAAGAAGAATATAGTAACACAAGGCATAACATGGGGTTTGACACGATAAATAAATTATCTCAAAAATACGGGATAGAAGTGAATAAAAAGAAATTTAAAGGAATATATGGAACAGGTATAATAGAAGGAGAAAAAGTAATGCTCTTAAAACCTCAAACATATATGAATTCAAGCGGAGATAGCATCATTGAAGCAATGGACTATTATGATATTGAAACACAAGATTTAATTATAATATATGATGATATGGATATTGATAAAGGAACCATTAAAATTAGAAAAAAAGGTGGACCAGGTTCTCATAATGGGATGAAGTCAGTAGTAGAAAACTTGCAAACAGAAGAATTTGCAAGAATAAGAGTAGGAATAGGCAGACCAGAGCATGAAAATGATGCAATAAATTATGTTATAGGTAAAATGCCAAAAGAAGAACAAGAAATTTTACAAAAAGCTACACGGCAAAGCAGCAGAGGCAGTACAAGAAATCATAAAAAACGGTGTAGATATGGCAATGAACAAATACAATTCTTAGGAGGTAAAAATGGTAGAAGTTTTTATAAGCAAAAAAGAAAATAATGAAAAAATTGCTCTTGTAGAAAATGGAAACTTAGTTGAATATTATGAAGATGATGAAGATACAGAACGTAGAGAAGGAAATATTTATATAGGAAGAATTAAAGATATAATTCCAGGAATGCAATCAGCCTTTATAGACATTGGCACAGAAAAAAACAGCTTTATTCACCTAAAAGACATCTTACCAAAAGTAGATGAGAAAAAGCAAGAACTCAATAATAACATACAAATCAAAGATGTAGTCAAAGCAAATCAAAAGTTATTAGTACAAGTAAAAAAAGACAGCAATGAAAAAAAAGGAGCAAGAGTTTCAACACACATAAACTTACCAGGTAAATATGTAGTATTGATGCCAGATACAGATATAATCACAATCTCACAAAAAATAGAAAATAAAGCTGAGCAAGATAGGCTTATGAAATTAGTGCAAAGCAACATTTCAAAAGGAAATGGGGCAATAATTAGAACATCAGCAATAAAAAAAGAAAAAGAAATTATAGAAGACATAAAAAACTTAGAAAAGAAGTGGCAAGAAATAAAGAAAAAATATGAAAACAGTAAAGATACAGACACATTGATTTATCAAGCAGAAACAATTGTTGAAAAGATGATAATGGACTTAGCAACTCAAAAAATTGAAACAATCATCACAGATAGTGATGTAGAGTATAAAAAAATTGCAAAAATGAAAGAAGAAACCGCAGAATTAAAGAACACAAAAATCAACTTAGAAAGTGGAAACATATTTGAAAAATACGAAATTGAAAAGCAAATTGAGAAAATGCAAAATCGAAAAATATGGTTAAAATGTGGTGGATTTATAACTATTGACAGAACAGAAGCACTAACGGCAATTGATGTAAATACTGGAAAATACACTGGCGACAAGAACTTGGAACAAACTTTATATAGAGTAAATGAAGAAGCAACTATTGAAATTGCAAAACAAATTCGTTTACGCGACATAGGCGGAATAATCATAATTGACTATATTGACATGAAAAAGCAAGAAAATAAAGATAAAATTCAAAAAGTTCTAGAAGAAAGGCTAAAACTAGATAGAAGTAAAACACAAGTGGAAGGTTTCACAAAATTAGATTTAATGGAAATGACAAGAAAACATATTTGTAGTCATAAAGAATAGATTAAATAAGAAAGAAACGGTATTAAATATGAAAGTAGGATTTGTATCCTTAGGATGTAGCAAAAATTTAATCGATACAGAAGTAGCAATAGGGATGTTCAAAAAAAATCAATATATTATAGAAAGTGACCCAGAAAAAGCAGATATTATTGTTATCAACACATGTGGGTTTATTGATAGTGCAAAAGAAGAAGCAATAAAAACAATCTTAGAAATGGCAGAATACAAAAAGAAAAAGTGCAAATATTTAATTGTTATGGGATGTTTAGTTCAACGCTATTATGATGACCTCATAAAAGCATTGCCAGAAGTAGACCTGTTTATCAAACTTGAAGAATATGATAAATTATGGGAAAAGATAGAAAATTTGATAAAAAAAGACATTTCTGAAAAAACAAACTCTAAAAACTCAAAAGTTATGCCAATGCTAGATCAAGTTGAGTTTTTAGGCAGGGTTCTCACAACAGGAAAAGATTTTGCATATTTAAAAATCGGAGAAGGATGTAGCAATAGATGCACATATTGTGCAATTCCTAATATTAGAGGAGAATTTGTAAGCCGTAAAAAAGAAGACATATTAGGAGAAGCAAAATCACTTGCAAAGCAAGGAATTACGGAACTAATTGTAATAGCACAAGACACAACAAAATATGGCTTAGACATTTATGGCAAACCAAAATTAGCAGAACTATTAGAAGAATTAACACATATAAATGGAATAAAATGGGTAAGATTTCTATACTCTTATCCAGAAGGAATTGACCAAGAACTTATAGACCTAGTAGCAAAAAATGACAAAATAGCAAAATACTTTGACATTCCAATTCAACATATATCAAACAGAATTTTAAAAAGGATGAACAGAAAAACAACAAAAGAGCAGATACAAGAATTACTAAAAAATCTTAGAGAGAAAATACCAGATGTTGTTTTAAGAACTAGCTTAATAGTTGGTTTCCCAGGTGAAACAAAGGAAGAATTTCAAGAATTGTTACAATTTGTTGAAGAAGCAAAATTTGATAAATTAGGAACTTTTATGTACTCGAAAGAAGAAGGAACGCCAGCAGCTAGGTTACCAGAGCAAATTCATGGCAATACTAAAAAGTCAAGATACAACAAAATCATGACTGTACAAAAAAATATTTCAAAGCAAAATCTAGAAAAACGTATTGGCAAAGAATACGAAGTGTTAGTTGAAAATATTTCTTTTGACAGTAAATATTATATTGGAAGAACTATGCAAGATGTACCAGATATAGATGGGTTAGTATTTATAGAAAATACAGAGCAAAAAGACATTTTACACAAATACGTAAAAGTAAAAATAATTAAATCTCATAATTATGATTTAATTGGAAAAATAGAAAAAGGAGAATAAAAAATGGAAAATGTTGAAGCTTTGAACATGATGCGAAGTTTAAAAACAGAAGCTGAAAAAAGAGGTAAAAAAGTCAAAGAGATGAAATATCTTGGAAAAATCTCAGTAGAAGGAGAAGAAAGAGATATTTATTTAATGCGTGAACTTCTAAAAAAGCAGATAAATGGCGAAATTCATGAAGTAGATGTAGACAGTTATATAACAGAAAAACTAGAAAAAATTGCTGGAAATAATCACAGCGATAGCTATCAATATCCAATGGTTGTAAGCAAATACACAAAGGAAAAAGGAGACATCGAAGAACAGCTACAAGATTTAGATGATGAAGGCTTTTTAGATTTAGGAGAATTAGAACTAGAAAGAAAATCAGAAATAGCAAAAGCAATAGGAGTAAAAGAAGAAGAAATCAAAGAAATTGACGAAATGGATCTTAGCCAAGAAGTAAAAAAAGAAGCAGTAGTTGACAAGCAAGATTTAAAAGGAATAGATATTAAAGAAGAAACAAAGTTAAGCCAATATATTAAAGGAGCAACTTTGGAAAATAGGCTAGGGCTAAAAGAACACGGAATTGAAGATGGTGTTACATTAGCAAGAGTATCAAGTAGTAGTTTAAATAAGTATTTAGATAAACCAACAACACAAGTTGATTGCTTTGTTGTAATTCGTAAAGACGGCTCAGCAGTTGCACTTGGAGAAGATATTTTAGTTCCAGATAACCGTTTAGGAACAAACCCTACACAACATATAACAACAGCAAATGTAGAACAAGGAGAAGTTGAAAAAGAACCAATTACATCAAGTTGGAGAATTGTAAACGGAAGCGGTAGAGATTATCTAAGTGTAGGCTATGATGAAAGCTATGGTTCACACAGAGAAATTAAATTCATGACATCATCAGTAAAAGAAAGAGATTATGTAGGAATAGAATTAGAAACAAGATATACATGGCGCCAAGACGAGGATATTAGGCAATATATGAATGAAAGAGGAGAAGGAACAAGAACAGCTGACAATGCTTTGGAAAGGTCAAGAACACATCAATTAAAAGATGACCCAGACAAAAATTGCGGAAAAGAAGAAGTTCAAGACATCGACAATAACAAAAACAATGACACACATGAACACTTACCAAAAGAAAATGTTTTTGACCCAGAGCAGAAAATACCAGATACAGATATGACTTGGCAAGAACTTGCAGATAAATGCAAAATTTCCCCAGAAGAAGTATATAGCAAATACCAAGAAAAAGACGATTCAAGAAAAACCGGAAAAGAGATTGCAAATGAAATTGAAGAAGACGTTAACCGGAGAATGGGGAGTTCCAGAAAACGTTATATAGAGAAAGGTGATTAGAAATGAAAAGAGTATTAACAGGTGATAGACCAACTGGGAAATTACATATTGGACATTATTTTGGCTCTTTGAAAACAAGATTAGAACTACAAGACAACCCAAATTATGACCCATATATATTGATTGCAGATGTTCAAGCATTAACAGATAATTTCAATAACCCAGAAAAAGTAAGAAACAGTGTTAGAGAAGTTGCAATTGATTATTTATCAGTTGGAATAGACCCAAAAAAAACAACTATATATATTCAATCTATGATACCAGAAACAGCGGAATTAACAGTATTTTACTCTAACTTAGTTACAATAGCACGACTAGAAAGAAATCCAACTGTTAAAACAGAAATTGCTCAAAAAAGAGACTTATTCGGAGAAAGTGTAACTTATGGTTTCCTAGGCTATCCAGTTAGTCAAGCTGCTGATATAACTACTTTTGAAGGAGAAATTGTACCAGTAGGAGAGGACCAATTACCACTTATAGAACAATGTAGAGAAATTGTAAGAAAATTCAATAGCATATATGGTGAAGTTTTAAAAGAACCAAAAGCCATTTTGTCAAATACCAAAAGAATAAAGGGACTTGATGGAAATGAAAAAATGGGTAAATCACTAGGAAATGCTATATATTTATCAGATAGTGAAGAAGAAATCACTAAAAAAGTGATGAGTGCAGTTACAGATCCAAATCGAATAAAAAAAGATGATTTAGGAAATCCTGATATTTGTATGGTAGCTTATTATCACAATTTATTTACAGATAAAGACGAACTAAAAACAATTTGCGACGAGTGTAAAGCAGGAAAAAGAGGATGTGTGCAATGCAAAAAACAACTAGCACAAAACATTATTGAAACATTAAGACCAATGCGTGAAAAACGAGCATATTATGAAGCACACCCAGAAGAAGTGGATAAAATTTTAATGGAAGGAACTGAAAAAGCAAGAAAAGTCGCAAAAGAAACAATGGCAAAAGTTAAAAAAGCAATGAAATTAGATTATTTTAATTAGAAGGGTGAAAAATAATGACTTTACTGAAAGCTACTGTGCTTTTTATATTAGCTCTATATGTTTTTTATAGAATAGGGTTATTAGTTAACAAAATATTTAAGAGCCATAACTATCTAAGCGTACTTTTATATGGCTTTGCAACAGTAGCGGCTATTTTGCAAATAGTCTCAATACCAATGATTTTATTACATGTATCTTTTACAACAGTAATCGTAATTATGGCGATTACTTTGCTGAGTGTATTGATACTTTCTTTTGTAAAATGCAAAAAAGACGAAGAAATCAAACTATTAAATAAAAATATTACTAAGCTAAAAGCTATAAAGAAAAAGAATATTGCTATTACAGTTATAGTATTTTTAATAATTATTTCACAAGCAATTACATCAAGTTTATTATTCAATGAAAATGCAGATGATGCGTTTTATGTGAGTCTAATGGAAGATAGTAAAGTGTCAGATTCAATTTACACAAAAGCGCCATCATTAGGAAGCGATAATACTACATTTTTATCTAGATATATGGTTTCTGGCTATGAATTATCTATGGCAGTTATATCAAAAATATTTTCAATACCAGCAACAATTTTAACACACACAATAACACCATTTATCATGATTATATTTGCATATATGTCATACTATGTTCTAGCAAGAAAATTTTTCAACAATGAAAAATCAACTCTATTTGTATTTATATTATCAATCTTATTTCTTTTTAGTGGATTTACCACAAGATTCCGCGGAATTATTCTATTAAGCAGAATGTGGCAAGGAAAAGAAATATTTTTAAACATAATTTTAAATTTGATACTTGCAAACTTAATTAGTTTAAACAATTACAACAGAAGAAAAAACTTGATAGCACTAACTATTCTAAATTTTTCAGCAGTATTTTTTACAAATACAGCCATATTTTTAGTACCTTTTGCATATTTAGGCTTTGGAATAATAGCCTTAATAAAGCGAGAAAAAAAGAATTTCTTAGGTATGGTTTTAACAGGAATACCAATTGCAATTTATGCAGCTATATATTTGCTAATAGCCCAAAATATAAGAGGGTCTAATTATCATGATGTAAACATATTTGAAATTTTTAAAAACTATATTGGAACAGGTTATTACTTTATTTTATATATTATTTCTATTGTAATAATTGCAATAAAGGGAAGTAAGAGAGCAAAAAAATATTTTTTAGTAATACCAGTAATATATCTACTAACAATATATAACCCAATATTTACAAAAATAATAGTCAGCTGTTTTACTGGTTCAGAAGTATTTTGGAGGCTATTTTGGCTACTTCCAATTGAATTTTCAATAGGATATGCTTTTGTATTGACAATCTACTGTTTACATAACAAATATTGCAAGGTTGCACTAGCGGTTATAGAAATTTTACTTCTAGTTTTTCTTGGAAAGTTTGTATATACAGAAGAAAATGGCTTTGAAAAAGCAGAAAATTTAAGTAAAATACCACAAACAATAATTGAGCAAACAGAATATATTTTAGCAAACTCATCACAAGAAAAGATAGTGGTAATGGCTCCACCAGAACCTTTGCACAGTGCAACAATGAGGCAAATAACACCAAAAATAAACCTATTTTGGTCACGAGATTTATACATGTATGAAATAACTCCACAAGAGCAACTTCAAGAGATGGAAAAAATACATAAGATTTATACAAGTGTACCAGAAATTAGTACAGAAGAATTTGACCAAATCAGGAAGGACTACGGTGGGGTTAATTGGATAATAATAGAATGTGCAGAGCAAGAAAAAACCAATTATTTAGATAAAACAGAATTCATAAAAAAAGCAAAAATAGGTGAATACTATTTATATCAATATTGAAAGGAGGCTCAAAATGTTTACTGATTACACAAAGATAATAATTAAATCTGGCGACGGAGGAAATGGTGCAGCAACATTTAGGAGAGAAAAATACGTGGCAGCAGGTGGACCAGATGGTGGCGATGGCGGAAATGGCGGGGACATTTATTTCCAAGTAGACAAAGATAAAAACACCTTGATAGATTTCCGCTATAACAAAAAATTCAAAGCAGGTAATGGGGAAAATGGCAGTGGAAGTAATTGCAATGGAAAATATGGAGAAGATTTATACATTAAAGTTCCAATAGGTACAGTTATCAAAGATGCAGAAACAAACAAAGTAATAGCTGATTTATCAGAACCAAATCAAAAAGAACTTGTTTTAAAAGGTGGCAGAGGAGGTAGAGGAAACTCTCACTTTGCAACATCAACAAGGCAAGCACCTAGATTTTCAGAAAATGGTGATAAGGGCGAAGAAAAAGAAGTTATTTTAGAACTAAAACTTTTAGCAGATGTTGGACTTTTAGGTTTCCCAAATGTTGGCAAATCAACATTTTTATCAAAAGTAACAGAAGCCAGACCTAAAATCGCAAATTATCATTTTACAACATTAGAGCCTAATTTAGGTGTAGTCAAAACAAAAGATGGGGATGGCTTTGTAATAGCTGATATACCAGGAATAATTGAAGGAGCAAGTGAAGGCGTTGGACTTGGAATTCAGTTTTTAAGGCATGTTGAAAGAACTAGACTTTTACTGCATTTTATTGATGTATCAGGAGAAGAAGGCAGAGATCCAATAATAGATTATGAAACTATAAATAATGAACTAAAAAAATATAGTGAAAAACTATCAAAGAGAAAGCAAATACTTGTAGCAACTAAAATTGACAGTATGCAGGATGATGCAAATTATAAAAAGTTAGAAGAACTAGCTAAAAAAGAGAAATTGGAGTTATATAAAATTTCATCAGTAACTGGTGAAGGCTTGCAAGAACTAATCGACCATGTAACACAAGTTTTAAAAGAATTACCAAAGGAAAACTTGATAGAAGTAGAAGATAAAATGATATATACTTTACCAGAAAAAGATCAAGAGTGGGAAGCTCGAAAAGAAGGCGATGTGTTCTATGTTACTGGAAGAGCAGTTGACCGCTTAATGGGTAGAATAAACATAGAGGATAATGAATCAATGTACTATTTCCACAAGTGCTTAAAGAATATGGGAATTGATGACAAATTGAAAGAACTTGGAATTTGTGAAGGAGATACGGTTTTCATTTCAGACTGGGAATTAGAGTGGGAAGAATAAAATATTTACAAAAAACAGTTGTAAAATTATGAGAAAATTGATATACTGTAACTAGAATTTTAAAACCGAGGAGTTTTAAGAAAGGAAAGTGATAAAAATGGACGAAGAAAATCAAAATAAAGAGGAAGTTCAAGAAGTCGAAGAAAATGAGGGAATACAAATATCAAATGATGTAATCGCTGTAATTGCAGGTGTTGCTGTCTCAGAAGTTCAAGGAGTATCTTCAATGGCAGGAAGTTTTGCAGGTGGAATAAGTGAAGTATTAAGTGGAAAGAAAAACCTAGCAAAAGGAATTAAAGTAGAAAAAAGTGATTCAAATATTAAAATTGATGTTAATATTATTGTAGAATATGGAACTAGAATACCTGATGTAGCTTTTGAAATTCAAAACAGAGTAAAGACCTCAGTAGAAACTATGACTGGTTTACAAGTAGAAGAAGTAAATGTACACATACAAGGTGTTAATACAGAAGTTATAAAACAAGAAGAAGCTGAAACAGAAGAAGAAAGTGAAAAAACCGAATAAAAATCATAGGAAGGATGGAGATTTAAAATGAAACTTATTGAAAAAATCACACTAATTTTATATTCTAACATTATGCTTATCTTAGCGATTATAGCATGTTTACTTGTTTTTGGATGGCTAGATATACAAGTTATAAGAAATATCATCACAGTTTGCATTACAACAGACCCATATTCAAAAGTTGTATTAGGAGTAAGTGTTGTATGTATTTTACTATCAATTAGATGTATTTTCTTTGACCCAACTTCAAGAGAAGAAATTAAAGATAGACAAGGCGTACTATTAGAAAATGAAAACGGTAAATTGATGATTTCAAAAGAAACAATTGAAAATCTAGTAGAAACAGCCGCACATGACTTTCAAGAAGCTGATAATATTACAACAAGAGTAGAATTGGACAAGCAAAATAATGTTAGTATATTTGCTAATTTAATTGTAACGTCAGATGCAGTTATAAAAGACTTATCAGCAAATTTACAAAATAAAATCAAAGAAAAAATTAAAGTTGCAACAGATTTAGATGTTAAAGAAGTTAATATTTCAGTAAAAAAAGTTGCACCAGTTCAGGAAGAACAAGCATAAATAGCTTTGTTCCTTAGAAAGGAATGATTGTAAAAATGGAAGATTTTAAAAAATTTTTAGGTAAATATTGTGGCGCAATTATAGGAGTTATTGTAGCTATCGTCATTTTAGCAACAAGGCTATATGATTTAATTATTGGAGTTATTGTTATTTTATTAGGCGCATTTATTGGAAATTATGTGCAACAAAATAAAGAAGATGTTAAAACAAAGCTAAAAACATGGATAGATAAGATGTAAAGGGACAGAAAGGAAGAAACATGAACAGAACTCAAATGCGAGAAAATGCTTTCAAATTGCTATATAGCTTAGAAATTCAAAAAAACGAAGATATTGAAGAACAAATTGAGTTATATACAGAAAATAGCGAAATTGAAAGCGAAGAAGCAAAAAAATATATCAAAGATGCAGTTATGCGGAATTCAAAAAAATGCAAGTGAAATAGAAGAACTAATTAAAGCAAACTTAAAAGAAAACTGGAAAATAGACAGAATATCAAAAATTGATTTAAGCATACTAAAATTAGCAATCTATGAAATAAAATATACTCAAATACCATTTAAAGTTGCAATAAATGAAGCAGTTGAACTAGCAAAGAAATATGGGGAAGATGCTTCAAAAACTTTTGTTAATGGAATTCTAGCAAGTATTGTAAAAGAATAGATTTTGGAAGGAAGCAGACTTGATGAAATACGAAAATATGGCAATTACAGTCAGTGAACTAAATAGCTATATAAAAGAAAAACTAGCAAATGACGAATATCTAAGTAGCATACTAATCAAAGGCGAAATTTCTAATTTCAAGCACCACTATACAGGGCACATGTATTTCACTTTAAAAGATGAGAAATCATTAGTTAAGTGTATCATGTTTAAAAGCTATGCTGAAAAACTAGATTTCACACCAAAAGATGGTATGAAAGTTTTTATCTTAGGTAGTGTAGCTGTTTTCGAAAGAGATGGGGTTTATCAAGTTTATGCCCAAGCAATGCAGGAAGATGGAGTAGGAGCTTTATATAAAAAATATGAAGAATTAAAACAAAAGCTAGAAGAAAAAGGATATTTTGACGTAAATCACAAACAAAAAATACCACAAATGCCTAAAACAATAGGTGTTCTAACATCTCAAACTGGTTCAGTTATAAGAGATATTATAAATGTTAGTACAAGAAGAAACCCAAATGTTAGAATTCGTTTGTTACCAGTCCCAGTGCAGGGGCAAGACGCAGCTGAAAAAATAGCAAAGGGAATTGAATTCATGAACGAAAAAGAATTAGCTGATGTACTGATATTGGCCAGAGGTGGTGGCTCATTAGAAGATTTATGGCCGTTTAATGAAGAAGAAGTTGCAATAGCAATTTATAATTCTAAAATACCAATTATATCTGCTGTCGGACATGAAACAGACTTCACCATTTCGGACTTTACGGCAGACTTACGAGCACCAACACCATCTGCGGCAGCAGAATTAGCTGTTCCAGATATTTATGAAGTAAAGCAGAAATTACGGTACATATCAAAATAGGATGAGATTAGCACTTAGCAAAAAATATGAAACTATGCAGTTACGCCTTCAAAAATGTATGGCAAGTCATGTTTTCAAAGAACCTAAAAGAATTATAGAAAATAGATATATAATTATTGATAATTATATAAAACGTCTAGAAGCAAAAATTCAAAACAAAACACAAGAAGAAAAGCAAAAATATGTAGCTCTACTAGCTAAATTAGACACATTAAGCCCTTTAAAAACTCTAACTAGGGGTTATGCAATTATTGAACAAGAAGATAAAATTATAAAAAGTGTAAAACAATTAAAAAAAGATGATGAAATCAATTTGAAATTTGTTGACGGTTCAAAAAAAGCTAGAATACAGTAATTTGTAAGATAGAAAGGAATGTGAACAAATGGAAAAAACTACCAAAATATTAACTGGAATAATGATTGTTCTTATAATTATACTAATAGCATATACAGGGTATATATACATTGATGAAAAAACAATTGCTGAGAACAAAGAAAAAAATGAAACAAATACTGTGAATGCAATTGAAAATTACACAACTGATGAAAATACATCAAATTCAACTAATTCTGTAACAGAAAACTCAGTTACAGAAAATACAGCTATTACCGGAACTGCTACTACACCAACAGTAGTAGGAAAAGAAGAACAAGAAAGTCATGAACAAAGCGGAACAGAAAACCCAGACCAAACAGCAATAGACTTCGCAAAAGAAAAATGGGGAGAAACAAGCAGTAGCTATAACTTTGTAGTAGAAAAGGTAGAAGGAAATATTTATCATGTAGCAGTTATTTCAAATACAATAACAATTGCATATATGGATGTAAATTTAGCAACAGGGGAAGTAACAGAAAGATAAATAGAAAGGAATAATAATATGAAAAATGCAAGTTTTGAAGAAAATATGGAACAACTAGAAAAGATTGTAACAGAATTAGAAAACGGAGAATTAAACTTAGAAGAATCTATGGAAAAATTTGAAAAAGGAATAAAAATATCAAAAGATTGTAATAAAATTTTAGAAGAAGCAGAAAAGAAAATCACGATATTATTAAATAAAGATGGAGAATTAAAAGAAGAAGACTTTATCGCAGATGCTTAGGGCAGTAAATCAAAAGGGGAAGATATGAAATGAACGATTTTATTGGCTTTATACAAAATAAATATATTGTAATACCATTTTTACTTTGGTTTTTTATTCAATTATTTAAAGTTATTTATGATTTAGTAACTACCAAAAAATTTAATTTTAAAAGAATTTTAGGAGCAGGTGGGATGCCAAGCTCACACTCAGCAGTAGTTGTTGGACTAGCTACTCTAATAGGAAAATATGAAGGTGTAAACACCAGCATATTTGCAATGTCTCTAATTCTAGCTTGTGTTGTAATGTATGATGCAGCAGGTGTTAGGAGAGCAGCAGGTAAGCAAGCAAAATTATTAAATCAATTGATTGAAACACCAGGTTTAACGGGAGTGGAAGTATCAGAAAAATTAGTAGAAGTTTTAGGACATACACCAACACAAGTTTTTGTAGGTGCCTTAATAGGTTTAGTTGCGGGCTTAATATTTTAATATACTAAAAAATATAGAAAGGGTGATTAAAAAATGACAGATATTGAAATTGCAAGAAGTGTTGAATTAAAAAACATTACAGAAATCGCAAAAAAATTAGGAATTGCAGAAGATGACATTGAACAATATGGAAAATACAAGGCAAAAATCTCACCAAAAGTTTATGAGGATAGAAAAAACAAAGAAAATGGAAAACTAATATTAGTAACAGCTATCAACCCAACTCCGCTAGGTGAAGGAAAAACAACAATTTCCATTGCAGTTGCAGATGGATTATCAAAAATAGGCAAGAAATCTATTTTAGCCCTAAGAGAACCATCATTAGGACCAGTTTTTGGAATTAAAGGTGGAGCAGCTGGTGGTGGTAGAGTTCAAGTAGCACCAATGGAAGATATAAACTTACATTTTACAGGGGATATTCATGCAATAACAGCAGCAAATAATCTTCTTTCTAGCTTAATAGATAACCACATATATTTTGGTAATGAATTAAAAATAAAAGAAGTAACATGGAAAAGATGTGTTGACTTAAATGATAGACAATTAAGAGTTGTAGATACAGGTTTATCAGAGGAAAAGAACATTGTTCCAAGAAAAGATGGCTTTAATATTACAGTTGCATCAGAGATCATGGCAATTCTTTGCCTTGCAACAGATATTGAAGATTTAAAAGCAAAATTAGGAAACATTGTTATTGGATATAATGAAAACCAAGAACCAGTATATGCAAGAGATTTAAAAGCAGAAGGCGCAATGGCAGTATTATTAAAAGATGCTATAAAACCTAACTTAGTACAAACACTAGAACATACACCTGCAATCATTCATGGTGGACCTTTTGCAAATATTGCACATGGATGTAACAGTATTATTGCAACAAAAATGGCTTTAAAACTTGGAGAATACACAATTACAGAGGCTGGCTTCGGAGCTGACTTAGGTGCTGAGAAATTCTTAGACATCAAGTGTAGAAAAGCAAAATTAAAACCAGATGCAGTAGTTTTAGTTGCAACAATCAAAGCTCTAAAATATCATGGTGGAGTACCAAAAGAAGATATACAAAAAGCAAATAGACAAGGATTAGAAAAAGGATTAAAAAATCTATTAACACATATTGATAATTTAAAAAATCGTTTTGGCTTAAAAGTTATTGTAGCTCTAAACCGTTTCCAAACAGATACAGATGAGGAAATTGAATTCTTGGAAAGTGAATTAAGAAAACAAAATGTTTTACTTAGCCTAGTAGAAGGCTGGGCAAAAGGCGGAGAAGGTGCAGTAGACATAGCTAACAAAATTGTTCAATTAACATCTGACACAGAATATGTAAATGAATTTTCAATGGTAAATAAAGAAGTAAACTATGTATATCCATTAGAAGATGATATTAAAACAAAAATAGAAAAAATCGCAACAAAAATTTACCATGCAGCAGGTGTTGAGTTTACACAAGAAGCAATTGAAAATATTGAAAGAATTCAAAAACTAGGATACAAAGAATTACCAGTATGTATTGCAAAAACACAATATTCTTTATCAGATGATGCAAAAAATTTAACTGATGAAGGAGATTACATGATACATATTCGTGATGTTGAATTAAAGGCAGGAGCAGGTTTTGTTGTTGCACTAGCAGGAAAAATAATGACAATGCCAGGTTTACCAAGAGTTCCAGCAGCAGAAAGTATAACAATTGACAAAGACGGAGTTGTTGAAGGAATATTTTAGAATAGAAAAGATAAAAAATGAGCAACCTAAAACAAAGGAGGCTCATTTTTATGTTGAATTTTAGAACAGATTTAGCAACAGAAAGACGAGATTTATATAAAAAGGCAAACAAAATTGAAGATGAAATTAAGGGAATTGAAAGTGAAAGAGAAGAAATTGATGAGAACTTATCAATTGAAAGAGTAAAAATAACAAGCAATGAGGGAGAAAAGGCAATAGGAAAGCCGATAGGTAACTATATTACAATTGATATAAAAAACCTAAAAATAGCACAAGAAGAAGAAATAACAAAATCAGCAGATGTTTTATCAAGAGAACTAAAAAAAATTATAGACATACATGTAGATAGCCAAAGTTCGGCTTTGGTAGTTGGGCTTGGAAATATTTATGTTACACCAGATAGTTTAGGACCAAAAGTAATAAATGAAATTGAAGTAACAAGACATGTTATAAAATACTTACCACAATATGTTGAAGAAGGCACAAGAGAAATAAGTGCAATATCTCCAGGAGTTTTAGGAACAACAGGGCTTGAAACTTTGGAAATATTGAAAGGAATTGTTGAGCAAGTAAACCCTAAAATTTTAATAATAATAGACGCATTAGCATCAAGAAGTATTGAGAGAATTAGTAGTACAATACAAATTTCAGATACTGGCATTATTCCTGGTGCAGGGGTGGGAAACACAAGGGCGGAAATTAGCGAGAGAACTTTGAAAATCCCGGTAATAGCGGTTCGGTATTCCAACTGTTGTAGAAACAGCAGTGCTTGTAAATGATTGTTTAGATATTTTGATTGAAAAATTACAAGATGAAGCGAAGTCTAATGATATGTTGAATCAAATGAAAGAAGCGGATAATTATGAAGAAATCAAAGAAGTTTTAGTTCCTAATGACTATAATCTAATAGTAACACCAAAGGAAATAGATGATTTAATTGAAAATATGAAAGATGTTGTTGCAGAAGGAATAAATAGAAGCTTATAAAGAAAAAAATTTATAAAAATGTTGCAAAAAAAAAATACTTAATATATAATGAAGTTGGAAAAAAAGTTTTAGAAAGGATGATGGTAAATATGGCAGAAAAGGAAGAAGAAAAAAAAGTAGAAAAAGAAACTACAAAAAAGGCTGAAACAAAGCCAGTAGAAAAGAAAGAAACACCTAAAAAAGAAGAAGTAAAAAAAGAAACAACAGCACCAAAGAAGGAGGAAGCCAAAAAAGAAGAACCAAAAAAAGAGGACAAAAAATTCGAACCAGTAAAAACTACTGAAACAAAAAAAGCTACAACAACAAAAACAAAAGAAACAGCTAAACCAAAAGAGAAGAAGAAAAACATAGCAGCTAGAATTCTTGCAGTTGCTGTTATCTTATTAGTTGTAGTTGGGCTTATTTATATAGCATTACCTTCACCAGCAAGAGCATTACAACAAATGTTAACAAACTTAAAAGCTGGAAACATTGAAAAAGTAGAAGAATATGCAGATTATACAGAACTAATGAATACATCTATTTTATCATCAGAAAATACAGATCAAACTAAATTATTTTTGCAAAACTTAGAATTTGCTGTAAAAAATGTAAAACAAGAAGGTGATACAGCAAAAATAGAACTTGAAACAACAAACAAAGACTTTAAAGTTATAGTAAGAAATGCAGCAACAAAATTATTACAAAAATATTTTAGTAGTGAAGATGCAGAAGTAGAAGAAATCTTATTAGAAGAATTACAAAAAGACGATATTCCAACTGCTACAACAACACAAGAAATAACAGTACAAAAACAAGACGGAAAATGGAAAGTCGTTCCAGATGATAATTTAAGAAATGCTATATTCCCAGGACTAATGGAAACATTAGAAACATTAACAAGTGGAGAATTTTAATTAGAAAAGGACTTAGAAAACTATATTCTAAGTCCCTTTTTTTGATATAGATTACAAATCGGGCAATCTGGACACAATTCAACACGTTCCTCAAAAATTAAAATCAAAGTATTTAAAAATTCATCAAGATTATGATTGATTAGATGAATATAGATTTTTTTAGGTAACAAAGTCAACAAACTATTTAGCAAATAATCATTAGTAGAAAAACTAATATCAGATAAATATTTTGCGTCAAAAAAATGCTCTTTAATATCAATTGAATTCATATTTTTGTCTAATAAAATAGGCTTATCTTGAACATATACCAAATGTAGGCACTCTGTTTGGTAATTTTGCGAATTGATATATAATTTTAGCAAAGAAATAAATTCTAAATACTCTTTTTCAAGCATAAATTCATTCACAGCTTCTTCCACGATTTCATCTAAAATCAAAAAATATTTTTTTAATCGAAAATAAATAAATCCAGTCAAAACAATTGATTTATTTTCTTTAAAATAAAGATAAAACTGTTTGTTTAGATACGAAAATTTTTTATCAAAATATTGTGTATAATTGTCACTACAAATATCAAAACAATTTTCTAGAATTTTATGTTTTTCTAAAACATCAAAGTAAAAGAAATTTTGAGATATAATGTCTTTTAAAAAGAGTTCCTCTAATTCATCAATTACCATATAAGATAAGGTATCAGCTAAGAAATGGAGAAATTTATCTGTGTAATTGCCAGAATAGTGAATAATAATGTTATTGTAATGTTTAAACTGCTTTCTGGAAAAACAAATATCTTCAAGATTGCAGAGTTTTAATTCATTTAGTAGATATGTTAGCAAAGTTTCATTATTTGTTTTAATACAAATAGATTTCATCCCCAAAACTCCCTTCGTTACCTATTATCTACTAAACACCAAAAAGTTATACATTATAATATGAAAAAACAAACAAAATGAAACTTGTCCTAAGTGGACAAGTTTCAACTGTAAATATGATAATCAATATCTGGGAATAAACAATCTTTTTCTTGTATATCTTTTAAAAACTCAGTATCAATTTGATTTGATTTAATTTGTTCATATAATTTTGTAAATCGACCGATGTGGTCTTTTATTCTTTTTTTAGCATAATCAACCATTGTTCCATTTGTAATAATAAATAGCCAATCACTACTTTGGGCAAGTAAAAGTTCTCTTGCACATTGGTTTAAAGCATCTTTTTGCAAACCTTCCGCATTTGGATATAAATAAGCTAATTCACACATCCTATCACCAGCAACATGTAAATGCCTATGAACATAATCGTTTATTTGATTAAGCCATACTTCGCTATATCCATTTGCACCCCAACTAGAACGGCATGGGGTAGAGACCTGAATTTCTGGATAACGGTCGATATATTCAGAAGGTGTAATCAAAGAAAAATTGCAATCGTCATAATAAATTTTCTTAAACAAAATATACAACCAATAAGGACCTTCATACCACCAATGACCATATAACTCAGCATCATAAGGGCATAAGATGATAGGTGGTTTATCCATATATGGACTAATTGAATTTATTTGATTTACACGAGAATCTAGAAAATGACCAGCTTGTTTTTCAGCAGAGTCCATAGCCCATTGAGGGTTATAGTAATCTTTATATTCGGTTTTCCCAGTAATACGGTAATATTTTATTCCGGTATGAACACGAACACCATTATGTGCAATATATGGCTTTATATAATCATAATCAGCTTCATAGCCAATATCACGATAAAATTCTCTATAATTAAAGTCGCCAGGATAACCGTTTATTGAACTCCATACTTGGCGAGAAGATTCTAAATCACGCCCAAAAGCAATTAGCCCATCAGGAGAAACAATAGGTGCAAATGTACCATAAACAGGTGTAGGGTTAGCATATAGAATTCCGTGAGTTTCAGTTATGGCATATTCAATGCCGAACTCTCTTAAATATTTATCTGCTTCTGGAACATATCCACACTCAGGTAGCCAAATTCCACGAGGCTTTTTTCCAAAATATCTTTCATAAGTTTGCACTCCAACAGCAATTTGTGCACGAACTGTTTTCTCATTTACATATAAAATAGGGAAGTAACCATGTGTTGCACCACAAGTAATAATTTCTAAAACACCAATATCTTGAAAATGCTTGAAAGCGTTAATTAAGTTACAGTTATAAACATCTTTAAAAAGATGCAAATCATTTGAATATCTATCAAAATAATAGTGTGATAATTTATTCAAACGAGCATCGCCTTTTGTTCTTTCAATTTCTTTTTCAGATAATTCGATTAGTTGATTTAAATAATGAATATATTTTTTTTGCAACAATTTATTGTCTAACATAGAAAGTAAAGGTGGAGTCATCGACATGGTAATTCGAAAATCAACACCTTCATCTACTAGTTTTTGAAAATTTGTTAGTAATGGAATATATGTCTCTGAAATTGCTTCATATAGCCAAGATTCCTCTAAGTAATCATCACTTTCAGGGTGATGTATAAAAGGCAAATGAGCATGTAGTACAAAACTGACATATCCTTTTTTCTCTTGCATAGTATCATTCCTTTTTATCTTAAATAAATTTACCTACACGAAAATTGCCAGAAGTAGGGTTACCAGAAGAAGGGTTTGCAAAATCATAAATAACTTCTTCTGTGTCATATAAATTCTTGTAAAGGTCGTAAATGTTATATATTTTTCTCATGCCTTTTCTAATTTGCAAAGATGAAAAAGATTTATGTGTATAAGTATTAGTTTTTACATTTTTAAAAATAAAATCATCTGTTGTAAACAAAATATGGTCATTAGGAGAAGTAAGAGAATTTGATGTAGCAATATATAAATATTGTGGTAAAACTTCTGCAATTGAAGGTTCTGGAATAGGCTTTCTTCCAAGTTCTATGCTATAATTGCAATCAGTATCTTTAACTCGCAAATACCAAGAATTTGCAAAATCATTTATTTCAACTTCAAAACGATAATTCATAGTATTATTTGTTACTATCAAAATTGGACGAGTGTTTTCAAAGAAATTCTCTCCGTATTGATTTTTAAAGTTTTCTCTATCATAGTCAGAAATATCCCAATAAATGAACAAGGTATTTGGCGTTTGTGCAAGTATTTTTACAACAGTTTGATTATAACGATAAGGTAGGTCATAATATTCTACTAAATCAACTTTTTTCTCAACTGGAACTTTTTTAGTCCTTGTGGTTGTGGCTTTCTTAGTTGCGGTCTTTTTAGTTGTTGATTTTTTTGCAGTAGAAGTTGACTTTGTAGTTTTGCTTTTTATAGTAGAAACTTTTTTGGCTGTTGTTTCTTTTTTAGTTTTAGTAGTAGCCTTTTTTGTTGTTGTAGATTTTTTGGCTTCTGCTTTTTTTGTAGTCGCTTTTTTAACAGCTGTACTAGTTTTCGTAGCTGATACAGTTGCTTTCTTTGTTTCTTTTTCTTCTACTTTTTTCTGTTCTTTTGTATTTCTTGGCATGACCCATCCTCCTATGTACACTTTATTACCATTATATACTATACCAAAATAGAAATAAATTCAAGTAAAAATGACAATATTTTTAAAAAAATAATAGGACACAAAAAATTCACAAAAAAATTAGCAGAAAGTATTGACAAGTGCTAAAAATGGATATAATATATATAGGAATTAGCAATCAAACATTAAGAGTGCTAAAAGGGGTGATAAAATTGTTAGACAATAGAAAGAAAAAAGTCTTACAAGCTATTGTAGAAGAATATGTCAATACGGCAGAACCAATCAGCTCAAACCAATTAACACGGAAAAGAAGAATTGAATTATAGTAGTGCAACAATTAGAAATGAGATGGCAGACTTAGAAAAGGCTGGATACCTAGAAAAAACGCACACATCAAGCGGGAGAGTTCCATCAGAAAAAGGTTATCGCTACTATGTAGATGAATTATTAAGAGATGATAATATCAGCTTAGAAGAAATAAAATATATAAGTGACAAGTTAGAAACAAAAGTCAATGAAATAGAAGAACTTACAAAAATAACAACAACAACTATTTCAGAAGTCACACATTACACAACAGTAGCAATTGGACCTGGAACAGAAACTCAGCTAATAGAAGAAATAAAATTTGTTTTACTAGGTAGCCGTATGTTAATGGCAATCATCTTAACAAATGACGGCTTAGTCAAAGAAACAATTATAAAATTCGATGAAGATGTTACACAAAAACAAATTGAAACAATCAATTATATGTTCAATAAAAAGTTGAAAAATCAGCCCTTAGAAATTATAGACATCCCTTTGCAAGATTACTTAATAAATGAAATGAAATATAGTGTAAAAGTTATCAAACCAATAATTGAGCAAATAAAAAAAGCTGTACAAGAAAAAAGACAATTATACTTAGAAGGTGCCAACAGAGCATTTGACTTACCAGAATTTAACAGTTTAGCAGTTGCAAAAAATTTTATAAATATAATTGATGAAAAAGATTTAATGACAGACATGTTAAACAATGGGTTTGCAAAAGATATAAATGTATATATTGGTGATGAAAACGAGAAAGAAGAATTAAAAGATTTTAGTATCATTACTTTTAAACATAAAGTAGGGAACAAAGACTTAGGCACAATAGGAATCATTGGACCAAAGAGGATGGATTATTCAAAAGTAATTTCTGTTATGAAATATATAAGCAAAAAATTAAATGAAAAAGATATGTAAAAGGAGGAATGAAAATGGCAGAAAATGAAAAGAAAGAAGAATTAGAGGAAAATATGGAAGTTGACCCAAAGCAACAAGAACTAGATGAACTTACAGATAGATATAAAAGGGTGTTAGCAGAATTTGAAAATCACAAAAAACGAAGCCAAAAAGAAAGAGACAGTTTATATAATACAATTTTGGCGGATATAATAGAAAATATGCTACCAATCATGGACAACTTAGAAAATGCAGTAAAGGTAGAAACGAAAGATGAAGAATTTAAAAAGGGAATTGAATTAGTATTAAAACAATTCCAAGACACCTTAAAAGCAAAGGGGGTTGAAGAAATCAAAACAGTAGGAGAAACTTTTGATCCAGAATTACATGAAGCAGTATCTAGTATTCAAGATAAGGAAAAAGGCGAAAAGGAAATTGTGCAAGAATATAGAAAAGGTTACAGAATAGGAACAAAAGTTATAAGACACTCAATGGTAGTAGTAGCAAATTAAAGTATATTAGAGGGGGAATTTTAATGCAAATATCAGCAAATGCCACAAATGGATTGTCAGAATTTTTTGACTCCATAGTTCTAGGATGGGTAAGGTATGGCGGAGTAACTTCTCTAACTTTAATGGTAATGTTTATGATATTTTACATCAAAAACAGAGTATCAGATAAAACAAGTAAAAAAACGAAAGTATTTAAAATTTTATTCATAATATCAATCATTATACTTGTTTTACATATCATAACAATGGTATGGCTTTTCCACAGCCTTAGTAGTATAGAAATAAGTTAGTAAAAGATGAACTTTTTTAGGGGGAATGCTAGTGAAAGCAACAGTAACCGATATAAGTTTTTTAGAACCAATAATTTTAGGATGGATAGGCTTAGGAGGAATAATTTCTATAACTCTAATTACAACTTTCATGATATTATATATCAAAAGTAGAGTGTCAGATAAAACAAAAGAAAAGAAATCAAGTAAAAAAACAATAGTATTTTTGATTTTTTTGATAATATCAATCATTATGCTTATTTTACATATTATGACAATGTTATGGATTGCTCAAAATATGCACATGGGGAGCAAATTTTAGCTCAAATCAATAATTTAAGTTATTAAATTTTAAAATATATTTTAGGAGGAATTAAAAATGGGAAAAATTATAGGTATTGACCTAGGAACAACAAATTCATGCGTATCAGTTATGGAAGGGGGAGAAGCAGTTGTTATACCAAACGCAGAAGGAAATAGAACAACACCATCTGTTGTTGCATTTTCAAAAAATGGTGAACGTTTAGTAGGACAAATTGCAAAACGTCAAGCAGTTACAAACCCAGATAATACTGTTATTTCAATCAAAAGAAAAATGGGAACAGCTGAAAAAATAAAAATTGAAGGAGATAACTTCACACCACAAGAAATTTCAGCAATGATTTTACAAAAACTAAAAACAGATGCAGAAAACTATTTAGGACAAAAAGTAACACAAGCAGTTATCACAGTTCCAGCATATTTCAATGATAGCCAAAGACAAGCAACAAAAGACGCTGGAAAAATTGCAGGACTAGAAGTTCTAAGAATTATAAACGAACCAACAGCAGCTGCATTAGCTTATGGAATGGACAAAGAACAAGACCAAAAAATCTTGATTTACGACTTAGGTGGTGGAACTTTCGATGTATCAATATTAGACATTGGCGATGGTGTATTTGAAGTACTTGCAACAAGTGGAAACACACACTTAGGTGGAGATGACTTTGATAATGCTATTATTGATTATTTAGTATCAGAATTCAAAAAATCAAATGGAATTGACTTAAAAACAGATAAAATGGCAATGCAAAGACTTAAAGAAGCAGCTGAAAAAGCTAAAATCGAATTATCAGGTGTACAACAAACACAAATCAACTTACCATTTATCACAGCAGATAGCACAGGACCAAAACACTTAGACATTACATTAACAAAATCAAAATTTGAAGAACTTATCCATGACTTAGTAGAAGGAACAGCTGGACCTGTTAACCAAGCTTTAAAAGATGCAGGTTTATCAGCAAATGATATTCATAAAGTTCTATTAGTTGGTGGTTCTACAAGAGTACCAGCAGTACAAGAAATGGTTAAGAAAATTACTGGTAAAGAACCAGACAAAGGAATCAACCCAGATGAATGTGTTGCAATTGGTGCAGCTATTCAAGGTGGAGTTCTTTCAGGAGATGTAAAAGACTTAGTATTATTAGACGTAACACCATTATCACTAGGAATTGAAACTTATGGTGGAGTATTTACAAAATTGATTGAAAGAAATACAACTATTCCAACTAAAAAATCACAAATTTTCTCAACAGCAGCAGATGGTCAAACATCAGTAGAAGTACATGTTCTACAAGGTGAAAGAGAAATGGCTGCATATAACAAAACATTAGGAAGATTTCAATTAACAGGAATTCCAGCAGCACCAAGAGGAGTACCTCAAATTGAAGTAACATTTGACATTGATGCAAACGGAATTGTTCACGTATCTGCAAAAGATATGGCAACAGGAAACAGCCAAGACGTATCAATCACAGCTTCTACAAATTTAACAGAAGAAGATATTGAAAAAGCTGTAAAAGATGCAGAAGCACACGCAGCAGAGGATAAGAAAAAGAAAGAAGAAATCGAAGTTAAAAATAATGCAGAAAGCCTATTATATAACAGTGAAAAAACATTAACAGATTTAGGCGATAAAATTAGTAGTGAAGAAAAATCAAAAGTTGAAACAGAAATTGAAAATACTAAGAAAGCATTAGAAACAAACGACACAGAAAAAATTAAAGAAGCTACTGAAAAATTAACAAAAGTATTCTATGAAATGTCAGAACAACTATATAAAAATGCAAATCCAAATGGAGCAGCAGAAGGTGCAGCAAATGCAGAAAATGCTGAAAACGGTGCTGAAAATGGCGGAGTATATGACGCAGATTACAAAGTGGAAGATGATAAAGAGGATAAATAAGATTGAAAGGAAAAAACGATGGCTAGTAAAAGAGACTATTATGAAGTGCTAGGAGTCAATAAAAATGCGACAGATGATGAATTAAAGAAAGCATTTAGAAAATTGGCAAAACAATATCATCCAGACGCAAACCCCGACAACAAAAAAGAAGCAGAAGCAAAATTTAAAGAAGTAAATGAAGCTTATGAAACTTTGTCAGACCCTCAAAAAAGAAGAATGTATGACCAATTTGGACCAGATGGACCACAAGGCTTTGGAGGAGCCGGAGGTCCTTTTGGAGGGCAAGGCGGATATTATTCTTATAATGGTTCTGGGTTTGATGGCTTTGGAGATTTTGGAGACTTAGGAGATATATTTTCATTTTTTACAGGTTTTGGTGGCAAGCAATCAAGAAGGCAAACAGGACCTAAAAGAGGTGCAGATTTAAACCTAAGGATGGAAATATCTTTTGAAGAAGCTTACTTAGGTGTAGACAAAGAAATAGTAATTACAAGAAATGAAAAATGTAGTCATTGCCATGGAACTGGTGCAAAGCCGGGAACAAACCCAATGAAATGTCCAAACTGCCAAGGAACAGGGCAAATCAAACAAGTACAAAATACTATTTTAGGGCAAGTGCAAACAACTAGAACATGTCCAGATTGTCATGGAACAGGAGAAATCATCAAAGAACCATGTGATATATGTAAAGGTAGAGGAACTGTTAGAAAACAGCCAAAAATCAAAGTTCATATACCAGCAGGAATTGATGATGACCAATCTGTTGCACTAAGAGGAGAAGGTGAACCAGGAGAAAAAGGCGGACAAAATGGAGATTTATATATAACAGTTAGAATAAAAAGGCATGGTGTTTACACCAGAAAAGGAAATAATGTATTATGCGAAGTGCCTATTACAATTACACAAGCAACTCTTGGAGCTGAACTTGAAATACCAATGGTAGATGGAACAAAAGAATTTTATAAAATTCCAGAAGCCACACAAACAGGTTCTAAATTTACAATCAGAAATAAAGGCTTTAAAAATGTTAATTCATCAATGCAGGGAGACTTTATTTTTACTGTTATTGTTCAAACTCCAAAAAGGTTGACAAAAGAGCAACGAGACTTGTTAACGCAACTTGCAAAAACAATGAACGAGCAACCGCCAGTAAAAAAGCGTGGACTATTCGGATAAGATTAAAAACTAAGATTTTGATTTAAAAATCTTAGTTTTTTTGCAAATTGCTAGACATAAAAAGAAAAAAACGATATAATAAGGGTGTTAGAAAATCAGAAAGGAAAAAGCTTGAAAATGAGGAAAAAGATACTATTCATTTCTAGTACAGGTGGACATCTCGAAGAATTATTGCAATTAAAACCATTATTTAAAAAATATGACTATAACATCATCACAGAAAAAGATGAATCAAATATAAGCTTAAAAGAAGAATATGGAAATAAATTATATTTTCTACCTTATGGAACAAGAGCAAAACTTTTTAGTTATATTTTTAAATATTTATATTTGTGCATAAAAACAGTATATTTATATTGTAAAATAAGACCGAAAATAATCATAACAACAGGAACACATACAGCAGGTCCAATGTGCATTTTAGGCAAGATTTTTGGAAGTAAAATTATTTATATAGAAACAATGGCAAATATAAATAAAAAAACCGCAACAGGCAGACTAATTTATCCAATTGCAGATTTATTTATTGTGCAATGGGAAGAAATGTTAAAACTATATCCAAAAGCGGTATACGGAGGGGTAATATTTTAATGATATTTATTATGCTAGGAACTCAAAATAACAGTTTCCACAGATTATTAGAAGAAGTGGATAAGCTGATAGAAAAAAAGGTAATTCAAGAAGAAGTTATCGTACAAGCAGGATATACAAAATATGAAAGTAAAAACATGAAGCAATTTGCACTAATTTCAAAAACCAAAATAGGTGAATATCAAAAACAAGCCTCACTTATCATCACACATGGCGGAGGGGCATCAATTGTATCATCTTTAAAATTAGGAAAAAAAGTAATTGCAGTGCCAAGAAAACATCAATATGGCGAACATGTAAATGACCACCAAAAAGAGATAGTACAAGCCTTCACGCAAAAAGGTTATATTATAGGTGTTAATGAAGTCGAAGAATTAGAAGGAGCAATTGAAAAAGCAAAAACTTTTGAACCTGTAAAATACATATCAAATAATAGAAAAATCATAAAAATAATAGAAGATTTTATTGAAAATACATATACAGCCTGAGAAAGGAAGATATATATGGAAGAAGAAAGAATAATAAACCCAGAACTAGAAAACTCTGTGGAAGAAAGGCTAGAAAATTCGCTAAGACCCAAAACTTTGGATGAATATATTGGACAAGATAAAATAAAAGAGAATATGAAAATATATATAGAAGCGGCGAAAAAAAGAGGAGAAGCCCTTGACCATGTTTTACTTTATGGACCACCAGGATTAGGAAAAACCACACTTTCAAATATTATATCAAATGAAATGAATGCAAATATAAAAATCACTTCTGGACCAGCAATAGAAAAGCCAGGAGATTTAGCAGCATTATTAACAAATTTATCAGAATTTGATGTGTTATTTATTGATGAAATTCATAGGCTTAGCAAAAGTGTTGAAGAAATTTTATACCCAGCCTTGGAAGATTACACATTAGATATTATTATAGGAAAAGGTCCAAGCGCTAGGTCAATTAGGCTTGATTTACCTAAATTCACTCTTATTGGTGCAACAACAAAAGCTGGTGCATTAACAACACCTTTAAGAGATAGATTTGGAATTGTACATAGATTAGAACTATATTCTGTTGAAGATTTAACTAAAATTGTAAAACGTTCTAGCAGTATATTAGAAGTCAAAATTCAAGAAGAAGCAGCAGTTGAAATTGCTAGAAGGTCAAGAGGAACACCAAGAATTGCAAATAGATTATTAAAAAGAGTTAGAGATTATGCAGCAGTTTTAGGTGATGGAGAAATCAATTTAAAAATTACAAAACACGCCTTGAATAAGCTTGAAATTGACGAATTAGGCTTAGATGAAATTGATAGAAAACTTTTAGAAACAATGATTGTTCAATATTCTGGAAAACCTGTTGGAATAGAAGCATTAGCTGCAACAATTGGTGAAGAAGTTGACACAATTGAAGATGTGTATGAGCCATATTTAATTCAAATTGGCTTTATAGCTAGAACTTTAAGAGGAAGAATGGTATTACCACCAGCATATCAACATTTAGGATATAGCTATATGGAAAGCTAGAAATCAGAAAGGAAAACTCATGAAAAGATTTTTAAAAAAAGAGTATCTTTTAATAATCTTTATATTTATTATGGTTTTGAGTGTAATTATAATAAACCAAGTTGGAGACTTAGACGAACTTTGGAACTATAATGTTGCAAAAAACATAGCAGACGGAAAATTGCCTTATAAAGATATAAGCACAATCACAACTCCACTACTACCATTTATAAACAGCGTTTTTTTAAAACTAATATCAAATGAATTGATTATGATGCGAATTTTAACGGCAATACTTGCAACAGCAATATTATACATGATTTTTAAAATATTAAAAACAACTGTTAAAGAAACAAATTTTAGTTTAATAGTTACAATATCAATAGGCTGGCTATTTAAAGATGTATTTTGCATTGATTACAATTATATGGCTTTACTTTTATGTTTAATCATTTTATATTTAGAACTAAAAAATGATGAAAAGCCACTTTTAATTGGAGTACTGGCAGGGCTTGCCATTTGTACAAAACAAAGTATAGGACTAATGATAGCCATTGGAACTGTTATTGCACCACTAATTAAAATAACTAAAAAGCAAGACATAAAACCAACTTTAAAGGAAATAGGGAAAAGAATAATTGGAATTGCTATTCCATGTATTATATTATTAGTATATTTACTTGTAACTAATTCATTTCAAGATTTTATGAGCTATGCAGTATATGGAATAGCTACATTTAATAACAATGTGCCATATAGTAGTTTATTACGTACAAAAGATATTGTAATTAAAATTTTATCATTTGCAATGCCAATCATTGTTGTGGCAACTGTTGTAGCAAGTATTATAATAAAAATTAGAAAAAAGGAAAAAGAAGAATTTGAAACTTTACAAAAATTAACACTTTATAGTTTACCAATGTTAACTGTTATATATCCAATTTCTGATAAAATTCATTTTCTAATTGGAATAACAATTCTTTTAATAACATTTAGTTACAGCGTTTTCTTAATAAGAAAACAAATATATAAAAAGATAAACTATAAACATAAAAAATTGCATTATAAAACTATCACACTAATCATTTGGGTAACAATGTGTACATTTACTGCCATTGTAGGGATAACTAGTTTAAATAATTACATATTAAAATTACAAGAAGGCAAACTCAACCAAGAAATTGCACACTATAAAAATATAGAAATAGAGGCAGATTTAAAAAACAAGATTATCGAATTTGATAAATATATCAAAGAAAAAGAAAATGAAGGGAATAAAGTGTATGTATTAGATGCAGAAGCTGCAATTTACACTATTCCAATTGATAATTATACAAAAGATTTTGATATGCTTTTAAAAGGAAATCTAGGAAAAGATGGAGAAGAAGGCGTAATACAAAAAATAGAAAACATTACAGATGAAAAAACGATATACCTACTAAAAAAAGATGGAGAGGCATTGAACTGGCAAACACCTTTAAAAGTTATTAAATATGTAAAAGAAAATTTTAAACTTGTAGGGGAAATAGAAAATTATGATGCGTATATGCGATAAAATAAAGAAAATAGATGTAAATAAAAGATATAAAATTAGTATCATCATATTGATATTGATAGGTGTTGCAATTAGAGTAATTGGAATTGCACATTTACCTGATGCTATAAATGTAGATGAAATATCTTCTGGATATGAAGCTTTTAGCATTGCAAATTATGGAATTGATAGAAATGGCAATTTCATGCCTGTATTTTTAAAAGCATGGGGAAGCGGACAAAATGCGCTATTAACTTATCTTATAATTCCATTTATATACATTGTTGGCTTAAATGTTTTAGCAATTCGTTTACCAATGGCAATTATTAGTTCAATATCAGTAGTGATAATGTATTTAATATTAAAAAGAATTGCAAACCCTAGAATTGCAAGAATTGGGCTAGCCTTTTTTGTGATATGTCCATGGCATATCATGAAAAGTAGGTGGGGCTTGGAATCTAACTTATTTCCAGATTTGATTTTGCTGTCAGTATTTTTTATTATAAAAGGTTTGGAAGATAATAAAAAGCCATTTTATTACTCGGGCTTTGTAATAGCGGGAATTAGTGCGTATGCGTATGGTACATCATATTTATTTTTACCAGTATTTATAATTCCGCTACTAATAATTTTATATAAGCAAAAGAAAATCACAATTATTCAAGGACTAGTTTCACTTGGAATTGTTACGATTATTGCATTACCAATCATATTATATGTTTTAATAAACACCTTTGACTTGCCACAAATAAATTTACCATTTATGACAATTCCAAAATTAGAAGTTAATCGTTTTCAAAGCATAACATCAATATCTTTTGAAAACATAAAAGAAGCAATACCAATACTTTTATTGCAAGATGACGGACTTGACTGGAATGCAATTGATGGTTTTGGTGTAATTTACATGCTTTCTATTGCATTTACAGTAATGGGAGTTGTACGAAACTTCTGTAAAAAATCAAATTCGGAAATAAAATATAGTTGGATATTTAATCTATGGTTTATTGCTGCAATCTGCATAATTCCAATATGTGAGCCTAATATAAATCGTTTAAATATAATATTTATACCAATTATTTATTATACGATTTTAGGAATTGACTTTATTTGCCAAAAAAAACAGATAACTTATGCAGTAATTGCCATGTATGTAATTTCTTTTATATTATTCATGTACACATATATAATGCAAGATAGTAATAAACTACACACATTTGAAGATAATCTAAAAGAACCAATTTCATATATTTCGAACCTTGAAGACAAGCAAATACATATTACAGATAAAATAAAAGAACCATATATTTATGTACTATTTTATACAAAATACAACACAAAAGAATTTGTGGAAACAGTGGAATATGATGCACCAGATATGCCATTTAGGCAAGTTATAAGCTTTGGAAACTATCATTTTGAGGACATTTCAGAATTAGAAAACAATGAAAATAATGTTTACATGATTGAAAAAGCAGATAAAGAACTATATGATTTAGAAGGCTTCAAAGTAACAGACTTTGAAAGCTATGTTGTAATTGAAGGAGTAAAGTAAATTTAGAAAGAAGTGTGAAAAAATGAAATTACTTATGCACACATGTTGCACACCTTGTAGTGTATATTGTATTGATTCACTTAGAACAGAGGGAATAGAACCAACAATATATTGGTACAACCCTAATATTCACCCATATATTGAATACAAAACAAGGCGAGACACTTTAAAAGAATACAGTAAAAAAATAGGTGTAAAAGCAATCTTTGAAGAAGAATATGGCTTAACTACATTTTGTGAAAATGTAGCAAAAGGCATAAACACACGCTGTAAAGATTATTGCTATCCAGTAAGATTAGAACAAACTGCAAAATATGCAAAAGAACATGGATATGATGCAATCACAACAACTTTACTAGTAAGCCCATATCAAAAACATGAGATTATAAAAGAAATAGGGGAAAACATCGCAAAAAAATACGGACTGGAATTTATTTACCGTGATTTTAGAGTAGGTTTTAGAGAAGGACAAGCAAAAGCACGTGAATTAGGATTATACATGCAGAAATACTGTGGATGTATATTTTCAATAGATGCACAAGCTTTGGCTAATGACCGCATTAGTTCAGAGAAGGAAAGCCAACATCTTGAAAATGAAATTACACAAAGAAATATCAGATTAAGTTGGGATGTACCTAATCTAGAAATAAAACCACATAAAAATGGAAACCAGGAAGAAATACAATTTATATATAATCTAAAAAAGGAAGTATATCAAAAATATGTAGAAAACATCTATGGAGAGTGGAATGAAGATATACAAAAGAAATTATTTAGCAAGTTTATGAAAGAGAACTCAAAAAACATCGAGTTAGTATATTTAAAAAATAAGCTAGTAGGTTTCTATAACGGAGAAGAAATTGAAAACAATACTTTTGAAATCGGTAATATCTGCATAAAACCAGAATACCAAAATAGAGGAATTGGAACCGCAATATTAAAAGAAATTTTACTTGAAAATCAAGAAAAAGATGTAAAATTACAAGCATTTAAAATAAATGAAAAAGCTATTAAATTATATGAAAAGCTAGGCTTCAAAAAAACTGACGAAACAAAAACACATTATATAATGATAAAAAATAAATAGCATGAGAGGAAAAAATGAAATCAGAAAGAAAAGGAAATTTAGAACTATTACGAATATTATGTATGATATTGATAATCATACATCACTATTGCTTACATGGTGGGATACAAGACGCGGAAACAATGATAGGTAACCAATTTGTGTCACATATAGGCTTGATTATAGGCAGACTTGCCTCAAATGGTTTTGTAATTATAACAGGATATTTTTTGTTCCAGTATAAATTTAAAGTACAAAAAATAATAAAACTAATCTTAGAAACCATATTTTATGCGATACTTACAAACATAGTCATGATAGTATTACTAGGTGATGAATTTCAAAAATATTTAGCATATTCAATATTTCCAATATCATTTAAAGTAAATTGGTTTATAACTGCATATTTATCAATTTATATATTGATACCACTAATAAGACCAACATTAAATAAATTAACGAAGCAAAATTATTTAATATTATTATTGATTCTAGGTATAGCCATAACAATAATTCCAACATGCCTAGGTATGATATATAACACAGATGTAGAGCCTTTTGGAGAAATCGTATCAGTTCTATATGTAGCACTAATTGGTGGATATATATCAAAATTTGATGTATGTATTTTCAAAAATAAGATAGGTGATATTATATTTATACTAGGAGGTTTACTTGTTGCTAGTGAAAGAATTTATTTAAGAAACAATCAATTTGGGTCTATAATTATAGCAGTCCTATTATTAGATTTATTCAAAAAAATGCAAATAAAAAACAACAAACTAATTACATTTTTTTCTTCATCATGCTTAGGAGTTTTGCTGTTACATGATAATGAATTTTTTAATGAAGCAGTATGGAAAAAAATATTAAAAACAGAAGCATATTACACAGCACCAACACTTAATTTAATATTACATATCTTTGTGTGCACAATTGCCATACTACTAATAGGCTCAATAATAGACTATATCAGGAGAAAGATTGAAGAAAAAACAATTGGAAAAATTTTAGACCGCAGTAAAACATTAGAAAAAGTCAATGAAATATTTAATAATTAAACGAAAGGAATATTTGAAATGGAAAAATTAGTATTGATTGATGGAAACAGCATAATGAATAGAGCTTTTTATGGGATAATGGGAAGTAAAATGCTCACAACAAAAGATGGAAAATATACAAATGCTGTATATGGCTTTTTAGCAATACTATTTAAACTTTTAGATGATGTAAAACCACAATATATGGCGGTGGCTTTTGATTTAAAAGCTCCAACTGCTAGGCATAAAATGTATGAGGGGTATAAAGCAACAAGAAAAGGAATGCCAGATGAACTAGCTATGCAAATGCCAATGATAAAAGAAGTATTAAGAGCGATGAATATTGACATTATTGAAATGGAAGGCTATGAGGCAGATGATATACTTGGAACATTGTCAAGATATGGAGAAAAAGAGGGACTAGAAGTTACAATTCTTTCAGGAGATAGAGATACTTTTCAATTAGCAACAAACAATATAACAATAAGAATACCACATACAAAAGGTGGAAAAACTGAAACAGATTTATACAATGAATCCAAAATAATAGAAACTTATGGGATTAAACCAAAACAGTTAATTGAAGTAAAAGGTTTACAAGGCGATACATCAGATAATATTCCAGGAGTGCCAGGAATTGGCGAAAAAACAGCTTTGAAGTTGATACAAGAATATGGAACAATTGATGATTTATATAAGAAAGTAGAAGCGGGAGAAACAAATTTAAAAGGTAAGCAAAAGGAAAATATAGAAAATAACAAGGAATTAGCAGAACTTTCAAGAACCTTAGGAACAATAAATTGCGAGGTACCAATTAAAGATACATTAGCAGAATTGAAGATACAAGATTGGAACAAGCAAGAAGTTTTAAGATTATTTAAAGAACTGAATTTTAAAAGATACATAGAAAAATTTAATTTAGAAGGCGAAGAAAGCACACAATTAGAAGAAAAGCAAGAAACATATCAAATAAAAGAAGATGAAGTTGAAGAAGCAATTTCAAATATAAAACTTGAAAATAAAATGATATTTGAAATAGAAACCAACAAAGACGATAGCCCAGAAAAAATTATCAAAGAAAAAATAACATCAATCGGAATATATGCAGAAAAACAAGTATATATAGTTGATTTGTCAAAAAATCATAAAATACAGGAATTTCAAGAAGTCCTAGAAAATATAAATATAAAAAAAGTAGGAACACATTTAAGTAAAACATATATCTTATTAAAACAAGAAGGCATAAAGTTAAATGGTTTAGATTTTGATGCAAAAATTGCTCAATATCTATTAAACCCAACAAACAACAAGTTAACACTTAATGACATTGCAGAAACTGAACTTGGAATAAATATAGATGATTATATCAAAAAACCAGAAGAAACTGAAACACAGATGAATTTATTTGAAATGGCTGAAAAAAATGATGATGAATTAAAAAAATATAACACAGAAAAATTAGCTTTTAAAACATATATTATTAAACAACTAGAAACCAAGTTAACTGAAAAGTTAGAGCAAATAGGAAGTTTAGAGTTGTTCAAAGACATTGAAATTCCAACAGTGGAAGTTTTATCTGAAATGCAGTGGAATGGAATGTATGCAAACAAAGAAGAACTAGATAAATTTGGAAATTTATTAAAAGAGCAACTAGAAATCAAAACTAAAATCATTTATGAAATGGCAGGAGAGGAGTTTAACATCAACTCAACTAAGCAATTAGGCGAAATACTATTTGAAAAGAAAAAATTACCAGTAATCAAAAAAACAAAGAGTGGTTATTCAACAGATGTAGATGTTTTAGAAAAACTAAAAAAAGAAGACCCTATTATCGAAGAAATTTTAGATTACAGGCAACTAATGAAATTGAACTCTACTTATGTTGAAGGCTTAAAACCATATATAAACTCAGTTACAAAAAGAATTCACTCATTTTTCCATCAAACAATCACAGCAACAGGTAGAATAAGCTCAACAGAACCAAATTTACAAAATATTCCAACAAGATTTGAACTTGGAAAACAAGTAAGAAAAATATTTGAACCAGAAGATGGTAAAGTATATATTGATGCAGACTATTCACAAATAGAACTTAGAGTTTTAGCACATATTTCACAAGATAAGCACATGATACAAGCATTTAAAAATAATGAAGATATTCATAAACAAGCAGCATCAAAAGTATTTAAAACTCCAATTGATGAAGTAACAAAAGAGCAAAGGTCAAGTGCAAAAGCTGTAAATTTTGGAATAGTGTACGGAATAAGCGACTTCGGTTTAAGTGAACAATTAGGAATAGGAAGAAAACAAGCAAAGCAATATATTGATGAATATTTAGCTGAATATCAAGGAATAAAGAACTATATGGAAAACATAACAGAAGAAGCAAAAAATAAAGGTTATGTTGAAACCCTATTTCATAGGAGAAGATATATTCCAGAACTTAAATCTAATAATTATATGGTTAGGCAGTTTGGTTCAAGAGCAGCAATGAACACACCAATTCAAGGAACAGCAGCAGACATCATGAAAATTGCAATGATAAGGGTGTATAACAAATTAAAAGAAGAAAATTTAAAAGCTAAAATTGTGTTACAAGTTCATGATGAAATGATGATAGAAACACCAAAAGCTGAAATTGAAAAAGTTAAGCAAATATTAAAAAATGAAATGGAGACAGCAGTCAATTTAGATGTACCACTAATTGCAGATATTTCAGAAGCAACTAATTGGTACGATTGCAAGTAAAGGGGAGATTAACATAAGAAAAATTAAAAATATAATAGTAATACTGCTACTAATATGTATAGCGATAATAGTAGCACCAACACAATTTAGAAAAAAGATTATGAAAATTATATATCCACAAAAATATGAAAACTTTGTAAAAGTATATGCAGAAAAATATCAAGTAAATGAAAATCTGATTTTTGCTATTATAAAAGCAGAAAGCAATTTTAATGTTAACGCAGAATCTTCAAAAGGCGCGAAAGGCTTGATGCAGCTCATGGAAGAAACCGCAAATGATGTAGCAATTAAATTAGAACCACCGAGGAAATATGAAAACATAGGGGAAGAACTACTCAAACCAGAAGTCAACATAGAGTTAGGAACAAAATATATATCAATTTTACTAGAAAAGTATAAAAAAATAGAAGTGGCACTTGCTGCATATAATGCAGGAACAGGAATTGTAGATTCGTGGATAGAAAGAAAAGTTATAAAAGCAGATGGCACAGACATAGAAAATGTACCATATAGAGAAACCAACCAATACATAAGAAAAATTTTAAGAGACTACAAAATTTATCAAAATCTATACTAACTACTAGACAAATTAAGAAAAATGCAATAAAATAGAAGAGAAATTTGAAGTAAAAAGGAAGGAGTAATTTTATGGTAGAACAACTTATTTTTGCAGTGGTAACAATTTGTATATTCGCATATTTTTTCTACAATATCATAAAGAAAAACGATACAAGTTATGTAATGATTATCATCTTACAAGCAATAGCACTTGCATTAAACTTCTTTGAAGCAATATTCAAAATTGAACTCAACTGGATTTTCATGGTAATTAAATACATTATCGGAATTTTTGTGCCAGTTATTATTCTTGTATTAGAAAAACAAAACATACCACTTACAGAAATTATTGATATTACAAAAGCCAACATATACCTAAAATTAGGAGATAATAAAAAAGCAAAACAAGCACTAATTCATTTAGTAACAAAATATCCAGAAAATTATCAAGGACACAAAAGACTAGCTGAAATATATGAGAATGAAGGCGGTATGAGGAAAGCAATTGATGAATATGTCCAAGCAATTGATATTCATAAAAGAGATTATGATTCATATTTTAAAGTAGCAGAATTATTAAATGGATTTGATAAACAAGACGAAGCAGCAGAAATGTTAACGAATTTACTAAAAAAGAAACCAGACTATTGTGAAGCAAGTTTATTATTAGGAGATATTTTACTACAAAAAGAAATGTATAAAGAAGCAACAAATATTTATCAAGAAGCATTAAAACACAACCCAGGAAATTATGATTTATACTACAATCTAGGAATTGCATATACAATGTTAAATGACTTTGAAAGTGCAAAAATTTGTTATGAAAGAGCGGCAGATATAAACCACTTATTATATAGTGCAAAATATTCTTTGGCTGAAATTGCTTTGATTTATAAAGAAGTAGAAGAAGCACAAAAATATTTTATGCAGGTAACTGAGGACGAAGAATTAGCCCCAGACGCATATTTCGAATTAGCTAAAATAGAATTGATAAAAGGAAACAAAGATACAGCAATTCAATATGCAAATACAGCAATTGATGCAAATGCTAAAAAAATAGTACCAAAAATTAAAAGTGAGCCAATTTTTATACCAATTCTTGCAAAAATTGCAATACCATTTAATTTAGATGAAGATATTGAAAATGAAGAAGAACAAGAAAAAATAGACAATAATAAAAATAAGGCAAAAGAACATCTTGAAAAAATGTTTGAAATCACAAGGCAGTTAAGTTATAGTGATATTGAAATGTTGAACAGAAACAAACATAAAAAAGAAGAAATAGAAAGAACAGAGAATACTTTGTCAGAAGAAGAAAAATATAGAGAATTTTAGAAATTGAAAGGAATGTGGATAAAATGATAGAAATAATGCAGGCACTAGTATTAGGGGTAGTTCAGGGGTTAACTGAATTACTACCAATATCAAGTTCGGCACATTTGAATTTAATACCTTGGATATTTAATTGGCAGGTGCCAGAAAGCTTTGATGTAGCTCTGCATTTTGGTACATTACTAGCAATAGGACTATTCTTTTTCAACGACTGGATAAGTTTAATAAAAGGTGGATATAAGCAAGTAGTAAAAAAAGAAAAAACAACAGAAGGCAGAATGTTTTGGTACATAGTAATTGCAACATTACCAGGTGGAGCAATAGGCTTTTTATTAGATCACTTCTTAGGTGATAGTTTAGCAAAAATGCCATTACTTATTGCAATCGCACTTATTATAATGGGAATTATACTATATATTGTAGATAAAAAAGCACCATCAAAAACAAAATATGAGGACATGACTTTTAAGCAAACATTTTTAATTGGACTATCACAAGCCTTAGCCTTTATACCAGGTGTTTCACGTTCAGGTGTAACAATGACAACAGGCAGAATGATGGGAGTAGATAGGGAATCAACAGCCAAATATTCTTTTATGCTATCAGCACCAATTGTATTAGGAGCAACATTATATAAATTCAAAGATTTTGTATTCAATATACCTTTTGCTGTTGGAGTTGTTGCAAGCTTTTTAGTTGGCTTACTTGTAATTAAATTTTTATTAAGATATTTACAAAAAGGCAGTTTCAAAGTATTTGCAATATACAGAGTAATTGTAGGGTTAGCAATAATTATGCTATATATAACAAGAATGTAAAAACAAGAGATAAAAGGAGGAATATATTATGGCAAATGTAAAATTAAATTTCAAACATGCAAATGTTACTAAAAAAATGATTGGAGAATACAACAAAAAGGTAAAGGCGATTCATGAAGAATTAAACAAAAGAGCAGATGACCCAGATGACTTTGTTGGGTGGTTAAACTTGCCAACAAATTATGACAAAAGCGAATTTAAGAGAATAAAACAAGCAGCTAAGAAAATAGCAAAAGAATCAGAAATTTTAGTTGTAATAGGTATAGGTGGGTCATATTTAGGAGCAAGAGCAGTTATTGAAAGCTTAACAAGTACATTTTATAACTTATTGCCAGAAAAACAAAGGAAATTTCCTCAAATTTTATATGTTGGAAACAATTTAAGCCCTAACTATATAAATGAACTTATTGAATATATAGGTAACAAAGATTTTTCAGTAAATGTAATATCAAAATCTGGAACAACAACAGAACCAGCAATTGCATTCAGAATTTTCAGAGAAATTTTGGAAAACAAATATGGAATTGATGAAGCTCGTAGTAGAATATATGCAACAACAGACAAAGAAAAGGGAGCTTTAAAAACATTAGCTGAAAATGAAGGGTATGAGCAATTTGTTGTACCAGATAATATAGGCGGAAGATATTCAGTTCTAACAGCAGTTGGGTTATTGCCAATTGCAACAGCAGGTATAAATATTGATAAATTGATGAAAGGGGCAAAAACTGCACAAGACAGATTTGATGACCCTGATATAAAATACAATGAGTGTTATCAGTATGCAGTATTAAGAAATATTTTACATAAAAAATTCTCAAAAAATGTAGAAATATTAGTTAACTATGAACCAAAAATGCACTATTTTACTGAGTGGTGGAAACAACTATATGGTGAGAGTGAAGGAAAAGATAAAAAGGGAATTTTTCCAGCAGGTGTAGATTTTACAACAGATTTACACTCAATGGGTCAATATATTCAAGATGGAAGGCGTGATTTATTTGAAACAGTAATTTCAATAAAAACACCAAAAAGTGATATTACTATAAACCCAGATGATGATAACTTAGACGGTTTGAATTATTTAGCTGGAAAAACAATGGACTATGTTAATAAAAAAGCAATGGAAGGAACAGTACAAGCACATGGAACAGGAGATGTTCCAAATCTAATATTAGAAATGAATCAATTAGATGAAGAAAATCTTGGAGAATTACTATATTTCTTTGAAAAAGCTTGTGCAATGTCAGGAATGTTGCTTGGAGTAAACCCTTTTAATCAACCAGGTGTAGAAGAATACAAAAAGAATATGTTCCACCTATTAGAAAAGCCGGGATACTAGAAAGGGATGTTTACAGATGATTTTTAAATGCAGTTTTAAAACAGGTGTAAAGGATATTGGAAAAGATAATTTAATAAAAAATAAATCTATACTAGAAATGTTTGAGAATATCGGAGGTTACCATTCAGACTTAGCAGGTTTTGGTGCCAACGATATTCAAAGAACAAAACTAGCATGGATTTTATTAGGTTGGAAATTAAAAGTCTTAAATAGACCAAAATATGGACAAGATATTCGTATAGAAACATGGGGCAGAGATGCTGAAAAGCTTCATACATGCCGTGATTTTGAAATGTATGATGGTCAAGGAACACTATGTGCAATAGGAACTTCAAAATGGGCTTTATTAAATATAGAAACAAATAGAATAACAAAATTAGATGGCATAATGGAAAATTATGAGCTAGAAGATAAAAGTGTGTTTGAAAACCGTGAATTAGAGAAAATTAAAGTGCCAGAAACATTTTCAAATGAAGTAGAGTACACAGTTAAAAGGCGAGATATTGATATAAATGGGCACATGCACAATTTGTATTATTTAGACCTTGCATATGAAGCCCTACCAGAAGAAATCTATCAAAAAAGACCTTTTAATGAAATTCAAATACAATATAAAAAAGAAATAAAACTAGGTGATACTTTAAAATGCAAATATGCAATAAATGACAATAAACATACAGTATGTATATATAGCCAAGATGAAAAAATCTTACACGCACTTGTCACATTATTTTAAAAAAATTGGAGTAAAGTGTTGAATTTTGTATATAAATTTGATATAATATACCGCGGTTAAAAATTATTTAGAAAGGAAAATTTTTATGAAAGAACTAAGAAAGACAAAAATAGTAGGAACAATCGGACCTGCAAGTGAATACCGATTAGAAGAACTAATGAAAGAAGGTTTAAATGTTTGTAGAATAAATTATTCACATGGAAGTTGGGAAGAACAAGCTGAAAAAACAGAAGAAGTTATCAGATTAAGAAAAGAACTTGACTTACCAATAGGACTATTATTAGACATGCAAGGACCAGAAATCAGAACAGGAATGTTAGTAACTGGTAAAAATGAAAAAATTCAATTAGAAGATGGTCAAAAATTTACACTTGTAAATGAAGATATTGTAGGAGATAAAGATAAAGTATCTGTAACATATAAAGAACTATATAAAGATATAGTACCAGGTGCAAAAATATTGATTGATGATGGAGCTATTGAATTAGTAGTAGATGAAATTGTTAATAAAGACATTGTTTGTACAGTAGTACATGGAAATGGACTTGGAAGCAGAAAAACAATGAACTTACCAGGAACAGCAGTACGTCTACCAGCTTTAAAAGATAAAGATATTGCAGACTTAAAAACAGCATGTGAACATGATTATGACTTTGTTGCAATGTCATTTACAAGAAATAAAGATGACATAGACCAAGTTAGAAAAGTATTAGATGAAAACGGTGGTAAAGATATTAAAATTGTTACAAAAGTAGAAAATGTAGAAGGTCTACAAAACATGGAAGAAATCATTGAAAATGCTGATGCACAAATGATTGCCCGTGGAGATATGGCAACAGAAACAGACTTTACAGAACCACCAATTATGCAAAAGAAATTTATAAAATTATCAAATAGATCAAATAAACCAGCAATTACAGCAACACAAATGCTAGAAAGCATGACATATAACCCACTACCAACAAGAGCAGAAGCAAGTGATGTGGCAAACGCAATTTATGATAGAACAAGTGCTATAATGCTTTCAGGTGAATGTGCTATGGGAAAATACCCAGTAGAATGTGTTAAAACAATGGTTAAAATAGCAAAAAGAACAGAAAATGACATTGACTATTGGAAAAGATTTAAAAACAATGACAATATAGATTTAACAGATTTTGAAACAGAGATTGCTTACGCAATATGCACAATGGCAATGAATATAAATGCTGATGCAATTGTATGCTACACAAACACTGGTGATTCAGCAAGAAGACTATCAGGCTTAGGAGCTGGTTGCCCAATATTAGCAATCACAGACAATAGAAGAACTTTCAACCAATTATCAGTAGCATGGAATGTAACACCAGTATATATTGAGGCACAAGAAAATATTGATAAAACAGTAGAAAAAGGAATTCAAAAGTTACAAAAACAAGGAGTTCTTGAAAAAGGTGACACAGTTGTTATTTCTGGTGGAGCAAAATTATTAAACCGTGCATCTTATAGTAAAATTATGGGTGGAATCGCAAAGATTTAATAAATTTTGAAAAATACTTGTTTTTTTTCTAATTTTGTGATACACTTATAAATAGTCAGTTTATTTTAAATGTAGGAGGTGCTAATTATGGCAAAATGCGCAATTTGTGATAAAACACAAAGTAATGGAAATAAATTAAGTATTACACGTTCACATATCAGTAAAAGGTCAGCTCGTACTTGGAAGCCAAATCTAAGAAGCGTAAAAGCAGAAGTTGACGGTCAAGTAAAGAGAATTTATGTATGTGCAAAATGTTTAAAAAATGGAAAAGTAAAAAGAGCATAAGCTCTTTTTTTCTTAGTCTTTAATTCCAAAAATAAACTTTACAAAGCCACGTAAAAATTTTGGTACTTTTTTCACTACAATAGTCATAACATTACCTCCTTTTCAGCATATAAACCATGCTAACCCTACACAAGCCAGTCCAACACCGATAATAAATAGCCAACCTGTTAATGGAAGCAATAACACAAGTAAAATTCCCAAACCTAAACCAACTAGGCACACACCAAGTAATTTCTTTAAAAAACAAAACATGCTATTTCTCCCTTCTTTTGTATATAATATTCAAACTTAACTTTATTTGTTCCTATTTATGTTAAACTATTGACCAATATTCAAAAAAGAGCTATACTTTAATAGAAAAAGGAGAAAATATAATGAATAAAAAAGAAGCAAAAAATTTAGTAGATATTTTGAAAAAAACATATCCAGAAGCCACTTGTAGCTTGGATTTCACTACACCTTTTGAAATTGTTGTTGCAGTTATGCTTTCTGCACAATGCACAGATGAGCGTGTAAACAAAACAACACCAGCTCTTTTTTCAAGATGTAAAACTATTCAAGACTATGCAGAGATTGATATTAAGGAATTAGAAGATATAATACATCCATGTGGCTTTTATAAAAACAAAGCCAAAAATATCAAATTATGTGCAAAGCAAGTTCTTGAAAATTTTGACGGAGTAGTTCCAAATAATATGGAAGACTTGCTAAGCTTAGCAGGTGTTGGCAGAAAGTCTGCAAATGTAATTTTATTAGAAGCCTTTGGAATAGCTAATGGAATAGCTGTTGATACACATGTTAAGCGTATTTCAAATTTAATGGGATTATCAAAAGAAAAAGAACCAGAAAAAATTGAACAAGATTTACTCTCAATTTTTCCAAAAGAAACCTTAAAAGATATAAATCATCTTTTAGTATGGCATGGTCGTAACAGATGTATTGCTAGGAAACCACAGTGTGAAAAATGTTCCGTGAATAAATTTTGCCTATTTGCACATAATAATGCAAAATAAAAGAAAAGGAGTGTATGTCTTGACAAATATAAATTGTACGGCAAATTGTATTTATCAGCGAGACGGAAAATGTTCTTATAATATAGTTGGCTCAGCTTGTATTTCTTCAAATTCAGACTGCGCATATTTTATACCATATTGCACATCAAAAAATGAATAAGATATTGACAACCCCAATTTTTAGATGTATATTTTAATTGTACATTTATTTAGGGGGTTTTTTTATGAAAAAATCAAAAATATTTTTAATTTCACTATTGATATTGATGTTTATAGCATGTCCGGTTATTTCATCTGCTACAACGCCTAACCCAGCAGATGCAATTATGCTTATAAACGAAGACAATGGTAATCTCGTAAAAAGTGAAGAAATTAGCGAAGATGAAGACATAGAAGATGAATCTGACGTAGAAATATTAGAAGATATGGACGAAGATGTTGAATATGAAGAAGACAGCAATTTACATGAAGGAGACATGTACATATTTGAAAAAGAAGCTAAAATTAGTAAAAACATTGACGGAAATTTATATGTATGTGCAGATACAGTTACAATAGATTCAGAAATCATGGGTGATGCGTTTATAATGGCAGAAACCATTGAAATAGGAGAATATGCTTACATAAGTAATAACTTGTTTGCAATGGCAAATAAAATAAAAATCAAAGGCGATGTATATGATGTCTACGCATGTTGTGAAGACTTTGAATTTGTAAATGCTACAGCTTACCGTAGTTTACGTATATGTGCAGAAAAAGCTGATATATCAGGTATGGTTGGACAAAATGTTTATGCAACATGCAAAAATCTAAGCTTTGGTGCATCTGATAAAAATGCTGAAATCAGTATAGGTGGAAACCTAGAATATATGGCAAATCAAGAGGCTTCTATACCTCGTACAAGTGTAGAGGGAAATATTGAATTCAAAAAAATAAATATAACTAGAAGCATGAACATAGAAGAAAACCTATTATCATTATTTAACTTTATATGCACACTAGTTCTTGTATGGTTAGCACTAATTTGGCTTGGATCAAAATTCTTAGACAATTCAAAAGTTCTATTGAAAACAAAAAAAGGCTCAATTATTTTACATGGTATTTTAGGAATAATAGTACTTCCAATTATCAGTGTAGTATTATTAGTAAGTTCAGTTGCATCAACAGCAGGACTAACAATATTGGCACTTTATATACTTTTACTTATACTTGCAAAATATATAGCTATAATTACTATTAGTAATAAAATTTGTGAAGTATGCAAATTAGAAAAAAATATTGCAAAATTAGGAATAATATTAGCTTGTGGCTTAGTAATTTGGGCAAGTTCATTTGTTCCTTATGTTAACACAGTAATATCAATTGCAGCAGCAATAATTGGTTTAGGAATTGTTATAACACATCTAATGCCTAAGAAAAGTGAAAAAACCAAAGAAGAATAAATTAAATCGAAGGAGAAGTTGTCATTGAAATACGCAGGATTAACTATCGAAGAAGTTGAAAAAAGAAAAGCACACAACCTTGTAAACTATGATTCTACAACACCCACAAAAAGTATAAAGAAAATTTTATTTGATAACTTTTTCACATTATTTAATGTTTTAAATTTATTTTTAGGAATTGCAGTTTTTTTGGTTGGCTCTTATAGAAACATGACATTTTTGCTAATAGCTATTATAAACACAGCAATTAGCACTATTCAAGAAATTCACGCAAAAAAAGTAATAGATAAATTGTCTTTTCTAGCTAGCCAAAAAGTAACTGCTATTCGTGATGGAAAAAAACAAGAAATTCATATAAATGAAATTGTTTTAGATGATATTTTGGAATTTAACACAGGAAGTCAAATTCCAACAGACAGCATGATTTTAGAAGGAAATATTCAAGTAAACGAATCTTTTATTACAGGTGAAGCTGACACAATTCAAAAAAATGACGGAGACACTTTGTTATCTGGAAGTTTTATAGTCAGCGGAAAATGTATTGCAAAAGTTGTTCATGTAGGAGAAGATAATTACACAGCTAAAATTTCAGCAGGAAGCAAATATGTTAAAAAAATAAATTCAGAAATTATGACGTCTTTGAAAAAAATAATAAAATGGTTAACTTTTGCAATTGTACCTATTGGAATAGCGCTATTTTGCGCACAATACTATATGCAGGAAATCAGTTTGCAAAGAGCAGTTGTAAAAACAGTTGCTGCAATAATTGGCATGATACCAGAAGGGCTTGTACTTTTAACTAGCACAGTTTTAGCAGTTAGTGTAATTCGATTGTCAAAATCAAAAGTACTTGTACAAGAATTATATTGTATTGAAACATTAGCCTATGTAGATACACTTTGCTTAGATAAAACAGGAACACTAACAGAGGGCGTCATAGAGGTAAAAGATATTATACCAATTGATATTGATGAAAATCAATTGAAAACAATTTTATGGAATATTGCAAAATCATCTGATGATGAAAATGCAACTATTCAAGCTTTGCGTTCCTATAAATTTGGAAAACAAAATCTTTGGGAACCATTGCAAAAAGTGCCATTTTCTTCACAAGCAAAATGGTCTGGAATTAGCTTTGAAAATGGAACTTATGTAATTGGAGCACCTGAATTTGTTTTAAAAGATCAATTTAAAAATTATGAAAATGAAATAAAAAAATACACACAAGAATTTAGAGTTTTAGCTGTGTCTTGTTCACAAGAAAAATTTGTTGAAAATAATTTACCAACAGACCTAAAACTTATCGGACTAGTCTGCATGTCTGACAAAATTAGAAAAAATGCCAAAAGCACAATTAAATATTTTTATAATCAAGATGTTGATATAAAAATCATTTCTGGGGACAACCCTATAACTGTTTCGCAAATTGCAAAACAAGTTGGAGTTAAAAATTTTGATTTATACATTGATATGTCAAAAATAGCAGAAGATGCAGACATGAAAGAAATTGCTCAAAAATATACTATCTTTGGGCGAGTATCACCATTCCAGAAAAAAGAGCTTATTCTTGCATTACAAGCTAATAAAAGAAAAGTTGCAATGACAGGAGATGGCGTAAATGATGTTCTTGCTCTAAAAGCTTCTGATTGTAGTATTGCAATGGCAAATAGTAGTGATGCCACAAAAAATGTTGCACAACTAGTTTTACTAGATTCTAATTTTGCTTCTATGCCTAAAATCGTAGCAGAAGGTAGAAGAACAATAAACAACATACAAAGGTCTGCAACATTGTTTTTAGTAAAAACAATTTATGCAACAATTTTAGCCTTTATGTTTTTATTCATGGGTCAAGACTATCCATTTATGCCAATTCAATTAAGTTTAATAAGTGTTGTAACTATTGGAATACCTTCATTTGTATTAGCACTTGAACCAAACAAAGAACGCATACAAGGTAAATTCTTGCAAAATGTCATAGGTAAAGCATTGCCGACAGGTTTAACAGTTGTAATAAATGTTTTTGCTTTATCAATATTGACGAAATATGGCTTAGTTCCGCATAATCTTTATTCTAGCTTATGCGTTGTTTCAACTGGCGTTTGCGGAATTATCTTACTATTTACACTTGCAAAATCTAGAAAAAGTGAAAATAGCTTTTTACCATTTTCAGTTTTCAGATTATTACTTGCAATTTTTATGACAGTACTATTTGCAGGTTGCTTAATCTACCTTGATTGGTGGTTTGCAATTTCGCCACTTTTACCAATATTTACATATATTATAAAAATCATCTTAATTGCACTATCTGATTTTATTCTTTTAAATATATTTATGAAAGCTTTTTCAACATAAGCCTGAAAAATAAAAAAAATGTGCAAAAAATCTTGCAAAATAAGAATTATATGATATAATATAAAAGCTATAAAGTAGGAAAGGATATGAAAAAATGAATTGTAAAGTTGAAAAAACAGAAAATACAAATGAAGTTAAATTAGAATTAACAGTAGAAGCATCAAGATTTGATGATGCAATGAAAAAAGTATATTTTAAAAGTGCAAAATATTTTAATATTCCAGGATTCCGCAAAGGAAAAGCTCCTATGAATATTGTAGAAAAATATTATGGCAAAGAAATCTTTTATGAAGATACTTTTAATGACCTAGCACCAGAAGTATTGGAAGAAGCTTTAAAAGAAAATGACATCAAAGCAGTTAGCAGACCAGATATTGATATTAAGCAAATAGGTAAAGGTGAAGACTTAATTTTCACAGCTATTTTTCAAACAAAACCAGAAGCAAAGTTAGGAAAATATAAAGGTATAGAAATCAAAAAAATAGAGTATAATGTAAAAGATGAAGACATCGAACACGAACTAGGCCACTTACAAGAACATAATTCAAGACTAATCTCAATTGAAGATAGACCAGTTCAAGATGGAGACATTGCAACAATTGATTTTGAAGGTTTTGTTGATGGTGTTCCATTTGAAGGTGGAAAAGCAGAAGGACATGAATTAACAATAGGTAGCAAAACATTTATACCAGGTTTTGAAGACCAAATTATTGGGATGAAAATAGATGAAGAAAGAGAAATCAAAGTTAAGTTCCCAGACGAATATTTTTCAAAAGACTTAGCTGGAAAAGATGCAACTTTCAAAGTAAAAGTTCATGAAATTAAGAAAAAAGAATTACCAAAATTAGATGACGAATTTGCAAAAGATGCAAGTGAATTTGATACATTAGACGAATTGAAAAAAAGTATCAAAGAAAAATTAGAAGAAGAAAATGCACAAAAAGAAAAATATGAGACAGAAGAAGAAGTCATCAAAGAAGTTTGCAAAAATGTCGAAGTTGAAATTCCTTCTGGAATGATTGAAACAGAAGTAGATAATATGGTTAAAGACCTTGGACAAAGATTATCTTATCAAGGTTTAAAATTAGAACAATATCTTCAAATGTTAGGAAAAACAGAAGAAGAAATTAAAAAAGAATATGAACCTCAAGCATCAGATGCAGTTAAAACAAGACTAATGATAGAAGCAGTTATAAAAGAAGAAAAGATAGAAACAACCCCAGAAGAAGTAGACGAAAAGATGAAAGAAATGGCTAAAAACTATGGCAGAGAAAGTGATGACGAATTCCTAAAAAATGAAAATATAAGAAGCTACATTGAAGAAGGAATGAAATCAGAAAAAGCCATTGAATTCTTAGTAAAAAATGCAAAAATAAAATAAAAGGCTAGGGAAGAGGTTAGATGTAAACTTATATTCTCTAACCTTTTTATGTAAAAAAAGGAGGAATTAAAATGTTAGAAAAAAACAGCTTAGTACCTTATGTTATCGAGCAAACAAGTAAGGGAGAAAGGTCTTATGACATTTTTTCAAGACTATTAAAAGACAGAATTATATTTTTAGGGGAGGATGTTAACCCAACAACATCAAGTTTAATAATTGCACAATTATTATTCTTGGAATCAGAAGATCCAGATAAAGATATAAATTTATACATCAATTCACCAGGTGGCTCAATCACAGACGGCATGGGAATTATAGACACAATGAACTATATTAAATGCCCAGTATCAACAATTTGTATAGGTATGGCAGCAAGTATGGGAGCAGCCCTATTATCAGCAGGTGAAAAAGGTAAAAGATTTGCCACACCAAATGCAGAAATTTTAATACATCAACCTTTAATCGGTGGTGGCGGAATTTCTGGTCAAGCAACAGAAGTAAAAATTCATGCAGATCACTTAGTTAGAACAAGAGAAAAATTAAACAGATTTTTAAGTGAAAGAACAGGTCAACCAATTGATGTTATCGAAAGAGACACAGAAAGAGACCATTATATGACAGCAGAAGAAGCTTTAAATTATGGTCTAATTGATGGAATTATGGATCATAGAATGTAAAAAAGGAGTTGGAATAATGCCAAAAAATGATATACCAAATCATGTAAGATGTTCTTTCTGTGGAAAGGCACAAGAAAATGTAAAAAAATTAGTAGCTGGGCCAGGAGTATATATTTGTGATGAGTGTGTAGATTTATGTACAAGCATTATTGAAGCAGAATTGTTTCAAGATGATGACATAGGCTATACATTAACAGAAGAACTTCCAAGCCCAAGTGAAATAAAAAAGACATTAGATGACTATGTAATAGGGCAAGAAGAAGCAAAGAAAAGCTTATCAGTAGCAGTGTATAACCACTATAAAAGAATTGCGTATGAAGAAGAAACACATCAAAAAGATGAAAGTGTTGAAATTCAAAAAAGTAATATTTTGCTATTAGGACCAACTGGATGTGGAAAAACTTTATTAGCAAGAACTTTGGCAAAAATCTTAAATGTGCCATTTGCCATTGCTGATGCTACCACTTTAACAGAAGCTGGATATGTTGGCGAAGATGTAGAAAATATCTTATTAAAGTTAATACAAGCAGCAGATGGAGATGTACAAAAAGCTGAAAAAGGTATAGTATATATTGATGAAATTGATAAAATCACAAGAAAATCAGAAAACCCATCTATTACACGAGATGTAAGTGGGGAAGGTGTGCAACAAGCCCTATTAAAAATAATAGAAGGAACAGTTGCATCAGTACCACCACAAGGTGGAAGAAAGCATCCAAATCAAGAGTTAATACAAATAAACACAGAAAATATCTTATTTATCTGTGGAGGAGCTTTTGAAGGACTAGAAAACATCATAAAAGAAAGAACAGGCGAAAAGCTTATAGGTTTTGGAACAAAAATCGAAAGCAAGAAAGAAATCAATCAATATGAAGTGTTTAAAGAATTATTACCACAAGACTTATTGAAATTTGGTTTAATTCCAGAATTTATAGGAAGGTTGCCAATTATATCAACACTTAAAGACCTAGATAGAGAAGCTTTAATTAAAATTGCAACTGAACCAAAAAATGCCTTAGTAAAACAATACAAAAAATTATTAGAAATTGACGGAGTAGAACTTGAATTTTCAAGAGATGCCTTAGAAGCTATTGTAGATAAGGCAATTGAAAGGAAAACAGGCGCAAGAGGCTTACGCTCTATAATAGAAGAAATCATGAGAGATATAATGTTTGATATTCCTTCAAACCCATATATTGAAAAATGTATTATAACAAAAGAAACAGTTGTAGGAAACAAACAACCAGAATTAGTAATAAATGAAAATAAGAAGACAGAGCAACTAAAAAATAAGAGAAAAAGAACAATTCCAGAAAATGCAAAAGAAACAGCATAAAACGCTGTTTCCTTTTGTCTTGATTGACAAACAACCATAGATATAGTATAATTAAATTTACATGGGGATGTATTTGGTTTCGACATTGCATTAGAAGGATGGATAGCAAGTAGTGGATTCTCGTTGGCCACTTAAAAAACGAGAAAATAAATATAAATGCAGACAATAATCAAGAAGTTGCATTAGCTGCCTAGGTGTAGCTACGCTTTACCTTTGTTCCTATCGCTTAGGATAAAGTGTCATTTAGATAGGAAACGAAGCTATTCTCACTCTTGGAATAGTAGGTATTTTTAGAGTTACGTTTCATTTTTCTTGTTTGCTGAAAAAATGAAAAAGAGATTTTCAACAAACTAAACTTGTAGAAGTCTATGTGGAAAATGCTATGGACAGGAGTTCGACTCTCCTCATCTCCACCATAAAGCTTAAATTTGAGCTTAATGTTGCGTTAAAAAAAATTGCAACATTGAGTTTTTTTGTTATTCATACAAAATTTATAAAAGCACTTGTAAAATTCCTAGAAATGGTGTAAAATACTGATATGTGGTTAATAATAAGAAAGGATATAGATAAATATGAAATTCGTAACAGATGACGAATCAAAAAAGCAATATACAAAATTCTTAGAAGAAAATGAAAGGTGTAACTTCCAGCAATCACTAGAATGGGCGGAAGTAAAAAAGCCAAATTGGATACCAGAAGTTATCTTAGCAGAAGATAATCAAGGGGAAATAATAGGCTCTCTATGTGTATGGATACGTAAAATACCAATTTTTGGAAATATTATGTATGCACCAAGAGGACCAGTATGTGATATACATGACATGAACATTTTAAAACAGCTAACAGATGGTGCAAAAGAACTTGCAAAAAAATATTCAGCAATAGTATTAAGAATAGAACCAGATGTTGAAAGTGATGACAAAGATTTTAGAGAATTAGTATCAAATTTAGGATATGAAATAAAAGATGATGCAAAAGACTTTATGGACGAAATTCAACCAAGATATGTTTTTAGGCTAGACATCAAAAACAAAACAGAAGAAGAAGTCATGGCAGGTTTTCATCAAAAATGGAGATATAATATACGTTTAGCAACAAAAAAAGGTGTTGTTGTTAAAGAAGGAACAAGAGATGACTTAAAGGAATTCCATAAAATCATGGTAGAAACAGGTGCCAGAGATGGCTTTATTATTAGACCATTAGAATATTTTGAAAAAATGTATGACAACTTAGGACCAGACCATATAAAATTACTGATGGCATATTATGACGATAAGCCAATATCAGGAGTAATACCAATTTTTTATGGAAATAAAACATGGTATTTATATGGAGCAAGTAGTAATGAACATAGAAACTTAATGCCAAATTATCTATTACAATGGGAAATGATAAAAATGGCAATTGCCAGAAAAGATGACATATATGATTTCAGAGGTGTTTCTGGAATTGTTGATGAATCACACCCACAATATGGCTTATATAGATTTAAAAAAGGCTTTGGTGGAAAATTTACAGAATTTTTAGGAGAAATTTACATTCCATACAAACCTTTGACATATAAATTATATAAAATTTCAGAAAAGCTATTCCGTAATGTACGTCAAATAAAGACAAAACTAAAAAAGCATTAGAAAGGAATGGTAAAAATGAACCAGTTAATCATCAGTAAAAAAGATTTAAAACATAATATTCAAAAAATAAAAGAACATGCAAAAACTAATCTACCAGATGATGAAGGCAATCTAGTTACAATAATAGCAGTAATAAAAGCAAACGCTTATGGCTTAGATATGAAGCAATATACACAATTTTTAATAGATAATGGTATTGACTTTTTTGCTGTATCAACTGTACAAGAGGCACTTCAATTTAGAGATTTAGGCTTTACTCACAAATTACTTATGCTATCTTCAACAGCCATAAAAGAAGATATTGAAAAACTAGTTGAAAGAAATGTTATTATCACAATAGGTTCAAAAGAAGCGGCAGAAACAGCAAGCAAAGTAGCAAAAGAAAAAAATAAAACAATAAAAGCACATATTAAGATTGACACAGGCTTTGGAAGATACGGCTTTGTTTATAGCAAAAGAGAAGAAATGATTGAAGCACTAAAAGGATTAGAAAATGTGGAAATAGAAGGAACATTTACTCATTTTTCAAATGCTTTTTATGATGACAATTATACAAAATTGCAGTTTAAACGTTTTATAGAGTGTATAGAAGTTTTAAAAATGAACCAAGTAAAAACCGGAATTTTACATGTATGTAATTCATCAGCATTTATTAAATTCCCAGAAATGCACTTAAATGCAGTAAGAATAGGTTCAGCATTTACTGGCAGATTGTCTTTTCAAAATAAATTAGGCTTAAAAAAAATCGCAAGATTGCAAACACAAGTAGCGGAAATAAAAGAGCTACCAAAAGGATATAACATAGGATATTCAAATAGTTATACAACTAAAAAAGAAACAACAGTTGCAATTCTTCCAATTGGATATATTGAAGGGGTTGGCTTAGAAACAGGAAAGGACATGTTTAGACCAATAGATAAATTACGTTATGTGGTAAATGATTTAAAAAATCTTTTCAAAAAACAATCTAAGCAAATCACGATAGCAAATAAAAAATGCGAAGTTTTAGGAAGAATTGGCACATTTCATATAGTAGCAGATATAACTGGAAAAGATATAAAAATCGGTGATATAGCTGAAATACAAATAAATCCAACTCTTGTAGAATCACAAGTTATCAGAAAATATGAATAAATCTATACCTAGGAAAGGAATGGTAGATAGATGGAAGAACAACAAATAGATACTAGAAAAAGCTTTTTTAAAAAAGTAAAACTATCAATGTTTAATGTTGAAAAATATGTAGAATTATCAGCAGAAGGTGTTCCAAGAGCAATAAACTATTTAACAAAATTAGTAGCAATACTTGCAATTGTAATATGTGTAGGTATGATTTATGAAACAACCCAAACAGTTAACAAAGTGGTTCAATACATCGAAAACGATTTCCCAGATTTTTCTTATCAAGATGGTGTATTAGATGTAAAAAGCGAAAGTCCAATAACAATTGAAAACCCAGCATTAGGAACAATTATTGTAGATACTAGCAAAGAAACACAAGAATTTACTGATGACAAAGATGGAGTTCTAGTGTTAAAAAATAAAGTAGCTATAAAAAATAATTCTATGATGGGAATAACGACTTATGAATACTCAAAAATATTAGGAGAAATGGGCATAACAAGATTTGAAAAACAAGATGTTCTAAATTATGTAAAAGGAACTCAAATGTTAAGCTTATATATGAGCTTAGGAATTACATTGTTTATATATGTATTTATCATATATTTTATAAACACATTTTTAAATAGCATTTTCATAAGTGCTTTTGGATATTTAACAAGTATTCTTGCAAAAGTAAAAATGCGTTATAGAGCAGTATTAAATATGTCAATCTATGCAATTACACTATCAACACTATTAAATATCATTTATGTTATAATAAACATGTTTACAGATTTTGAAATACAATATTTTGATGTTATGTATATATCAGTTGCAGTAATTTACTTAATTGCAGCAATCTTTATTATAAAAGCAGACATACAAAAAAAACAAGCAGAACTAATGAAAATACAAGAAGTTGAAGAACAAGTAAAAAAAGAATTACAAGAGAAAGAAAGAGAAGAAGAGGAGAAAAAGAAGGAAAAAGAAAAGGAGAAAGAACCAGAAGAAAAAGAGGAAAAGAAAGAAAACAAGAAAAGAAAAAAAGAACCAGGAATCGAGCCTGAGGGAACAAGCGCATAAGAACAGTAGAAAGGAAGAAAAACATGAAAAATAATAACAACAAAAATAACAAAATCAAAAAAATACTAATAGGTTTAATTGTTATACTAACAATCTTAATTTTATCTACACTTTTACTTGCAGTTTATATGCAGAACAATAAAAGTGATGATGAAAAAGAACTAGCTTATACAGATTTATTAAAAGAAATATCAAATAAAAATGTAGAAGAAATAGAAATGACAGTTGGTAGTTCAACAATTAAAGTTAAATTAAAAGGTGAAGAAGAAGAAAAAACAACTATTGTACCTAGTACAGAAGCGTTTATGGAACTAATTCATCAAAAGGAATCAGAAGGTAGTGAATTCAAATTAACAGAAAAACCAAGAAGTGCTATTTCACAAATATTTGCAACTTTTATAAGCTTACTTCCAACAATCATCATGGTAGCATTGTTCATAATGATATTCAAAATGCAGGGACTTGGTGAAAAAGGTAAAGTTTATGAAGATACAGAAAGACAAACTAGAATCAGATTTGATGATGTAGCAGGTTTAGATGAAGAAAAAGAAGAACTTATTGAAATTGTAGACTTCCTAAAAACACCAGAAAAATTTGTAAAAATGGGGGCAAAAATTCCAAGAGGCGTACTTTTATATGGAAAGCCAGGAACAGGTAAAACTTTAATTGCAAAAGCCATCGCTGGTGAAGCAAATGTGCCATTTATTTCTATGAGTGGTTCAGAATTTGTAGAAATGTTTGTTGGACTTGGAGCTTCAAGAGTTAGAAAATTATTTGAAAAAGCTAGAAAATTAGCGCCATGTATTGTATTTATAGATGAGATTGATGCAATTGGTTCAAGAAGAACATCAAACACTGGTGCAGAATCAGAAAACAATCAAACTCTAAATCAATTATTAGTTGAAATGGACGGTTTCAGTTCAGAAGAAACAATTATAGTTCTAGCAGCTACAAACAGACCAGAAATGCTAGATAAAGCTTTACTAAGACCAGGTAGATTTGATAGACAAGTTACAATACCAATTCCAGACATAAAAGGAAGGCTAGAAATCTTAAAAATTCATGCAAAAGATAAAAAAATATCAGATGATGTTAACTTAGAAAGTATTGCAGAAGACACAGCAGGTTTCACAGGTGCAGAACTATCAAATATATTAAACGAAGCTGCAATCATTGCAACAACTAATAAACATGATGAAATTGAAAATGACGATATAGAAGAAGCTGTAAAAAAAGTAACAGTCGGACTAGAAAAAAAGGCAAGAGTAATTTCTGATAAAGACAAAAAATTAACAGCATATCATGAAGCAGGTCATGCTGTTGTAAGTAGATATTTACCAACACAAGCAAACATTAAGGAAGTGTCAATTATTCCAAGAGGCGTAGCTGGTGGATATACAATGTATAAAACTGATGAAGATAAATATTATATATCAAAAACAGAAATGCAGGAAAAACTTATAGCACTACTTGGAGGTAGGGCAGCAGAACAATTAGTTTTAAATGATATTTCAACAGGTGCAAGCAATGATATTGAAGTTGCAACAAAAATTGCAAGAGATATGGTAACAAAATATGGTATGAGTGATATTTTAGGACCAATTGACTTCCAAGGAAAAGAACCTTATGAAATGCAGTTATTTGGTGAAAACATAGGAGATAAAATAGGACTAGAAGTTAAATCTTTAATTGACATAGCATACCAAGGAGCAAAGCAACTTTTGATTGAACATAGGGACAAATTAGATGCTATTGCAGAAACTTTATTAGCAAAAGAAAAAATCAACGAGGCAGAATTTAATCAAATATTTGAATAAAAATAGG
>CANQEM010000004.1 GCA_947594935.1 uncultured Clostridia bacterium | reverse complement strand
CATAAAATATCAGATTTTGCAATGGTTTTAAAAAACTTTTCATCGCAAAATCTGACAAAATTCGACATTTGATATTTGCTTATACATAACTGTTATGCTTTTTTAGCCTTCTTTTCTATAAATTCTAAAATTTTATTAAGTATTACAACTAGAATAGATACTATTAAAGTTGTTATAATTGTCATTAAAATAATGTGTATCACATTTCCTCTTGCATCATCTGTTGATATTTTTAATATTGTGGAATATATTTTTATTATAATTCTTTTTACTGGTTCATGTAAGCACATAAAGTATAAAGAATTTCTGCCTATCCAAGTTATATAATTTATATTTATTTCTTTTGAAGTTGTGTAAACTATATAGCTTCCTAAACATCCTATTAAATAAAACATAAGATAATTCATTCCATAATCAAGTCTTAACATATCTGTGGATTGTTGAGTACATGAATATGCAAATATACCGATTATTCCTAGTATGATTATTAAAATATTGATTATTTTTTTATTAAAAATCATTTTGCTTTCTACCTGTTTAAACAGGAAACCAATATAATAAAACATCAATGCTGTCATAGCTACATCTATACAAAAAGGTAACCTAATTGTTGTAATTTTAGGGTAGACATATCCTAAAATTGAAGTAGCAAATATAATTAAAAATCTAGAATTTTTTGTGGTTTTTTTATAGATAATATCAAATAATATTTCAGTTATAAATAAACATGGTAAAAACCAAAGAGCTGCATTATAGATAAATTTTTCAGATGGTCCTTGCGCTATAAAAATGTTTGCAAAAACTTTCAATGATGATATTTCTTGTTCACGAAACATTCTCTCAATAAGCCAATATCCAAAGCTTAATATTGAAAAGATAAAATACGGTAACAAAAGTGATTTTGATTTTCTTTTAATTAAATTATCCCTTTTGGTATATAAATATCCTGATATTAAGAAAAAAAGTGGTACATGAAAACAATATATATACTTGCTAAGTATTGCATTATTTGATGTATGTCCTAATATAATTAAAATTATTCCTAGCCCTTTTGCTATATCTATCCATTGAATTCTATTGTTACTAGGTTCCTGTGTGTGTGTGTGTGTGTACTCCGGCAAGGGTTACAGCATCTTTTACTTCATCTTCCATAAATTTCTTTCCTTTCACATGCCTAATATTATTTTTCTTATTTTTACTAAATCATTTATTCCTATATCTTTATTATCCATATTTGCATCTGCTGCATGTTCTTCTACTCCTGATAATTCTGTTAATCCTAAAATTGTCTTTCTGATTTTTACCAAGTCTTTGATGTCTACTTCTCCATCTTTATTTAGGTCACCGGCAACTGCAATTTCATACTGCTTGTCCGTATTTTTTAATTGCAAAACATCGCCAGTTGCAAGTATGTCATCATCTCCTAATACATCAGAACCTCTTTTGATTTCATATTCAAAAGAACTATTTATTTGAGTTTTTAAGTCTTTTACTTTTGTTTCTATTGGTATGTTCTTGATATATTCATCAGCCAAAACATAATTTTCTTGAATTGAGAAATGTTTAGCAATATAGCTTTCTGCAAAGTTCTTAGCCCAGTTTGCAAGTAATTTACTATGTAAATTTGTGCTTACTATTAGCCCAGTCTTTATTCCATTTTCTTCTTGAAGTCCATTGATATAACTTGCTTTGTCATATAAATCTTGGCTGAAACTTAATATTTTACTTGGGTAAACATTGTCTAAATTTTTAACATTGTTTGACATTTGCTCAGCTGTTTTAATAATTGAATTTGTTTCTTCTAAATTCACACTATCTGTTGTTTTAGCAGTAATTGTAATTAAATCTTCATAGCTATTTCCAACATCATTTAAATCATCTAGCATTGAACTTAGTTTTTGCTCATTAACATCAAGTTCGCCACTTTGATATGCTTCAATTACACTATCTCCCAACTCATAAAATGTTTCCATTAACTTAATTGCTGTATTTTCGTCAATTTCACTTTCTTCTGAATGTGTGCCAATGTTTTCAGCCATTTGCTTCGTTTCATTTAACTTTTCTTGCAAACCAGAAACTGTTTGAATTTGTTCGGCAAATTTTTCTTCAAATGTTCTATATTTTCCTAATAAAGTAGTTGAAATTGATTTATAGAAATATGCACGAGGAATATTATCTAGGTATACTGGTGAAGTTGTAATTGTGATATTTCCACTTTCGTCTGCAACAATTTCTTTTCCATAAATGTCTGTGGCAGAAAAACTATTATTTTGTACACTAATTGGAGTATTTATATCTGTACTCCATGCAATTATTTTAGGTTTTCCATCTTTGTCATACAAATGTGTTTCTAGTCCATCAGCTAAATTTATTTTTCCTATATACTCTGCTCCATTAGTATTTTCATAGTATTTTTTCAAAGCATAGTATGATAATTTTGGTAAATAATCAGCAGTAGTAATTCCAAAATTATCCTCTTTGTTTTCTATGTTTCTTCCTGAATCTCTAAAATTATATATCATTGAAAATTTTATATTGTTTTCATCACATAATATAGATTGTTGTACTATTTTCCAAGCTTGTTCTTCTTGTGTAACACTTTGCGTATATGTTGAAGCTCCATATTCTGTATGAGCTTCATATATAAATCCACCTAATTGTTGCTTAGTATTTTTATTTTCATTTATTCTTTTAATATAGCTAGAATTTAATATGCTATTTGTTGAAAAATCATATGGGTGATATGAAAAATAATTAGCAACATTATATGCTCCTAAATTACTAATTTTACTGATAAAATTAGTCGGATATATTGCATTACCACTATATGATGTAGCACCTATTAAGATATTTATCTTTGGGTTTATTTGTTTTAAAATTTCACTTGATTTTTTTAATATTGTTGAATAAGAGTTAATAGCTTCTTCTGTTTTATAAAGTCCATTAGGCTCATTTATTATTTCATATGCTGTAATCTGCGGATACTTTCTTGCTACCGCTTCTACGTATTTGTTAAATTCTTCTATTTCTTCATTATTAGAGATTATTCCATCTTCTCCCAATGTTGCTGTATCTGGGGAACCCAATATTACTAAGAATTTTACATTATTATTTAGCATTTCCTTCAATTGTTCTTCATATCTTTCAAAATTTATTGTGCCATTGCTATATATATGATTCATTCGTAAATCAACTCGTATGTATTGAGAACCTAGTGCAGCGTAAATCGGTAAAAATTTTTCTGTGCTTGTCCCAATTAAGTGAACTCCAACACCTTTTGTTTCAATTTCATCTAAAAATTGTTTTTTGTATGAATTTATTTTATATATTTTTTTGTTCCATTCTTGTAATATATCCTCGCCTTTTTTGATAGCAAAATAGCAATCATTTTTACCTTCATTATCAAATTTAAAGTTAATATTTTTAGATTTAACAAACTTTTCTTCTTTTCTTTCCTGTCCCACTCCATATACTATCGTATACTCCACATTTTCATTTTTAGCTTCTATATTGATTTCATATTTTTCATCATCTATAACATAATCCAGATTTGAATTAGGAGTAATTGTTACTACTCCTGATGTGCCAGCATTTTGATTTTCTTTTTCTGTTTTTTGCCAATTTTCATTTATTATGGAAGGTAAAGTTGCTAAACCGTCCAATTAAAAATATAAGTATAACTATTTTTAGTATAAAAATTCTTCTGTGTCTTTTAACTTTTTTTGTTCTAAGTAAATGAGACATTTTAACCTCCATTTTTAAATATATGAATATAATAATTTAACTTTTCCAATTATTGTATATTCGCCTATTGCTGATGGAATAATAAAGCTATCTCCCTTTTTTATCATATATTCTTCATCTGATGTATGTATAATTCCGTTACCTGCTATTACATTTACAGCATTAAAAGATTTTTTATCTGATTTTTTAGTATAGATACCATTAGCTTCTATTTTTTCAACATTAAAGTATTTTGAATTTAACAACTCTTGACAATCTTCATTATCGCTTTCTACTTTTTTAATCTCAGTGTTCAATTTTATAACATCTATCGCCTTCTTTATGTTGAGTTCTCTCGGTTGTCCATTTTTATCAACTCTATTCCAGTCGTATACTCTATAAGTCAAATCGGAATTTTGTTGTATTTCACATATTAAAGTATCTGCAAGAATTGCATGTATCGTCCCTGATGGAACATATATAACATCACCTTTTTTTATATCTATATAGTTTAAATATTTTTCTACATTTCCTGTCCTTAAAGCTTTTTCAAATGTGCTTTTGTTTACTTGTGGTTTTAATCCATATATAATTTTAGCATTTGGTTTACAATCTAATATATACCATATTTCTACTTTTCCAGAATCGTTTTCATACTTTCTTGCATATTCGTCATCTGGATGCACTTGCACAGATAAATCTTTTTTTGCATCTATAAATTTTATTAGCAACGGAAATTTATCTAAGTTTAAGCATTTAGTTCCAAATATATCTTCTCGCATATCAATCATGTTAAATATTTCACTTAAATATCTATCTTTAAATTTTCCATTTTTTATTTTACTTTTTCCGTGTTCATTAGTTGATATTTCCCAACTTTCTGCTGTATTATCGTAAGGAGTTTCTTTATTAAATTCTTTTTTTAATCTTTGACCTCCCCATATATAATCTTTATATACTGGTTCTAAAAAAAGTATTTCCATATATTCCTGCTTTCTTATTTTATAATTTTTAATAGTTCATTTTTTATTTTTTCTAGCTTATTTTCTGAATCTATTATGCTTGTTCCAACCACTCCCATGTAAATCTTAATTTTAGGTTCTGTTCCAGATGGTCTTATACAAAACCAAGCATTATCTTCTAATTCATAATATAAAACATTAGATTTTGGTAAAAATAATTTTTCTATTTTTTCATCTTTGAAATTTATTTTTTCTTGTTTCTCATAATCTCTCAAAGCTTGTACTTTTATTTTGTTAACTTGTTGTATTGGATTTTTTCTTAAATTTTCCATAATGCTCTTTATTTTCTTTATGCCTTCTATTCCTTGTAAAGTTACTGAGGCTAAGCCCTCTTTATAATATCCATATTTTTCATATATACTTACCATTTGTTCCCACAAAGTTTTTCCTTGATTTTTGTAAAATGTTGCAGCTTCACAAATAGCCATAACTGCTGAAACAGCGTCCTTATCTCTTGCATACGTTCCTATCAAACATCCATAGCTTTCTTCATACCCAAATAGATATTGATAAGTATTACTTTGTTCAAATAATTTTATTTGTTCTCCTATGTATTTAAATCCTGTTAAAACTTCAACTAATTTTATTCCATATTCTTCAACCATCTTATTTGCCATATTAGATGACACTATTGTTTTTACTAATGCCCCATTATTTGGTAATATTCCTTTTTCTTTCATTTGTGACAATCTATATTCTGCAATTAGTAGCCCTGACATATTTCCAGTTAAAGCTTGATATGTATTTTTTTCTACATCTTTAACATAAACTCCCAATCTATCTGCATCTGGGTCAGTTGCAAGTACTATATCTGCATTAACCTTTTCAGCTAATTTCAACGCTAAATTAAAAGCATTTTTATCTTCTGGGTTTGGATAACTTACAGTTGGAAAATTGCCATCTGGTTTTTCTTGTTCAGGTACCACATATAAATTTTCAAAGCCAATTTCATGTAAAATACGTTGAACTAGCACATTTCCTGTTCCGTGTAAAGGCGTATATACTATTTTTATTTCTTTTGCCATTTCTTTAACTATTTCTGGGTTTAATATCAATTTTTTAATTGTGGCTATATATTTGTCATCTATATTCTTACCTATTTCTTTATATAAACCTCTATCTATTGCCTCTTTTTTAGAAATAGTTTTAATTTCATTAAAATCCTTTATTTTATTAACTTCGTTGATTATATTCTTGTCATGTGGTAATACTATTTGTCCTCCATCTTCCCAATAAACTTTATATCCGTTATATTCTGGCGGATTATGGCTTGCTGTAATTACTACTCCTGCTATACATTTTAGTTCTTTAACTGCATAAGATAATTCTGGCGTTGGTCTTAAAGATTCAAATCTATAAGTTACTATTCCATTAGCATTTAAGCATAATGCCACTTCTTCACTAAACTTACTTGAATTGTTTCTTGAATCATAAGCAATAGCTACGCCATTTTTTTGATAATTGTTACTTTTAATATAGTTGGCTAAGCCTTGTGTTGCTTTTCTTACTGTATAAATATTCATTCTGTTGGTTCCTGCTCCCATCACTCCACGTAGTCCACCAGTTCCAAACTCTAAATCTTTATAAAATCTATCTTCTATTTCTTTTTCATCACTTTCTATTTGTTTTAACTCTTTCTTGGTATCTTCATCAAAAATATCAGAGTTCAACCATTCAGAATATTTTTTTAGTGATTCCATCATTACCATTCCTTCCTTATTTAACTATCACTTTTTTTCATGATTTTTTCTTTAAGCATTTTAAATATGCTATTAAATGTTTTTAGATTTATAAATATCGCATATATAACAACTATTATAAACATAATTATATTTGTATAAAAATTTTTAAGATAATATAATGGCAATATAACTAATATTAAAAGTACATTTATAAATAATGTTTTTGTTTTTATTTTAATTTTTGCATATTTTTGAACATCAATATATCTATATATCATCATTGTTAAGTATGCTATAAAAGTAGATAATGAGGCTGCATATATTCCAATTTTTTTAACTAGCAAAACATTTACTAACAAATTTATAATTGCTGATATTAAAGAAGTTTTTGCAACTTCTTTTGTCTTTTTATTGGCTATGTAAATTCCACCTAGCAGTCCTATAACTATATTAAATAATGTGCTAAGAACAAGTAGTGGAATTTGAGTATAGGCATCCATGTATCTTTCGTTGATAAGTATTGGAAATATAAATGGCATACATCCAATCACACCAAAACAAATAGCTGAAAAAAAGTTATATGTTGTGTTTATTGTATTATTAAAAAAATTGTCTTTTTCTGCATCTTTTACATATACTGATGCTGATTCGGTCCAAGTTAGATTAAATATATTATAAAAAGTTTCTATTATTGCAGAAAACTTTGTTGCAATTGAGTATATACCTGTAATTCCAATTCCAAGAAAAAGACTTAAAATTGTTCTATCTGAGGCATTTATAATCCACCAAGATATTGAATGTGGTATTAGTGGAAATGAATACTTTAATATTTCTTTTAATTTTGTCTTGCTAAAACTATTTATATGTATATACTTATATATTCTTTTTTTATAAAATAAATATGCTGTGCATAATATATTAGAAATAAGTGTAGCGATTAGCATTCCATAAGCGCCCCACTTAATAACTGCAATAAATAATACATTTAATAACACTGCACTAACAGCCGTGATAAAACTGCCAACAGAATAGCTTTTGTTATCTCCTAATCCTCTTGAAATTTGTAACATGAAGTTTGAAAATGTCATTGCAATTACATTAGTTGCTAAAAAATATTTATACTGATTTTCAATATAGTTTCCTATTATGAAAAAGATAACAAGAAACACCATTGATTGGAAAATTATAAAAAACAAAGATGTAGTAATCAATGTTTGTTTTTGTTCTTCTTCTTTCCTATAATCTATAAGAAATCGAAAAACTCCTTGTATCACTTGAAAAGTTATGATAGGAATCAAAAGTGATACATAAGTATTCAATAAATCTACAATTCCATATTCTTCTGTTGTCAAAATAGCAGTATATAATGGTAATAAAAAGAAACTTATGAATTGAGTTGCTATTTTACCTATTGTTATTATAATTGTATTTTTTATTAGTTCTTTTTCCTTATTCATGTTTTTCATTTTCCTTTAAAATACTATATATTTTCTCAAAGTTTTCATTTGCAAGATTAATCAAGTTTTTTCTTGCTTCTTTCATAATTTGTTTATTTGTTTCACTTTCATATAATTTTCCAAAATTTTCTGATAAATCTTTTATTTCTGTATAACATATTTCACTTGTTTTCCATGTTTTGATAAAATCAATTTGTTTTTCTATATTATTTGTTAATGCGAAATGTGGTATTTGATATGAAATAGAAGTAATAATTCCATGTAGACTTGTCCCACAAAATAAGTCTGCATTTTTTATTACATATATTGTGTCATATATTGTATTTTGATCAATTAACAATTTTTTAGTTTTTACTTTGTCATATATTTTTTTTAAAATAATATTATCTTCGTGACCTTGTGCATAGCCTATTGGTAAAAATACACAGCCTATATTGTATTGCATAAATATTTTTTCAATTTCTTTAACTATTTGATTCACATATTTTTTGCCTATGGCATTTTTACATTGAAAAACGAAGTACTTTCCAAAATTAGATACTTCTTTAACAAGATTATCAGTAACATTTTCATTTAACTTTTTCTCTGTAATAATGTCAGATACACTAACAACTGAATCTGGGTATAACTGCAATTCTGTTGTTAAATTCATTGATTCTAACTTTTTATATGTTTCCAATTCTCTTACAGAAATATAGCTAGCTCTATTGAAATTATCGATATTTGGTTGTATGCTTTTGCAATTTTTTCCACCAACTGTGTTATATATAATCTTAGCATTTCCAACAGTATTATCCCCTATTATCCAAGGATAGATTTCTTGCCCATGAAGCTTCTTTTTTGCATATTGATTAAATAACTTTTTACTAAAAATTTTAAATAAATTACCAAAAAATATTGTTTTATTATTATTTTGTAAATTTAAATACATGTTACTATACTGTGATGTAAGTACTTCGCCACCAACTATGACTATAAAGTCAAATTTCATATTTTCTTCGTTAATTCTGTATAATGCCTTTGTGTTTACTCCTTTTATTTTTTGCATATTAGAGTCTGCTAATCCAAAATAATCAAATTTAAAATCAGGTTCTCTTTTTTTCATATACTCTTCAAATATTATGGGCATTAAAACATCTCCATAATTGTTTCTATCGAAAGCTCCAACTAATCCTATTTTTGTCAACTTTCTCGCTCCTTTTATTTTATTTTTCAACAGTTTTATAATATTCTTTTAAACTTTTTATTAAGATTCTATTGGCAGTAATCATATTAGTATATTTGAAAATATTAGTTTTTCTCTCATCTTTATTACTTTTTCTTGTAGCTACTTTCATTTTGTGAAATATTGACACTTCTGGGCAATATACTGACATGAGATTATTCTTTTTTAATCGTAAATACAATAAATCTTCTTCACAATATAAAAATGTTTTTTCTTCTATTCCGTTGAACAATTCTATATATTTAGGTGAAAATATTAAACAACATCCATGAAGTGCAACATCATATTTTTTGTTATTTATAATTTTGTCATCAGTAATTTCATTTGGTTTTATATTTTTCTCAAACAAATTTCCTAAATATAAATAGTTTGCTAAAACTTTAATGAAAAGTTTTATATTAGTTTTTCTTAATTCTGATACCGTTTTCATTCTTCCGTCAAAATAGTAAAATTTATTATTAGGTATATGTATTTTTGGACCTAAAACGGCAAAGTTGCTCGTCTTATATTCTTCTAAAATACATTTAAAGAAATCATCTTGTATCAAATATGTATCATTGTTTGTCATTACAATAAACTGACATCCTAATTTTTCTTTGGCATATTTAAATCCTACATTATTTCCACCTGAAAACCCTAAATTCTTTTCATTTGAAAGAATATGTACTTTTGGTTCATTTGAATACTGAGATTTTAACTCATTTAAAGAGTTGTTCGGTGAAGCATTATCTACAATTACAATTTCATAATCTGTTGTATCTATTTTTTCTATTATAGATTGGACACAATTGATTGTTTCTTCTGCGTCAATATAATGTAAAATTACAAAGCCTAATTTATACATTTTTATTTCCTTCCTTAATATAAATTTATCTTCCAATAGAATAATAATTTAATTCCTTCATTTCTTCTAATGTGTATATATTTCTTCCGTCAAATATATATGGTGTTTTCATTAAATTTCCATATTCTTCTGGTCTTACATTTTGGATTTCATCCCATTCTGTAAAAATAAAGCACATATCAGCATCTTGTAAAGCTTGTTGTGGTGTACTTGTATATTCTATTTCTGTTGGATATTTCTTTTTATAATTTTCAACTCCAACTGGGTCATAGGCTTTTATCTTAGCTCCTTCTTTTAGAAGAATATCAATATTATCTAATGATGGCGCTTCTCTCAAATCATCTGTACCAGGTTTAAAAGTTAAACCTAAAATAGCAATATTTAAATTGTTAAATTTTTCAAATATTTTTCTTGCTTTTTTTAGTAAAACTAATTTTTGATTTTTGTTGATTTCAATTGCTGCTTTTACTGTTTTTAGTTCATATCCACCTTGCTCAGCTAAGAAGTGCAAAGCTTTTGTATCTTTTGGGAAGCAACTTCCACCATATCCACAACCAGCATTCAAGAATTTATCTCCTATCCTTTTATCATAACTCATTCCTTTTGCAACATCTTCAATGTTTGCTCCAACAACTTCGCAAAGATTAGCTATATCATTCATATAGCTTATTTTTAATGCTAGAAAATCATTTGATGCGTACTTTACCATTTCTGCACTTCGCCTATTTGTAGAAACAATTGGTAAATTGAAATTTTCATATAACTTTAACATTTGTTCTTCTACATACTTATTTTCTGTTCCTATAACAATTCTAGCTGCATGTAAAGTGTCTCTTACTGCTGTACCTTGTGCTAAAAATTCCGGATTACTTGCAACATCAACTTGAACATTATGCTTCAAATTATCTTTAATATATTTTTCTATTTTGTCATTAGTTCCTATTGGAACAGTTGATTTAACAACTATTATACAGTTTTTTTCAACTGTTTCTGCTATTTGATTGGCTACTCCATAAACATAATCTAAGTTTGCTGATCCATCTTCTCTTTCTGGTGTGCCAACACCTATGAATATAAAATCTGCATCTTTGTATGCTCTTTTATAATCTGTTGTGTAATCAATTCGTCCTGCCTTGTAATTTTTTTTCATCAATTCTTCTAAATTTTCTTCATATATAGGTGCAATTCCTGATTTCATTTTTTTTATTTTATTTTCGTCAATATCAACACATATTACATTTTGCCCTTTTTCAGCAAAACACACACCTGCTACTAATCCTACATAACCTGTTCCTGCAACTGCTATTTTGTACATTTAATTCATCTCCAATTTTTTATATATTTTTTCATAACTTTCTATTTGTTTCTTTATTGAATATATTTCTATATTCTTTAATATGCTGTCATAATATTTTTTTATATTATCTCTATCTGTAAATTGAATAATAGCTTTTTTTAATTCTTCTACGCTGTCATACTGATATGTTACCCCAGAGTGAGTATTATCTAATATTTCTGCTATTCCACCTTTGTTAGACCCAATAACAGGTAGTCCATATTGATTTCCTTCTATGACAACTCGTCCAAATGGTTCATCCCATATAGAAGGAACTATTAAAACGTCATTTTCTAACCAGACTTTTTTTAATTCATCTTTTTCTAGCATTCCTTTATAGGTTATTCTGTTATCATTTTGTGCTGCTGTTTTTACTAATTCTTCTAAATTACCTTTTCCACAAATTGTTAAACTTATATCTTCGTTCTTTATTTGTTCAAATGCTGATAACAAATTTCGTATTCCTTTATTTTCAAATAGGCTTCCTACAAATAGATATTTGATTTTCTTACTACCATATCGTTTTCTTTTCTCTATGTAGTTTTTGGTTTCTTCCATATTTAAATCTACACTGTTAAATACCACATGGCTTTCAGCATTTTTAAAATATTTGAATTTTAATATGTTCTCTAACGTAAATTTGGATGGTGATGTAACAATATTTACATAGTCAGAATATTTTTCAAAATGCTCTTGATATTTTTTTAGTAATATATTTTTATTCTTCGGCATTACGTTTTTAGGATTTACAATCCAGTAATCTCTTATAGTATGTATACATGGAATTTTCTTTTGATTTGCATATTTCCAAATTATTGGTGATATTCCGTATATATTATTTGTATGTATTACATCAGGTTGAAAATCTATTACAACTTTTTCTAGTTCATCTATGATTTTGCTGTTTTTCAATTCTATAAATTTATTTCTTATTTTTATAAAAACAGATCCTTTTTTGGTAAATCTTACTAATGTATTAAACTTTCCTCCTGTTCCTCTATAAATTTTAATTCCATTTATGTTTTCTTCTTCGCATTTACTTAAGGCTCTATCAACTGTAAATACAGATACTTGATTTCCATTTTTTTCTAATCCTTCTGCTAATAATTTAGTACTATATTCTGCACCACCAACTATATTAGGATAATAAAATGTATTAACTAACAATATTTTCATTTGAATTATTTTCCTTTCTATATTGCGAACTCATCATATTTCCGTATACACCCACCTAAAGTCAAGCATAATAAGCTACCTTCTAAAACATTGCTGACTATTCCATACGCACAAGAAATCAGTAAAATATTATACATGTATATCTCAGACTGATTTTCAAAAGTCATTTTATTGACATTTTTAATAATGTAGTAAAAAAATAATAATGATGGTAGTCCGAAAGTTACATATAAATACACAAACATGTTGTCTGCTGGACAATATAGCAATCTTTCATAAACAGTTTGGCTACTATCTATACCGCCCATGCCTCTACCTAATATCCAATTTCCTCGTTTTGTTGCCAATTCCAAAGCCCTTGGCCATGTATTGCATAATCTATCTTTAAAAGATGCAAAGTATTTTGTATATATTTCATAGTCTAAGTTATCCATTAGGAAATCAAAAAATGGTTCACATATTGTTGAAAATATTGGTAAAAAAATCATGAAGCCTATTAAAATGCTTATTATAATTTTTTTATTAAAAGTAAATTTAAAAAAGTTCATTACATAAAATAATATACAGGCTATCAGCATACCTTTTGTAGTAGTTAAGTAAATACTGTAAAATGTTAATATACAACAAATAATTTTGACTGGTTTTTTTATTTTTTTATTTAATTGTATTAACATTGCAAAAAACATTATATATGTTGCAGTATTTATAGAGCTTCTAGTAAAACCTGCTAACCTTCTTTGTCCTAATGTTGACCATTCTCTTGAAGCTGTTACAATATTATCTCCTATTTCATAGGTTACCCCTTCCCAAGGGAATCTCACTATGTCATTTAGCAATACTCCTCCAACTGTTATGACAAAACAAATAATGTAAAAGCGTTTATTTTCTTGAATATCTTGCAATATATTTTTATATTGCGTAAGTCCAGCTAAAAAAATTGCTAGAACTTTGATAATAAAAAAACCTATTTGTCCATAATTTGATATATATATAATCGACATAAATAGTGAACTGATTATAATTGCAAAAAGTATAAAATGTTGTCTATTGAACTTAATTTTTTTTAATCCTAATAAAAGTATTAGTAAAATAATTCCGTCTTTTACATAAATTAGTGTTGCTAAATTTATTCTATTTAAAGCATAACGAATGGGTCCTTCAAATATCAAAATTAGAATGTATGCCTTTATCAATACGCGTTCTAGATTTATTTTTTTAGTCACTTTTAGTTATAACCTCCCAAGTTTTTTCATACGTTTTTTTCCAAGAAAATTTTGACAACTGTTTGTTGATTAAATCTTCTGATTTCTTATCTGATTTTTCTATTTTTTCCTTTATATCTTCCACATTTAATGGATCTATATATTCAACTACATTGCCCCCTACTTCTGGCATTGAAGATGTATTCGAGCATATAACTTGTGTTCCACATGCCAAAGCTTCCAAAACTGGTAAGCCAAAACCTTCATATAGCGATGGGAATATAAAAATATCAGCTAAATTATATAAATCGATAATCTCTTCTTTTGCTACCATTCCTGTATGAATAACATATTTTTTTATTTTTAAATTATTTTCTTTTTCTTCTAATTTGTTATAATTAGCAAAGGCTTTACCTACTAATACTAAACAAGTTTCTTCTATATTATTTATTTTTGAATATGCTTCTAACAGTCTTTCTAAATTTTTATGTGGTTTTAAATTGCCTACATACAATAATATTTTCTTATTCCTTGGTATTCCGAATTTTTCATATAAATAGCCAATTTCTTTTTTATCTTTTTTTATAAATTCTTCACCAACTCCGTTATAAATAACTTCTATTTTTTCAGGATTGACCTTATACATTTTTAAAATATCATTCTTAGTATTTTCAGATACTGTAATGATTTTGCTGGCTTTTTTTAGTGCTAGCCATATCATAAATTTTGCATAAATTTTTGCAAATTTATTTGGTAGGAATTCTGGGTAAATAAGATGAGTTAAGTCATGAATTGTTACTATCATTTTTCCTCTATAAAAAATTGGTATGTTATAATGCGGAACATGTAGTACATCAGGTTTTAATTTTTTTAATTCTTTATATGGAAATTTCATCTGTTCTTTTATTCCGTATATTGGTGCAGAAAAGTTAATGGTATTTATATTACTTGCAAATTCTGATATTTCATCATCATTGCCTAAGGCAATATTATAGCAACCATATTGCATTAAATTTTGTATATATGTACCTATTCCTGACATATTTATCATTCTGGCGTCTATTGCAACCTTCATTTTATAATTATCCCTCTCTATCTTGCGAAATTTCATTTTCTTTGATTTTGGAACTTATGAATTCACTTATTTTTCTTTGAAAAATTTTTTCATCAAATTGCAAAGCATGTTCTCTAATAGTCTGTTTATTAAAAGTCAAGCTTTCGAATTCATTTATTGCTTTTTTTAGTGCTTCTGTTGTTTGTTCATAAAAAAACACACCTGTCTTGCCATTTATAACACTGTCTAATACTCCGCCTTTTCCAAATGCTATTACAGGTCTACCACAACTTTGAGCTTCAACAGGTACTATTCCAAAATCTTCTTCGCCCGGATATAATAATGCTTTACATTCCTGCATATATTTTTTTACTACATCATCAGATTGTTTGCCTAAAAATTTAATGTTCGAACTGCCTTCTGCAATTTTTTCAAGTTTTTCTCTCTCTGGTCCATCTCCAATAATCACTAGATTTTTTCCTAGTTCTTTACATGCCTTTACTGCTAAATCAAATCTTTTATATTTAACTAGTCTAGAAACAATAAAATAATAATCGCCATCTATATCTGATATTTCAAATAAATTGCATCGTACAGGTGGATTTATAACAATTGCATCTCTTTTATAGTATTTTTTAATTCTTTTCTGAACTGCTGATGAATTTACAATAAAGTAGTCTACTCTATTCGCAGAAGCAACATCCCATATACGCATGTAATGACATAAAATTTTAATTAGTTTTCGTTTTAAATGTCCCATTCCCTCTATGTAATCGTCTCTTAATTCCCAGGCATATCTCATAGGAGTATGGCAATAGCATATATGTAGACTATCTGTTTTAGTTATTACCCCTTTTGCACATGAACTACTACTGCTTAAAACGACATCGTATTCATTTAAATTAAAATTTTCAAAGGCTAATGGCATAAGAGGAAAATACTTTTTATGGTTAGTATCCGGTTTCTTTTTTTGTAAAAAACTTGTTTTTACATCAATATTTTGTAATTTTTTATCCAAATTATTTGGCGCATAAAGTGTTGTATATATAGGTGCATCAGGGTATATTTCTTTAAAGTTAATTATTACTTGCTCTGCTCCACCCATATTTGTTAACCAATCATGTACTATTGCTAATTTCATTATTTTCCCTTTCTTTTTATCCTACTAAATTTTTATTTCTTAGCTGATAAACTTCTGAAATTTTGTCTTTCTTTCCAACTACAATTAAATCATTTGATTCTATAAAAAATATGTCATCAACATCTAAAAGAATAATTTTTTTATCTTCGGCATATACAACATTATTCGAAGAATTATATGCCTTTACTTCACCCTTGATTATGTTAGATGCTTCGTCTGGTTTTATATATCTTTGTAGAGCTTTCCATGTTCCAATATCATCCCAGCCAAAGTTACTAGGAATTACATGAATTGAATCGGATCTTTCCATAACTGCATAATCTATTGATATTGTTTCGCATTGTTCATATATTTCTTTCAGCTTGTCTTGATATTTTTTATCGGTGATTGGTGGTAGTTTGCTTAGTAGGTTATATCCACTACTATAATTTTCTTTTAGTTCCTTTAACATATAATTAGAATTGAAAACAAACATACCTGCATTCCATAAGTATCTTCCACTTTGTAAGTATTGATTTGCTGTTTCTATATCTGGTTTTTCTACAAATTTTTCTACATCAACTATCTTCATTTCATTTAGGTATATTTCTTTATTAGCTGTTTTTATATATCCATATCCTGTCTCAGGTCTATCTGGCTTTATTCCAATTGTTACAATCGTTTCTTTATTGCTTTTTAAGAACTCCATCGCAGTTTCTAATGTTTTTAAAAACATATCTATATTAGAAATCAAGTGATCTGATGGTAATACTGCAATATTGGCATTTTCAAAAATTTGTTGAATATATATTGTTGAAAGTAAAATACATGGTGCAGTATTTCTGCCTATTGGTTCGATTATAATGTTTTTTTCTGGTAAATTTGGCAATTGTTTTTCAACTAGATTTTTATATTTTTGGCAAGTTACTACGAAAATTTGATTACTTGGTATTTTCTTATTTATTCTGTCAAATGTTTCTTGAATCATCGTTTTTTCACCAATTAAATTTAAAAATTGTTTTGGTTTTTCTTCAGTTGATTTTGGCCAAAATCTAGTTCCTTTTCCTCCTGCCATTATAAGCACACAGTTTTTATTTTCTTCCATTTTTTTGTTTTTCTCCTTTTATTTGTAATTATTCTGCTCCTTCTCTTTTCAAAACAACTAGAACTGTTTTAAATAATATTTTTATATCTAGTAAAAGACTTCTTTTATAGCAATATGCCATATCCATTTGCAATCTATCTATAAATGAAACTTCACTTCTTCCACTTATCTGCCAAAGCCCTGTTAAACCTGGTTTGCAACTTGTTATTGTTTGATAGTAATTACCCATGTCTTCTCTTTCTTTTAGCAAATATGGACGTGGTCCAACCAATGTCATTTCTCCTCTTAGTACGTTTATAAACTGAGCAGTCTCATCAAGACTAGTTTTTCTGAGGAACCTACCTAGTTTTGTTATTCTTGGGTCATCTCTTAGTTTCTTGTATTTTTCATATTCTTCTCGTATATCAGCATTTTCTCTTAGATATTTCTCCAATTCTTCATCTGCATTTACTACCATTGTTCTGAATTTATAGATTTGAAATGGTTTGCCGTTTTTTCCTATTCTATATTGTTTATAGAAAATTGGTCCTTCATCTTTCGTTATTTTTTTTGCTATGTAAATTCCAAGTGTTATTGGTAGCAAAAGAAGCATACCGAAAATACCAGCTATTACATCTACAAATTCATGAATAGCTGATACAATTTTTTCTTTTATTGTTGCTTTTGTTTCATACACATTAAATGGCATCAGTTCCAAGCTTTCTGCTTGTTCCTCTGCATTTAAATTAACATCCATTATAATCTCCCCCACTTATAATTTTTTGAATATTTATTTGTCGTCAATTTCAACTTTATGCCCGAATTTTTTTAAGCAACGATGTGCAACATTCATTGCACCATTAAAGTAATAATCTCCTGTATGTCCATTTTCACATCTTAGTTTTAATGTGAAATCTGTCTTTTGTATTTTTCTTCTAACATAACCTCCGCATTTATAACATCTATTTGTTATTGATGCTGCTACAACCCCTGTTATCAAAATGCCTTCTTTATATGCTTTGTATTGCAAATTTTTTAGTATCTTTTTAGTTAAGCCTACTGGATTTCTTCTATTGTGTTTTGTTTCATAGAATAATATGACATCTTCTGTTTTTTCTTTGATTTTTTCATAGTTTGCTTTTGCTATAACTTGCACTTGGTTTTCTTTGCAAAAATCTACAATTTGTTTGCTTACTTTATGTGCATAATAGTTTTTGATTTTGCCTATCTTTTCTTTTTTATTTTTGTAATCATTTTCTGTGTAGTTTTGATTTTCTTGTCTATTTTTTTCCATGTTGCTTAGTATTTTTTCAATTCTGTATTTATACTCATTTGCTCCTTTAATAAATAGGCTTTTTATGAATTTGCCTTTGCCATCTACTGCCACACATACTGCAAATGCGTCTGTATCACTATTTGGAAAAACTATTCCACATACTCTAATGTCACTTTCCTGCATCCTTAATTTAATTGGTGTTACATCATCTATGGCATGTTTTACTGGTATATGTGCCATGATGTAGTCTTTGTGTATTACTATTGTTGGAGATAGTATTTCTGCATTTTCTGGAATTTCAAATTTTTCTAGCTTTGCCTTGAACCATTTCCACTCTTCTCCGTCAAACAATTTTAGAGAAATTGAATTACCTTCTAAGTTTTTATACATCCCTTTATAAAATGTAGTTGAATTTGAAAACTTTTCTGGTATTGATGGTATTTTATTGTTGTTTTCTTCTGAAATTCTTTCACTCGCTATTTGTATTTTTGCATTTCCTATTGCTTGGTTTATTGCTGCTCTTCTTAAATAAAGAGGTGCATCTTGTTCAAAATATAATTCTGGTATTTCGCCTTTTCTTGCCCCTGTTTTTGGTATTAGTGTTAATCTTTCTAATTCTGATAAGCATTTAAAACTTGATAATTCAAGTAATTCTTGTCTTTCATACAAAATATCAAAATACTTTTTTATTAAGTCATTGTATATTTCATTAGTTAGTTTCAAGTATTCAATATTATTTGTGTATAGTCTAACTTTATAAGTTGTGGTATAATGCGATTTTTTCCAATCAACTTGCATCATTTTTCTCCTTAATAATTTGGGCTGTTTCTGAATATTATTTATAGGCAGTTGTCTATATTTCTTTATCTGCACCATAAATGGCACAGAACTGCGATATTCAACAAAGATATGTTGACATATAGTCCACATACCTACCTAGCTGTTATCAACTAGGGTTTGATTATTTCGGTTTTGGTCATAAAGTGTGCAACTTTACGACAACTTCATAGAAACGCAAAAAGGCAGACCCCGCTATGGAACTGCCTTTTAGTGCAATATTAAATTATTATTTTTAGATTTCAGTTTTAAATGCACATAATGACGAAATTTGACTAAAAGTCAAAAAACTATTGCATTTTTGCTCTCTTTATGTTATAATGAAAATGTCGTAAAGTTGCACACTTTACGACGTTTTTATTGAGTTGATTAGAAAATTATGTTATAATATCCATAAATATTGAAAGGAGTTTTCTAATGGCATTTGATGGAATTGTTACAAAAGCAGTTTGTAGTGAGTTGTCTAACTTATCTGGTGCTAGAATAGATAAAATTTTTGAGCCTAATAAAAATACTATAAATTTAGGTATGTATTTAAATGGTCAAAATTTTCTTCTTAATATCTGCATAGATTCTTCTAATTGCAGAATTCACCTTACTACACACCCTCATACTAACCCACAAGTTGCACCTAATTTTTGCATGGTGCTTCGCAAAAATCTTATTGGGCTTCATCTAAAAAATATTTTCAGCCTTGATTTAGAAAGGCTTATTATTCTTGACTTTGAAGGTTTTGATGATGTTGATGATGTGATTTCAAGAAGGTTGATTGTTGAGCTTATGGGCAAACATAGTAACATTATTTTACTAGATGAGCAACAAATTATTATTGATAGCTTGCGCCATATAAAGCAGAATAATGATGAATTTCGTGAAGTTTTGCCACACACAAAATATATTTTTCCAGAAACATCAAAGCGTAATTTTTTAGAAGTTTCTTCCTTTGATGCTTTTTATTCTACTCTTTGCGAAGCTTCTGATAATCAAAATGAGATATATGTTCCAACTTTAATTTCATCATGTTTTAATGGAATTAGCAAAAGCTTTATAGAAGCTCTTATGCAAAATTTAAACACTTCTTTTAGTTTACAAGATATATCTTCCACAGAGGTTAGAAGCATTTTACAAAATTTGTATGAAGTTATATCTAAAACCATTTCTTTAATTGGTTCTACATCTTTAACTTTTAAAAATTTTACAAATACCTCTACTGGTAAAAATGACTATTATCTAGCTATTTCTGCAAATGATAAAACTATTTATCCTTTGAATTTTTTTATAGATGACTTCTACTATGAAAAAGAATCTTCTGAACATTTTAAAGTGGAACGTGATAATTTATTAAAATATATTTTGGCTGTTTTGCAGAAGTATAACAAACGCTTGAAAAATATTCAGGAAAAACTTGCAGAGTGCAAAAACATGGATAAATACCGCATATATGGCGAATTGATTACTGCAAATTTGTATCAGTTTGATGTTAATAGCAATTTATCTGAAATTACTGTTTTTAACTATTATGATAATGCAAATATTACAATTCCGCTAGATAAAAGGTTTTCTTTAAACACAAATGCTAAGCATTATTTTAAGAAATATAACAAATTAAAAAATGCGTTGGAAATTGTTGGAGCACAAAAATTGGAAACTGAAAATGAATTAGACTATCTGCAAAGTATTGTATATGAGCTAGAAAATAGTTCTTCTATAAATGATGTTTATGAAATCTTTGATGAAGTTTCTGAAAGTTCTGTTTTCCAAGCCTTGCAGAGTGATAAAAAATTGGCAAATTCATTTTCTGCTAAAAAATTAAAAAAATCAAAACTTACTAAGAATAAAAATGTGTCTTTCAATTTTATAAAATACACAATTGATGGATATACCGTTCTAGTTGGCAGGAATAACAAAGAAAATGATTATTTAACTTTAAAATATGCACATAAATTTGATATTTGGTTCCATGTAAAAGATTTTCATGGTAGCCATACAATTTTAAGTTTACCAAATAGTGATGAGTATAATAAAGTTTCTGAAAGTACTCTTGCAAAGGTTGCCAAGGTTGCTGTTTTGCATAGTAAGGCAAAAAATTCTTCAAATGTTCCAGTTGATTTTTGTCAAGTGCGTTATGTTAAAAAACCAAGTGGGAGCAAACCTGGAATGGTAATTTATACTGATTATAAAACAATATATGTTTAATAAAAAAAGAAACCCAAATTGTAAAACTTTTTTGTCTAACAATTTGGGTTTTATGCTTTTTTTATTTTAATAAATTAGCATTCTCATTGTTGTTGTTAATTGCTTTCTTGATCCTAATGTTACTTCACAAAATCTCTTATACATAGTTGCACTTCCAGAGCCTAAATGTATACATCCATTACTTGTTGGGTATCCTGGTATACGTGAATCTATATGTATAGCATTACGATATGCTCTTGGTTGAGTTCCTCCGGTTTGGTTCAGCAAGTGCAGACGACCACCAACCATTTCCATGATCAATCAAACCTTTTGTAAACCATCCTGGGTCTGCTGATGCCGCTGCAAATTTTCTTTTACCTTCATCACAATCATACCATATTGGGTAACACCATCCTCCATAATCAGTTCTTTGTATTGCTGAGCCTATATAGGTATCATATCTAGCACTCCAATTATATCCATTTGATGATATTTGTTTAGTGTCAATTTTCCATTTTCCATCTTCTTTGTGCATTAAATATAGCCATTGATTTTTACTTGTGAATAACATTAGCCAATCTGATGGTGAAATTTCTCCTTCCTTTTTATCTGCATAATGTGCTTGATAATCTTCAAAAAAGTAATATCTATTTGCTGCCCTTTCTGAAAATTGGTTTTTATATTTTTCATTTCTTAATAGCCATTCAGCATTATTGATATATGAAACTACTTCATCATCTGTCCAGCTTTGATCTGTGTCGTCAGATCCGGTAATGCTTTGGATCTATTCTTCCATTATAGTAATATCTAATATAAAATGTTTCTCCTCTTGTTTTTTCATTTTTAAAAGCTCCACTATCCTTGCTAGCTTCTGTGTATCTTGAAATTACTCTCAATTTTAATTCTGTTGTTAGAGATGTGCCATTTATTGAGCCTGTTACTTTGATTGTTGTAGTTCCATAACCTTTTCCCGTAATTACACCTTTCCTGCTAACTGTTGCAACTCTTTCATTTGTCGATTTAAATTGAATATTTGCTTCTGGTGGGTCAACTTCTAGTAATATTGTTGGATCTTTTGGGTTGTCTTTTTTCTGTGATATTTCAGAATATTTATAGTGGTCTTTGTCTAACATCAATACTGGTTGTTTATTTTTATTACCTTCGTTAGTTACATTAGTTAAGTGGATACTTCTCATAACAGTTTTTACAGCTTTTATCGTACATTCCGCTTTTAACTCAGTAGTTGTACCATCTGCATTTTTTACTGTATATGTTGCTGTTACTTTAAATGTTCCTTCTTTTTCTTGTTTAAATGTAACTAATCCTTTTTGATTTACTGTTGCAATTCCTTCATCACTTGATGTCCAAGTAATTTGACCAGTTTTTAAATCTGCTTTTTTTGCTGCTAGAACTGCATCTAATTTATACATAGTAACACGATTCATATTTAAACTTAGATATGTTTTGTTTAATCTTATTCTGTTTGGAACTGTGTAATCTGGGCTGTTAGGGTCTTCTTCTGTTGTGTCAATTGCATTGCTTATTTCTTCGAAAATATTAACAGAGATTTTCCAAATTCCAAAAGAGCCAAATACAACAATACATCCTATTAAGAATATTGGTAACAATTTTTTCTGTTCTGCTTTTTCTGTGATTCCTGAAATTATTAGTTTAATTGCAATAACTGCTGCAACTATAACCGCAACTGCAATTCCCACTTGGAAAAGAATACTATATATGTCTGGAAAAGCTTCCTGCATTTTTTCTGATTTGATTGCACTTGTTCCCTCATCAATAAAATTGTCTGCACCTTTTATTATATCTTCAACTGGGTCATCTTCTCTTGCATAACTTGCTTCTTGCTCTGCTTCAACATCTATTGATGGTTCTTTATAAATATGTATTACTTCTTGACCAGCATAACCTGCATCTGTGGCATATTGTTCATCTATGTTTGCTTGTTTTTCTCTGGCTTTTGATTCTATTTCTGATAGTACACTAGCTTCTTCATCACTTAATTTTGTTTGTTTCATTGTAGCTATTCTTGATTGAATTGCTGCTAAATAAGTTTCCATCTTTTTATCAGTTAATACTGGGTTTGAAGCTAGTTCATTTAAAAAATTAAGATATTGTAATCTGTTTGCTTCTGGAATATCTTTCCATTCTGTTTCGTAAATCATTGTCATGACATATTGAATAACATTATCTGCTGAGCCAACTTGCGCAAAACTATGGTCAGTAGATGAAGGGTCTATTATATCTAGTGTTTTTTGTACAGCAGCATCTACGGTTTGCCCTGGGTCTGGAATTGTTTGAGTAGTTCCAGTTAAGAATTCACCAACTTTTGCTTTTTGTGTATCTGTTAAATGTTTACTAGAGCTGTTCATAAAAGACAACATGCTGTCACGGACTGCTTTCTGTTCATCTGTAAGTCCTTGTGCTTCTCTAAAACCTGTTATTATTTTTTCCAAATTCTCACTTGTTAAGTCTTTTAATTCTTCTTCTAAGCCTTCTTTATTGGCAGTATATTCATCTATTAAATCTTCCGCTGTAACTTGTTCACTCCAATTTATGCTACTGGCAGCCACAGCAAAATTGCTTATTCCAATTATTATTGCAATTATTAAAATTGTTACTATTCTTAAACACTTTTTCACCCGTATCACCTACTTTTCAACTCTACTTTTATTATAACGTATTTTTTTACAATTTTCAATCTTATTTTACCATAATATCAATACTGTGAAAAAGGTTGCTGTTATAATTTCTCCTCTTGTTAAATCACGTGGTAATAGTTCAATTTCGCTTTCGTCTTTTTCATTAGTTTCTGTTATATTTAAATAATCTACATTATTTAGTTTAAAATACATTTCAATATCTTTTTCTTCATTTACACCTAAATCAGATACATCTATATATTTTGTTCCCATTAAAACATCTCTTGGAGAATAGAAGTCAAAACGTAAATATTTTGACGTAAGTTGATTTTCTTCTGGGTTTGATATTGTTCCTTTTACTCTACCATTTACATAGGTTGCTTCTGCTTGGTAAAGTGAAACTTGTATTATATTATCTTTTCTACCTAATCTTTGATAACTTGATTCTAGGCTAACATTTATAATAATATGCGAAAATATCATGAAAGCTAATACTCCCACTCCATATAAGATAAATGTTTTAATTCTGCTCATTTTATACCACATCCTTTTCTACGTCTATATATCAATAATATCATATTTTACATAACATGTCAAAGTGTGTTGAATAGATATATACTTCATCTACTTTTCTTTGCAAACTTTCTTCTAATGCCTTTTTATATATTTCAAGTTGTACTTTATATTTTTCAACTAATTCTTCTACATTTTTAACATGGTCTGTTTTGTAATCTAATAAAACTAATTCATCTTTTTGGTTGATATAATATAAATCAATAATTCCTTGCACCAAAATATTGCCTTCGATTTCTTCTTGATAAATTTCTTTTGCTGGTAACTGCATGTAAAAAGGCTTTTCTCTCTCTACTTGTTTTGCATTTTGCATTTCTTGCCAAACCTGAGATTCTGTAAATTTATGCAGTTTTTGAAGATTGATGCTTTCCTTTTCTTTGCTTGATATGATGTGCTTTTTTTCTAAGCCATCAACAAATTCTTGTAATTTGTGTAAATCGTAGCTTTCATTTATGTCTAATTTCTGCATACATAAGTGCATTATTGTTCCTTTTTTTGCACCTGTTAGTTTTTGTTCAGTATCGTCTTTCAAAAATTCTGGCTCTGCTAAACTAACATTTTCTTTTTCATTGCTTTTCTTTTTTATTTCTGTAACTGACATTTTTGTAGGCAAGTTTACTTCATTTTCATACAAATATTTATATTCTAAAATTTCCTTTATTTCATTTGCTTGTTTTTCATCTGATTTGTAATCTACAAGTCCCAAAGTTTTTTCAATATCAATTTCTTCATGATTTTCCACTTTTTGTTCAAGTATGTCTTGTATTTCTTCTTTTTTGATTAAATTACATGTTGCAAGTTTTTCCATTTTTTCTTTATTGTATAAATAAACTAATAATATCCATTCATAATATGATTTGCATTTTTTTAATAAAAGTGGGTTTATTTTTCCTTCTGTTAATTTGTAAATATTGGTTTGTTTTTTCAATTTATCTATTTTTTCAAAAACGTCTTTTCCTGCTGATGTGATATAGATTTTTTCTTTTGCACGAGTTAAAGCAACATATAGAACTCTCATTTCTTCTGCTAGATTTTCTATTTCAATAGTGCTTTTAACAGCTTGCCTTGCAAGTGTATCATATTTAACCTGCATATCATAATCAATATATTTTGCACCGATTCCAAGTGTGTGGTGTAATAATATTGTATCATTTCTTATATCTTGCTTATTAAATTGCTTGTTTGTGTTTGCTAAAAAGACTACTGGAAATTCTAGTCCTTTGCTCTTATGGATACTCATTATACGGATAACATCATCATTTTCTCCAATAATTTTTGCTGCTCCCATGTCCCCTGTTGATACTTTCAGTTTTTCTATGAAATTGATAAAATGATATAACCCCTTAAAACTTGCTGATTCGTATTGTTTAGCTCTTTCAAATAAAATCTTCAAGTTTGCTTGTCTCTGCATTCCGTTTTGCATTAGACCAACATAGTGGTAATAGCCCGTGTCCATATAGATTTTCCATATTAGCTCATCTAGTGCTAGATATTCTTGCTCTTTTCTCCATATTTCTATCTGATTTAAAAAGTTTTCTATTTTTTCTTTTAGTGTTGGTTCAACACTGATTTTAGCTTTTTGCAAACATTCATAAAAATTGCTTTGCTTATCTACTAAACGTATATTAACTAAATCATCATCTGTAAATCTAAAAATTGGTGAACGCAAGGCTGTAACTAGTGGTATGTCTTGAATTGGGTTGTCTATAATTTTGAGTAAACTTATAATTGTTACTATTTCTATTGTATCTAAATATTCCTGGGTGCTGTCTGAAAAAACTGGTAAATTAAGTTTCATCAGTTCTTGTTCATAAATTTCTGCTTTGTCTTTTGTTGAACGTAATAATATTACTATATCTCGTGGTTTGATGTCTCTAAATTTTTTATTTTTTCTATCATATATTTGATATTTTGATTTAAGTAAGCCTTGTATTTTGTTTGCTATATATCTTGCTTCAATATCAATGTCCTCTAAGAATTCTGGCTCAATCTCATCATCTTCTTCACTGTCATCTATTTTTTCAATTTCGTTTTGTCCGCCTTCTGTTTGTATAATGTCAATTTCGGTTTTTAGGTTTTGATTATTTTCCTCATAATCAACTGCTCCTAAGTTAAGATATTCTTCTGCGTTATATTCTACATCTCCTAGCTTTTCACTCATGATGTTTTCAAATATTAGGTTTGTAAAATCAAGTACATTACTTCTACTTCTAAAATTTTTGAAAAGTTGAATTTTTATGCCGTTTTCAGACTTTTCATCTGCTTTTTTATATGTCTTGTATTTTCCTAAGAATAGGTCTGGCATGGCTTGTCTGAATTTATATATGCTTTGTTTAATGTCTCCAACCATGAACATGTTGTTTTTTCTGGAAATTGATGTTAAAATTTGCTCTTGAACTTCATTACTGTCTTGATATTCATCAATTGCAATTTCTTCAAATTTTTCTGAATATATTTTGCTTATTTCTTTATTTTCTAAAATTTTCAAGGCAAAATGTTCTATGTCTGAAAAGTCGACAATATTGCGTTCTCTCTTGGCTTTTGAAAATTCACGTTCAAATTCATTAACTAGGTTTTCGAGTTTGACAAGTTTCTTATACGTGTCACATATATCCATGTTTGCTTGTTTTGAATCAACTTCTAAAAATTTATCTCTTTTTTTAGAAAATTTTTCTTTTACCATGTCGCGAATTACTTTTGCCTCATCTTTTTTGTCTGATATAAAATTTTTCTTAATTGGCCATTTGATAAAGTTTATATTTTTCGAGTTTTCAAATGCAGAATTCCAAGTGTTTAGGTGAATTTTTAAGTTGTTTAGTTGTTCTATATCACTTTGAATTGTTTGAAAATATTTTTCTAATTCGTCATCATTTTCTAAGATTTTCTTTACATCTTCTAATATTAGAATATCATCTTCTATTTCTTCATTTAGTTCTTCTAGTAACTTTTTGCCCCAAATAGTTTCTTCAAAGCCTTTATCTGGTTCTTTTAAATTGAACATTTCTACTGCTTCATGTAGCCATGTTTCTGGGTATGGCACAGAAGAAATATATGTATAGATTTTTTTTACTAAGTCTTTTAATGGTGTATCATCTTTATAGCTTGTGTATGTGCGTATTAGTTCTAAAAAATTTTCATCTTCATTTTGATATTTTTCTTCAAAGATTTCTTCTAATATTTCATCTTTTAAAAGGTCTGTTTCAGTATTGTCAGCAATTCTAAAATTAGGTGATATTCCTTCTAATTCATAAAAATGGCTTTTTACAATTTCCAAGCAGAAGGAGTCAATTGTGCAAATATTTGCTATGTTTAATAAAGTCATTTGCCTTCCGCAAATGCTCATCATTTGGGTTGCTTTCTATTTTCTTGTAAATTGCATTTAGTACTTTTTCTCTCATTTCTGCTGCTGCCGCATTTGTAAATGTAACAACTAAAAGCTTGTTTATGTCTATTTTTTCTTCTATAATCTTATGAATAATTCGCTCGACTAAAACGGCTGTCTTTCCACTACCGGGCAGCCGCTGCAACTAGTATATTATTACCTTTTTCATAAATTGCTTGTTTTTGTTCTTCTGTCCAATTAGGCATAGCCTCCTCCTTTATGTGTAACAAACTTCTTTAAAAGCTTCTTGATGAACCTCCACCGCCTGATGAACCTCCTCCGCCAGAGAATCCACCGGCCACCTGAAAAGCCACCGCCTCCACCGACCGTAGAAGAAGCCGCCTCCGCCACCACCTCTGCTGATTATAGTTAAAAAGATGTAGAAGGCTATAAAAGCTTGTATTGATGCGATAGCTGGGAACATTCCTTCTGGCAAATTATATATCATACTTAAAATTACTAAAACAATAAATGAAATTCCGTCTATAATAAGTGCTATAATTCTAACTTTTTTCTTTACTATTGGTGTAATAGCAAATAGTAACATTATTATGGCAGAAATTATTATCGATAAGATATTGTTTTCACTTTGTGGTTCTGCATTTATTTCTCCAACATCTACTCCATATTCTTCTGATACCTCTTCTAATACTTTGCTATATCCGTTTCTTATGCCTTCGTTCCAATTGTCTTCTTTTAAATATGGTATGATGTATTCATCTTGAATTCTTCCTGTTTTTCCGTCTGTTAGTACTCCTTCTAAGCCGTATCCTACTTCTATCCTAAATTCTCTTTCTTGTAGTGCTAGTAATAAAAGAACTCCGTTATTTTTAGTTCCATCACCTATTCCGAATTTTCTAAATAAGGCTGTTGCATATTCTTCTAGGCTTTGACCTTCTAGGTTTGGAACAGTTACAACAACTATTTGCGCACCTGTTGCTGAGTTTAATGTTCTATTTGTTTCAACAATGTATTCTTCAACATCTGAGTCTATTAAATTTGCGTAATCATTTACATAGAATTTGCTTGTTGGTGATACTAACGCAAATGATTTTATTCCTAATAAAAATAGGAATAAAATCATCAATATAAATATTTTTGCTATTCTGTTTTTATTCAAAGCTAACATTTGGTACCTCCTGACTTCCTTCTGTTGCTTCAAAATATGTGGCTTCTTCAAAGTTAAACATACCTGCAAATATATTGCTTGGGAATGTTTTTGTTGCTGCATTATATGTTTTTACTGCTTCGTTGTAATCTTTTCTTGCTGTTGATATTCTGTTTTCTGAGCCTTCTAATTGGTCTGATAATTGTATAAAGTTTTGAGATGATTTTAAGTCTGGGTAATTTTCTACAACAAGCATTAAACCATTTAATGCTGATGTTAGTTCATTATTTGCTTGTACTTTATCTTGCAAATTGTTTGAATTTACTAAGTTTTGTCTTGCTGTTGTAACTTTATCAATTACATCATTTTCTTGTTTAGCATATCCTTTTACTGTGTTTACCAAGTTTGGTATTAAGTCTGCTCTCCTTTGTAGCATTACATCTAAATTTGCCGAGCTTGTGTCTACATTTTCTTTTTTTGATACAAGTCCATTATATGTTCCTATACCTCCAAAAACAAGTAGTACAATCACAGCAATTACTACTAATAAAATTATTGTTGATTTTTTCATACTATCCTCTTCCTTTCTCAAATTATAACTATATCCATTTTACACTACTTTAATTTTAATAGCAAGTGTATTTTGTTATTTTCCTAAGATACGTTTAATTTCTTCATTTCTCTTTACTTTTTTAGTTGTTGTTTTTATCAGTTCTTCATCTGTAACAATTAAATTCTTTATATATTTATATGGTGGCAAAGTTTTATTTATTTTCTTGATTTCTTCCCAAATAATTTGCTTAATTTCTTCTTCTGTTTTATCTGCGTATTTTTCTTTTACAACTTCTTTATCATACACTACTTTAACTGATAGTTTTAAGTCATTAGGGTCATTGTTTTCTGGCATTCCATACACTATGCACTCCTCTACTAAATCTATCCTATTAACTAGTGTTTCCATTTCATCTGGAAATACTTTCTTACCGTTTTTTAGTACAATTACATCTTTCTTTCTTCCTGATATGAATAAAAAGCCATCTTTATCAATATATGCTAAATCTCCCGTATAGAACCATCCGTCTTTTAATACTTTTTCTGTTTCTTCTTCGTTTTCATAATATCCTAACATGACATTTGGACCTTTAACACGTAATTCGCCAATTCCTTCTTCATTTTTATTTACTATATCAATTTCTACATTGTCCATTGGCATACCAATTGATCCAAATTTAACTTTTTTATAGTTTTCAGCTGCTATAACTGGTGCTGTTTCTGTTAGCCCATACCCTTGTACTACTGCAATTCCTAGTTCATTGATTCCTTTTGCTACCTTTTTATCAAGAGGAGCTCCACCTGATATTATAAAGCGCATACTTCCGCCTAATTCATCAATAACTGAATTGAATAATTTTCTACGAATATCAATGTGGAATTTCAATAAAAAGTTACTTATTTTTTTAGCTATATTAACAACTTTTGTTTTTCCTTGTTTTTCAATTCCCTGTTCTACTTTTTTATAAATTGCTTCTATTAGTAGTGGAACGCCAACAAATAGTGATACTTTGTATTCTTTTAGGTTTTGTGCTACATAGCGTAAGCCGTCTGGAAATGCTGTTTTTACTCCACATGCTACCATCATAAGCATACCTGTTGAGCCAAAAACATGGTGTAATGGTAAAAATGCTAAGTTAGAATCTGTTGGTAAAATATGTTCTACTAATTGCATTGCATAGATGTTTGATGCTATATTTTTTTGTGAAAGCATAACAGCTTTTGATTTTGCTGTTGTACCAGATGTAAATAGAAGCACATTCATTTTATTTGAATCTATTTGAGCATCTATATAGCTTTTTTCGCCATTTTCTAATAGTTTCTTGCCTTCTTCAAGAAGCTTAGGCAAGTCTTCATATCCTTCTTGCTTTGTCATACAAATATATTTTGATAAATTTGTTTTATTGCGTGTTTTTATATCTGAAATCATCTCAATATATTTTTCGTCAAATACAACTACATCTGCTTTGCTTCTTGCTAAACAGCTTTCTAGTTCATCTATTTGAAGTTCTTTATCTAGTGGAATTGAAATTATTCCACCTAATAGGTTACTTAGGTGTGTAAGAACCCATTCGTATCTATTACGTGCAACGATTGCTATTCTTTTGTCTTTTAAACCTAAATCATAGAATTTTGTTCCTAAACAATTTATATCATATAGGAATTCTTTATATGTTTTATTTTCATAACTCACTTCATTTTTTTCTTTATGTTTAATCACAAATGCAATGTTATCTGCAAATTTTTCTGCTGAATTGTATATAATTTCTTTTATATTTTCAAATTCCGTAGCTTCAAAATATCTTTCTCTACCCATTTTTATATTCCTTTCTTTGGTTACAATTTTTGAACACGGTTCTATCTAGTATTCGATACTAGATTATCATATTTTTAATAACGTGTCAATAGATTGACTTGTCATTCTAAAAATAGTATAATGTTTCTTAGAAAGGGTTGAATTTAAAATGAGTTCTAGTATATTAAATAGAGAAAATGAGATAACAGATTTCCATTTACCTCGTTGGAAAGATATTCCAGATATTGATTTATATCTTGACCAAGTCGTTTCTTTTTTGGAAAAATATTTATCTCATTACATTGAAAGTGACAATGAAAAAGAAGTTCATTGTGTCACTAAAACTATGATAAACAACTATGTTAAGCATAAAGTTATAAAGCCACCAGTTAATAAGAAATATAACCGTGAGCATATTGCTTATTTAATTGTTATTTTTATTTTAAAACAAGTTTATAGCATAAGTGATGTTAATCAGTTAATTCAATTAGCTATTGAATCTTTTTCTGTTGAACAGGCTTATAACCAATTTTGTTTTGAATTAGAGAAAGCTATTTTATTCACTTTTCAAGGAAGGGCTTATCATGACCCAAAAGATATGTCACAGGAGCGTTATATTTTGCGTAATGTTGTTCAAACTTATGCTAGTAAATTATATGCCTTAAAAGTTTATCTTAATAAGAAATTAACTTAAAAGTTATTCTTCTACTTCAAATTGGCTATTATATAAATCTGCATAAAAGCCTTCTTTTTCAAGTAGTCCTTGGTGTGTTCCTTGTTCTACAATGTCTCCATGGTTCATTACTAATATCCAATCCGCATTTTTTATAGTTGATAATCTATGTGCTATGATGAAGCTAGTTCTACCTTTCATTAGATTATCCATTGCAGCTTGAATTTGAATTTCTGTTCTTGTATCTATTGAGCTTGTTGCTTCATCTAGAATTAAGATTTTAGGGTTTGCTAATATAACTCTTGCAATTGTCATAAGTTGCTTTTGACCAGCTGATATGTTGCTTGTTTCTTCATTTAATATAGAATTATATCCATTAGGTAGTGTTTTTATAAAATGGTGTACATGTGCTGCTTTTGCTGCTGCAACAATTTCGTCATCTGTTGCATCTTCCCTACCATATCTTATATTTTCTTTTACTGTTCCACCAAATAGCCATGTATCTTGTAAAACCATTCCAAACATTTTACGTAAGTTTTGTCTTTCAAAATCTTTTACATTATGACCATCTACTAAAATTGCGCCTTCGTTTACATCGTAAAAACGCATTAGAAGTTTGACTATTGTAGTTTTTCCAGCACCGGTTGGACCTACAATAGCTATTTTTTGCCCTTGTTTTACTTCACTATTAAAGTCTTTTATAATAACTTTATTTTCGTCATATCCGAATTTTACATGTTCAAATGTTATATTTCCATTTAATTTTTCTACATCTATATTTCCTTTTGCTGTTTCGATTTCTTCTGGTTCTTCTAAGAAATTAAATACTCTCTCTGCTGCGGCAATCATGGCTTGTAACATACTAGATATTTGTGCTATTTGATTTATTGGCTGTGTAAAACGTTTATTATATGCAATAAAGCTTTGTATATTTCCAACTGTTATTACTCCATTTATTGCAAAATATCCACCAATGATTGCAACTGCTACATATCCAATATTTCCTATGAAGTTCATAATTGGGTGCATTAAACCAGAAAAAAATTGTGATTTCCACGCAGAGTGGTATAACTCTTGATTTGCTTTCTGGAAATTTTTGATTGCTTTTTCCTCTCCATTAAATGCTTTTACTATTGTTAACCCTGAATACATTTCTTCTACTTGACCATTAACATGACCTAGGTATTCTTGTTGTCTTTCGAAATATTTTTGTGAGTGTTTAACTATAAAGCTTACAATAATAGAGGCAATTGGTAGAATTGCAAGTGAAATTAAAGTCATTTGCCAATTGATTGAAAACATCATAACTAAGATACCTATTATTGTGCAAATTGATGTAATAATTTGTGTAACACTTTGGTTTAAGTTCATGCTTAATGTGTCAACATCGTTTGTGATGATAGATAGAACTTCACCATTAGTTCTTTTGTCAAAATATTTCATTGGCAAATGGTTGATTTTGTGTGAAATATCTTGACGCATTTTATATGTTAATTTCTGTGATACACCTGTCATTGCAATTCCTTGTATAAAAGAGAATATTGCACTTGAAATGTATAGTATAAATAACATCAATAATATTTGACCTATTTTTCCAAAGTCAATGCCTGTGCCACCTGAAAATTTATTGATAAAGCCATTAAATACTTCTGTTGTTGCATCTCCTAAAATTCTTGGCCCTAATATATCAAAAATTGTACCTGCTATGGCAAATAAAATGACAATTATCAATGCTACTTTATATTGTGCCATGTAGTTTTTTATAAGTTTTTTCACTGTGCCTTTAAAGTCTTTTGCTCTTTCTACTGTTTGTACTCTTCTCATTGGTCCTGGCATTTTATTCACCTCCTAGTTCTTCCTCAGATAATTGTGAAAGTGCAATTTGTCTGTATATTTCATTTTCTTTTATAAGTTCTTGATGTGTGCCTTTTCCAACAATTTTACCTTCTTCTAAGACGATAATTTGATCTGCATTTAATATTGTGCTTATTCTTTGTGCAACTATAATTATTGTTTTATTTTTTGCTTTTTCTTTTAAAGCTTCTCTTAATTTGCTATCTGTTTTAAAGTCAAGTGCTGAAAAGCTGTCATCAAAAATATATATTTCTGGGTCTTTTGCTATTGCTCTTGCAATTGATAAACGTTGCTTTTGTCCACCTGAGACATTTGTTCCACCTTGTGAAATTTCTTCTTGATATGTTTTTTCTTTGCTATCTATAAATTCAGTTGCTTGTGCTGTTTCGGCTGCATCAATCATTACGTCATCTGACATATTTTCATCTGAATATTTAATATTAGATTCTATTGTTCCTGAAAATAGAATTCCTTTTTGTGGCACTAGTCCAATGATGTTTCTTAAAGCTTTTTGTGATACGTCTTTTACGTTGACACCATCTACTAATACACTTCCACTTGTAACATCATAAAACCTTGGTATTAGATTTATTATTGTTGATTTTCCACTACCTGTGCTTCCAATAATTGCAGTTGTTTTTCCTGGTTCTGCTACAAAATTTATATCTTCCAAAATTTCAGCATCTGCATCTGGGTAACGGAAAGATACATTTCTAAATTCTACTAAACCTTTTTTGTTTTTGTCAAAAGTCTTAGTTTCTTTTTTATCTTTTATACTTGGCTCTGTTTCTAAAACTTCATTTATACGTTTTGCTGATACAGAAGCACGTGGTAACATGATTGATATCATAGATATCATTAAGAAGCTCATTACTATTTGCATCATGTATTGTATAAATGCCATCATATCCCCTACTTGCAAAACTCCTTCATCTACACTATGTCCACCAAACCATACAACAAGTATCAATGCACAGTTCATGATTAAAATTAAAAGTGGCATCATTAAAGACATTGCTCTATTTACAAAAACATTTGCTTTTTTTAGACTAGTATTTGCAACGTCAAACCTTTCTTCTTCTTTTTGTTCTTTGTTAAATGCTCTGATTACTGGTAAACCTGTTAAAATTTCTCTTGCAACACCATTTAAGCTATCAACATAGGTTTGTAATTTTTTGAATTTTGGCATTACTATAATGAATAGAGTTGCCACAACAAATAAAGTTGCTATGATTACAACTGCAATTATCCAAGCTAAAACATTATCTGTTGAAGTTAAGACTTTGATAAAACCACCTATTGCTATAATAGGTGCATACACTACAACTCTAAATAATATTGCAAGTAATTGTTGGATTTGTTGGATGTCGTTTGTGCTACGTGTGATAAGTGAGGCTGTTGAAAATTCTCTTAATTCCTTGTTTGAAAAATTTATTACTTTTTTAAATATTTTTTCTCTTAAATTTTTTCCTAGTTTTGCTGCTACACGTGATGATAAAAGCATAATTGTTACAGCTGCTGCCATTGTAATTAAAGATATTCCTAGCATTTGCAAACCTGTTTTAAAGATATATCTGTTTTGAATACTATCTGTATCTATATTTAATTTCTGATAAATTGCCTTTACTCCTGCAACTGTTGCTTGTTCTTTTATTGATGGTTCTATGTTCTCTATTTGATTTTTGTATTGTCCTAATGTTTGAAGTGAACCTTGCTGTGATGCTGCAATTCCAAGTACTGCCATTTCCATTTTTTTTGCTAATTCAGCTCTCTCATCTTTATCAATGTCTTTTAAAATATATAGTTGCTTTTCTTTATAGTTTTCTCCAAGAAGTTCTTTGGCTCTATTTTCTTCTGCTTTATTTAAGTTGTCTGTTACTTTTATGTAGTTATTTTTTATTTGCTGGATTTCATCAGTGCTATAAAATTGCTGTATCATTAGAATTTGTTCTTCGCCTAATACTTCTGGCACACCGTCTTCTATTCCACCTGCTTGTATTCCTACATTAACAATTTTTGAAGTATATTCTGGTAGTGCTAAATCTGTTTGTGATTGCAATACTAAAAGTGCTACTATTACTAAAACACTCCAAAAAGAATATTTTAAGTTTTTTAATACTTTGAACATATTTCTCCTCCTGTATCATTTTTTACCTATTTTTTAATTATATGTTATATCAATTTTATTGTCAATATTTGCTTTGTGAATTTTATGTGAACACATAAAAAGGGAACTCTATAAAAAGTTCCCCCTCACTTTTAATATTGTTACATTTTTCTAAATACTCCGCCAACTTTACCTAAAATTTCACATGTTGGAACAATTATTGGGTCCATTGTGCTATTTTCTGGTTGTAAGCGAATGTGATCTTTTTCTTTATAAAATGTTTTTACTGTTGCTTCATCTTCTATAAGTGCTACAACAATTTCTCCATTGTTTGCAGTATTTTGTTTTTTTACTAAGATATAGTCCCCATCTAATATCCCAGCTTCAATCATGCTTTCTCCCCTAACTGTTAGCATAAAGCAATCTGAATTTCCTACGAAGTCAATTGGAATTGGGAAAGTATCTGTTACATTTTCAACTGCTAAAATTGGCATACCTGCTGTGATTTTACCAACAACTGGTACATCTACTAGTTCCCTTTGTGTGTAAAAATCTTTGCTTGATGTTGTTTTGGTTTCTCCTGTGCTTCCTTTAAGTAGTCTTAATGTTCTTCCTTTTTTATCTTTCTTTTTGATATATCCTTTTTTCTCTAATCTTTCTAAGTAACCATGCACAGTTGCAGTAGATTTTAAATCAACTGCTTGACCTATTTCTCTAACTGATGGTGGATAGCCATCTTTCATGATTTGTTTTTCAATGAATTTTAAAATTGCTTTCTCCCTTTTGTTTAGTTCTTCCCTTTTTCTTGGCATATCTATCACTCCATTTCTAGATTTTTTTACATTGTATCATACAAACAAAAAAATGTCAAACAAAAGTTTTAATTTTTTTAATTTTTTTTAAAATTTTATTTTTTCGCTTATCCAATTTTCTAATTCATCAATTTTTACTCTAACTTGTTCCATTGTATCACGGTCACGTATTGTTACTGAGTTATCTTCTAATGTATCAAAATCAATTGTTACACAATATGGTGTTCCAATTTCATCTTCTCTCCTATAACGTTTTCCTATGCTTCCTGTTTCATCATAATCACACATAAAGCTTTTTGAAAGATTGCTATACACTTCTTCTGCTTTTTCTGATAGTTTCTTTGAAAGTGGTAAAACTGCCACTTTATATGGTGCTAATACTGGATGTAAGTGTAATACAATTCTTGTGTCTCCTTCTGCAATTTCTTCTTCGTCATAGCTGTTGCAAAGGAAAGCTAAAACGACTCTATCTGCACCCAAAGATGGTTCAATTACATAAGGTACGTATTTTTCATTTGTTTCTGGGTCTTGATATGATAAGTCTTGTTTTGAATGGTTTATATGTTGTGATAAATCATAATCAGTTCTATCTGCAATTCCCCATAATTCTCCCCAACCAAATGGAAATGCAAATTCAATATCTGTTGTTGCTTTACTATAAAACACTAATTCTTCTTTGCTATGGTCACGAAGTCTGATGTTTTCTTCTTTCATACCAAGTGATAATAGCCAATTTTTGCAATAGTCTTTCCAATATTTATGCCACTCTAAATCAGTTCCTGGTTTGCAGAAAAATTCTAATTCCATTTGTTCAAATTCTCTTGTTCTAAATGTGAAGTTTCCTGGTGTTATTTCATTTCTAAATGCTTTTCCAATTTGAGCAATTCCCATAGGAAGTTTCTTTCTTGTTGTTCTCATAACATTTTTAAAGTTTACAAATATTCCTTGTGCTGTTTCTGGTCTTAAATAGATTTGGCTTGATGTATCTTCTGTTACTCCTTGAAATGTTTTAAACATTAAATTGAATTTTCTAATGTCTGTAAAATTTGTTTTTCCACATTTTGGGCATGGTATTTTATTTGTATTTATATAATCTATTAGTTGTTTATCTGTCATTCCGTCTGCAATCATGTCTTTGCCTTGTTCATGTGACCATTCTTCAATTAACTTATCTGCTCTATGCCTAGTTTTACATTCTTTACAGTCAATTAGAGGATCTGAAAATCCACCTACATGACCTGATGCTACCCATGTTGATGGGTTCATCAAAATTGCGGCGTCTAAGCCTACATTATATGGACTTTCTTGCACGAATTTTTTTCTCCATGCTGCTTTTACATTGTTTTTAAGTTCATTTCCCAATGGACCATAGTCCCAAGTGTTTGCAAGACCTCCATATATTTCTGAACCTGGATAGATGTATCCTCTATTTTTACATAAACTAACTAATGTATCCATTGATTTTAGCATTTTTATTCCCCCTTAATAAATTTATTAAAGTTTATCACAATCTTAAATAATTTGCAATACTATCACATAAAAAAAGGGCCTAAGCCCCTTTTTTATGTTACTTCTAAAAGTTTTTTGTTTATTCTTGTTTGTACATCTAAGTAATATGATAATTCTTCGTTACTTAATTCTTTATCTTCCCATGCTTCAAAGTCTTTGCAAACTTGTGTATATTTTGACATATAGTTTGCATAGTCTGCAAGTAAGCTCGTATCTGTTCCATTTGAATCTTTATATTTTTTCATAAAATCTACATATTCATTCATAAAGCTTTCATAACTTTCCATTGATTTTTTGAATTCATCACTAATTCCACTTGATGTACTTGTTGTTGATGGTGTACTTGGAGTTGTAGATGGGGTTGTTTCTGTTGTTGGTGGTGATTGTGTTTCTTTTTCAGGTTCAGTTGTTGTTGGAGTTGTTGTGTTTTCAGTAGTTGTAGAACTTTCATAAGGTTTGCTTATATCTATTTCCATAGTGTTGTTTCCACGATAATATACATATAAGCTGTATCCTTCACTATTTTTTGCATGATATGTGTTATCTTGTTTGCTATAATCTACATTAAAGCCTTTGTCTTCACATGCTTTTACATATTTATTATATTCATCTAGTGAAGTGTTACCAATTTTTACTGAAAATGAGCTACTACTATCTGAATTGATTTTTCCTTTTGTAGATGTTGGTGTTGGTAACATGCTTCCTAAACCTGTTGTTGGCCAACTAATTTCATTTAATTCTACTGGTGCTTCTAATTCCGCACTTATTTCATCAGTATAAAAGTTTAATCTTAGTTTGTATCCTTCACTGTTGAAAGCTGTGTATGATTCCGCTTCTTTATCACTTTCTTGGTCATATCCCATATCGATACATTGTTTCATATATTCTTGATAATATTCAAATTTTATATCTCTAACATAAAAACTTAATCTTTCTTTTGAGTTTGATATTACATCAATATTGCCTTTTTTGGGTTCTGGTATGTACTCTGAAAGTACAACTTTTGCCCATTCTTCTTTGCTTTTTTGACCTTTTGAAATTGCCATAACTATTTGAGAGATTATGACTAATGCAACAATTATTGCTACAATTATAAACCATTTTTGTTTATAAAATTTTACTTCTTTTTTTTCTTCTTCCATTATTGTTTTCCCCTTTCATTATAAAGATTTTATTTGTTTTTTTAATAGAATTTGTTCATCTTAATTCACCTCCTAGTTTTTTCTTTTTAAAAATAACAAAAAGACTATTTTATAGCTTATGCTTCTATAAAATAATCTTTTTTTACATTATTAAAAAGCTTTACTGTTTTTGTAAAGATGTTATTTAAATGTATTTGTGTGTGTGTGTGTGTGTGTGTTACAGCCTCAATGGTTTTAGCTTTTTTCATGGTTTTTGGTTCCTTTTTCTATGTTTAATTTCTGTTAAGTCACATTGTTTTTTATGTTCTGTTTCTATTTTAACATTTGTTTTTATTTATTGTCAACACTTTTATAGTTTATTTCTTTTTGTATTATGTTAAATTCGTTTAATTTTACTCTTTCCTCTAATATGATTATGTTATAATTTTGGGTTTTTATATTGCAAAATATAAAAAAATACTGTATAATACATGAACATATTATAAATTAGGAGTTGATAGCATGGCAACAAAAAGCTTTTCAAAAGAAATAATTATAAAAGACAAAAAAAGAACTTATGCTTTTTTGTCTGCCTTAGAAAATGCTGAAAATAAAGAAAAGAAAAAAATAAGCATAAGTGTTCCTGTCAATACAATAATAGACAAAGAGAAAATTAAAAAAATATTTGGAGAATAACAGAGTGGCATATGATGTAATAAGCATTGAAAACAACAAAAAAAGCCGTATGGCTTTTTGTAATTGGCAGGGGTAGAAGGATTCGAACCCTCACAGGCGGTTTTGGAGACCGATGTGCTACCATTAACACTATACCCCTATTTATTAAAATCTTTTTATATCTTAACATATTTATAACTAGATTTCAAGTCATTTTACAAATTATTTTTCAATTTCTGTGTCGAATTTTGTCGAAATGTTTTCCTTGATTTCTCCTCTATTCTATGATATAACTTTTTTTACTAGGAGGTGATATTATACAGAAATTATTTCTTAAACTTTTTATTTTTCTATTTCTTTTTATTCTTTTTATTTCTATCTTTTTTATTCCCATTATTCAAGCTGACAATTTAAATAGTTCTGGCGAAATCTTAGATGTCAATCCAAATGGCTTTGTATGGCCTATTCCCGGATATACACGAATTAGTTCTCCTTTTGGCAAAAGAAATGCTCCAACTGGTGGTGCTTCTAGCTACCATTATGGCTGTGATATTCCAGCTCCACAAGGTACTAAGCTAATTGCAATACATGATGGAGAAATCACTTTTCTAAATTTTCTTGGTGCTGGTGGCTACACACTTACTCTATCTTTTGATAATTACAAAGTTTCTTATTGCCACATTGATCCAAATTTTTTGGTTTCTGTTGGTGATATTGTAAAGCAAGGGCAAGTTATCGCTTTGGTCGGTCCGCGCAATGTTTATGGTGTTCCAGGGAACTTCTATAAAGATGAAAAAGGTAACCCCACAAATGGAGCTACCACTGGTTCTCATTTACATATTGGTTTTAGAATAAACAATCAATACCAAAATCCGATGAACTTCTTTTAAATTACATATCTTCGTCTTCATCAATGTCATCATCAAAATCATCGTCATCAAATTCGTCTTCGTCTAAATCTTCCTCTAAGTCATCTAAATCTTCGCCATGATGGCAACCACCACATGAATGGCAATCTTCACTACATGCTTCTTCATCTTCGATGTCTCCGGTCCAATCTAGCTCAATGATGTTATGACATTCTGGGCATTCTATCTCCCCACCATCATCGCCTACACCTGCTACAAATTCATGGTCACAATATGGGCATACAATTTCTAAGTCAAAATCTTCGGTATCATAGATGTCTTTTTCTATATGATTAACAATTTGTTCCATTTTAGACATTTTCATGTCCATCTGTTTTTGTTTTTTCTCCATTTTTTCTATTTCATCTTTACGGTAATCAATGATGTAATCAAATTGATCTAAAACAATATCTAAAAACTCTGAAAATCTTAATTTAACATAGTCTAAGTCTTCTTTGTTTTTTATATTTGCTTCAATATCTTTTAAGAAGCTAGTATAGCTATCTTTTAAAGTTCCCATGTTTTTCTTTCCTTTCTGGTACAATTCCATCTATATTCTTTCCATATACTCACAAGTTCTAGTATCAATTCTTAATATATCACCAATGTTTACAAATAGTGGTACTTGTAGTTCTAAGCCTGTTTCCAATGTTGCTGGTTTACCAGATGTTGTTGTTGTGTTTCCACTGAAACCTGGTTCTGTATATGTAACTGCTAACTCTACAAATGTAGGTGGTTCTACTGCAAAAATACTTCCTTTATATGAAAGAATTGTTACTTCCATATTTTCTTTCAAATATTTTAAACAATCTCCTAATTGTTCTTCATTTAATGGAATTTGATCATAAGTATCATTATCCATAAAATAATATAACCCGCCATCATTGTATAAGTATTGCATTGCTTTTTTCTCAATTTCTGCTCCTGGAAATTTATCTGATGGGTTAAATGTTTTTTCAAGTGTTGCTCCTGTGATTACATTTTTTAATTTTGTTCTAACAAAAGCTGAACCTTTACCTGGTTTTACGTGTTGAAATTCTACAACTCTGAACACATTTCCTTCCATTTCAAATGTTGTTCCGTTTCTAAAATCTCCTGCTGAATATACTCCTGCCATTTCTATTACCTATCCTTTCTAAATAAATTCATATACTATTTTACTACAAATTGGCGAGAAAATCAATACTTTCGTTATATTATAATATAATTTTTCTCAGAATTTGTTAATTTTATACATCCAAATTTTGTAATTTGAACAGTATCTTCAATTCTAACTCCGAATTTACCTGATATATAAATTCCTGGTTCATTTGTAACAACCATGTTCTCTTTCAACATTGACTCGTTTCTAGCACATATATATGGTGGCTCATGAACATCTAAGCCAACGCCATGTCCTAAACTGTGTATTAGATTATGTTTGCCATTCAATTTAAAATCATTTTCCACTTTTCGTGTTATTTGCCTAATAACAGCTCCTTCTTTGTAATCTTCTAATACTTGAAGCTGATTTTTTAACACTAAATCATATATTGGCTTAACTTGTTCTGGCACTTTTCCAACAAAAAATGTTCTTGTCATATCTGAGCAATATCCATTTACCTTACAGCCCATGTCTATTGTAATAATATCTTCTTCTTGTATTTTCCTGTCTGTTGGAACTGCATGTGGCTTTGAAGTGTTTTCTCCTGATGCGACAATAGTTTCAAAAGCAAGTCCATCTGTTCTTGTTTTATAATATTCTTCAATTTCTTTTGCTATTTGCTTTTCAGTTAAACCTGGCTTGATGTATCCTAATAAATAGCTAAAACAATCGTCTGTAATACTACATGCCTTTTTAATATTTTCTAATTCTTCTTCATCTTTAATCATTCTCTGCTTTTCAATAATATGTTCTGTTTCTACAAAATTATTTATTTTATATTTTATCATATATTCTTTATATGTAGCATAAGTGATATAATGCTCTTCAAAACCAACATTTTCACAAAACATAAAAAAGTTTTCATAGTCATCTTTTGAAATATCTTTTGCATCATATACAATAATTTCATCATATAAAGTTAATATGCTATGAACATGCTCAATATATCTTCCGTCTGTTATATAAATATTTTCTTTTCTTGTTATAAGTAAAGTTCCCTCTGCATCAATGTTTGTTAAATATTTTATGTTTGTTGGGTTTGATATAATCATTCCTTGTAGATTTAAACTATTCATTTTATTACGTAACCATTGTAGCTTTTCGTTCATTTCCTTAGTTCCTTTCTTATTTATACATGCCTAATGTAAATATTTGCATTAAAACTGCTTTAATTGTTTCAAAAGGAACATACATACTAATAAATGTTCCTATTACAATAAATGGTCCAAAAGGAATATATTCATTAGATTTTCGTATTCTAGTGATTAGTAGTAGCACACTTAAAACTGCACCTACTAAAAATGAAATTAGTGTTATCGTGATTATGTTAGACACTCCAAACAATAGCCCTAATGTGCACATTAGCTTAACATCGCCAAACCCCATGGCTTCTTTTCCATAGATTAGTGCCCCTACAACTGTGATAAGTAGGAAAATTCCGCCACCTACTAACATTCCTAATAATAAGTTTATTGTAATTGCAATGTCTGACATGCCATATAGGAAAGCAAATATAATTCCTATTTCAAGTAAAGTTAAATTTAATCTGTTTGGAATAATTTGATGTTTGTAATCTATAACAAAGACTGAAATTAACATTGGTGCTATTATTAGATATTTTATTAAATCTAGATTTGCTATTAGTGTTGGTTTTATGCCACAAACGTAGATTAGAGTTACATATATAATTGCAATAGTAAATATAATTAAGTAGTTTGGTCTAAATTTTATTTTATATTCTGTTATTATATCTTTTGAAAATACTTTTTTATATTCTGGCAATCTTTTATTAGTCCAATCTACTAGTTGACCTATAAATATTGATGCAATGACTGCTATTACATAATATGCGATATGGATGTCATTTAAATACATTTTTTCTCATCCTTTCCACTACATTTTTTCATTAGTTTTGTTTTTATTCTATTTTCTATTGGTCTTTTCCAAGCAGTATACCAATAATCTTTTGGGTTGATTGGGTCTACTAATATTGTAAACATCTTACATCTATTACCACCTAATATGTCTGTAAATAGCTGGTCTCCAATTACTGCTATTTTTTCTGGTTCAATATTTAACTCTTTTTGTATTTTTAGGAAACCTCTCTTTAATGGTTTCAATGCAAAATTTTTATATGGTATATCTAGCTGGTTTGCAACTTTTTCTACTTTTTCTTTGTTGTTTGTATTTGATAAGATATATAGCTTCATTCCTTGCCCTTTTAATTCATTTGCCCATTTAATTACTGTATCTGACAAATTTTGATAATAGTCTATTAAGGTATTGTCAACGTCTAATATTAGCACTTTTATATTGTTTTCTAATAAGTATTCTATACTAATATTTTCAACTTTTTCATAGTACCCTTTTGGATATAGGTTCATGTTACCCCTTCCTTTCCAAGGCACAGATGTGCACTATTATCTTATCAATACTATGTTCTTTTGTCAAGATATTATTTTCTTAATTCTGCTCCTATTTTTTGAGTTAATTCTTCAATTATTGAGTTCATCATATCATTTATTTCTTCATCTTGCAAAGTTTTGCTTTTATCTCTAAATTTTAAACTATATGCAAGGCTCTTTTTATTTTCTCCGAGTTTGCTATCACGGTAAATATCAAATAACTCTAAACTTTCCAATAATTTTTTTGCTTTTTTAGTAATTATTTTTTCAATTTGACCAACTTCAATTTCTTCATCAACAATAATTGCAATATCTCTTTCAACTGCTGGGAATTTTGGAACTTCCACATATTTTTTGTTTGACCTTGCATATTTAACAACTTTTGTGATGTTTAGCTCTGCTAAGTACACTCTTTCTGTAATTTCATAATTCATTAGCACTTCTGGATGTACTTCTCCTAATGTTGCAATAACATCTTTGCCTACCATCAAATTTGCACATCTTCCTGGGTGATATGATTGATTTTTTGTTTCTTTTTGAATATCATAATGGCTTACTGAAATTTGTTCTAAAATATTTTCCATTAAACCTTTTAATGTATAGAAATCTATTTCTCCACCATACATACCAATTGTCAAAATTGTTTCTTGCTCTGGCACTTCCCCTTTTTCAACTTTTCCATCTATATTTTGGTATCTTCTTGAAATGTCAAATAAATGAGCCTCTTTGTTCTTTTTATTTATGTTTGTTTTAATTGTTGCTAACATACTTGGAATAGTTGATGGTCTCATATATTTGTAATCATCATTTAATGGGTTTGTTAAGCAAATTGATAGTTTTTTAACTTCTGGTGCAATATTTGATTGGTCTAGTTCTTTTTCATTGATAAAACCATAAGTATAAATTTCTGATAGTCCATTATTTTGTAGTGTTTCCAAAATTTTATCTTGTATTTTTTGTTCTTTTGTTTTAATTCCATCTGTTGTTTCTGCTTTCATTAAAGTTGTTTCTAGTTTGTCATATCCATAAAATCTTGCAATTTCTTCTGCTAAATCTGCTCTTTGTTCAATATCTTGTCTGAAATATGGAGATATTGCAATATCGTTTTCTACTTTGATTTCTAAGGATTCCAAGATTTTTATCATTTCTTCTTTTGAAATATTAGTACCTAATAATTGATTGATTTTTTCTGGTTCTAATTTCACTTTATTTATTTTTTGAACAGTTGGATATTTATCAATTTTACCAGGAATTGCTTCACCTGCTCCTAAAAGCTCTACTAATTGTACTGCCCTGTTAACTGCTCTTAGTGCATTTTCTGGTGATAGTCCTTTTTCAAACCTTGATGAACTTTCTGTTCTTAGTCCAACTTTTTTTGATGTTTTTCTAACAGCTCCTTTATAGAATACAGCTGATTCAAATACAACTGTTTTTGTATCTGCTTCAATTTCTGAATTTAAGCCACCCATTACACCTGCAATTGCAACTGCTTTCTTTGTGTCTGATATTACCAAGTCATCTGAATTAAGTTCTCTTTCAACTTCATCAAGAGTTGTAATTTTTTCGCCGTCTTTTGCTCTCCTTACTGTTATATGTTTTCCTTCTATTGATTCAATATCAAAAGCGTGCATTGGTTGACCAAGCTCTAACATAACATAGTTTGTTATATCAACTATGTTGTTTATACTCCTCATACCACAAGCTTTTAATCTTCTTACTAGCCATTTTGGTGATGGTCCTATTTTAACATTTTTTACTAATCTTGCAATGTATCTATAACAAAGGTCTGGTGCTTCAATATCAACTTTTAGCTCTTCGATTTCTTCTTTATCTTGAACATTTTTTCCAATTTCATCTAGGTCTTTTCTTGGATTTTTAAATGGTTTATTTAAAGTAACTGCTGTTTCTCTACCTAGCCCTTCAATTGATAAACAATCTGGTCTATTAGGTGTAATTTCAAATTCAATAATATCTTCTTGCAATTCTAGAACTTCAACAATGTCTTTTCCAAGTTTTGTGTTGAAGTCAATATCTGATATAGCTTTTATTCCTTCTTTATCTCTTTGTAAAATCATTATCCCATTTTCAATTTGATTAGGATAATCTTGAACTCCTATTCCTAGTTCTCCAACAGAACACATCATACCACATGAAGAAACTCCACGTAATAGTCCTGTTTTTATATGAACATCATTTGGCAACTCTGCTCCATCTTTTGCAATTGGAACAAAGTCTCCTACTTGTATATTAGGTGCACCAGTTACAATTTGCAAAATTTCATCGCCAACATCTACTTTTGTAACCAATAGATGGTCTGAATCTTGGTGTTTTTCGATTTCCAAGATTTTTCCAACTACAACATTTTTTATATTTTTCCCTGTTTGTTCAATTGTTTCCACTTTTTGCCCAGCCATTGTGAGCTTATCCCCTAATTCAATTGTATTAACATCAATATCACTATATTCTTCTAACCACTCTCTACTAGCTTTCATTTTATTTTCCTCTCTTTCTTTAAAATTGTTTTAAGAATCTTACATCATTTTCAAATAATAGTCTCATGTCTTCAATGCCGAATTTTGCCATTGCAATTCTTTCTACACCAAAGCCAAAAGCAAAACCAGAATATTCTTCTGGGTCTATGCCACAATTTCTTAGTACATTTGGATGTACCATACCACAACCTAGTAGTTCTATCCAGCCTTCGCCTTTGCAAACATGGCAACCCTTTCCTCCACATACAAAGCAAGATACATCTGCCTCTGCTGATGGCTCTGTGTATGGAAAATGGTGTGGTCTAAATCTAATTTTTGTATTTTCTCCTAGACATTTTTTTGCAAACATTTCTAATGTTCCCTTTAAATCTGTCATTGAAATGTTTTTATCTACAACTAAACCTTCTACTTGGTGGAATACTGGTGAATGTGTTGCGTCTACTGTGTCTGAACGGTACACTGCACCTGGGCAAATCATTTTAATTGGTGGTTTGCTGTTTTCCATTTCTCTTATTTGTACAGAAGATGTTTGGCTTCTAAGAATTATATTATCTGTTATATAGAAAGTATCTTGAATATCTCTTGCTGGGTGGTCTAGTGGTGTGTTTAATTGGTCAAATACATAATATGTTTTTTCAACTTCTGGTCCATCTGATATTTTATAGCCCATACCTAAAAATATTTCTTCAACTTCTTTTATTATTTGTGTAATTGGGTGTATTGAACCTAGTTTTATTTTTTTGCTTGGCTCTGTTACATCTATGTTTTCTGTTTGTAGCCTTTGTTCTAAGGCTTTTCTTTCTAATTCTTTTTCTTTCTCAGTAAATTTTTCTTCTAATAAATCTCTTACTTCATTTACTAGTTTTCCAATAACTGGTCTTTCCTCTGCTGATAGTTTTCCCATTTCTTTTAAAAGAGTTGTTAACTCTCCTTTTTTTCCTAAGTATTTTACTTTGATGTCTTGCAATTCTTTTAAGTTTTGCACATCTGTGATTTCTTTTATTGATGTGTTTTCAATTTGTTCAATTTGTTCTTTCATGTTAAAATCTCCTTCCTTTTTAATTGAATTCAAAAAGCCATTTTGCCCGTATTATAGGACGAAATGGCTAATTTCCGTGGTACCACCTATATTTATTAGTTTTATAACTAACCTCTTGACAGCTGTAACGCGCTTATACGCTTTCTCCTATTCTCTTATGATTTCAAAGAAAGACTAAAAAAGTGAAATTTCAATTGATACTACCTAAATGGCTTCCAGCATATTGCCACTTTTCTCTGGTTGATAGTTTTCTATCAATTTACTTTGCTTTTTTGTAAGTTTGAAGAAATTATATCACATTAAAAGTATATTTTCAAGCATTTTTTAAGAAAATATTGATTTTATGTAATTTTAGTGCTATACTTAGTTAGTAACTACTTTACATGTTACTTGAATGGGAGGAATAATAATGGGGAGAAAGTCCGATAAACGGCAAGGGATTCGCTTAGGCGAAACATTGGAATCGTTCCTTAGTGAACATCCAGAAATTGTAATAAAAACCAATCCTACAACTGGGTGCATTGAGTCAATTCGCATTCCAGACGATGTCATCAGTTTTACAGTTTTCTATTGTAGGAGAGAGATCTTCTGCATAGACTATGTATCATTAAGTGGGGAGCATTTCAGTTTCCCGTTATAACTCATAACCATGCAAATTAAAAAAGAGATGCCTGTGTTCCTGTTACATAGGCTTCTCTTTTTTTATTTAACCGAATAAACTCATCTGATTGCTTTCACTCATTCCATCTAGACATCCAAATTTCTTTAATAAGTCTGTTACAGCAACACCTACTTTTGAACGAATTTTCAAGTCATCAATTGACATGAACTTTCCATCTTTTCTTGCTAAGCCAATTCCCTCTGCTGCAACTGTTCCAAGTCCTGGAATACTGCTTAGTGGTGGTCTTATTCCATCATCTTCTACTATAAATTTAGTAGCATCTGATATATATAGGTCAACTGGTAGAAATTTTATTCCTCTTTCATACATTTCTAAAACTAGTTCTAGAACTGGATACATAGCTTTGTCCTTTTGCGTTGCAGAATTTCCTAGTAAATCAATTTCTTTCATTTTGTTCTTAACTTTTTCTTTCCCTTCGCACATTATTTCATAGTCAAAGTCTTCTATTGCTCTAATTGAGAAAAATGCTGCATAATATGCCATTGGGTTATGTACTTTAAACCATGCTATACGAAAAGCATTTGTTACATACGCTGCGGCGTGTGCCTTTGGGAACATGTACTTGATTTTTTCACAAGATTGAATATACCAATCTGGAACATCATGTTCTTTCATTAGTGCAACATATTCTCCCCATTTTTGTGGGTCTTTTAATGCCTTTCCTTTACGGACTGTCTCCATTATTTTAAAAGCTGAGTTAGGTGGCAAGCCTTGTTTTATAAGATAAATCATAATATCATCACGGCAACATATAGCTTCTGTTAATGTAACTGTTTTATCTTTTATTAAAGTTTGTGTATTTCCTACCCATACATCTGTACCATGTGATAAGCCTGAAATACGTACCAACTCGTCAAAAGTTGTTGGCTTTGTTTCTGTAAGCATACCTCTAACAAACTTTGTTCCGAATTCTGGTATTCCATAACTTCCAACATCTGATTTTATTTGTTCTGGTGTAACTCCAAGTGCTTTTGTTGAACTGAAAATTGACATGGTTTCTTTATCGTCCAAAGGCACTTTTGTTGGGTCTATCCCAGTTATATCTTGAAGCATACGAATTACTGTTGGGTCGTCATGACCTAGTATATCTAGTTTTAATAAGTTGTTATCAATAGAGTGATAATCAAAGTGTGTTGTTATAATATCTGAATTTGCATCATCTGCTGGATGCTGTACTGGGCAAAATTCATAGATTTCTCTCCCCTTTGGCACAACTACAATTCCTCCTGGATGTTGCCCTGTTGTTCTTTTTACACCTGTACATCCTATTGATAGTCTCTTAATTTCTGCTTGATTTACTGGTATATGCCTTTCTTCAAAATAGTTCTTTACATATCCATAAGCAGTTTTATCTTTTACTGTTCCAATTGTTCCTGCTTTAAATGTTGTGCCTTTTCCAAATATGACTTCTGTATATTTATGTGCTTTTGCTTGATATTCTCCTGAAAAGTTTAAGTCAATATCTGGCTCTTTGTCTCCATTGAAACCTAAAAAGGTTTCAAAAGGTATATCCATACCATCTTTATGAAGCGGTTCTCCACATTTTGGACATTTTTTATCTGGTAAGTCAAAACCATTTTTATATCCATAATCTGTAAAATCTGAATATTTACATTTTGGGCATCTATAATGAGGTGGCAAAGAATTTACCTCTGTGATACCTGTCATATTTGCTACAAATGATGAACCAACTGAACCTCTTGAACCAACTATATAACCATCATCATTTGATTTTTTTACAAGTTTTTGCGCAATCATATACATAACTGAAAAGCCATTTTTTATGATAGAATCTAGTTCTTTATCTAGCCTTGTTTTTACAATTTCTGGTAAAGGGTCTCCATATAGTTCGAATGCTTTTGTGTATGCAATGTCTTTTATTTCTTGCTCACAGCCTGGTATATGTGGTGGGCATTTTTCTGGTGAAATTGGGCTAATTTGTTCACACATGTCTGCTATTTTATTTGTATTTGTTACAACAACTTCATAAGCTTTTTCTTCTCCAAGATAGCTAAATTCTTTAAGCATTTCTTCTGTTGTTCTTAAATATAGTGGTGCTTGGTTATCCGCGTCTTCATATTTTTGACCCGCTTCTAAAATTCTTCTATAAATTTCATCTTGTGGGTCCATAAAATGCACATCACATGTTGCAACAACAAGTTTGTTCAGCTTTTCGCCTAGTTTTACTATTTTACGGTTAATATCTCTAAGTGCTTCTTCATCACGCACTATGCCGTTCCTAACTAGGAATTGATTGTTTCCTATTGGCTGAATTTCAAGATAGTCATATTCTTGTGCTATTTCTTCTATTTCTTCATCTGTTTTTCCCTGTTCAATTGCTTGATATAATTCGCCAGCCTCACATGCACTTCCTATTATCAGTCCTTCTGAATATTTATTTAACAAGCTTTTTAAAAGACGTGGCTTCCTATAAAAATAATTTAGATGTGATAAAGATACTAGTCTATATAGGTTTCTTAGTCCTACATAGTTTTTAGCTAGAATGATTGCATGATATGTTTTTAATTTTTTGTATTCTTCCTTTTTAGCCTGTTCATCTGCTGCTACTTTGTCAATATCATCAACTGTTTTTGCTCCTCTTTTTGCTAACATATCAAGCATGATGCGAAATACTTTTACAGTTGTATCAACATCATCTAATGCTCTATGTGCTACATCTACTTTTATTCCTAAGTTTTCTGCAATTTTTCCAAGTTTGTATTTTTTGTATTCTGGGAATAAATCTTTGGCTAAACTTAGTGTATCTAAGTATGTGTAGTCAAAATCATATCCTAAGTTTTTAGCATTTTGCTTTAAAAAGCCCACATCAAAATTGGCATTATGTGCAACAATTACACTATCTCCTAGAAACTCTAAAAGTTTTGGAAATACTTTATCTATTGTTTCACTGTCAATAACCATATCGTCTGTAATATGAGTAACTTCTGTAACTCTTGCTGGAATATGTACTTGTGGATTAACAAAACAGCTAAATTCGTCTATTACTTCTCCTGATTTGTATTTCATTACTCCTATTTCTGTGATTTTATCATTTACGGCTGAAAATCCAGTCGTTTCTAGGTCTAACACACAATATGTTGTATCTAAATCTTGATTTTTGCTATTGTAGACAGATCTTGTGTTATCTGGAACCAAGTAAGCTTCTACACCATAGATGATTTTCATGTTAGGGTTGTCTACTCCTAGTAGTTTATGAGCTTCTGGGAAAGCTTGTACAACTCCATGGTCTGTAAGTGCAATAGATTTCATACCCCAGTCCATTGCTCTTTGAATTAAATCTGTTGCAGATGTTATGGCATCCATCTGGCTCATTTGTGTGTGCAAATGTAGTTCTACTCTCTTTATTTCGCTGTTGTCTTGTCTTGTTTGCTTTTTTAAGCCTTCTGCTTCTATAATTGTGTTTGCCATAATCGTTAATTCATTTGAAAAGCTGTCCATTTGTGCCATACCTGCTAGTTGTATGCCCTTTGCCTTTTTTAGTTTACTAATTATTTTATCACTTTGCTCTTTTTGAACAAATGCTTTACATGTCATTGTACTTGTTCCATCATAAATGTCTATACTTAATAGGTTTTTGCCACCTTTTAAGTCTTTCTTTTCTTCTACATCAATTACTTCACCTTTTATACTAACTTTTCCGGAATCTACCCCTAAGTCTGCAATTGACGTTATTTTTTCGTTTATATTTAAAGTATTTCCATAAATAAGTGGTGAATCTTCTACTTCCGTTGGAAGTTTTGGAACTTCTGTATCTGTTTCAATTATAGTATTTGCAATTATTGCCACATCACCTATATATGTATCTAATCCTGCTTTTCCAATTAGTTTAATTGCTTTTGCTTGTTTAATTCTTTTAGCAATTTTTTCCCCTTCTTCTATGTCTTTTGAAAAAGATTTACATGCAATTGTTCCTGTTCCATCATAAAGTTCATAATTTATCATGCCTTTTCCCGATTTTGTTTCTCTTGCTTCACAAGTTAAAATTCTACCTTCCAAAGTTACTCTGCCATCATTTGCTGTGATGTCTTTTATTTTGACTTTGTTTTCTTTTGCCTTTGAAGGTTTGCCCATGATGTATTCTTGATGTACTTCTTGCGGTTCTTCTAAATCTGGCATTTGATAATCTGGGTCAATATATTCTGGTACTGGTTGTTCTTCTTCAACATATTGTATGATATTTTTTTGCAATTCTTGTTCTTCTAACGCTTTGATGTGTTCTTCGTATTTCTGCATATCTTCTGAATTTAATTCTTCTATAATATTTATATGATATTCTTTGCCTAATAAATTTTTAATTGTTTTTTGTAATGTTTTATCTGATTTTTTTAGTTTTAAAAATTCTGCTCCTTTTATGTGCAGTTTTACATTTATTTGCTTTTCCTCAACTTCAATCTTGCTTTTTAATAATAACATTGGTCTTGCAAGTGGATATTTGTGCGTCATATAGCAAACTATATTTTCCCATTCTTCTTCTACGCTTTTTACTTTTACATTTTCTGCATATATTATTCCGTATTTCTACATTTTCAAATTTAAATCTTTCTCTTAGATATTTTTCAAAATACCACAATTCTTTTATTTCAATATATTCATCTGCATTAAGGCTTAATTCTAGAACATTGCTCTTTTTACGCAAGTTCAAGCCTTTAACTTTTGCCATTGAAATATTTGATTTTGTTTGGTAGTCTGGAAATATTTCTTTTATTGTTTTAGTTTGAGCTTCATTTTGTGGCATTTTGTTTTCATCTCCTATCAATATAAAATTATTGTAGCACATTTTAAAAAAAGAAAAAAGCGAACAAAAAATTTTTTTGAACTTTTTTTGCAAAAGAAAAACATGTTACCCTAAACAAGCGGTAACATGTTAACCTGTAAAACTCAAAAAAACTGAAATAAATGATGCTTTTTTACTTTTTTAAATTCTTTAACTGCCTCCTCTAAGTGTTTCCACCTTTTTGCTGCTTCCTTATCAACTGGAATTTCGTCTTTCGTGAAAAGTGGCGTTATATATGTTTCTTCATAGCCATTTTCAAGAAGAATTTTCTTTGCCTCATCAAAATACGGCACCATGTACTCATTCCCGTTGATGAAGAACATCATTCTGTCGTCCTGAACATAAAATCTTTTCTGAAATAAAAATCTGTTTTCTGTGTACTCATACAATTCTCTGTTGTGACATTTCTTTTCGCGAATCTCCATTCCCATGTCTGGGATAGAAAACGCTATTTCCCGTAGTTCCTTTAAATTTTCTGGTTTTTTCATTCTTGTATCCTCCTATATGTCTGGATATATTCATGCTTTTTTTGACAAAGTTTATTATACCACAATATCACTAAAAAAGCAATATTTATAATAGTTAAAGTATTCTTAAAATATCATTATATGCTACATATATTGATAATAAAATGAGTATTGAAAAACCTGCTAATTGTATTTTTATTTCTAATTCTTCATCAAGTGGCTTTTTGCGTATTGCTTCAACTAATAGAATAACAACTTTTCCACCGTCAAGTGCTGGTATTGGCAACAAATTAGTTACTCCTAATGATAAAGAAATTAGTGCTAGTAAATATATGAATTCTTGGAAACCACTTGTTTTAGCCACCACTTCTGATATTCCAATAGGTCCTATCATCTGGTCTACTCCTACTTTACCAGTAAATAGCATTTTTATATTATCTATAATTGAAAAAGCAAAATTTTTTGTTTTGATTCCACCATGTAACAAATGGTTTATAAAAGTATCTTCTGCTCTTTTTAAAATCACTCCTATTATGCCTTCTGGTTTTATTGTGTATTCTTTTACTTCGCCATTTCTTTCTATTTTTAATTTTACTTGCTCGTTTTGTATTTTATCTAAGCAATTTTCTATATCATATATATTATTGATTTTGTTTCCATCAATTTCTATTATTTTATCTTCTTGCTGTAAACCTATTTCTTGTGCAGGATACCCTTCTATTGTAGAATCAACAATGTTTGTTACATAGTTGCCTGTTGATGCTGTTAAAATAAAATATACTACCAGTCCGAAAATTATATTCACACTTGCACCAGCTACTACAATTGCTAATCTTTTAGGAATGCTTGCCTGAGAAAAAGAGCCTTCGGTCTCTGACCTTTGCTCTTCTCCTTCCATGCTACAAAAGCCACCAAGTGGTATCAATCGTAGTGCATATTTTGTTTCTTTTCCTTGTTTTCTAAATATTGTTGGTCCAAAACCGATTGCAAATTCATTTACTTTTACTTTACAAAGCTTGGCAACAATAAGGTGCCCAGTTTCATGTATTAAAATCAAAAAACCTAGTAGAAAAATAATTTTAACTGCTGATAATAAAAATGAAATCAATATATGTTCTCCCCTTTACATGAGTGTAAAAAATGCGTAGGCAAATGGTGCTAAGAATAGCAAACTATCTATTCTATCTAGCATACCTCCATGCCCTGGAATTAGATTGCTGTAATCTTTAATTCCAACATATCTTTTTATACTAGATGCTGCAAAGTCTCCTATTTGTCCCATTAAGCTTAGAATAACCCCTATCATTGCAATATATTCATAAGAAAAGTTCATATTCCAATATGTATTTGCAAAATATGTATAAATTAACATCATGGCAACAGCACCAATAGTTCCTGCGACACAGCCTTCAATTGATTTTTTAGGGCTAACTTTACTAAATTTATGCTTTCCAAATTTCATTCCTATGAAAAATGCAAATATATCTGTTCCCCAAGCTGCAAACAAAGCATACCAAATTAGTATTTTACCATTTGGCATTCCATCAATAAATGCAACAAACATCATAAAAAATACAGCATAAAATATTCCAATAAAAGTATATGCTACATCTTTAAAAGTTATAGCCATATCTGTTGCAATAACATTTGCAAATAAAATCATCATAATTGTTGGTACTGATAAAGTTACAACTATATTAAGGCTTTCTTGTGGTATAACATGTATAAAGCATATACTAAGGCAACTTAAATATCCAACCCATTTAATTGGCTTACATATTTTTGATACTGCATTAAAATATTCATCAATTGCAAGTATTGCAACAGCTGCCAATGCAAAATCTACAATATACTTGTTTCCTATTAAAAGTACTAATAATACAAGTGGAAAACCTAACAAACCTGATGTAATTCTTTTGATATCCATACATACACTCCTTTTCTTTTTTAATTTGCTCCGAATTTTCTAGTTCTCTTTTGATAAACTTCTATTGCCTCGTCTAAATCTTTTTCAGTAAAATCTGGCCAGTTTTTTTCTATAAATACAAATTCTGAATATGTTAATTGCCATGGTAAAAAGTTGCTTAAACGTATCTCTCCACTTGTGCGAATTAGTAAGTCTGGATCTGGTTGATTTGCTGTATATAGATTTTCTTCAATTTGATTTTCTGTTATATCTTCTGGGTTAATTTTTCCTTCTTTGACTTGCTGTGCAATGTTTTTTACAGCGTGAATTATTTCTTCTCTACCACCATAATTTAATGCAATGTTAAAAACAATTCCTGTGTTGTTTTTGGTTCTTTCCATTGCTCTTTCAATGCTTTGCTTCATCTTTTCAGATAGCCCATCTCTGCTTCCTATTATTTTAACTTTAATATTTTCAGTGTCTGCACGTTTTGCATAATCATCTAAATAGCTTTGGAATAATGACATTAGTGCTGATACTTCGTCTTGCGTTCTTTTCCAATTTTCAGTTGAAAATGCGTATACCGTGATATGCTTAATTCCAATTTTGTTTGCATATCTAACAATATTTTCTAGTGTTTTTGCTCCTTCTTTATGTCCAAATGCTGCTGGTTTTCCGTTTTGCTTTTGCCCATCTTCTATTGCCATCCATTATGATTGCAATATGTTTAGGCAAATTATTTTCATCATAACTCATGGTATCCTCCAAAATTTATTTATTTCGATTTGCAATATATATTGCTAGATGTTTTAAAAATTCTGCTTTTTCTCCATATTTTTCTATACAATTAACTGCATCTTCTGTTAGTGTTTCTAATATATCTTTTGCTCCTTCTAAACCATATTGAGATACATAAGTACATTTTTTTCTTTCTTTATCATTTCCTACTGGTTTGCCTAAAATCTTGGCATCTCCTTCTTCTGATAAAATATCATCTTTTACTTGAAATGCTAAGCCTATTTTTTCTGAGTATTTTGTTAATGTTTCTAAATCTTCATCACTACAATTAGCAAGTCTTGCTCCCATTCTTACACAAAGTGTTAGTAATGCACCAGTTTTGTTTTGATGAATATACTCTAAGTCTTTTATTGTAATTTCTTTGCCTTCATATTCTGTATCTACATATTCCCCTATTAACATTTTGTCAATAGCTTTTGAAAATTCACTTAATATTTGAATTTTTTGTGATTTTTCATGCTCGTTTGTTGTGTTTTGTATATCTTGACTAATAACAATATACGCATAATTTAATAAACTATCACCTGCTAAAATCGCAGTTGCTTCATTAAATTGTTTATGATTTGTTAATTTGCCATGTCTGAAATCATCATTATCAATGCCTGGTAAGTCATCATGAATCAATGAAAAATTGTGAACCATTTCAATCGCAACTGAATATGGCATACATATATCATAGTTTTCTTTATCACTTAACAACTTGTATGTTGCTAAAACTAATATTGGTCTTAACCTTTTCCCGCCAGCCATTAAGCTATATTCCATTGATTCATTTAATACTTTTTCTAGGCATTCTTGTTTTCTAAGATATTTTTCTAATTCTTGGTTTATTATTTGCTGATATATTTGTAAATTTTCTTTAAATTCCATTATACAGACATAACCTCTTTTTCTTTATTTTCTAGCATTTTATCGATTTCTTCTATGCTTTTATCTGTCATTTTTTGAATATCTTGCTCTGCTTGTTTTAGGTCATCTTCTGTGATGTTTCCTTGTTTTTGTTCAGATTTCGCCATTTCTATTCCGTCACGTCTGCTTGCTCTTATTGCAACTTTTGTATCTTCTGCTATTTTTCTAATATCTTTTACTAATTCTTTTCTTCTCTCTTCATTTAATTCTGGAAAAGCTAGTCTTATGACTTTTCCGTCATTATTTGGGTTAATTCCTATATCAGATGCTAATATTGCTTTTTCTATTTCCTTTAAAACACTTGCATCCCAAGGTTGAATAACAATTAACCTTGCTTCTGGAACAGATACACCAGCTACTTGGTTTATTGGTGTTGGTGTTCCATAATAATCAATTTTTACCTTGTTTAATATTGCAGGGTTTGCTCTACCTGCTCTAACTTCTGCCAATTTTTCGGCAAATACGCTAATAGTTTTATCCATTTTTTCTTTCATGTTTGAATAATCCATGATAATTTCCCCCTTTTATTCTACCAAAGTTCCTATTGGTTCTCCTTTTACCGCTCTAACAATGTTTTCTGGATCTGCTATTCCAAAAACAAGTAGTGGTATGTTATTATCTCTGCAAAGTGCTGTTGCTGTTGAGTCCATAACTTTTAAGTCTTTTTCTAATACTTCTAGATATGAAATTTTATCATATCTTGTTGCTGTTTTATCAAGTTTAGGGTCTGCTGAATATACTGCGTCAATTGCCTTTCCTAACAAGATGATGTCTGCATTTATTTCTGTTGCTCTTAGCACTGCTGCTGTGTCTGTTGTAAAATATGGGTGACCTGTGCCACATGAGAATATTACTACTCTACCTTTTGATAAATGTTTTTCAGCTTTTCTTAGTATAAATGGTTCTGCAATTTCTCTCATTTCAATTGCTGTTTGTACTCTTGAATTGATTCCTCTGGCTTCTAAGGCGTCTTGTAGAGCTAAACCGTTCATTCCAGTTGCTAACATTCCCATATAGTCTGCTGTTGACCTTTCCATTTGATGACCATTTCTGCCTCTCCAAAAGTTTCCGCCACCTACAACTATTGCTACTTGTACTCCCATGTCTACAATTTCTTTAATTTTGTCACAAATTTTTCCGACTGTTTCTACGTCTACTCCTGTCTTTTGTTCTCCTGCTAATGCTTCTCCACTTAGTTTTAATAATACTCTTTTATACTTTGCTCCTTGCAATTTATTCACTCCTTTTCCAATTTATCTTTTTCATTGTATCACAAAATTTGAAAAAGTACAGCATTTTTTTGTGAAATTCTTAAATTTTTATAAAATTATAGATTTATATTGCAAAATATGGTATAATTTAATTAGATGAATTTAAGAAGGGATATGAAAATGGAAGAGTTAATTGGCAGAATTTATGAAGATGAAGATTTTATTAGTATAATTAAAGATATATTAGAAAACAAAACTGTTCAAGAGATGAAAAATTATAGGCAACATTGTGAAACTTCTTGTTTTGACCACTGCTTGGTTGCTTCTTTTCTATGTTATAAAATGTGTAAAAAGCACAACCTTGATTATGTTGCTTGTGCAAGAGCTGCCATGCTTCATGATTTGTTTTTATATGATTGGAGAAAAAGGCAAGATGATAGAAAAGGTCTACATGCTTTTACTCATCCTAGAACATCTTATGAAAATGCAGCAAAATTGTTTGATTTAAATGATAAAGAAAAAGATATAATTATAAAACACATGTGGCCTGTTACCTTGTTTTCACTACCAAAATATAAAGAAAGTCTTGTTTTAATTTGGATAGATAAAAGATGTGCTTTGTATGAAACAATCTATGAAATGCAAAAAAGATTATCAAAAAAAGAAACTCAAAATTCATGAGTTTCTTTCTTTTTTTATTTTAATTGGCTCATAACTTCTTCTGCGAAGTTTTCTTCTTTTTTCTCGATTCCTTCACCTTTTTCGAACCTAGCAAATGCTGTTACATCAGCATCTTTTTGTTTTAATAATTCAGATACTTTCATATTTGGATCTTTAACAAATGCTTGGTCTACTAAGCAAATTTCTTCGTAGAATTTTCCAATTCTTCCTAGAACGATTTTTTCTGCTATTGCTTCTGGTTTTCCTTCGTTCATAGTTTGAGCTTTTAAGATTTCCATCTCTTTGCTAACTCTTTCTTGTGGTACTTCTTCTTTTCTAACATATTCTGGTCTTGCTGCTGCTATTTGCATACAAATATCTTTTGCAACTTCTGATGTTCCTTTTTTCATGTTTACTAAAACTGCAATTTTTCCATCACCATGAATATATTTTTCTACTAAACCTTCTGATTCGAATCTAGCAAATCTTCTAATTGACATGTTTTCACCAATTGTTGCAATTTTATCAACTAGCACTTCTTGTACTGTTTTTCCTGCTTCAAATTTAGCTGGTTGTGCTAATAGTTCTTCTACATCTTTTGGGTTTGTTTCTAATACTTGTTTTGCAACATTTGTTACAAATGTTCTAAATTCTTCATTTTTTGCAACGAAGTCTGTTTCAGAGTTAACTTCTACAACTGCTCCTGATTTTCCATCTTCTGCAACATAGGCTTCAACTAGACCTTCTGCTGCAACTCTTCCTGATTTTTTAGCTGCTTTTGCAATTCCTCTTTCTCTTAAAAGTTCAATTGCTTTTTCCATATCGCCATCTGTTTCTGTTAAAACTTTCTTGCAGTCCATCATTCCTGCACCTGTTTTTTCTCTTAATTCTTTTACTAAACTTGCTGTAACCATTAAAAAAACCTCCTTTATTCAGCTATTATTCAGCTGATTCTTCTGTTTCAGTTATTTCTTCTGCTACTTGTTCCATATCTGTTGCTTCTTCTGCAACGTCTTGTTCAGTTTCTTCATTAGCTTCAAAGCTTTCGCCTTGTCTACCTTCGATAACTGCATTTGCCATTACGTCAGCAATTAGTTTTACTGCACGAATTGCATCATCATTTCCAGGAATTGGGTAGTCAACTTCTTCTGGGTTGCAGTTTGTATCAACTAAGCCGATAACTGGAATATTTAATTTCTTTGCTTCTAATATTGCTATTCTTTCTTTTTTAGGGTCAACTAAGAAAATAACTCCTGGTAGTACTTCCATTTCTTTGATTCCACCTAGATTTTTTTCTAGTTTTTCCATTTCTTTTTTCAATAGAATAACTTCTTTTTTAGGTAATATTTCAAATGTTCCATCTTCCTGCATTTTTTCTAAGTCTTTAAGTCTTTGTACTCTGCCTCTAATTGTTTCAAAGTTTGTAAGCATTCCACCTAACCATCTTTGATCAACATAGTACATGCCACATTTGATTGCTGCTTCTTTCATACACTCTTGTGCTTGTTTTTTTGTTCCTACAAATAGAACTGTTTTCCCTTCTTCTGCTTGTTCTTTAAGAAAAGCATAAGCTTCATCAATTTTCTTTGATGTTTTTTGTAAATCGATGATGTGAATTCCATTTCTAGCTTGGAATATGTATTCAGCCATTTTTGGATCCCATCTTCTTGTTTGATGTCCGAAATGAACACCTGCTTCTAGTAATTGTTTCATTGCAACTACTGCCATTTTAAATTCCTCCTTTTTGTTTTTACATCCATAAAGTTTTAACACTTGAACCGGACTAGATTTCTAGCACACCCTTTCAAATTAACTTTATGTGTTTTTTTACGCTAATCATTTTAACACATTTCTAAGAAAAAAGCAAGACTTTAATTAAAAAATCTTGCTTTTATTCGAATTTTTCGCCAACATTTATATGGTTTCCTCGTAGATAATCTTGTATTGGCATTTTTTTGGCATTTTCGCCTTGTATTTCTATAACTTTTATTATTTCTTGCTTTGTTTTTATGAATATACCTTCTTTGCTGTCTACTTTAACAATTGTTCCATTTTTGGCATTTTTGTCTAATTCATTTTTTTCAACTTCCACTTTCCAAAACTTAACTTTCTTTCCATTTAAAAAAGTATATGCACCCATTATTGGGTTTAACCCTCTAACTAAATTTTTGATTTCATTTGCTGTTTGCTCTTCCCAATTTATTTTTGCCATAGATTTTGTAAGCATTGGTGCTGTTGTAAAGTCATTTCCTTGTTTTTCTCTTGGTGCTGTTCCGTTTTCTATTTGTTTTAGTGTTTCTACTAATAAGTTTCCACCTAATTTTGATAGTCTTTCCCAAAGTTCGCCTGTTGTTTCATCTTCTCCGATTTCTACTTCTTCTTTTAAAATGATGTCTCCTGTATCCATACCTTCATTCATATACATTGTTGTAACACCTGTAACTTTGTCCCCATTTAGCACTGCCCATTGTATTGGTGCTGCTCCTCTATATTTAGGAAGTAGTGAACCATGCACATTTATACAACCATATTTTGGTATATCAAGAATTTCTTTTGGTAATATTTTTCCATAAGCTACAACACATATTACATCTGGGTTTAGCTCTTTTATTTTTTCTATAAATTCTGAATTTCCTTTTATAGTTTTAGGTTGTATAACTGGAATTTCGTTTTCTTCTGCATATTGTTTAACTGGTGATGCTGTAAGCTTCATCCCCCTACCTTGTGGTTTATCTAAATTTGTTACAACACTTAAAATTTGATGATTTTCTTTATGAATAGCTTGCAAAGATTCCTTTGCAAAATCTGGTATACCCATAAAAATAATTTTCAATGCTTTTCTCTCCTTTTTATAACTCTAATTGGTCAAACGGTATATTTTGAGATGCTAGTGGGTCTATTCCATCTATTTGATTTTCTTTGATTAGTCCATATTGAATTGCTGCATTTATATGTTTTTGCAATTCTTCTTCACTTATTTTAAACATTTTTGCCACTTTTTCTTTGCCTGTTCCTAGTTTAAGGCATAACATTTCTGACCTTATTTGGCTATCTTGTTTAACTCTCATTTCTATATCTGTTTCCTTTGGTCTAGGTTTTAACCTTTTGCATCCCGCTTGGTCACGCATATCGTCCATTTCAAAATCTGAAATTCCATATTTTTCTTGTAATCTATATGGGTCTTTAAATTCATATAACATTTCTACAATTTTTTCTCTTGCAGAAGGTCCCTTTATTGTTGTTATTTGTTGATTAGCCATTTTAAGTTTTAATATATTTATTTCATCATATGATAGCCCTGTTTGCCTTGAAATTATCTTCATATCATAATTTCCTTTTTTCATAATTAACATGGCTTCTCTTACTCTATATGCTTTTACGAAATTTTTTTGTAATTGACTTAATTTCTCATCTTGTTCTGGTGTAATATCTTCTTGAATTCTTTTCTTTCTGTCTTTTAATGTTACTGCAGCCTTTCCATAAGCTTGAAACTCGGCACATTTCTTTGTAAAATTAACCATGTCACTATATTTCATTGGTACAATTGCAAGAGCTTTTTCTAGAAATTCAAATTCCAAAATTGGCATTTTTTCCTTTGAATAGATTTCAAAACATGTATCAATATATTCTCTTATTTTTTCCTGCTTTTCTTTTGTTGGTTGTAAGCCGACTCTTACTTCTGCATCAATTTCTCTTTTTAATTGATTTAAATTTTGCATCTTTTTCTCCTCTTTTCTTAGTTTTCTGGTTCAACATATTCTAATGTTCCTGGTATAACTTTATCAACAAAAACTTCTCCTTCTAAGTGGTCTACTTCATGGCATATAGCTTGGGCTAATAGTTCTTTTGCTTTTGTTTTTACTTTTTTCCCTGTTCTATCTGTATATTCAACAACAATTTCTGCTGGTCTAATGATTTTTCCAAAACGGTTTGGAAAGCTTAGGCATCCTTCTTCAACTTCTTGCTCTCCTTTTTCTTTTAAAATTATTGGATTTATTAAAACTATTGGTCCTTTGTCATCATATAAATCGATGGTAATTACTCGTTTCAAAATTCCTACTTGAACAGCAGCTAAGCCTACTCCGTTATACTTGTGCATGGTTTCAATCATGTCATCTATTAGAGTTTGAATTCGCTCATCAATTGCTTCAACTTCTCTCGATTTTTTCTTTAATATTTCGTCTCCTTCTAGTCTTAAATTTCTGATTGCCATGTTTTTTCTCCTACCTTTCAAACACTTTATATCATATTATTCGAATTAACATCAATTGTTAGTCTAATATCTTTCTGATTTTTCTCATAGAATTCTTTTAATAGATTATTACAAATTTTATTTATATCTGATGTCATATTTCCTTTTATAATAATTCTCCAACGATATTTATTTTGAATTTTGTCAATTGGTGCTGGCATTGGCTTGAAAACAGCGACTTCTCCGTTGTTTTTTAGTTGCTTATATAGCTCATTATAGCTTTCTAATGCTAATGTTTTTATTTTGTTTTCATCTTTTCCTTCAAACCTAACTACTATTATATCGCAAAATGGCGGATATTTCAAGTGTTTTCTTAATGCAAGTTCAGTTTCGTAAAATTCTAAGTAATTTTGCTTTTGTGCAGCTTGAATACTGAAGTCTTGTGGGTTATATGTTTGTATAATGACTTTCCCCGGTAAATTCTCTCTGCCAGCCCTACCAGCTACTTGTGTTAATATTTGAAAAGTCCTTTCATTTGCTCTATAATCATCAATATTTAGCGAACTATCTGCTGCAACAACACCTACTAGTGTAACTTTTGGAAAGTGATGCCCTTTTACAACCATCTGTGTTCCAATTAAAATGTCTATACCTTCATTTTTAAATTTATTTAAAATTTGTTCATGTGAATTTTTCTTTGTAACTGTGTCTGTGTCCATACGAATTGTTGAACAATTTGGAAATTGCTTTTTTATTTCTTGTTCTAATTTTTGTGTTCCTGCTCCGAAATATCTTATTTTTTTACTCCCGCACTCTGGGCATATTGTTACAATTGGAGATTCTTGTCCGCAATAATGACATTTTAATTTGTTTTCATATCCATGGTATGTCATACTTACATTGCAATTTCTGCATTTTACGGTATATCCACATTCTCTGCACATTATAAATGTTGAATATCCTCTACGGTTTAAAAATAATATTGTTTGATGTTTTTCTTTTAAGTTTTTTTCAATTTCGGAATATAACGCTCTACTAAGCATTGAGTGATTTCCATTGGCTAATTCTTGTTTTAAGTCTATAATTTCTACCTTTGGTACTTGTGCATTGTTTGCTCTTTTAGTTAATTCTAAAAGCGTAATTTCTTTTGTTTGTGTTGCTTTATAATATGTTGTTATATCTGGGGTTGCACTTCCGCAGTACAACTGGAATTTGCTTTTCACTTGCTATATAGTTTGCGATTTCCTTTGCATTATAACGTGGTGTTGATTCTGATTTATATGAACTGTCATGTTCTTCATCAATTAAAATAATTCCTAAATTTTGTACTGGTGCAAATATAGCCGACCTTGCACCTATTATAATCTTTGCTTTGTTTTGTTTAATTCTTTCCCATTCATCATGCCTTTCTCCTATTGATAATTTGCTATGTAATACTGCTATTTGCTCTTTTCCAAACCTTGCAATAAAGCATTCTATCATTTGAGGTGTTAAGGAAATTTCTGGAACTAGCATGATTGCTGATTTGCCGTCCTTAATTACTTGTTCAATCAATTGTAAATATATTTCAGTTTTACCAGAGCCAGTAATACCATAAATTAAAAATTGTTCATATATATTTTTTTCAACTGCATTTTTTATTGAGTTATATGCAGTTTGCTGTTCCTCTGTTAATTGATATTTCTCTGTTTTATCAATTTTTTTATCACTAAGAGGGTTTCTTTCAATCTTTGTTTCTGTTACTTCTAAGTATCCATTTTTTATCAATACATTTATTGTTGCTCTTGATGTGTCGGTAAACATTTCTATTTCTGGAATTGTAGCACCTTCGTTGTCTTTTACAAATTGTAATATTTTTTGCTGTTTTTCTGATTTTATTTTTTTTGTTTCAATATCATATTCAATTTCTTCTATATCTTTTTTTAGATATATTGTATTTATTGTTTTATCTTGAATTTTAGCTTGTTTTGACCTTGTTCCTGGTGTTTGCATTAGTTTAATGCAGTCTGATACATTACAAAAATATTTATTCGCCATCCATTTTGCAAGTTGAATTTGCTTTTCTGATAAGCTTTCTTCTAGCTTTGCTATATCTTTTACTTCAAATTCAGATGTTTCTTTTAAGCCTACAACAAAGCCTTCTTCTAGCTCTTTTTTTCTACCAAAAGGGACCATAACTTTTGTTCCAATTGATATGAAGTCTTTTAAATCTTGCGGAATGTTATAGTCAAACGTTCTATTCAATTTTTTCGCTGTTGTATTTATTATTACTTGTGCTATCATGGTTTCTCCTTTTTATTTTCCATTAGTATATCAAATTTTTATTATTTTCACAAGTCCTCACTTGCATTTGTTTTAATTTATGGTATAATAGAATATAATTCATTTAAAAGGAGTTTTTGTGTATGGATGAACGTTTTACCATAACAAAAAAAGCTGGAATATATGGAATTATTGGGAATATTTTGTTACTAATTATGAAAGGCATTATTGGGTTTATCACACATAGCCAAGCTATGATTGCTGATACTTTTAACAGTGCTGGTGATATTTTTGCTTCCTTGATGACTTTTATTGGTAACAAAATTGCGAGTGAGCCAAAAGATGATGACCATAATTTTGGGCATGGCAAAGCCGAATATCTTTTTTCTATGTTTATAGGTATTTCAATGGTTTTAGTTTCTGCTAAATTGTTATATGATTCTGCCACTACTTTTGTTGTTGGTAGTAGTTTAAATTTTTCATGGTTTTTAGTTTTGGTCTGCATTATTACAATAATAACAAAACTTATTTTATTTCTATATACAAGACATGCTTACAAATTACATAAAAATATTTTATTAGAAGCAAATATGCAGGATCATCGTAATGATTGTATTGTTACTTCTTTCACTCTACTTTCTAGTGTTTGTACACTTTTTGGCATTTATTGGCTTGATAGTGTTGTAGGTTTTGGTATTTCAATTTGGATATGCTATACTGGTATCAATATTTTCATGGAAAGTTATCGAATTTTGATGGATATTTCAGTAGATAATGAAACAAAAGAAACTATTTTATCATTGGCTAATACTTTCCCAGATATTAAGTCTGTTAAAAGTTTTTATTCATCACCAGTTGGCGAAAAACATATCATTTTCTTAACAATTTGTGTTGATGGCAATATGTCTACTTTTGCTAGCCATAAACTAGCTGATGACTTGGAGAAAAAAGTAACTGAATTAGATTTAGTTTATAAAACGATTGTACATGTTGATCCAGTTTAAGTTTTAAAATATTTAAGGAGTACATTTTTATGTACTCCCTATTTTTATTCAAATATTTGATTAAATTCTGCCTCGTTGATTTTTTCTTTTGCTAATAAAGTTTCTGCAATAGCA
>CANQEM010000003.1 GCA_947594935.1 uncultured Clostridia bacterium | reverse complement strand
AATTTAAAAATTGCAATTTTTCAAAAAAATATTACAAACCCCAGAAAAAATATCTGGGGTTTGTCAATACTCTGATAAAAATAGCAAGTGTTTCTTGCTATTTTTTTTAGTTTCTTAGAAATATAAAATTGCTCTAAAACCAACATTTACTTTTTTATCACTTGGGTTGCTTTTTACACGGCTACTTGTTGTTTGAATTTCTGCTTTGCAATCTCCACCTCTGTAAACCGCTGTAAGTTCTCCATCACTTGAATTTTCTGTTGTCCATTCAGCACAGTTGCTACTCATACCATAAATGTTGCAGCTTACATCTTCATTAGTTCCTGGTGCTGATAATGTGTAACTTCCGTCAACTTTGTTTGCATAGTTATTATTATTGCTGTCATTTTTTTGAATAAATGTAATTGCTGTATCCCAAGCATAGCTGTTTATTAAATCACTGTTTATAGAATCATATAAGTTTTGACATGCTTTTTGTGCTGTTTCTTTATTTACCCAGTTCCATAACATTTTTTCTTTGATTTCTGTACTTTCATCAGAAGCTGGATATGTTTGCGAAATTATACTTATTGCTTTTCCGTTGCTACCTTTACTTGCTTCATATTTTGCTATGTAAAAGCCACCATTTTCTTTTACACTTTGTTTGAAGTTTTCCACATTACTTTCAGTTTCACTGAAAGTAGTATCTTCAATAGTTATTGCTGTGCTTTCTTGAATAGTTGCTTTACCTTGGTCGTCAAATGTATATCTACTTAATCTAATTTCTGTTCCGTCTACTGGTATCCATACATATTGGCTACCATCTTTGCCTTCAATTACTAGTCCACAGTTTACTGATTCTTGTGATGGTGCTTTTTTTCCATCTCCCCATACTGCATTTCCTGTTGTTCTATCTTCTAGCGGTTTAAAACCTTTTGGAATTATTGGGTTATATGTTGAGCTTTTTTCTTCACCATTTATTGTTAGATTTTTAAGATAATAGCCTTCTTCATCTACTTGCTTAGATGCAATTGCTATTGTTTTTGTTCCTAAATTAACTTCATCTCCATGTGTTACTTGTATTTCATAGGTTCCTGGTTTGCTAACATTAAATACAAGCTTTTCTTCTGTTTGCCAATTTTTTTCTCCTTTTAGTCTATATTTTACTTGCCATTTTGAAACATATTGGTCGTGTTTTGGTATGATTGTGATTTGATAGCCATCTGCTATTTCTGCTGTTTCTATTGCGAAGTCCCCACTCTCTGGGACTTGGTTATTATAGTTTACATTGTATAAGCTACTTGGAATTTGCTCTAACATATAATAATTTTTTCCTTCAAATTCAAATTTTTCTAAGGAAATTATTATTGTTTCTTCTACATTTATCATATAGTTTCTTTCCAAGCCTTCTAGTCCTAATGCCTCTTTTAAGTATTCTTTTGTGCATAAGTGTAGTCCTTTTTTTAGTTCTTCGACTGTTGTTCCTCTTGCTGTTGCTTTTTCAGATAACACTTCTTTTACTTCTTCTGATTTTTCCAAAGCTTCTTGCTTTAATTCCATTTCAAGTGCTTGCCTTGAATCTGTTACTACACAACCTAGTTCTTTGCCTTCTCTTTGATATTCTGCTGAAATTTCATTTACTTTGCTTTGTACCATTGTAAGTTCTGCTTGGAACTTCATAAATTGTGCACCTTTAATAGTATTGCTACCAGTAACAATCGCAATACCTCCAATAATGAATATTACAACAATTGAAATGACAAGTGTAAGTAAGGTTATTCCTCTTTCTTTATCTATCATTTGTTTCTCCTTTTTTCTTTTTATTCCTCTTAATTTTACTATAATAAAAAATAAAAATCAATATTTTTATTTAACGTTTGCAAAAAAGATTTTTTTCGTATATAATGATTTTAGAAAGTAGGAATATTTATGAAATTATTTGGAAAAATTTTTTTTATTTTGTTAATATTACTTGTTGTTGCTTTCTCTATTATATTTTTCATAGGTTTTAGTGCCTATTCTAGTGCTTTAAAAGAAAAGCCTTTGTTAGAAAGAGTTGAAGAAGTTACTTCTGATGAACATTTTATAAAATTTGATGATATGTCTGAATTGTATCGCAATGCTGTAATTGCAGTTGAAGATCACAGATATTATGACCACGGTCCTGTTGACTACATTGCAATTGCAAGAGCGGTTTTTACAAATATTAAAAGTGGAGAACTACAAGAAGGTGGGAGTACAATTACACAACAGGTTGCAAAAAATCTTGTGTTCTCACAAGAGCAAAATTGGGTTAGAAAATCGGGAGAAATCTTTGCTGCTTTTGATTTAGAAAGAAACTATAATAAAAATGAGATATTTGAATTATATGTAAATTCTGCATATTTTGGTGATGGATACTATGGAATATATGATGCAAGCCATGGATATTATGATAAAGATCCAAAAGATTTAAATTTGGACGAGGCTTCTATGTTAGCTGGTGTGCCTAATGCTCCTTCTGTTTATTCGCCTAATGTAAACCCTGATTTAGCAAAAGAAAGACAAGCACATGTTATAGAAAAGATGAAAGAGTATGGATATATTTCACAAAATGCAACAATAAAGGAAGGAGCTTAGGTTCCTTCCTTTTAAATTATTTTTCCACCACCTAGAACTATGCCATCTTCGTCATAAAATACTACTGATTGACCTGGCGTGATTGCTCTTTGTGGTTCTTCAAAATTAACTTTTAAAATTTCATTTTCTTTTTGTTCTATTGAAGTTTTTGCTTCTTTTGCTCTATATCTTATTTTAGCAAAAATATTATCTTTGTCTATTTTTTCAAATGGAACTATCCAATGTATGTTTTTAGCGTATAAAGTAGTTTCATATAGGTCTTTTTCTGTGCCTACAATTACTTTGTTTTCTTTACTATCAAGTTTTAAAACATATAATGGTTCTGCATAAGCAATTCCTAGCCCTTTGCGCTGACCAATTGTGTAATTGATTAAGCCATTATGCTTTCCTAGAACAGTTCCATCTTTTAAAATAATTTCACCTTTTTTGGGTTTTTCAGTCATGTATTTTTCTAAGAAATCTTTATATGAATTATTTGGAATAAAACATATTTCTTGGCTATCTCTTTTTTCTGCAACAGCTAAGCCATGTTCTTTTGCGAAATTTCTAGTATCTGATTTACTAGCATAATTTTGCAAAGGGAATAAAATATGTTCGATTAAATTTTGTGGTATCGTGTATAGAAAATATGTCTGATCCTTTTTTTCTTCTTCTGATTTTTTTAGTACATTTTGCCCATATTTTTCAGAATATTCTGTTTTAGCATAGTGCCCAGTTGCAATGTATTCACATTCTAGTTCTTTTGCTTTTCTATAAAAAGCCCCGAATTTTAAATATTGATTACACTCTACACATGGGTTTGGAGTTTTTGCTTGTGCATATTCTTCAATAAAATTATCAACTACTTTGCACTTAAATTCCTCTTTGCAGTTAATTGTATAATGCGGTATTTCTAATTTATCACATATTCTTTTAGCGTCAAGAATTGATTGTTCCCCACAACATGTGCTTTCTTCCGCATCCCAAAGTTTCATAGTGCAACCTATTACTTCATAGCCTTGATTTTTTAATAAAATTGCTGATACTGAGCTATCAACTCCGCCACTCATACCTAATAAAACTTTTGGCATATTACATTCCTTTCTGAGTTTCCTCTGCTAATTTTATATGCACATCTTTTAATTGCTCTGGCATAACTCTTGAAGGTGCTCTCATCAATAAATCTCTTGCACGTTTATTTTTTGGGAAAGCGATAACTTCTCTAATATTTTGAGAATTTGCAATAAGCATAACCATTCTGTCAATTCCAGGTGCTGCACCAGCATGTGGTGGTGTTCCGTATTGGAAAGCATTATATAATGCTCCAAATCTTTCTTTTACGTCTTCTTCTTTATACCCAGCTATTTCAAAAGCTTTTACCATGGTTTCTGGGTCATGGTTTCTAACTGCTCCTGATGCCATTTCATAGCCATTACATACCAAGTCATATTGATATGCTAATATTTCTAATGGTTCTTTGGTTTGTAAAGCTTCTAAACCACCTTGTGGCATAGAAAATGGGTTGTGGCTAAAATCAATTGTTCCTTCATCTGATAATTCATACATTGGGAAATCAACAATAAAGCAAAATCTATATACATTTTTTTCAATTAAATCTAGTCTTTTTCCTAGTTCAATTCTTACAAGTCCCGCAATTTTTTGAGCTTTTTCAAATTCATCTGCAACAAAGAAGATGCTTGAATTTTTATTTACTCCATATTTTTCTTCTAGCATTTTTTTATTTTCTTCTGTAATGAATTTTGCAATTCCGCCTGTGTATTCTCCTGTTTCTTCTACTTTAACCCATGCTAAACCTTTTGCTCCAACTTCATCTGTTTTAGCATATTCTTCCATTTTGTCGAAGAATTTTCTTCCTTGCTTTGCGCCTTCTGGTACAACTATAATTTTAATTGTTTTGCCTTTGAAAGCATTAAATTCGGTTTCTTTAAATAGTTCTGTTGCATCTTGTATTATAAGAGGGTTGCGTAAGTCTGGCTTGTCTATTCCGTATTTTTCCATTGCCTCTTTGTATGGAATTCTTATAAATGGACCTTCATCTACTTGCCAATTTGTGTGTTTTTTAAATGTATATGGCACAACTTCTTCAATTACTTTAAAAACATCTTCCTGTGTACTAAATGCCATTTCAAAGTCTAATTGATAGAATTCGCCTGGCGCTCTATCTGCTCTTGGGTCTTCATCTCTAAAACATGGTGCTATTTGATAATATTTATTAAAGCCACTTACCATTAACAATTGTTTAAATTGCTGAGGTGCTTGTGGTAAAGCGTAAAACTCCCCTGGGTTTAATCTACTTGGTACTAAGTAGTCACGAGCTCCTTCTGGTGAAGAATTTGCTAAGATTGGTGTTTGTATTTCTGTGAATTGAAGTTCGTCCATTTTATCTCTTAATGTTTTTAGGATTTTTGAACGTAGTAAAATATTATTGTGTAATTGTGTATTTCTTAAATCTAAAAAGCGGTATTCTAAACGTAAGTCTTCTCTTACTTCTTGGTCTGTATTGACTTCAAAAGGTAATACGTTTTTGCATTTTCCTAAAACTTCAAGTTCTTCTGCAATAACTTCTATTTCTCCTGTTGGAATATTTAAGTTTTTACTTGTTCTTTCCACAATTTTTCCTTTGACGTGGATACAAGATTCTGCTTTGAATTCTTTTGCTTGGTTTTGTAATTTTTCATCATTTACTACAATTTGTGTAATTCCATTTTCATCTCTTAAATCAATAAAAATCATTCCTCCTAGGTTTCTGATTTTTTGCACCCAACCAGCTAATTCTACTGTTTCATTTACATTTTTTATATTTAATTCTCCACAATTTTTAGTTCTATACATCTATTTTCATTCCTTTCTCATAAGCTTTTAGAATTATATCACATACTTTGCTATTTTTCAAGAAATATTTGGAAAATATGGTTTTGACTTTCTTAACATAATGTGATATAATATTGTTGCAGTTAAAACTCACAATAAGAAAGGTGGTAAGGTTATGGAAGTTTGGGCAAGTGCATTAGAAGAGCAGTTGAAAAATTTCATTATTCAACTGCAAAGTCACCCGAAGCCAGAGGATGTTCCTATCTTGTTGCACAACGTTCGTGTGATAATTGATGGGGCAAACTACCCAGAAATCAGAGAGTTTCGGCAGTCAATCCTGATTGTGATCGATGCTGTGTGTGGCTACACTGCTACATTGGAGGACCTCATCAAGGGGTTGACCTGGCTTTGCATCTTTCTGCGACAGTTGCAGGAAATCTAATAACATTAGTAACACCTTTTGAGGGAGCAGATCCTTTTGCTCCCTCATTTTCTTTTTATTATTTCATTAGCTATTTTTCAATTATTTCTTTAAAAAAATCAACACTTTTTACCAATATAGGGGATACTTTTTTAGTACCCCCTAATTTTTCAGAAAACTCGTTTATAGTTAAACTAAAGGCTCGTTTCTAACCTAATGTTCAATAGGATATTCGTTTATAGAATTTGCATCCTAAAGGCTCATATCTAACCTAATGTTTAAATTTTGCACTTGTTTATGAATTTAATCAAAGGTTTGTGCTAACCTAGTTTATTTGATAATTCCAATTCTTTTAGTTAACAGAATTGGTACGCCTAGTGAAACTTTTTGGTTTATTTAGTGAATTTTAGAAGTCTTGTCTTTATATGTGTACATGCACTCTTATTTCCTTCATTTGATATTACAATTTTAATTTATTTCATATTAGTTATTATATTACTAATTATGTTAGCAGTTGATTTTGTTAGTTTAATCGTTTTTTGATTATATGTAATGGTATAATAAGTTGCTTTATCTAAATTTGAAAGAATCATATTTGTTTCTGATGAGTTATAATCAGATTCCAAATTAGTAAGTTTTAAGATTTCATTTATTTCTTCCTCACTCAATTTTTTTGTTTTCTTTAATTTATAATGGTCACCTTTTTTACCTTGTGAAAAAGTTACGCCATATACAAAATAATCTTCTATTTTATAAATTTTCTTTTTAGACAAATCTATATAGTAATCGTATGAAGTTGAAGCATATCCTCCATCAGAACTATTGCCTCCTAATTCTTGAATTTTAATATCTTTATTAACACCTATCATTTGTATGTTAAAAATTATATTACCAATTTGATTTCTAAATATAAAAAATATTAGTAATATTGATAATATGATACAAATTATAATAATATATTTTATCTTTTTTATCTTTGATTTTTTCTCCATATAAATTTTTCTCCTTCTTTATAAATTTTAAATAGGCAATTACATTCATTTGCTCCCTCATTTTCTTTTTATTATTTCATTAGCTATTTTTTCGCTTATTCCTTTTACCTGTTTCAGTTCATCTACACTTGCTTGTTTTATTTTTGCCACACTGCCAAAATGTTTTAATAATTCTTGTTTTTTTGCCTCTCCTATTCCTTTTATTTCATCTAGTTCAGATTTTGTAATGGCTTTTTCTCTTACTTTTCTGTGATATGCAATTGCTGTGTCATGAACAGTATCTTGAAAGCGAGTTATAAGATTTTTAAGATTTTCAGAGATGTCTAATTCTTTGCGATTTTCGTCCATTAGTGCTCTTGTTTGATGTTTGTCATTTTTTACCATTCCAAAAACTGCTATTGGGAGGTTGAATTTCTCAATTGCTCGTTTGGTTGCTCTAATTTGCGTAATTCCACCATCTGCAAAAATAACATCTGGCAACTTTCCAAAGCCACCATTTGGGTCGTCAATTGAATGTTTTAATCTTCTCGTTATTACTTCTTCCATACAACGTGGGTCATCTTGACCATAAACTGTTTTTATTCTAAAACGTCTTGACAAATTTTTCTTAATAATTCCATCCTGCATAACACACATTGCTGCTACCATGTTTTCCCCTGACATGTTTGAAATATCATAAGTCTCAATTTTTCGTGGTAATGTTGTAAGGTTTAACACTTTTTTTAGTTCTAATAATATACTATTTTTATCTTTTTCTTTATTATCCAAGGTAACTTTTGCATTGTTTTCTGCCATTTCAACAAATCGTAATTTTTCACCTTTTTTTGGACTTTTTAATTCTACTTTTTTGCCTAATTCATCAGATAGCCATTCTTCTATTGCTTTTTTGTCTTCTAATTCTTCTCTTATCATTATTTTTGCTGGAATATTAGGGTTTGACATATAGTACTGTTTTATAAAACCAGATAAAATTTCTGAATCTGACATGTCTTTTAAGTCATTAAAAAAATAATGCTCTCTGCCTATCATCTTGCTACCACGTACAAAAAAGATTTCTATACATGTTTCCATTTCTGATTTGTACATTCCTATAACATCAATACTATTTTCTGATATATTTGATACTTTCTGTTTTGCTGAAACTCTTTCAATTGCTTGTTTTCTATCTCTTATTTCTGCTGCCTTTTCATATTCTAATTTTTGTGAAAGTTCTTCCATTTCTGCATCTAATTCTTTTAAAATTTTGTCTGTTTTCCCCTCTAAAAGGTCAATTATTTCGTCAATTTGTTTTCTATATTCTTCCTTGCTAACATAGCCCATACATGGTGCTAAGCATTTTTTTATATGATAATTTAAACATGGTCTAGTTCTTTCTTTTAAAATTCTACATTGCCTTATTTTGTACTTGTCTTTTATAAAGTCTATCATTTCTTTTGCTGCACCAGGGTTTGCATAAGGTCCAAAGTATTTTGAGCCATCATTTACAATTCTTCGAGTAAATACAACTGTTGGATAATCTTCTTTTAAATCAATTTTGATATATGGATATGTTTTATCATCTTTTAACAAAACATTGAATTTTGGTCTATTCTTTTTTATTAAGTTGCACTCTAAGATTAGTGCTTCTGCTTCATTGTCTACCACAATATATTCAAAATGATCTATTGTGCTTACCATGTTTTCAATTCTTTTAGTTTTATTATTTTTTCTAAAATATTGCCTTACTCTATTTTTTAAAGATATTGCTTTTCCAACATAAATAATCTTGTCTTGCTTATCTTTCATGATATAAACACCTGGTCTATTAGGCAATTTTTTAAGTTCCGCTTCTATATCAAACATTTTTGTTCCTTTCTGGAAGAATTATTCTATATACCCTACATAAGGAAGATTGCGGTATTTTTGGTCATAATCTAGTCCAAAACCTACAACAAATTTATCTTCAATTTGAAAACCGATATATTCTACACCGATTTCCATTACACGTCTTGATGGTTTGCTTAATAAAGCTGCTATTTTTAAACTATTTGGATGTTTTGCTAGTAAGTATTCTTTTAAGTATGTTAGAGTTCTTCCTGTATCAACAATGTCTTCAACAATTATAACATCTTTGCCTTCTATTGAATCTGTGATGTCTTTGTTGATTTTGATTTTTCCTGTGCTTTCAGTTCCCTCATAGCTTGATGCCTCGATAAATTCAAATCTTACATCATTTTTTATATTTTTTGCTAATTCCCATAAAAATGGAAGCGAACCTTTCAATATTCCTAGGAATACAATTTGTTTCCCTTCATAATCTTTTTCAATTTGTCTAGCCATTTCCTTAATTCTTGTTTGTAATTTTACTTCATTTATTAGTACATTCATTTTATTTTCCATCCCCTTCTTACTTTTTTCTATTATACTATAAAATTGTCTCTAATGCAATTTTTTTATGAAACTATTGTAATATTTTTAAGAATATGTTAATATCATATAGAAATTGAAAAAATGCAGTAAATTTTTAGAAAGGAGTTTTTATTTAGCGCCAGAGCCGTTTCGGCTGACGAGGTCTAAGGTTATCGAAAATTCGGCGGATGCCTTAGTGGTTTGCTTAAAACCATAGGAGAAATTAAAAAATAGTAGTAATACTATAACAGAGGTTTCTCTATTAAGCACACTGCAAGCTTTCAATTCCTAAAAAATATCCTAGGAGGTATTCACAATGTGTGGAATTGTAGGTTACATAGGAACCAAAAAAGCCTGCCCAATTTTATTGGTAGGTTTATCTAGGTTGGAATACAGGGGGTATGATTCTGCTGGTATTTCAACAATTGAAAAAGATGGGCTTTCTCTTGTAAAAGATAAAGGGAGAGTTAAAGTGTTAGAATCAAATCAAGAAATAGAAAAATTAGATGGTACAATCGGAATTGCTCATACCAGATGGGCAACACATGGGAAACCATCAAAGGAGAATTCACATCCTCATCAAGATAATAGTAAAACTTTTAGTGTGGTACATAATGGAATTATTGAGAATTATCATGAACTTCGCAATATGTTAGAACAAAACGGATATAACTTTTTATCACAAACAGATACAGAAGTAATTCCTAATTTAATTCACTATTATTTCACTAAAAATCAAGATTCATCTGTTCACGGCTTTTTACAAGCTGTTAGAGATTGCTGCTTATCTTTAAAAGGTAGTTTTGCTCTTGAAATAATTTCAAAGTTATTTCCTGAAAACATGATTGTTGTCAGAAAAGATAGCCCACTTGTTATAGGTACTTGCGAAGATGAGAAATATATTTCATCAGATATTCCGGCTATTTTATCTTATACACGCGATTTCTATTTATTAAATGATTTAGAATTTGCTCTTTTAAAAAACACAGAAGCTAAATTCTATGATACAGATTTAAATGAAATTGATAAACGCACTAGCAGTATTGAATGGACTGCAACTGCAAGTGAAAAAAATGGCTATGATGATTTCATGTTAAAGGAAATTTATGAACAGCCAACAGCTATTAGAGAAACTCTTGGAGCAAAAATTTCTTTAAATAGTAAATGTAATTTTGATGAATTAAAATTCACAAAAGAATATCTATCAAATATTGAAAAAATATACATTATTGCTTGTGGAACTGCTATGCACGCTGGTTTAGCTGGTAAGAATGTTATTGAAAAATTATGCCGTATTCCAGTTGAAGTAGATATTGCATCTGAGTTCCGTTACAGAGACCCTATTATAAACGAAAAAACTCTTTCTATTTTCATTTCACAATCTGGTGAAACAGCTGATACAATTGCTGCTCTAAAACTTGCAAAAGCTTCTGGTAGTAAAACGCTTGCCATATCAAATGTAATTGGTAGTTCAATTACAAGAGAGGCTGATTATTCTATTTATACACATGCAGGTCCAGAAATTGCAGTTGCATCAACAAAAGCATACACTTCACAAGTGGTTCTTTTAAATATGTTAGCAGTATATTTTTCTGAAATATTAGAAAATCAACCTTTAGACGTTATAAATAAAATCAAGCAAGAAATGCTTGACTTACCTAAAAAAATCACAAAAACTTTTAAATGTAAAAATGAAATTAAAGCTTTTGCAAAAAAAATCTATCAAGAAAAAGATGTATTTTTCTTAGGTAGAGGAATTGACGAAACAGTTGCAAAAGAAGGTTCTTTGAAATTGAAAGAAATTTCATATATACACTCAGAAAGCTATGCAGCTGGTGAATTAAAGCACGGTTCTATTGCATTGATTGAAAATGGAGTTACTGTTATTAGTGTTTTGATGGATAAAGCTTTAATTGAAAAATCAATTAGTAATATTCAAGAAGTAATTTCAAGAGGTGCTAAAACACTAGTTGTTACAAGTCATGATTGTGATGAGAATATGTTTGATAAAGTTATAAAAGTTCCAGACACTATTACTTATTTATCACCTATAATTGCTATTATTCCTTTACAATTATTGGCTTACTATATATCAAAAGAAAAAGGCTTAGATGTTGATAAGCCTAGAAACTTAGCAAAATCAGTTACAGTTGAATAATTTAAAACTCAGCAGTTTGCTGAGTTTTTTTATGCTATAAGTAATTTTATTATAATCAGAATTACCGCCCCTGGTAAGCCTAATAGACCTACTAAAATACTAGTAAAAATATTCAACCCTATGTGAAAATTAAAGCTGTTTCCAACTATATTTATCAAAAAAATTACTACTCCACCAAGCACTGAATTTAAAACCAATTTTAGAATTTTCTTTAAAGGTACAATAAAAATTCTTCCAAATAAAAATAAAAAACAAATACACGCTAAATATGTAATAATTGTAGCATTCATAAAACCTCACCCTACTACAATTATTATTCAACACCACGGACAAATATACCTTAAACAACTTCTTCATCTTGTTCTAAAAATTGATATTCCAAGTCTTTTATAAAATTCACATTTAAACCTTTACGTTTAGCCAGTTTTATTAAATAATCTAGTTTTGCTTGATTAGCTTTTATTTGATAAATGTAGTAATCAATTAAATCTGAACTTGCAAATTCATAATTTTTATTTGCAAATTCTAGTTCTTTCCTTGTCTTAATTATATGGCATATAAGTTCTGTATCTTTATCTAATTCTGTTCTTTCTACCATAATCTCATCTTTTCTATAAATTTCCTGCATAAAAACCACCGTAAGTATTATATGTACAAACTTTAAAAAATATTCTTAAAACACTTGATTTTTTAGTCATTTTGTAGGATAATATATATGAATAATTATGTCAAAACAAAGAAAGGACTAATAATATGAAGTACATCGATAAATTCTTAAAGAAGTTAAACACCACTCGCAATAATTTCGCTACTTATGTACTAACACTTATTACTTTTTATATTGTGATTGATAGATTAGTAGAAATATTATTGATTATCTTTACTGGGGCGTCATATTCTTATTGGGGACCATTCCAATATCTTTTTGCACTAGCTTGCCCCGCACTTGCGTATGCTCTTTCCGTTCCATCGGAATTTTCTACTTCAAAAGCACAGAAAATAAAACTTTTTTATGTATATATAATTTTACTAGGTGTAATTGCCACTTCAATGTTTGTTCAATGGCTTAATATGGGAATATGGCTCTTCTTAATTTCTGTACCTGGATATGAAGATTTAGTTACAAATTTCTCTGAATTATTTACACCTGCTCTTACTTCTGTTGCAATATTTATACCTATTGCAATAGGATATAGAATTTTTAATTTCTTATACTTTACTGTTAATGACAGCTTAGACCATCAAAAGTCAATTTGGGACTATCAAGGTATAAACTTATCAGACACAAAAGCTGGTCATGGACCATTTACTTGCGAACTATATATGTTTAAAGATTCCGAAACTGGTAAAACAGCTGTAATGCCAGAATTATCTAGATTTCAAGCAACATTAGTTTGTGGTGGTTCTGGTAGTGGTAAAACATCATTAGTTTTTGAACCTTTTATCGCAAGAGACTTAGAAAGAAAATTCTTCTTTCAAGAAGTTTCAAAAGAAATGGGCTATACTGCTTTAAGAACACATATTGCAGTTTTGAATAAGCCTTATGATAATGAATATTTAAACACTCATTTTAGTTTAAATATGTTAGCACCTGCTTATGGTAAAGAAACAATTTTTAAAACATATATGAAAAAAATGATATTATCTGATTCACCTGAAATTATTTATAAAAATTGCGGTGTAACAGTATTATCACCAGATAAAGAAATTTGTACACATATTGCTGACGTTGCTAAAAACTTTGGGTTCTCATATAACATAATCGACCCATCTGACCCTACTTCAATTGGTATTAACCCTTTTGTTTATGATGATCCATATAAAATTGCAACAACAATCTCATCTGCTTTAAAAGCAATGTATAATGATGTTCACTATCAATCACAAGAAACTTATCGTGAAGATACAGTAATACAAGCTATTGAAAATGTTTCAATTTTACTTAAAGAAATGTACCCTCGTATGAATGAAGGTAATTTGCCAAACTTAGAAGATATGCTAAAAATGTTTACAAATTTTGAATTAGTTGAAAAAATGTGTGAAATTTTAGCACATGATGAAGCCTTAAAAGAAAAATATTCTGTACAACTCGCATATTTTAAAAAGAACTTCTACAAAAGTGGTTCTGGCAAAGATTTCACAGAAAAATCAATCTTTGCAGCAGTTTCTCAATTAGATAATTTGCTAAGATTAGATGGTGTTAAAAATGTTCTTTGCAATAGACATAATAATATAAACTTTGATGATATACTTGCAAATGGAGAAATAACACTAGTATGCACAAGACGTGGTGATTTAGGAGTTAATAGCCATAAAGCTTTTGGTCTATTCTTCTTAAATTCTTTGGAAAATGCTGTTTTGAGGCGACCTGGTTCAGAATCTACACGTGTACCTCATTTCTTGTATATTGATGAATTTCCAGAATTTATTGGAAAATCTACTGAGCCTATCTTTACAATGTTTAGAAAATATAGAGTTGGTAGCATAATTTCTGCACAAAACTTATCACAATTAAACCCAGCTACTGCAATGGAAAATTATCGTGAAACTATTTTGGCAAACTGCCCAAATAAAATCTTTACTGGTAATGCCTCAGAAGATGATTTACGTTGGTGGGAATTTGAATTTGGAGAGCATAGAGAGTGGAGGTTCAAGAGTACAATCGACTTTAAAACTAATGAATATGATTCAAAACATGGTGATGTTGATTGGAAATGGATTAAAAACTTCTTGGCTGGTAAATTACAATACTTTGGTCAAACAGACTGTGCTTACAAAATACGTAATGATTCAGGTAAACCTTTTGTAGGTATGGGTAAGATGACTTACTTAGATAGCAAATACAAAGAGCCTCAGAAGATTAAGAAATTTGATTTTGGTAAATTTTCAGATTATGTAACAACAACAACAGAAGATTATGAAAATGGCTATCAAAAAGAAAAATTCAATCCAAAGAAATTAGATTTCCTTGATGAACGTAATGAATTTAACCCAATACAAACTGATACAACAGATTCAAAATACTTATTTGATAATGAAGATGCAATCGTTGTAAACTTAAAGAAAAAAAGTGATGACAATTCATAAAAAAACAGGCTACATTTTGTAGTTTGTTTTTTAGATTTGTACCCCTATCAATTGCATTACAATTCCAGAAATTACACCAATTGAATATAGAAGTGTAATTATCACTAGATTTTGTTTTATTCCTTTATTCGTTTTCAAAAGAACTGCTAGACCCACACCGGCACCTGTCAACAATCCTGAAATTAAACTTGCAACAGAAATAACATTTTGAAGATACATGTTTGTAATAATTACTGATGCTGCACAATTAGGTATTAGCCCTATTAACGCAGATACCATTGGTCCTAAAATTTGTCTGTTCAAAAGTAGATGTGCAATAGCTTCTTCTCCTATAAAATATACTACTAAATTGATTATAAATGTAATCAATAAAATAAATAAGAAAATATGAATTGTGTGTTTTAAAGCAGATTTTACAATTCCATCTTCATCGCAATGACAATGCTCTTCTTCACATAGATGTCCAATTTCATCTTTGCTTTCCTTTTTTGGTCTTAAATTATATATGAAATCTATTAGTATTCCAGCTAGCATTCCTATTACAAGTTTAATTCCTAAAATCTTAATAATTACAATTGGGTCTACTGCTTCTGAAATCAAGATTGGTAGCATTTCATCTGATGTAGATAAATATACACTAATTAAAGTTCCTAATGTTATTACACGCCCAGCAAAAAAATTTGTTGCTGATACTGAAAAGCCACATTGTGGAAAAATTCCCAAGACACTCCCTATAATCGGTCCTAATTTTCCGGCTTTTTGGATGGCTTTTTTAGATTTTTCTGCCATTTTATGCTCTATATATTCCATAAGTAAATACGTAATGAATAAAAATGGTAATAACTTGATTCCATCTATTAAAGTATCTTGCACAATTTCTAACATATTTACTCACTTCCTTTTTTCTAAAATAAATATCTCTACCTTATAATAACATAAAGTAGAGTATTTTTCAATTATTTTATTTAATTTAACGATATATCCTATTATTTCTTCCACATCCACAGTTACTAATTGGCTGCATATTAGCAGGTATTGTGATTGTTTCATCTTTCTGATGTGATGTGCAGTTTGCTTCTTGCGTATTTATGATAGTTGTAACTTCTTCATTTTCATCTAGTCTAGAAATTATCATAACTATATATGCTGTAAGTAATGATAATAATGTGTAGGCAATTGCGGCAACCACCGCTTCAAACGTTCCTATAACAACTGACACAATCAAGAAAATTGCAAATGTGATACTAGCAACAATAATTGGACATTTGAAAATTTTTTGTAAAATAATAGAAAAAATTACGACTGATATTGGTAAGGCAAAAAATATAAGTAAAGCATTCATTTTTACTTCTCTCCTTTTTACTATATATTATGCCATTTTCAAAATCTTTGTGAATTTTTCTAGTTATATTCTACTTTTAATAAATATAAACCTTGGGGTGGTAAAGTTTTTCCGGCTTTTGTTCTATCTTTTGCCTCTATTATATCTGCTATTTCATCTGGTTGAATTTTGCCAATTCCCACATCTACTAGTGTTCCTGCTATTATTCGCACCATATTATATAAAAAGCCATTTCCTGTTAATTCAATGAAAATTCTATCTTCTTGTTTATATAATTTTGCATCATAAATTGTTCTTACACTACTTTTACTACTTGTTCCACTTGCTTTGAAAGCTTTAAAATCATGTTCACCTATAAAATATTTAATTGCTTTCTGCATTTTTTCAATGTCTAGTTCTTGTGGAATATTAGTTTCCAAGTTACGGTAAATTGCTGTTCCTTGTTTAGAATTATTTATAACATATCTATATGTTTTCTTTTTACATGAAAGTCTGCTGTGAAAGTTCTCATCTACTTCTTCTGCATTGATAATTCTAATGCTCTTTTTTAGATATGTATTTAAAGCTATGGGAAATTTTTCAATTGGGATATTTGAATTAGTTTTAAAGTTTGCAACTTGACCCAAAGCGTGTACTCCTGCATCTGTTCTACCTGATGCAAATAGCTCAGTTTCTTCCCCTGTTACTCTCAAAATTGCTTGTTCAATATTGCCCTGTATATTCAATTTACCGGGTTGCCTCTGCCACCCGGTTAAACTCTTTTCCATCATATTCGATTGTTAATTTTATGTTTCGCATTACTTCTCTTCTGATTCCTTCTTTACTTGATTTTCTATTTTTTTATTATCTTGTTTTTCTTTTTGCAATTTATCTTTCCATTTTGCAAATCTATCTTTTGCTGGTGTGTGGTTTATTGCAAATCTTTTTGTAACAATGTTGCTAATCAATATTTTTTTCAATACATCTTCTCTAACGTCCATAATCAGTGTTCCATCTTTTGCAACAGAGATTTTTCCTGTTTCTTCTGAAACAACAACTGTAATTGCATCAGATTCTTTTGAAATTCCAATTGCCGCTCTATGCCTTGTGCCTAAACCTTTTGCAATATCTACATCATCTGCAAGTGGTAAAACACATGCTGCCGCTGCAATTTTGTTATTGCTTATTATAACAGCTCCATCATGTAATGGTGTTTTTGGTTCAAATATGTTTACTAATAATTGTGGTGAAACTTCCGCTTCCATAGGTACACCTGTTGCTATAATGTCTTGTATGTTGATGTCCCTTTGCATAACTATTAGAGCTCCAACTTTTGCTTTTGATAATTCTTGTGCTGCAATAACAACTTTATATATATCTTCTTTTGTTTTTGTTGCTATATCTTTATCAATTCCAAAGAATTTAGTATATTTGTTAGTTCCAAGTTGTTCCAAAGCTCTTCTTAACTCCGGCTGGAAAATGACGATAATCGCTATAAGTCCCATATTCATAATTGCCGTCAAAATTGCGTTTAAAATTCTTAGGTTTAATAAGCTGCTTGCCCATGTTGCAATAAATAACAAAACTATACCTTTTATTAACTGCCAAGCTCTAGAACCTTTTACTACTTTAAAAAAGCAATATAGCAAAAAAATAACAATTGCTAAATCTATAATTAAAGTTATCAATTCAAATGGGTTGTTTTTTAAGTTACTAAAATATTCTAATATATTTTCTCTGTAAAAAGTCTCCCATCCAGTTGTTCTTGTAGGTGTAATTGAATCTACTGTTCCAATATTTCCCATGATTATTTTTCTCCTTTGTAAATTATATTAAGGCAAAAATTAAAGTAGCTGATGTACCAACAAGCATTAGCACAACTAAAACTGCTGCCATGATTTTACCAAAAACCATTCCAGCATTGAATTCTCTATGTTTTTTAACTTTTTGTTCTTTTTCTTTCATTTTTTTCATCCCTTTCAAAACTACATATATATTATAGCATTATTTGCAAGTTTTTTCAATATAAATTTAAAACACTACTGCATTTGTTGGCATTTCTATCGGTTTATTTGAATATACTGTAAATATTTTTTCACCTTTTTTTACTGTATCTCCAACTTTTTTGTGTAACACAATTCCAACCTGCATATCAATTACATCATCTTTTTTGATTCTTCCGGCTCCTAAACTACAAACATATTTTGCAATTGTAATTGCTGGAATTTCTTTTATTGTTCCGTCAATTGGGCTAACCATATCTTCCATATATTTTGTTTTTCCAAATTTTTCTACATCTTCTATATAACTAATATCCCCACCTTGACGTTCTACCATTTGTAAAAATTTTTGATATGCTTTTCCATTTTTGATGTTTTCCATCATTTTGCTTTTATTTTCTTCTATGTTATCGCCTAATCCTGCTAATTTTAACATATTTGCACCAAGTTCTAAGACTACATGTTTTAAATCTTCTGCTAAAACTTCTCCTTTTAAAAATTGGGCTGTTTCAATGATTTCTAAGCTATTTCCAATGCTGTATCCTAGTGGTTCATTCATATTTGTTAAAATATACTTAGTTTCTCTATTTGCTAATTCCCCTATTCTTACCATTTGCTCAGCAAGTTTTTTGGCATCTTCAATATTTTTCATGAAGGCTCCATTGCCATAAGTTACTTCTAGCATAATTTTTTGTGCACCACTTGCAATTTTTTTACTCATGATGCTTGATGCAATAAGTGGTATGCTTTCAACACATGAAATAGTATCTCTTAGTTCATATATTTTTTTATCTGCTGGTGCTAAATTTTTAGTTTGTGAAATTATACTAATTCCAACTTCTTGCACATTTTTAATAAATTCTTCTTCTGTAATTCCAGTTCTATAACCTGGAATTGCCTCTAATTTATCTATTGTTCCACCAGTAAAGCCTAGCCCTCTGCCTGACATTTTTGCAACTTTAACACCTAGTGAGCTTATAATTGGTAGTAAAACAAGTGAAACTTTATCACCAACCCCACCAGTTGAGTGCTTATCTACAATAATTCCACCTAATACAGATAAATCTAAAATATCTCCTGAATTTGCCATTGCTAATGTTAAGTCTGTTGTTTCTTGGTCTGACATTCCTTTTATGAAAATTGCCATTATTAAAGCCGCAGCTTGATAATCTGCAACTTCTCCATTTGTATAACCTTCTACAAAGTATTCTATTTCTTCTTTGCTTAGTTCTTTGCCCTTTGTCTTTTTCTCTATGATTTCTAAAATGTTCATTTATTTTACCCCTTTAAATAAAATTTTTTGTGAAAGTTTTTCTATGTATCGGTGTAAGTCCAAATTCACGTATTGCCTCAATATGTGCTTTTGTACCATAACCTTTGTGTTTAATAAAACCATATTGTGGATAAATTTCATCCCACTCTCTCATTATTCTGTCTCTTGTAACTTTTGCTATAATTGATGCAGCTGAAATAGAGTAACATTTTGCATCACCTTTTATTATAGCCTCATAAGGAATTCCCTTTGTATTTATATGTTCTAGGGCATCTACTAAAATTAAATCTGGTTTTACTTTTAAAGTTTCAACTACTTGTGTTAGCCCTTGCTTTGTGGCTTGTAAAATATTTATTTCATCAATAACATTTTGGTCAATAATTGCAACTGAATAACTGATTGCTTCTTCAATAATTAAATCATATAGCTTTTCTCTTTTCTTTTCTGAAACTTTCTTTGAGTCATTTACGCCTTCTATCATAGAATTTTCTGGCATAATTACACCTGCAACTACAACTGGTCCAGCAAGTGGTCCTCTACCTGCTTCATCAATACCACAAATGTTTTTAAAACCTCTTTCATGTAGCTTTTTTTCCATTTCTTTTAGTGTTGTCAATCTTTCAATTTCTTGTTCTTTCACGGAGTAGACCCCTCTCAATTTTAAAGATTTATGTCTCTTATATCATCTAAGCAATATTTGATTTCTTTACTTTCTAATCTTACGCCATAAGTATGGTAAATCTTTACAGTTGCAGCTTCTATGTTATAAACAATGATATACCAACCTTTGTCATCATTTGATTCTACATTATGAATGTTCATTGCTTCTAAGTCTTCTTTTGTTAATTTAAATACATTGCCATTATCTACATCATCTGGGCTAATTCCGATGTCATGAACTCGTGTTCCAAGAACTTCTCCATGTGTTAATAAAGTGCCTTTTAATTCACTTCTTGCCTTTTGCTTCATTTCATCTGTTGCTTCTTCTGGTTTAACCCCTAATTGGAAATTAGCATTTTCAACATATTCTTTTGCTTTTGCTTCAACTAATAACATATTTGTTTTTGTGCTTTGATATGTAGCATAAGTAATCGCTTGCATTCCATATTTTACAACTGTGCCTACAATAATCATCAATACAATAACTGTGACAACAAGTATAAGTAGTGTTATTCCTTTATTGTTTTTTCCTAGGTTTTCTATCATAGTTCATCCATCCTTTTTGAAATTACTTTTTCTATATTATATACGGAAAAGAATTTTTTTTCAATAGAAATTGTCTCGAATTATTACATTTTTTTCACAAAATTTTCACATAAGTATAGTATTGTAATTATAAATTAGTTATGATACAATATGTATCGTATAAAAGTAGGAGGTCTTTTCAATGGAAGAAAATGAAAACAAAAAATCTAGTTTTAAAACAGTTACAAGTTCAAATCCATACAATGTTAAGAAAACTAATTCTGGCTTTGGAAAAAGCGTAGTTTTACCATTTTGTAGTGGTGTTTTAGGATGTGCTGTTGTGGTTGGAACATGTTTTGGCGTGCCATCTATACGTTCATATCTTTTCAATTCTGTTCCTAGTATATCATCTACTAAAAATTCTAGTCAAAGTTCAAAAGTAGATGGATATGTATCACAAGTTAATTTAACTAATTATTCTGAAACAGCTGTATATGCTGCAAATAAAATTTTACCTTCAATTGTGGGAATTGAAATTGAATATACTGTTAATAATTCACTTATGGAGATGTTTGGCAGGTCATCTACATCTACTGCAACAGCTTCTGGTTCAGGAATTATCATCAGCGAAGATGGATACATCTTAACAAATAACCACGTTGTTGCTTCTTCATCAGAGGCATCAGATTCTTATTATCAAGTTTCAGAGGCAACAAAATTAACTGTTACTTTGTTTAATGATGATACAAAATATGATGCTAAAATTATTGGTAAAGATGAGCAAACTGATTTAGCTGTTATTAAAATTGAAAAAACAGGTCTTTCAAAAGCTGAATTTGCTGATTCTGATTCAATAAAAGTTGGCGAATTTGCAATGGCTGTTGGTAACCCTATTGGTATGAATAGTAGTGTAACTTGTGGTATAGTTAGTGCTACAAACCGTGAGGTAACAGATTCTGATGGTAAACAATATACTTTAATACAAACAGATGCTGCTATAAACTCTGGTAATAGTGGTGGTGCTTTGGTTAATAGCGAAGGAAAAGTTATTGGTATAAATACTTTAAAAGTTTCTGGCACAGGAATTGAAGGTATGGGCTTTGCTATTCCAATCAATTCTACAACAGATGTTACATCTCAACTAATTCAATATAGTAAAGTAAAAAGACCATATATTGGTATAACTGGAATTGATTTAAGTGAATCTCTTTCTAATAAATATTCTATTCCGCTTAATGAGGGTGTATATGTAAAATCTGTTGAAGATTTTTCAAGTGCAGAAAAAGCTGGTTTAAAATCTGGTGATATTATCATCGAAGCTGACGGAAGTAAAGTTACAAAAATGGATGATTTAAATAAAATCAAAAATTCTCATAAAGTTGGGGATGAAATGAAATTAAAGATAAACCGCGACAATCAAGAAAAAGAAGTTACTCTTACTTTGGGAGAGCAACCTTAAATATTAAAATATTCACTTACAGTTCACACAATGGACAAAAAGTATTGGTATTATATAGTCAATCAAGTGAAAACTTGATTACCTAAAAAACTATCCCCTTTTATTTTCAAAGAAAAAGAAGCGTGAGAGCTTCTTTTTTCTTTATATAATTACAAAGTCCATTTCACTTGTTAGAGACTGATTTCCATAACTATATATAATATGTAGTTTTCCATTACGCATAAAGAACTGATCTGAATTTTCTATTTTATAAATATCTGAACTACTATCTCTTACATAAATTCCATATCCTAATTCTTGCAAATTCTTTGAATTTTGTTCTTCTCTTTTTATTTCTTCATAAATCTTTTCTTGTATATCATTTTTATTGTAATTTAATTTTTGAAGCATTTCTTCTAAATTCATTTCTTTTTTGTTTTCTAAATCATATTGATATGAATCTATGTTAGATTGTTGTGCATTATTGCCTTCTTTTAGGTTTGAACGTATAATCAAAAATAGTATATCGTTTTCTACATAAGAAACATATTCAACAGAATATAGTATTTTCGTATCTTTTAAATTTTTTAATTCACCTAGTTTTTGTTTGTATTTTTTTGAAATGCTTTCATTTATTTTATTTAATTCATCATCTTTGACATTAAATTCTGGAATATTTACATCAAAGGTGTATGTTCCTTCTGAGCTTTCGTTGTTCTCATAAGAAGTAAATACAACATCTTTTTTGCTGTCTTTTTTATCAATATTTTTTGCTTCTCCAATAAATTTATTCTCGAACATATTGTCAAATTCTGTTTTCAATTTAACCATTTCTTCCTCTGTTGCTATTTGAAATTTATTGGTATGGAATATTCCTTCTCCTAAAAACTGCATAGTAATAATAACTGTTAGAGCTACAACACATATAATTATAACAACTGTATAAATTATGATGTCTTTTTTGCTAACTCTATATTGTTTTGGTAATACAACATTCATTTTCTTCATCCCTTTCTAAGCAAAATATATATCCTAAAATAATTATACCATTTATTGATTAAATGGTCAAATATAGTTATTGACTATTTAACAAATTTGCGGTAAAATATATATGTTACAATTAAATAGAAATGAGGAATTAAAAAATATGTTATGCTCAAAATGTCATAAAAATCAAGCTGTATTATTTTTTGAAAAAGATCCTAATAGTAAAGAACTAGAAGGATTGTGTGTTAGTTGTGCAAAAGAACAGGGTATTGACCCAGAAGATACTTTGGCTAGACAAAGGGAAATTTTGTCTAAGAATACTAATATAGACGATATGAAGCAACAATTTGAAACAATTTTTAAAGATTTTGCAGAAAATATGAATTTTGATGATATAAGTAAAATTGATGGTGCAATAACTTTCGGTCCTGATGATTTAAATGAAGGTTCTGATGGTATTGATGGTCCACGAATTGCTGGTGCTGCTATCCCACTAGGAAGCATTTTTTCTAATGTTTTCGGTGGTGGAAATAATGCACAGAATTTTGATGCAAAAGGCAATTCTAGAAAAAAAGTAAAAGTAGAAAAAAAGAAAACACAAAAACAGAGCAAGAAGAAAAAATATCTAGATACTTTTGGAACAAATCTTACTAACAAAGCTAAAAATAATGAGTTAGACATGATTATCGGTCGTGATAAAGAAATTCAAAGAATTATTCAGATTTTAAATAGACGTTCAAAAAATAATCCTTGCTTAATTGGTGAACCTGGTGTTGGTAAAACTGCAATTGCACAAGGTTTAGCTATTAAAATTGCAAATCAAAATGTACCAGCTAAATTGTTGAATAAAGAGGTCTATTTATTAGATATGACTGCTGTTATTGCTGGAACACAGTTTAGAGGTCAATTTGAATCTCGTATGAAAGGCATTATTGATGAATGCAAACAACTTGGAAACATTATTTTAGTTATTGATGAAATTCATAATATCATTGGAGCTGGTGATGGAGAACATGCTATGAACGCTGCCAATATTCTAAAACCTGCTCTATCTAATGGAGAAATTCAGTTAATTGGAACTACTACTTTAAAAGAATATCGTAAATATATCGAAAAAGATTCAGCATTAGAACGTAGATTTCAACAAGTTTTAGTAGAAGAACCTAATGTTGAAGATTCAATTGGAATTTTGGAAGGAATTAAAAAATATTATGAAGAATATCATAAGGTAAAAATTTCTTCTGATGTGATTAAACAAGCTGTTATTATGTCTGAAAAATACATACATGACCGCTTCTTACCAGATAAAGCAATTGATATTCTAGATGAAGCTTGCTCACGCATTAACTTAGAAAATAAGGAATTATATAGATTAGAAATGCTTAAAAAAGAATTAGCTGATGTTCAAGCTGAAAAAGAGGAAGTTGTTGCAGCTGATTCAACAGAGGACTATCAGAAAGCTGCTGATTTAAAAACAAGAGAATGTCAGTTAATTGAACAAATTGATGCTTTAAATTCACAAATGCAGTTGAAAAATTTAACTGTTCAAGACATTGCAACTGTAATTGAGAATTGGACTAAAATTCCAGTTAAGAAGATTACTGAGGCAGAAACTCAAAAATTATTGAATTTGGAGGTCAACTTACATAAAAGAATTATTGGTCAAAAAGAAGCAGTTAGCAGTGTTGCAAGAACTATCCGTAGAAATCGTGCAGGTTTGCAAAGTGCTAAACGCCCACCTTCTTTCATCTTTGTTGGTCCTACTGGTGTTGGTAAAACAGAACTTGCTAAGAGTTTAGCTTATGAAATGTTTGGTAAAGAAGATTCCATGATTCGTGTAGATATGTCTGAATATATGGAAAGTCATTCTACTTCAAAGCTAATTGGCGCACCTCCTGGATATGTTGGCTATGATGATGCTGGTCAGTTAACAGATAAAGTAAAAAGAAAACCTTATTCTATCATTTTGTTAGATGAAATTGAAAAAGCTCATCCAGATGTTTTCAATATCTTATTGCAAGTGTTAGATGATGGCAAATTAACAGATAGTCAAGGGAACTCTGTTAGCTTTGCAAATACAATTATCATTATGACTTCAAATGCTGGTTCAAACTTAAATAATAACTCTATTGGGTTTGGAAAGCAAACTATTGATAAAAGTAAAATTGAGGATAATTTGAAAGACACATTTAGACCAGAATTTTTGAACCGCGTTGATGAAATTGTAGTTTTTGACCCTCTTACAGAAGATGAATTATTGCAAATTGTTGACTTAATGTTAGAAGAAACTTCAAAAGCCTTACATGAAAAAGATATTTCTTTAAATGTTTCAGAAAGTGCAAAACACTTTATTTTGGAGAAAGGAACAAATATTAAATTTGGTGCAAGGCCATTGAGAAGAGCAATACAAAGATATGTAGAAGATGAAATTTCTGAGAAAATTCTAAAAGGTGAAATTGTAAATGGTCAAACAATTAAAGTTGACTTTGCAGATAACAGTTTAACCTTTAACACTGAAAATTAAGAGGAGTAAAAGAAATGTTAAAAAATGTACCAAATATATTAACAATTTTTCGATTTATCTTAATACCTGTTATTCTAGCTTGTATATTTACTGGAAATTATCTATATGCGTTTATCTTTTTCTCATTGTCAGGTATAACTGATATTTTAGACGGAAGTATTGCAAGAAAATACAACTTAATATCAACTTTTGGTAAATTGATGGACCCACTTGCCGATAAATTAACACAAATTTCAGTTTTAGCTACTTTGGTATTTAAAGATATTATTCCATTTTGGATTTTAGTTATTGTTATTTTAAAAGAACTTATTATGATTATCGGTGCCTCTTTCCTTTATGGAAAAGATGTAGTAGTTTATAGCAAGTGGTATGGGAAGTTGGCTACTGTTCTTTTCTACTTAGCTATTGTGCTTTCTTTAATAAATACTCAATTTCATTTTAGTGGACTATGGACACATTTAGATATGGCTATTTACTGTGTTGCATTAGTAGTAACTGTTTTTGCTCTTACTATGTATGTTAAATATTTATATAAAGATGGCTTTATTGATAAAAGTGATTTGAAAAAGGAAAAGCAAGAAGTTGTAATTAAAAAGAAAAAATAATTTGTTTAATCTCTCTAACTTAGATAGTTAGAGAGATTTTTTATTCAAAGTCCTCAATTGCTTGATTTAGGTTTTCTTTTCCATAAACCTCTAAACCATTTTTTAAAGTGATTTTATCTGTTTCTGTTATATAGTCTGTTGATATTTCTGTTTTTTCAAATTCTTCTTCTTTTCCATTTTTTACACTATAAATCACAATTTTTCCGTTAATATCGCGTAAAACATAATGCTCTCCACACTCCCCTTCTTGCTCTCTTTCAAGGGTTACTTCATTACTAGAAAATTTAGTTATTTCATAGTCTTGATATTGATTTTTTACTTCTTCTTCTGTTGCATTTACTAGTTGCTCTGGTATATTTATATATTTCCTTGATGTATGTCCACAGTCTGTATATTTAGTTAAAAATGTAAAACTACAATTAGGTGATAGCCTTTCTTGTTCTTGTGTGTTTACTTGCAAATCAAGTGTATTTTCTGCATTTAGTTCTTTCCATTCTTCTGTGCAGTCATCTTCAATAGTCTCAGAAAGCGCAATTTGATTTTCCACTTTCTTTTTTTCATTTTGAGTTTTAAAAGTTTGAACTCCTAGAAAAATTGCAATAGATAGTACTATAATGCTAATTAAAACAATAAAAATTTTATTCACGTTTTTCCCCTTTCTTTGGTTTTTTACTTATTATTTCCAAAAAAAGGTGGTTTCATACATCAATTTATTTATGAAATATGTTTTTTAATTGCTTCTATTTTGCCGTTTTTATCAACTTTAATAGTTATCTCTCCACTTTTATCTGTTCTTAGAATTTCACTTCCTGATTGTTTTAACCTTTTTAATACTTCTTCATTAGGATGACCAAATGTATTGTATTTTCCTACTCCTATTAAGGCAAATTGAGGTTTTACCTTTTCAATAAATTCTTGTATTGATGATGTTTTTGAGCCATGATGACCGAACTTTTAGAATATTTGCTTTACACAAATTTGATGTTTTATTTTCTTTTATAATTTCTTTTTCAGCCACTCCTTCAATGTCACCTGTAAATAGCATACTAAAGCATTTGAAATTCAATTTTGCCACAACTGCATTATTATTTAATATGTTATCACCTATCATTTCGCCACCTGGCCATAAAATGTCAAAATACAAATTATTTTCCAGTAATACTTTATCTCCTTTTTTTACTACTTGAATTGCAATATTTTTTTCTTTTGCCAGTTTTAAAAAGGTGTGATAGTTTTCTGATATTTCCCCTTGTTTACCAATTATCGCCTTATTTATTTTTAAGTTATTCATAACGTCTAAAATTCCATTTACATGGTCTGAATCAAAATGGCTTATCATCACAGTATCAATTTTTGTGTACCCTTTGTCTAAAATATATGGCAATACTGAGTTTGAACCACCATCAATTAAAATTGTTTTTCCCTTTGGGGTTTCTATAAAAGTGCAATCTCCTTGTCCAACATCTACAAAATGTATTTGTAAATCACATGAAAATTGCCATATTAGTGTTGTTGAAAATATTATCAAAATACTTGATATTGCAAGTATTTTCTTTGGTTTGACACCTTTTCTGTATAAAAAATAAAATTTATATGCTTTTGACATTTGATAAAATCTTTTTTTAGTTAATGTTTCTTTTTTTGAAAAATAGATTTGATATATAAAATAGAAGATTATTAGAATTAAAAAATAAACTACAATTTGCCACACTTTTGGTGTTGCAACATATATTTTTGAAAATGGAAATTTTGATATTTCGAAAACTAATAATAAGATTTTAATTGCTATTATTGGAAGAATTGAAAAAGTTGTTGCTAATTTTGCACTAATCGAAATAAAAATTACGAATAAAAAACTGCATATCATAATTGGTCCTATTATAAAACTAATAATTAGATTACTTAAAATGAAGTATGGGCAAAATATGTTGAAATGATAGATGCTAATTGGCAGGACAAAAATTTGAATTAAAAAAATACTAACTATTTGTTTGACTTTTGCTTTTTCTTTAAATGCTTGCATAGCTAGTGTACCACTAAACGAAAGTTGAAATCCAATATCAAAAATGGTGTATATATTGTTTGATAAAATAATTAACATAGCTATTCCCATACTTGTTAAGCCATCATCTTGTCGATATATTATATTGGCTATAATACTAAGTATTCCCATGATTGTAGCTCTAACTATTGATGGTGAAAAACCAGCTAAGAACATATACAAGATTAAAACAATTATTGTAATATAATATGAATTCCTTATTCCTATAATTCTTTTACTTACACTAATTGAAGCTAATATCAAGTATGATATGTGCATTCCTGAAACTGCTAATATATGTGCCATATTTGTTTCTCTAAACTTATTTAATATATCGTCTGGAATATAGTCATTATCTCCAAGTGTTAAAGCTATTAAAATGCTTGATACATTTTCATCAGATATAGTTTCTTTTATTTTGTTTTTTAACATAGTGCTAATTTTATTTGCTTCAATAAAAATTTTTTCAATAATTCCTGGCGTTTTGTTTATATTAGTAATTTTTTCTACTTTAATTATTCCAAGATTTTTTTGTTCTTTTAAATATTCTTGGTAATTAAAACCTCCTTCATTTCTCTGTGTTTCTGGCATTTCAAAATTGCCTACTATTTTAACATTTTGCCCATATTCCAGTTTGTCTGATTTTTTTGTATGAATATAGAAATAGTAATTTTTGCTATTTTTTAGCTTATATTCAATATCATAATCTCTTTCTTTGGCATTACTAACTATCATGCCTTCAATTTGTATCTTTCCTTTTTCTTGAAGCTGATTTTGCATGGTTGAATATTGTTTTTCTGCATGTAAAATTGAAATATTTGAAATTAAAGAAGCTATAACAAATATAATTATTGATTTTTTGTTAATATATATTTTTAAGTATCTCACATATCTAGAAAAATCCCAGATTAGCAATCTCTTTTTTCGTGGTATGTTTTTTATAATTAAATATATTGCAACAATTAGAATATAAAAAGGGACTATACTAATTTTTAAGTATAGTCCCTCTAATATACCTATTATGTATCCAATTGCTGCTATTACAATCGGTCTTTTCAATCTTTTCTCCTTTTAAACAAGTCTTCTTCCCCCTGAATATCCGCTACCAGCATTATTGATTGAAACAATACAGATTGATTTACCTGGTTTAGGTGAGTGGATAACATTTCCTCCGCCTACATATATAGCAACGTGTCCACTATATATAACTAAGTCTCCTGGTTGTAAGTTTGATTTACCCTTTACTGCTGTTCCAACACTTGCTTGACCACCAGATGTACGTGGTAATGATATACCAAAATGTGCATATACATATTGAGTAAAGCCTGAGCAGTCAAAACCTGCTGGTGTTGTTCCACCATATTTATATGGTGTTCCTATAAATTGTTTTGCATATTCTACAATACTGTTTCCTTTTGATGTATCTGAACTTGTAGCAGGTGTTTCAGCAGCTTTTGTTTGAGTAGTTTCTGCTGTTCTTGGTTTTTCTAAACTTCTTGATGTTTCTTGTTTTCTATTAGATAAAAGTGAAGATAAAATATATCCTTGACTTCCTGAAACATTTACTTTGCTCCATCCGTTTTCTTCTCCAATAACTTCAACTTGATCATTCATTACAAGTGATGTTATGACTTCTGCACTTCTATCTGCTGAGCTTCTGACATTTACTGATTCAGAATTTACATACATTGTTTTTGTTTGTGCTGGTTCTTCTTGTTCTGGTTCTGGTGTTGGCTCTGGTTCTGCAATTTTTTCTAATTGCTCTAATGGTAACCAACCTTGTTTATCTTGTGTTTTTACACAAGCCCATTTATTTATTATGTTTATAACATCAAGTTCAGTATCTTTTGCTACATCCCCCATGTCCATTGCATGTATTAAAGGTATTGTTTTTAATTTTGCGTCTTGTTTTACTTTATATTTTCCTAATGTGTTTGATGTTTGAGTTTCAGTTACATCTGTTGTAACTGGTGTTTCTGGTGCTATTTCAGCACTTGTTACTGTTTGATTTTCTGTTTTGTTTTCTTCTACTGGTGTATTACTATCTAATAAGTCATTTCTTAAATATCCTACGATATTTTTGTATTTTACCTTAGACCATTCCCCTGATGTTTCAAGTATTTCTACACTTTCTCCTTTGTTTACCAATTCTAAAATTGTAGCGTTTGTATCTGCGGCTTCCCTAATATTTGCTGTTTCAACATTTACTGTTGCTGTATTAGCAGCAAAACTAGTGTTTATAAAAAACAAGCTAATAGATGTCATCATGATTGCTAAAATTGTGAGTACTAGCACGCTTTTTATATTTAATTTGATTTTCATTTTTACAACTCCTTGTTTCATTTTAGTTTTTTTCAAATCGCACATCTTTTATTATACAACATTTTCTATTATTTGTCAAATTTGGTATCTTTTACAAGTTCTGATCTATAACTGGTAAAATTTGTTTTTTCCTAGAAACAACGCCTTCTAAGAACATCATGTTGTCTTCTAAATTCTTTGCAAAACCTTTTTCGGCTACTGCTGTTTCTTCACCTAAAACTATAATTTGTGTGTTACTATTTAAAATATCGGTAATTGCAAAAATAAATACTTTAATATCATTTGCTTCTATGTCTTTTCTCATTGCAGTTTCAATTTTTTCTTTTCTTTTTAATACATCTGGAATGCTTACTGTATTTACTTGTGCTATTACAAATTTTTTGCCGTTTTTTTCACTTCTCTTTGCATCTAAGTTAATAAGTTCTTCTTCTGAAAAGTCATCAAGATTTGTTCCAGCTTTTAACATTTCTATTCCATACTCATTTAAATCTATCTCTGCAATCTTAGCTAGTTCTGTTAATGCTTTTTTATCATCTTCCGTAGTTGTTGGTGATTTTAATAGTAAAGTATCTGACACAATTGCAGAAAGCATAAGAGTTGCTTCCTTTTTTTCTATTTGCATACCCTCTTCTTTAAACTTTTTATATAGTATAGTTGATGTACATCCAACAGGTTCTGCACGGTAGTAAAGTGGTGTTTTTGTTTGAAAATTAGCAATTCTATGATGGTCAATTACAGTTTCGATGTTTGCATTTTCAATTCCTTCAACACTTTGGTCAAATTCATTATGGTCTACTAAAATAACTTTTTGACCTTCTTCTACTTTTTCTAATAAAGCTGGTGCTTCAATTCCTAAATAGTTTAAAACATATTCTGTTTCTTTGTTAACTTTCCCTAGTCTTTTTGCTTCTACATTAAGTCCTAGATTTTGTTCAAATTTTTCCATTACTAAGCTAGAACAAATTGAATCTGTGTCTGGGGCTTTATGCCCAAAAATGTATATTTTCTCGTCCATTTTTTATCTCTTCCTTTTCTTAAAATTTTGACAGTGCTATTATATATTTATTTTTATATTTTGTCAACACCCAAAAAAGTGCCCATTATTAGGGCACTTCGGTTTTAGTCTTGTTTTTGAAACATATCTTTTGATACACCGCAAACTGGGCATACCCAAGAATCTGGTATATCTTCGAAAGCTGTTCCAGGAGCTATTCCACTATCTGGATCTCCTTTTTCTGGGTCATATACATGACCACATGCAATACATACGTACATTTTTTAACACCTCTTTCTTAATTTTCTGGATGCAATTGAAACATATCTTTACTCTCCCCACAAACTGGACATACCCAGTCTTTTGGTAATTTGCTGAATTCAGTACCTGGCTGAATTCCAGCTTTTTCGTTACCTATTTTTGGGTTATATATATATCTACATTGCAAACATTCATAACTTTCTTTACCAGTTTTTTCTGGATAAAAGTTTTTGTATCCTGCCACAACTGCAATTATCACAATAAACAGAAATGAACATGCTTTCCATATTCCACTATCTGTTAGAATAATTGCAAATATTCCTAAAATAGCACTAACACCATATAATATTATTACTGCTTGTTTTTGGCTATACCCTTTTGCTAATAGCTTATGATGTATATGCCCTTTATCTGCGCGAAATACTGCTTTTATTGATTTACCTTTGATTAGTCTTCTAATTATTGCAATAAAAGTATCAAAAATTGGTAGTCCTAGTACTATAAGTGGTAAAACGATTACTGCTGCTGTATAGGTTTTTGCTGCACCCAAAATAGATATTATTGCTAGTGAAAAACCTAGGAAATTTGTACCAGTATCTCCAATAAAAGTTTTTGCTGGTGAATAATTATATGGTAAAAAGCCGACTAATGCTCCTGCTAGTGCTGTTATTAAAACTATTGATAACATTGATGAGCCGTTTAACACAAATATTATAAGTAATGATATTGCTGAAATCACTGATATTCCTGATGATAGTCCATCTAAGCCATCAATTAAGTTGATTGCGTTTGTTACAATTATAACCCACGCAGTTGTTAAAATTATTGAAGTTACTAAATGCACTTCTGGAAAATTCAAAAATGGTAAAGTAACTGCATCTATTCTAATTCCTGCGGCTATAATTATGGCTGTTGCTATAAGCTGACCTATTAGTTTAGTTAGTGGTTTTATTGTTTTTATGTCATCGACTATACAGAAAATTGATAGTACTGCTGCACCTATTGCAAACCCTAACAATTTTTTTCCATATTCTTCTGGTCCAGTTAAAGAAATGGTCTTTTCCATTGTCATAACAACAAGTAAATATATTGTTGAAACCAAAAAACCCATTATAACTGCTGGGCCACCAAATTTTGGTATTGATCTTTTGTGTGTTCTTCTTTCATCTTTTGGTATGTCTACTGCGCCTATTTTCTTAGCCAATTTAATTGTATATGGTGTTGCAACAAATGCAACTACAAATGCAAGTATAAATGCTATTGCAATATCTCCCCACATGTAAATTCCCCCATACCTATTTCATATTTTCATCTTCGATTTCTTCTATCATTTTTAACCTTTCTTCATATCTTCCGCCTTTGAAATCTGCTGCTATCCAATTTCTAATAACACAAATTGCTTCATTAACTGTTACATAGTCTGAACCAATTGTTAGAACATTGATGTCATCATCTGCTTTTCCTAATTTTGCTGCTATTTCATTATATGGTGTTGCTGCTCTTACACCTTTGAATTTGTTTGCAACAACAACCATTCCACAGCCTGAACGGCAAAATAGTATTCCTTTATCTGCTTCTCCTTTTGATACTGCTTCTGCAACTTTTTTTCCGTAAATTGGGTAGTCTGTTCTTTCTTCATCATAAGTTCCATAATCTTTGTACTCAATTTCATTTTCCTCTAAGTACCTTTTTATTTCTTCTTTTAGCTTATATCCACCATGGTCGCTTCCAATTGCTATCATATAAATCACTCCGTTTCTTTTTTACATGTTCACTATATCACAAATAACTTAGATTTACAATATTAAATTAAAATTTCAATGAATTTTCTGTAAATACTTGCCAAATTGAAAAAAATGTGGTAGAATATTTTATGTTATAGTTTATTAGAGACGAACAGGAGGTGCTAAATATGCCAAATATTAAATCAGCAAAAAAAAGAGTTAAAGTAATTGAGAAAAAAACTTTAAGAAATAATATGATAAAATCTGAGTATAAATCAGCAATAAAGAGCTTTGAGCAAGCCCTAGAAGCTGGAAAAATGGACGAAGCAAAAAAACTATTTTCAGAAGCAACAAAGAAAATTGATCAAGCTTGCACAAAAGGTGTTATTGTTAAAAATACTGCTGCTAGAAAAAAATCTAGTTTATCTAAGAAATTAAATGCTGCTACGGCATAACATGAAAAAGCCCCGTGAGAACCACGGGGCTTTTTGACGGGCAATGAATTAGTTACTCAGTTACATACCCACTCTCCAGCAGGAGAGTAAATAAACGGCCTATTTCTTCGCTCCTTGCCGGGAGCATTGTGCTTTCGTTCTTATTGGCAATTCTCAGCCAGAAGAACTCCCTGCACTCCTTAAGGCAGAAGTAATGCGTCTCCGGGCGGAGACATCTGTCAAACTCCTTTACGAAGTCCGCTCTTTCCCGTTCGGACGGGAAAGTAATTCTGATTTCTCCACTTTCGTGGAGGTCTACTCTTATTTTTCTCATATGCTTTCCTCCTCTATTTAGTGGCCCGTCAGATATCTCTATCTAACTTATATTATACCACATTTGTATACATAAATCAAATTCCTATAATTTCCATTGCTATTAAGTGCTAAATATGATACGATTAAATAGGTGATACTTATGATAAATAAAGTGAAAACTACTTTTGCAAGTTTAGAAAATCAAACAAAAAAAATTATAAAAAATGGTGTACTATTTTGCTTTGTACTATGCCTTTTATCTCTTGCAATTTTACTTATATATGACTTCTATCTAGAAAATCCTTATCTTTATGATATTGGGCTTGTTCTGTTTAAAATGAGTTTGCTATTTGCTTCTGAATTTTTTATTTGCGGAATTGTTGTTGATTCACTAAAAAAGAATTTGATTTAGGTCAAATTCTTTTTTAAATTATTTATTCATTTCTTCTATAAACATTTTGTTTAACATTTGTGGGTTGGCTTGTCCTTTTGTTTGCTTCATTGCTTGTCCTACTAAAAAGCCTAATGCCCTATCTTTTCCTGCTTTATAGTCGCTAATAGATTGTGGGTTTTCTGAAAGTATTTTTAATACTACTTCTTTAATTGCACCTTCATCTGAAATTTGTATCCATCCTTTTTCTTTAATGATTTCTTCTGGGTCTCTTGGGTTTTCAAACATTTCTACTAGAACCTTTTTGGCAATGCTAGAACTAATTGTTCCTTTATCAATCAAAATTACTAATTTTGCTAGTTGCTTATAGTCAAAAGGTATTTCAATTGGCTCCATTTCTGTTTCATTTAAGATTCTAGAAATATCTGATATTATCCAGTTGTTGACTACTTTTGGATTGTTACAAATTTCTGATGCTTTTTCAAATAAATCTGCTAGATATTTTGAACTAGAAATAATATTGGCATCTTTTTCTGTTAAGTGATATTCCTCTAAATATCTCTTTTTTCTTGTTTCTGGTAATTCTGGCAATTCTTTTTTTACATTTTCTATATATTCATCAGATAATTTTATAGCTACTAAATCTGGGTCTGGAAAATATCTATAATCTTGCGCGTCTTCTTTATCTCTCATAGAAAATGTTTTGCCTGAAACTTCATCCCATCTTAAAGTTTCTTGTTCAATCTTGCCACCATCTTCTAATACATCTATTTGTCTGTTTGCTTCATATTCAATAGCTCTTACTATGCTTCTAAATGAGTTCATGTTTTTCATTTCTGTTCTAGTGCCAAGTTTAGTTTCTCCGCGTTTTCTAACAGATACGTTAACATCAGTTCTTAATGAACCTTCCTGCATTTTGCAATCTGATACTTCAATATATTCCAAAATTGATTTTAATTTTCTTAGATATTGCTCTACTTCTTGGCTGCTACGCAAATCTGGTTCAGATACAATTTCAATTAAAGGTACACCTGCTCTATTTAAATCAACAAGGCTTCCACCTCCAAATTCATCATGATTTAATTTGCCAGCGTCTTCTTCAATATGGATTCTAAGTAATCTAATTTGCTTTTTACCATCTTCTGTATCGATTTCTACATAGCCATGTTCACATAGTGGTTTATCAAATTGTGATATTTGATATGATTTTGGAAGGTCAGGATAGAAATAATTTTTTCTATCATTTTTACTATTTCTTGATATTTCACAATTTGTTGCTAGCCCTGCTTTTACTGCATATTCAACAACTTTTTCATTTAACACTGGTAGAGTTCCTGGCATTGCCATACAAATTGGGCATGTATGTGTGTTAGGCTCTGCACCAAAACTTGTTGGACATGAGCAAAATATTTTTGTTTTGGTTGAAAGTTCTGCATGGACTTCAAGCCCTATGACTGTTTCATATTCGTTCATTTTTTTCTTCCTCTCTGATTATTCTTCAATAATTTTGTAAGCATATTTCCAAGCTAATATTCTTCTAACTGCTGTGTCTATCATATCTTTTGATATTTTTCCGTTGTTGACTGCTTTTAAAACTTCTTCTTTTTGCTCCTTAAAGCTTGAAGATATTATCATGTCATTACCAGCTAAAACTGCTTGAACTGCTGCTTCTCCATTTTCTACATAACTTTTAACTGCTTCCATTGCTAAATCGTCTGTCATGATTATTCCAGAAAATCCTAAATCATCTCTTAAAATTTTATGCACATTTTCTGAAAGTGAAGCTGGATGGTCTTTATCCATACATTCTACTACATTATGGCTAACTAAAATTGTTGGTGCACCTGCTTCTATACCACTCTTAAATGGTAAGAAATCAGTTTGTTCAAATGTAGAATATGGTCTTTTATCTATTGCAATTCCTGTATGAGTATCTACATTATTTCCATATCCTGGGAAATGTTTTAAAGTAGAAACCATGCCGTCATTGTTCATTGTTTTAACTAATTGTGATACATATTCTGCTGTTTTTTCTGCTCCCCTGCCATAAGACCTAGCATAAATAAAGTCTGAGCTACTTGCTGGAACATCCACAACAGGAGTTAAATTCATATTTAATTTTATGCTTTTTAGTAAAGTAGATTTTTCAGTTGAGTCTTGGAGAATAAGACCTATTTGACCTTGTTGCCATAGTTGCTGAGGTGATTGGAATTTTGTATCTCTAAATGCTTTATATGCACTTACTCTTACAACTGTTCCGCCTTCTTCATCTACTCCTAGTGCTAGTGGAATTTTACTATTTCTTTGGTTTGTGTTTAATTTATTGACAATAGAAGCTTTTGTTTCATTTTCAAAATCTCTACCAAATAGAATATATCCGCCTGGGTTTAATGCCTTTATTTCTTCATCTGCATTACTTTCTGGGTATCTTGCTAAAAACATTTGACCTACTTTTTCTTCTAATGACATTGTTTTCATTTTTTCTTCGGCTTTTGCATAATAGTTTTCAAATAGTTCTGCTTTTTTAGGTTGTTCTTCGTTCTTAACTTCTTCATTTTCAGTTTCTTCTTTTGTTTCTCCGAGCTGATGCAGTTTGTATTGTTTCGTTTTGTTTTAATTCTTCAAGTTTTTTTGCATCATCTTTTTCAATAAATACTTCTTTTGCAATCAAAAAACCAGCTACTATTATTAAAATTACGAGAATAATACTTAATGTTCTTGTAGTGTGATTATTCATTGGCTATCTTCCTTTCCATTATTTTAAAAATTGTGGTTGATAGTTTTCTCTGAATTTTGTTTCCTTTTCAAACATGTATGCCATATTTAATAGCTTTTCTTCTTCAAATTTGTTTCCAATTAACTGCATTCCTATTGGCATTCCTTCACTATTTACACCAGAAGGGATAGATATTCCTGGTAAACCTGCTATATTAACAGAAACTGTGCAAATATCTGCTAAGTACATTTCTAATGGGTTGTTCGATTTTGAGCCGATGTCAAAAGCTACTGTTGGTGATGTTGGAGCTAAAATAACATCATATTTTTCAAAACCTTTTTCAAATTCTTTCATAACTAATGTACGTACTTGTTGAGCTTTTTTGTAATAAGCGTCATAATATCCAGATGATAATACATAAGTTCCTAAAATTATTCTTCTTTTTACTTCTGCTCCAAAGCCTTCACTTCTAGACTTTTTATATAATTCTTTTAGACTTCCAAATTCTTTTGCTCTATATCCATAACGAATTCCGTCAAATCTGCCTAAATTAGAACTTGCCTCTGCACATGCGATTATATAATATGTTGCTAAGGCATATTGAGCAATATTAAGTGAAAATTCTTCTACTTCTACTCCTAGTTTTTTATATGTTTCAATTGCTTTTTCTAGGTTTTCTTTGACTTCTTTGTTAATTCCTTCTCCAAAGAATTCTTTTGGTACTCCTATTTTTTTACCTTTAATATCATTTTTTAAGTTTGCTGTGTAATCTTTATTTTCCTGCATAACTGATGTTGTGTCTTTTTTATCATGTCCGGCGATTAAGTTTAATAATATTGCTGCATCTTCAACGTCTTTTGTGATTGGTCCTATTTGGTCAAGTGATGATGCAAATGCTACTAAGCCATATCTAGAAACTAGTCCATAAGTTGGTTTTAATCCAACCACTCCGCAAAAGCTTGCTGGTAATCTAATTGAACCACCTGTGTCACTTCCTAATGCCCATGGTACCATATTTGCTGCAACTGCTGCTGCACTTCCACCAGATGAGCCACCTGGCACTTTGTTTAAATTCCATGGGTTAGATGTTTTTTTGAAATATGAATATTCTGTTGAACTTCCCATAGCGAATTCGTCCATATTCAATTTTCCTAAATTGATTAGGTTTTCTTTGTTTAATTTTTCTACAACTGTTGCATCATAAGGTGCTACAAAATTCTCTAACATTTTAGAACTGCATGTTGTTTTTACACCTTTTGTGCACATATTGTCTTTTATTCCAATTGGAATTCCTGCATATTTGCCAGTAATTTCTCCATTTTCTCTTTTTTGGTCAATTGCTTTTGCTTGTTCAATTGCAGTTTCTTCTAATGTTGTTACAAATGCTTTAACATCAGGTTCTTTTTCTTTCATTCTATCAACATAGCTTTGTGTAATTTGAGTTGCTGTAAGTTCTTTGTTCTGCAATTTCTCTATCAATTCATGAACTGTTAAATCAGTAATTTCCATTTTATTTTTCCTTTCTGCTTAAATATTTTCCAACTTAGTTTATAACTTTTGGAATTTTAAACATATTAAGCTCTTTTTCTGGTGCGTTTTGTAATAGTGCTTGATTGTCTTCAAATACTTCTATTTCGTCTTTTCTAAATACATTTTGAGCTTCATTTGCTCCAATAGTTATATCTAAATCTTCTACTGGTGCTTTACTTACTGTTTCGGCAAAATTTAATATATCCTGCAAATTTAATAAATATTTATCTATTTCATTTTCATTTATCTCTAAATCTGCTAAATTTACGATGTGTAAAAGTTCTTCTTTGCTTACCTGCATAATATCATCTCCTAAGTCTTGATTTTCTCATATTATATAACGAATACGGAAAAATTGCAATGTTTATTCAAATTTTTTTACTCATTCTTTTATCGCAATATGAACATCACGTAATTGGTCACGTCTTACTACACTTGGTGCTCCCATCATCAAGTCTTCTGCCCTACTATTTAACGGAAATGCAATTACTTCACGAATGCTCTCTGAATCTGTTAATAACATTAACATTCTATCTATACCTGGTGCAATACCTGCATGTGGTGGCACACCATATTGAAAAGCTGTGTATAAAGCTCCGAATTTTGTTTTTACTTCTTCTTCTGTATAACCTGCCATTGTGAAGGCTTTTACCATGATGTTTATATCATGATTACGAACAGCACCAGAAGATAACTCAATTCCATTGCAAACTAAATCATATTGATATGCTAGAATATCTAATGGTTCTTGATTTTCTAGGGCTTCTAAGCCACCTTGTGGCATTGAAAATGGGTTATGGCTGAATTCTAGTTTGTTTTGTTCATCCATTTCAAACATTGGGAAATCAGTTATCCATGCAAAACAAAAAGCATTTTCTTCAATTAAATTCAAGCGTTTTCCTAGTTCTGTTCTTATTTGCCCAGCAAGTTCTGTGGCACGTTTTTCATTATCTGCAATAAAGAAAATTGTATCACCTTTTTCTAGTTCTGCTAAATTTAACAATTCTTTTTTCAACTCGTCTGGAATAAATTTGTCAATTGGTCCTTTATATGTTAAATCATCTTGTACTTCTAAGTAGCCAAGTCCAACCATTCCTATTGACATAGCAAATTCAAGCATTTTTTCATGGAAACCTTTTGAAAATTGTCCTTTTACTTTGATTGCTCTTACTGTTCTATTTATAAATGGTTTAAATGTGCATTTATTGAAAAATTCAGATAAATCTATAATTATTAAAGGGTTCCTTAAATCTGGTTTATCTGACCCATATTTAAGCATTGCATCTTTATATGTTATACGTTTAAATGGATATTCTGAGATTTTTTTATCTGAGAATTTTTTAAAGGTGTTGTAAATAACTGGTTCAACAACATTGAATACATCTTCTTGTGTTGCAAAACTCATTTCCATATCTAATTGATAAAATTCACCTGGTGCTCTATCTGCTCTTGCATCTTCATCACGGAAACATGGAGCAATTTGAAAGTATTTGTCAATTCCAGATGCCATTAGCAATTGTTTAAATTGTTGTGGTGCTTGTGGTAGGGCATAGAATTTACCTGGATGTAATCTGCTAGGCACTAAATAATCTCTTGCACCTTCTGGTGATGAGCTTGTTAGAATTGGAGTTTGCACTTCTAAAAAGCCTTTTTCAATCATCTGAGTTCTTAGATATTGAATAACTTTACTGCGTAATAAAAGGTTGTTTTTTAGTCTTTCATTTCTTAAATCTAAATATCTGTATTGTAGACGTAAGTCTTCTCTTACATCTTGGTTTGCATTTATTTCAAAAGGTAAATTTTTTGTTCTTTTTCCTAGAATTTCAATTTTTTCAATTCTGATTTCTACTAGACCGGTTTCTAATTTTGGGTTGATAGTTTCTTCATCACGTTTTTTTACTTCTCCATATACTGTAACTGTTGATTCTATTGGTATGTGTGAAGCAAAGTCAACATCTTCGTCTTTTCCAGATGTTACAACTTGTGTAACTCCATACATATCTCTGATGTCTAAGAATACCAATCCTCCTAAGTCACGGATAGTTTGTACCCATCCGGCTATTGAAACTTTTTTTCCAATATCCTCTGTTCTAATTTCATTGCAAGTGTGAGTTCTATAAGTGCTCATATATATCATTCCTTTCTCTTGGGCATCAAAAAACGCCCATGCGTATGCAGGGACGAAATATTTTCCGCGGTACCACCCAGCTTGAAAATGTAAAACATTTTCCACTCTAAGTTATATGCTCCAATATGTTTCACAAATTAGGTTGACCTTAAAGGGCTTTCAGCCGGTGACCCTTATTCTCTAAAAGTTACTTCTAATTGCTTTGTATTGTACAAGCGCATGATTTAATATATTGTATTCTATTTTACAAACTTTATGCTGGTTTGTCAAGTAGGAAATTAAAAAAAATTGAAATTTTTGAGATATAAAAGAAAAAGCCCAATTAGGTAGCAACCTAATTGGGGTCATATATTTATATGTTATTTTTTTCTTATTTTTTGTTTACTAAATCTTTTAATGCTTTACCAGCTTTGAATACTGGAGCTTTTGATGCAGGAATTTTGATTTCTTCTTTTGTTTGTGGGTTTCTACCTTTTCTAGCAGCTCTTTTTCTTACTTCGAAAGATCCAAATCCAACTAGTTGAACTTTATCTCCTTTTTTTAATGCGTCTGTTACAACTCCTACAAATGCGTTTACTGATGCCTCAGCTGCTTTTTTTGTGTCTCCTGTTTTTGCAGCCATTGCTGCGATTAATTCAGCTTTGTTCATTTAAATTACCTCCTATAAGATTTAATATTATGTACTCTTATCGCCTGAACTTAGCGATATATGTACTTCTATTTAAGATTATTCGCCAAAATTCTTGAAAATCCTTCTTTTTTTCGCAAAAAATTTAATAAATTTTGAATTTTTCCAATATTTTTAAGATTTTTTCTCCTTTTGGTATCTGTAAAATTTCATCTTTGTTGAAAATTTTTAGGCTTACTATTGCTAAACCATAGATGATTATAGCTAGTGTAATGGCTAGTATTGTAGCGATTTTTTCTGCCATAAAGTGTAGCATTACTGTGTATGTAAAATATGAGCAAATTCCCATAATTGTAACTGCTATTACTGGCTTAATAAATATTTTGCTTATTGGCAAATCTAATTTAACATATTTTCGTAATGCGGTGCTTGCTATTATAAATGCAACTGTATGGCAGGCAACAGAGGCCCATGCTGCACCTGATGCTCCGAAAAATGGATTTGGAACTAGTACAATATTTAAAATGAGCTTGATGATTACTCCACAGCCTAGCGAAATTGCCGGTATCATAAGTTTGCCATATCCTTGCAGAACTCCATTTATTGTTTGATCTAATATTGTAAATAAAATGGTTAAACTACTGATTTGTAAAATAAGTTCTCCACTACTTGCATTTGGGAATAACAAGTTCAAAATTGGTCCTGCAAATACACACATACCAACAGTACATGGTAAAGCTATCAACATTGAAATCAATAAAGAAAATGATGTTTTTTGAGTTATTGTTGCTGTGTCGTTTTTTGCTTTTGCACCAGCTATTGCTGGTACTAATGCAGTTGCAAAAGCTACATTTATGGATAATGGCAAGTTTGTAAGCATATCTACTTTTCCACCTAAAATTCCATATTGTGCTAATGCTTCCCCTTCTGACATAAAGTTTTTCAAACTTCTTACTACTGTGAATGAATCTATATTTTTATTTAATGATGACATGATTGCAGTTAAAGCTATTGGTGCTGATACAAGTAAAACTTTTTTTATAATTGTTTTTACTCTTTCATATTGGTAATTTACTGTTGATTTTATTTCTTTTGCAATTTCTTTACGTATTGTTTGATAATATAAGTATAAATATCCAAAACCGGCAAATGTTGCTACTGTGGTTGCAAGTGTAGCTCCTGCTGCCATCCATTCTGTTGAAACTCCGGAAATAATTGCAACAATTTCAACTATTATAATTGTTAGTGCTGTTTTAAAGATTTGTTCTAATGTTTGTGACCTTGCGGTTGCTTTTATGTTTTGCCTTCCATTGCAATATCCCCTCATTACAGAGCTAATTGCAACAAAGAAAATTGCTGGTGATAATGCAACAAGTGTCATTTCCGCTTCTGGAATTTGCAACCATTGATATGCAATAACATGTGCCCCTAAAAATAGCATCAAACTTCCTATAAGCCCAATTACTGCAAAAGTTGCAAATGCGATTTTGAAAATACGGTGTGCACCTTTATGGTCACCTAGTGCTACTCTTTCTGAAACAAGTTTTGATATGGCATTTGGTACACCAATTGATGAGATTGTGAGTAGCATAGCATATATTTGATAACTACTTGCAACTATTCCATTGCCTTCATCTCCAAAGCCTTCTCTGTTAGTTAAATATAGAGTATAAACCATACCTAATATTTTTATAAGAACTTGTGAAAACATCAGTGTTACTACACCTTGCAAAAAGCCTTGTTTGTTTTTTGATGACATTTTCTCCTCCTTAATTGTTTATATTTTACTTAATTTTATGCAATTCTTTCTTTATTATAATTTTATTTCAAATTTTTGGCAAGCTTTTTATGCTGTTTCTTCCTTTAATTTCATAGAAAGCAATTTTGAAATTCCGTTTTCTTCCATAGTAACACCATATACACTATCTGCGGCTTCCATTGTTCCTTTTCTGTGTGTTATAACTAAGAATTGTGTATTTTTAATAAATTTCTTCAAATAATCCGCATATCTATATACATTTACATCATCAAGTGCTGCTTCAATTTCATCTAATACACAGAATGGTGCTGGGTTGATTTTTAAAATTGCAAACAATAACGCTATTGCTGTTAAAGCTTTTTCTCCACCAGATAATAACATCATGTTTTGTAATTTTTTTCCAGGTGGTTGTGCAGTAATTTCAATTCCACATTCTAGGATATTTTTCTCATCTTCAAGCTTAACTTCTGCTTTTCCTCCGCCGAACAATTCTGAAAAAACTTCTCCGAAATTTTTGTTGATTTCTTTAAACTTATTCTTAAACTGCTCTTTCATAATTTGAGTCATGTCTGTAACTATTTTTCTTAGTTTTGACATTGTGCTTTCTAAATCTAAGCGTTGCTCACTCATGAAGTCATACCTTTCTTTTAAGTTTTTATATTCTTCTATTGAGCTTAGATTTACATTGCCAAGTTCTTTAATTTCTGTTCTTAATTCATTCACTCTCTTTTTAGTGTTTTGAATATTTGTTGGCTTTTCATATTCTCCAATTCCGTTTGGGGTAAGTTCATATTCTTCCCACAATTTGTTAATGATTTGCGTAATTTCTTCTTGTGCTTTTGATTTTTTTACATCTAATTTTACAAGTTGACCTTTTAAATCTTCGATAATTCCAAATTTTTCTGTGATTTCATCTTCTAATACTGCTAGTTTTTCATTTTTGTCTTTTCTTTCTTGTCTTAGTTCTTCAACTCTACCACTACTGTTTGCTACTTCTTCTTTGATTTTTTCAATTTTATCTCTGATTTCTTGTATTGATTGTTCTAAGTTGCTATTTTCCTGCTTCATTTGTTCTATTTGTTCTTCTTTATTTTGAATTGTTTTATTATTTGCCTCTTTTTCTTGGTTTATTCTTTCCTTGATTTCTTCAATAGAGCTTTCACTTTCATCAAAGGAAGATACTGATATTTTTAAGTTTGTTATGTCAAAGTTCAAGTCATCTATATATTTTTGATCATCTTTATTTAACTCTGCATATTCATTGATAATTCCAGTTAATTTTTGTGTTTCATCATTTAAGTTCTCTATTTCTTTTTCAATTTGAGCTTTTTCTTGAAGTGCTTTTTCTTTGTCTTCTTCTAATTGCTTATTTTCATTTTTTAATTTTTGTAAACGTGCTTCCAATTTACTTATTGTTTCATCAAAGCTTTGTATTTTCTGATTTTCAGTGGCATATAAAATTTCAGTTTCTTGTAGTTGTTTTTCTAAGCTTTCTACAAGTTTAAAAATATTACTAATTTCCTTTTCATCTTTCTCTTTCTTTTCATTTATGTTTTTGATTTTTTCCTGCATTTTGTCTATTTCTTTTCCAAGTTTTTCGATTTCTTTGCTTCTTCCTAAAATATTTACTGTTTTCTTGGAAACTGCTCCACCTGTGATAGAGCCAGAAGCATTTATGACATCTCCTTGAATAGTGACAATTCTAAAATTATATTCATTTTTCTTTGCAAGTTTAATAGCAGTGTCCATGTTGTCCACAATCACTGTTCTTCCTAACAAATTAAGTACAATTTGTTCATGTTTTTTACTATATTTTACTAGGTCTGATGCTATGCCAATTACACCCTCATCTTTGCCTTTTATTTTATCTAATTTCTTACCTTTTACTGAGGCAATTGGTAAAAATGATGCTCTTCCTATATTATTTTTACGCAAATATTCTACTAATTTTTTTGCATCTGTTTCTGTGTCTGTTACAATATTTTGTAAAGATAGACCTAAGCACATTTCAATGGCTGTCTCAAGGTTTTCTGGTACTTCAATTAAATTTGCTAGAACACCTTCTACGCCTTTTTTTAATTCTTGGTTTGTTTCGCATTCTTTTAATAATGCTTTCACACTTTTAGTGTACCCTTCTTTTTCTCTTTCGGTCTCGATTAAGAAACGCTGCCTTGATTCTTTCATGCGAATTTCGCTTTCTAAGATGCTGACTTGCGTTTCATACTCTTTTATTTTTTTGTTTGCTTCATCTCGTTTTTGTTTTTCTTCTTCTAATTCTTTTTTTGCTTTATTTCTCTTTCCTTCGATTTCATAAAATTCTTTTGAAATTTCTTCTTTTTGCATACGCGTATTATCTAGTTCAGAGATTGTGCTTTGAATTTCTTGTGTTATTTGTTTTTGCCTTTTTTCATTGTTTTCAAAGTTTATTGCTTTTTCTTGAATTTGTGCTTGTTTTTCATATTTTTGGTCTGTGTTTTCTTCTACTTTTTTCTTGTATCCTTCTATTTCCAATGCTTTACTAGATAATTTTTCTGTTATTTTGTCTAGTTCTTGTTGCTTTCCGCTCTAATTCTTTTGTAAATTTTTCTTTGTTTTGACGTAAGTTTTCACGTTTTTCTTCTTTCTGCTTTTCTTCATCTTCTAGTTCTTGTAAACGCTTTTTCTTTTCTTCTATTTCTAATAAAAATCTTTTTTCATTTTCTTGATTGTTTGATATTTTTGTTTGTGATACATTTATATCTGAATTAAGCATTTCGATTTCTTTTTGGCTTTCAAACCCAAGATTTGACATGCTTTCAATTTTACTTGTGATTTCGTCTAAGTTGTTTTTTAATTCTTCTTTTGCATTTTTAGTTCTCTCTAATTTAGTTTCTTCATCATCACATTGGGCTTTTGTAACTGCTTCATTTTCAGTAACTTTTTGTAGTTCTTGTTTGTTTTGGTCAATATTATGCAAAAATAGCCCCACCTCAATATTTTTCAATTCTTCATGTAAGTTCAAATATTTCTTTGCTTGTTCTGATTGATTGTATAGTGGTTCAAGGTTTCCTTCGATTTCTGAAATAATATCATTTATTCTTAATAAATTAAGTTTTGTATGTTCTAGCTTTTTTTCTGCTTCTTCTTTTCTGTTTCTGTATTTTACAATTCCAGCCGCTTCTTCAAATATATGCCTTCTATCTTCTGACTTGTTACTTAAAATTTCGTCAATTTTTCCTTGACCTATAATTGAATATCCGTCTTTGCCTATTCCGGTGTCCATAAACAATTCTAGAACATCTTTTAATCTGCATGGCACTTTGTTGATATAATAGCCTGTTTCGCCACTGCGGTATAGCTTTCTTGTAACTGTTACTTCTGTGTATTCAATGGGCAATGTTCCATCTGTGTTGTCAAACACAAGTGAGCTTTCAGCAAAGCCCAAAGATTTTCTGTTTTGAGTACCAGCAAAAATTATATCCAAAGATTTTGAACCTCTTAGAGATTTTATACTTTGTTCACCAAGTACCCACCTAATTGCATCTGCGATATTACTTTTTCCAGAGCCGTTTGGTCCTATAACTGTTGTTATTCCTTCTTTTAATTCAATAATCGTTTTGTCTGCAAAAGATTTAAAACCTTGCATTTCGATTCTTTTTAAATACATATTTTACCACCGTACTTAGTGTATATCATTTTTCATTTTTTGTAAAGAGATTACATGTGATTTGCTACTAATTCTGCAACTTCATAAATAAATCTCTGTTTTTGCGGAGTGCATTTTTCTAGTATATTTTTGAAATCTTGGCTTAAATAATTTTCTGTGTTTTCTGTAATTCCTGTTATAAAATACCCTACTGGCTTGTCCAATATTTCTGCAATCTGCACCATTCTTTTTAAATTGATTGGTGTTTTCCCAGTTTCTAGTCTGCTATAAAAAGCTACTGATGTATCAATTAAATCAGACATTTCTTCTTGTGTAAGATGTTTGTTCATCCTTTCTTCTTTTATTCTTTTCCCTATAATTCTATAATCTAACGACATAGTTTTTCACATCCCTTTCTTAAATATTTCTTCACTAGTAAATATAGCACTATATAGTACGGGTTGTCAATAGATTTTATGGAATTTATTTGTAAATATTTATTCATTAAATCTATATATTATTTACTGACTTATATGGTTATTTCTTAAATCAATCAAGTTATAAAATAGGTTGATACAATTTTTTTCAAAAGTTGTACACCTTATATTACGGTTTTGCTTTATATTCCATTGTTGTTTTCCTATGTATATTACAATTGGTACAAGTATTGGGGGTTTTCGATGATATGGATACTTTTCTTTCCACTTAGAAATAAAATTCGAACACTCATTTAAAATTGTATAAGCGATGTTGTAATTAGGTTCATATTGAAGTTTGATAAAAAAATATATTTCTTTAAATTTATACTGATATATTGCTGTTTTAGTTTTTTCTAAATAACATTTTTTCTTGATGGTTTCTCTACTAATTTTCCAATTTGATATATTAAAATATTTATTGATAAAATTTGCTACTTCTCCTTCGTTTTTTATTACTTGTTCTATACTTTTGTTTTCTTCTTTACTTTGCATTCTTTGATTATGAATGGTATTTCTTTTGTTTTCAAAACAGAGTTCTTTTTGTATTTTACTGTTTTCTACACAATCTAAATAATCGTTGTAGGTAAATATAAACAACATTTTTCTCCTTTTTTATGAAATTTAAGTTTTTATAGAACTTATAAACTAATGGGAATTTTTTTCGACATAAAAATAAAAATTTCAAGTTTATAGTAGCATAAATTTGGGAGATTGACAATACTTTCGACAAAATCTCCCAAATTTTGACACAAATTATTTTACTTTTTTACTAAATTCGTTGTTTATTATTTTATCATAAGGTGCTTTTGTTTTTAATTCTCCTGCAAGTGTCATGACTTCTTGTAGTTTATCAAAACTTTCTTGTTTTAATACTGGTGTTTCATTCCAAGTATCAATATCTTTGTAACTTTGAACTGCTGTTGCTATTAAGCTTTCTTCTGTGTCTGGAAAAAAGCTACTTATCGCTTTTGCTATTTCTTCTGCTGAGTGTTCTTTGACCCATTGTTCTCCTTTATAAATTGCATTTGTGAATTTTTGAATTGTATCTTTGTTATTTTCAATATAACTCTTTTTTGCAAAATATGCTGTGTAAGGAATTTCACCAGCTTCTTTGCCTACTGATGCTACAATATATCCCTTTCCTTCATTTTGTGTTAAAGAAGCAGTTGGTTCGAATAATGTAACATATTCCGCTGTTCCACTTGTAAATGCTCCTGCCATTAGGTCAAACTTTATACTGTCATCTAAGTTTACATCTGTTTGTGGGTTAATTCCATTTTGTTTTAGCACATATTCTAGTGTCATGTATGGTACTCCACCTTTTCTTCCAGGTATAACTGTTTTGCCTTTTAAATCTTGCCAACTGAAATTATCTGTATCACATTTTGCAACTAGAAAAGAGCCATCTTTTTTAGTCATTTGTGCAAAAACTTGCGTATAATCTTCTTTTCCTTCATTATATACATAGATTGATGCTTCTGGTCCGGCGAACCCTATATCACATTGGTTGCTAAGCACTGCTGTCATAACAGTATCTGCCCCGCCACCTGTTGTAAGATCAATGTCTAGACCATTTTCTTTAAAAAAGCCGTTATTTATTGCAACATATTGTGGTGCATAAAACACCGAACGAGTAACTTCATTTACAGAAACTTTCTTTTGTGCTACTGTGGTAGTTTCTTTTTTATTGCTACAAATTGCAACTGTAATTCCAATTATGAAAACAACTACCACCACAGCAATCGTTAAAATCACTTTTTTACTCATGTCTATCCTCCTTAAAAATTACTTAATATATATTATGTTCATGAGTAAAATTTGTGTGAATCTATTTGAATTTTTTACTGTTTAAAATAAACTTTTCTAGCAGTAAAACTATTCCATACATAATACCTGCTAATATTCCTAAAATAATGACACTTGTCATTACTAAATCAAGTTTAAACACTTGACCACCATATACAATTAAATAGCCTAGTCCAGCTTTTGATACTAAAAATTCTCCTGATATTACACCTACTAATGATAGTCCAATGTTTACTTTTAAAGAACTAATAAATGTTGAAATATTGGCTGGTAATATAATTTTAGTTAATATTTGTAATTTATTTGCTTTGAAAGTTTTAGCCATTTTGATTAAATTTTCATCTGTTCTAAGAAATCCATTTAAATTTTCTAATATCGTGACTACAAGCGAAATAGCAATTGCCATGACTATTATAGCTTGTGTGCCTGCACCTACCCAGATAATGATGATTGGTCCTAATGCTACTTTTGGTAAGCTATTTAACACAACCAAATATGGATCTGCTACTTTTGCTAAAAAATTTGACCACCATAAAATAATTGCAATTACAATTCCTAGGGTGGTTCCAAGTAAAAATCCTACAATTGTTTCATAAGTTGTAACTTGTATGTGTTTTATTAAATCATTTGCTCCTAAATTTGTTAATGTTGCCCATATTCTGCTTGGTTGGCTCGTAATAAAACTATCTATGATTTCTTTATTCGCTAGTAATTCCCATATACCTATAAATGCAATAAGTATAAGGAGTTGCGTGGCTATAACAAGAATTTTATTTTTTCTTCTTTTTTGTAAATATATTTTTCTTTCATTAGTTTCCATTAGCATCCAGCTCCTTCCATAATGTATTAAAATATTCGCTAAATTTTGGGCTTTCTCGGTAGCTAATTGGATCTCTTTCTTTTGTTTCAAACTTTAATTGGTGAATATTTTTGATAGTGCCTGGTCTTTTTGTTAATACAATTATTCTATCTGACATACTTATTGCTTCTGATATGTCATGTGTTACAATAAGTGCAGTTATCCTTTCTTTACGCAGAATTGAATAAATATCATTTGTAACCATTATTCTTGTTTGATAATCTAGGGCTGAAAAGGCTTCATCTAGTAATAAAATTTTTGGCTTTATTGCTAGTGTGCGAATTAGCGCAACTCTTTGCCTCATTCCACCAGATAGTTCTTGTGGGTATTTATCCTTGAATTCGTACAAATGATATTTTTTTAATAAATTTTCTACATAAATTTTACTTTCTTTGCTTTTTATTCCTTTTAGTTCTAAGCCAAGCATTACATTGCTCCATATTGTTCTCCATTCTAAAAGGCAATCTTTTTGCAACATGTAACCGATTTCAGATGATATTCCCTCTATCTTTTTACCTTCTATTAAGATTTCTCCTGATGTTTTATCTTCTAAGCCACTTATTATTGATAAAAGAGTAGATTTTCCACATCCGCTCGGTCCGATGATACTAACAAATTCTCCACTTTTTATATCAAAATTGATATCTTTTATAGCTTCAATTTCTCCCTTTGGAGTTTGATAAGTTTTACAAACATTTTTAATTTCTAATATTTTTTCCATAAGCCCCTCCTTTATTTTGCCTATTATATTTTATGTCAATTTGCATATTGGAGTGACTGTTTGAAATTTTGCTAAAAGTAGTTGCTGATTTCTTCTAAGCCTTCAAAATTCTTTTGCCTACAAATATCATATACTACTATTGCAACTGAATTTGATAAATTTAAAGAACGCAAAGTTTCTCTCATTGGTATTCTTATTGTTTTATCCAAATATTTTTTTAAAATATCTTCTGGAAGTCCTTTTGTTTCTCTGCCAAATAAAACAAAGACTTCGTCCATCTCATTATAGTTAGGCTCTGTGTATACATGTTTTCCTTTTGTTGTAACAAAAAACATGTTGGTTTTTTCTGGGTCATATTTTTCTAAGAATTTTTCAAAAGATATATGTTCTTCTATTTCTAGTTTGTCCCAGTAGTCTAAGCCAGCTCTTTTTACAGATTTTTCTGATATGCTAAAACCCAAGGGATGTACTAAATGCAGTTTTGCTCCGATAGCTGCTGCCGTTCTTGCAATGTTCCCTGTATTTTGTGGGATTTCTGGGTTTACTAATACAATATTTAACTTCATTTTATTTTCCTTTCTCTATTTAGTGCTGATTTTTTGTCTAATATATTCATACAAAATTATACCTGTTGCAACAGAGGCATTTAAGCTTTCCGTTTTCCCTAGCATTGGTATTTTTACTTTTTTATCTGCTATTTCTTGAACTTCTTTTGATACACCATTTGCTTCATTTCCTATTACTATTATTTTTTTATTGTATTTCAAATCATATACACTTTTATCTGTTTGTAATGATGTGACAACTACTTCATATTTATGCCTTTTAGCTTCTTTTAGTGTTTTTGTTAAGTTCTCTGTTTCTATAACATTAACTCTGAAAATTGCTCCCATGGTTGAACGCACAACTTTTGGATTAAAGGCATCTGCTGTTCCTTTTGATACCAAAATTTGTGTTAAACCTGCACTATCTATTGTGCGTAGTATTGTTCCTAAGTTTCCTGGGTCTTGAATATCGTCTAGTGCAACTATCATGTCTTCACTATAATTTATTTGCTGATCTGGGTTTGTTTTTTCAAGTATTGCTATTATCCCCTGTGGTGCTACAACACTTGTAATACTCTCAAAAACTTTTTTAGTTACATAGATACATTGGTATTTTGCAATTTCATACATTAAGTCTTTGGGGATTGCTTCTGTTTTTTCACAGTCATCACAAATTACAATTTGATTTATATTTGCTTTTTCTTGTATTGCTTCTGCAATTAGTTTGACACCTTCAATGATGTATTCATTACATGAGTCACGATATTTTTTATCTTTTAATTTTTTTATGTGTTTGATGAAATCATTTTCTTTACTTGTTATTGTCTGCATATTTTCACCTTCTCAAAATTTATTTTTTGCGTTAAAATATATTTTATACCCTATTATTATATTATTTTTTTATTGATTTTTCAAGCAAAAAAAGCTTATTCTCGAAAGAATAGCTTTTTTTAAAATTCTTCTCCTAAGCCTAGTATACCATATATCATCTTTTTTAGGCTTCTGAATATAAGTTTTATCTTGCTTTGTTCTTTTGTTTCTTCAATCAATGCTGTTTCAGTTCCACCATTTTCAAGTATGTTGTATTTATGTTCTAGTTGTCCCATTTTTTCGATGTAGTAATCATTGAAAAATGTATATCCGTCAGCAGTTGCTGTGTAGTCTTTGAATTTATATAGTTTTCTGCGATATGCTTCTAGTTCTTCTAGATTTGTAATTTCATTAAACATGTAATCAAAACAACTTGAAACAATTAAGTTTTGAGTTCTTAAAAATGTAACTTTTATATCATTTTTTAAGTCGCTAATTTTTTGTACTAAATTATCTACTTTTTTATTTCTATCATCTATCTCTAAAATTTTGTTGTTTAATTTGATGACTGTTTCTTCAAATTGTAAAATATCATCAATTGCATTTTCAATAGACATGAAGTTTTTTAATGATGTTATTTGAATCATCTTTTCTTTGAATTTGTCGTTACTGTTTAAGGTGCTGTCAAACAAAACATCTTCTCCTACTAGATATGCTAGTTGATTAACTAAGCAACATTCTAGTGGATAATATGAAGGGCTTGTTGTTTCAAAACTAAGTCCATAATATTTTACAAAGTCTTTTTGTATTCCTATGACTTTTGATGACATTAGTTGAACTGCTGCTTCATTTAATGCTAATCCATATATTTTAAATTCAGTATAATCACAAAGCCCCATGCGTAATAAATAATTTTTCTTGTCTTTTACTTCTTGGATATGGTGTATGCACTCATGTATTGCAAATTCTTCTAAGTCTTCTTTTGGAATATGTTCATTGAAATATATAGAATTATTTTTGTAAAAATAGTTTGCTTCTGCCATACCTTCTGGCATTTTTGCTATATACATATCTAAGCGTGATAATTTTATAAAAAGCTCTTTTTCGTCTAAGCCAAAATTTGGAAACGTAGCACAAAGCCTTGAAGCAATGTTTCTTGCAAGACCATTTACTACTAGGGTATCTAATTGGCTAACTACTTCTATGCCGTCTTTTCGCAAATCTGACTCAATACTCATAAAAATTCTCCTTTGTATAATTATCTAACAATATTATACAATAAAACCCATAGAAGTGTATTTCAGAATTATTAAAAGTTTATGACAATTTTGTTACAATAAAAAAGCATCTTTTGCAAGATGCCCTTTCTTTATTTAACAACAATGTTATAAATTTTGTTCTTTACATATATTTCTTTTATGATTGCTTTTCCTTCTAATTTGCCCTCTACCGCATTATGGACTAGTTTTTTAACTGTTTCTTCATCTGAATCTTTTTCAATGTTTATTGTTGCTTTTAGTTTTCCATTGAATTGGATAGGTAAAGTAATTTCATTTGAAATTGTTTTTGATTCGTCATATTTAGGCCAAGTTTCGTAAGAAATTGTATTTTCATGACCTAGCCTAGACCATAATTCCTCCGTGATGTGTGGAGCTACTGGGTTTAGAAGTTTTAAAAATCCTTCCGCATATTCACGTGGTAAAATTTCTTCTTTTTGCACTGTATTTATGAAAATCATCATTTGTGATATTGCTGTATTGAAGTTCATTGTTTCATAATCATTTGTTACTTTTTTAACTGTATAATGGTATTCTTTTTCTAAGTTGGTGTTTGATTTATCTTGTATTTTGCCAGATTCTGTGTATAGTCTCCAAACACGGTCTAAGAATTTGCGAGAGCCGTCTATTCCATTAGGGTCCCATGGTTTGCTACTTTCAATAGGTCCCATAAACATTTCATAAACTCTTAAACTATCTGCACCATATTCGCGAACCATATCGTCTGGGTTGATTACATTTCCTTTTGATTTACTCATTTTTTCACCATTTGAACCTAAAATCATTCCTTGGTGGCGAAGCACTGCAAATGGTTCTTTTACTGGTACAAGATTTTTATTGTATAAATATTGATTCCAGAAACGAGAGTATAGCAAATGTCCAACTGCATGTTCAGGTCCACCAACATATAGGTCAACTGGTAACCAATGTTTTAGTAATTCGTAATTTGCAAGTTCATCTTTATTATGTGGGTCAATATAGCGCAAGAAATACCAACTTGAACCAGCTGAACCTGGCATTGTACTTGTTTCTCTCTTAGCTGGTTTTCCTTCAAATGTTGTGTTAACCCAAGATGTTGCATTATCCAATGGAGATGCTCCTGTTTTTGTTGGACTATAATTTTCAAGCTCTGGTAATATTAAAGGCAATTCTTCATCTGGTAAGGCTTTCATTTCTCCATCTGTATATACAATAGGGATTGGCTCTCCCCAATAACGTTGTCTTGCAAATATCCATTCACGGATTTTGTAGTTTACTTTCTTTTTACCGATTCCTTTTTCTTCTAACCACTCAATCATTTTTGAAATTGCTGTTGGTTTGTCAAGTCCATTTAGGAATTCTGAGTTAATGTGTGTTCCGTCATCTACAAAGGCTTCTTTTGAAATGTCTCCACCTTCTAGAACTTGGATAATTTCTAGGTTGAATTTTTTAGCAAATTCGTAGTCTCTTTGGTCGTGTGCTGGAACCGCCATGATTGCCCCTGTTCCGTAACTTGCTAAAACATAATCAGATATCCAAATAGGTATTTTTTTGTTGTTTACTGGGTTTACTGCATAAGCACCAGTGAATACTCCTGTTTTTTCTTTGTTTAATTCTGTTCTTTCTAAGTCTGATTTTGATGCAGCTAAATTGATATATTCTTCTACTTCTTGCTTTTGTTCTTGTGTTGTAATCTTTTTTACTAGTTTATGTTCTGGCGCAAAAACGCAATATGTAGCACCAAAAAGTGTGTCTGGTCTTGTTGTGAAAACTGTAAAATCTAAATCAGAAAAACCATCAATTTTGAATACTACTTCTGCACCTTCTGAACGTCCTATCCAATTTTTCTGTATTTCTTTTGTTGAATCAGGCCAATCTATTTCATCTAAACCGTCTATTAAACTATCTGCATATTTTGGTATGTCCATAACCCATTGTTTCATATTTTTACGAACAACTGGGAAGCCACCACGTTCACTTTTTCCGTCTATTACTTCGTCATTTGAAAGTACACATCCCAATTCTTCACACCAGTTTACAGGCATTTCAATTAGTTTTGCTAGACCGTCTTCAAATAATTGTTTAAATATCCATTGTGTCCATTTATAGAAAGATGGGTCACATGTAGAAACTTCTTTATCCCAATCAAAAGAAAGTCCTAGCATTTTTAGTTGTTTTTTAAATGTTTCAATGTTTGCAAGTGTAAAACCTGCTGGATGATTTCCAGTTTTTATAGCATATTGCTCTGCTGGAAGTCCAAAGGCGTCCCACCCCATTGGGTGTAAAACGTTGTATCCTTGCATTCTTTTCATTCTAGACATGATGTCTGTCGCTGTGTAGCCTTCTGGATGCCCAACATGTAGTCCTTGTCCAGATGGATATGGAAACATGTCTAAGGCATAATATTTTGGCTTAGAAAAGTCCCATACGTCTGTATAGAATGTTTTGTTTTTATCCCAGTATTCTTGCCATTTTTTTTCAATTTCTAGATGATTGTATGTCATAAGAAAACCTCCAAGTTTAAATTTTATATGATTATACACTAAAATGCAGAGAAAATCAATACCTTAAAAAGCATATCCACGATATGCTTTTTATACTAATTTGCAATTACATTCTAATTATAATTTTCGATTGTTGCAGATGTTACATATCCGTCTTCATCATAGGTCAGAGAAATTAAATATTTTGCATCTTTTTTTATTATTTCATTATAATGTACTTCTTCATCATTTTCATCTAAGGATACAACCCCACTCACTGAAATTTTTTTACTATCAGAAAAATTATTTATTATTAATACTTCTGAAATAAAAAATGGGATAACAGATCCTTTTTGAGTTCCTTCATATTTATGTAGTATCTTGTGCTCATCTTCGTCTTTATAAAAACTCTTATAATATTGCTTCAATCGAGTATCTTCGGTTATATTACAATAAAGACCTGTCACTATTAACAATATCACTGAAATTATTACAATAATATAAGCAGTTTTTTTATTATTTTTTATTCTTAATATAGTTGCTACAAAGCATAATATTATTACTGAATTCATAACTATTGTTGGGAACTCATATAGATCTGCATTTATAAAACTTAGTGAAATAAGTATTATCATTGCAATTATAAATAGTATTTTTGCAATCACGTTCATTACTTTTGTATATTTTTCTTTTTCAAAATTTTCTTTGCGTTTTATTACTATTTTTAAAATCACATATACTAGTGCTGTAATGATAAATATTGGAATTAACACTATCAATAAGTTAAAGCATAGCTCTGCTTCATCTCGATATGTTATATCCGTCATAAAATCACCCCCTTACATTTTATACTTTATCATTTAGTAATTACATTACATATAGTAACAGGAAATACTAGTTACTATTGACAATATTATTGAAATTGCTGCCAGAATATAAGCAATTTTATTGTTGTTTTTTATTCTTAATATAGCTGCCATAAAACATAATACTATTGTTGAAATTAAAACTATTATAGGAAAATCTAAAAGTATATTTATATTAACAAAGTTTAGTGAAATAAGTATTATCATTGCAATTATAAATAGTATTTTTGCAATTATGCTCATTACTTTTGTATATTTTTCTTTTTTTAAATTTTCTTTGTGTTTTATTACTATTTTTAAAATTACATATACTAGTGCTGTAATGATAAATATTGGAATTAACACTATTAACAAATAAAGACACACATGACCCATATTTAGACATATTGTATCTACCATAGAAAATCACTCCTTACAATTTATACTTTATCATTTAACAATTACATTTTCAAGTTTTTTTAGAAAATCTGTTACATCATTTAAAATCTGTCTTTCATTATTTGTTCCAATTTGTAGAGTAATCATTGGTTTTGCACCCGGTTGAAACTTAATGCGGTTTTTATATTTCTCTACTAATTTTATAACATCAACTTCAAATTTACTCTGTTCAAAAGTAAATACAACTGATGTTCCTTTACTTGCAATTTTAGAGATATAATAAGGTTTTGCTAAATATTTAATTCTAGCAATATCCAATAAGTTTTCTAGCTCTGCTGGCATATTGCCAAATCTATCAATGATTTCATCAACGACATTTTCAATGTCTTCCTCATTTTTACATAGAGCAATATTTTGATAAATCTCTATCTTTTGACTACCATCTGAAATGTACTCATCTGGTATATAGCTTGTAACATTTAAGTCAATTTGTAAATCAATCTCAGGTTCAACCTCAATTCCCTGCATTTCTTTTATTACTTCATCTAATAAGCGGCAATATGTATCATATCCGACTTGTTCTAAATGTCCAGACTGGATTTCTCCGAGTAAACTTCCAGCACCTCTTATTTCCAAATCTCTCATAGCAATTTTAAACCCAGAGCCAAATTCTGTAAATTCTTTTATAGCTTTTAACCTCTTATCAGCTACTTCTGACAACATTTTGTCTCTCTTGTATGTGATATATGCAAAAGCTTGCCTATCACTTCTTCCAACTCTACCACGAATTTGGTATAGCTGTGCTAGACCCATATTATCAGCATTTTCAACGATTATTGTATTTGCATTTGGAATATCAATTCCAGATTCTAAGATAGTAGTACAAACAAGCACATTAGTTTTTTTATCAATAAAATCTTGCATTATATCTTCAATTTCTTTACCAGACATTTGACCATGTGCATATACAACATTAGCTTCTGGTACCAGTCGTGAAATAGTATCTGCTTTCTTTTGAATATTTTCTATATTGTTAAAGATATAGAAAACTTGCCCGTCTCTTTCTAATTCCTTAATAATTGCTTCTCTAACAACTTCTGTATCATATTCTAGCACATAAGTTTGTACTGGCTTTCTATTCTGAGGTGGTTCATATATAACTGACATATCCCTAATTCCAACAATTGACATCTGCATTGTTCTAGGTATTGGGGTTGCTGTCATTGTTAGAACATCAATATTTGATTTATACTGCTTAATTTTTTCTTTTGCTTTTACTCCAAATCTATGTTCCTCATCAACAATTAAAAGTCCTATATCTTTAAATTCCACATCTTGGCTTAGCATTCTATGTGTACCAATTACAATGTCAACTTGCCCTAGTGCTAATTTTTTTAATACCTCTTTTTGATATTTTGTTGTTTTAAATCTGTTCAGAATTTCAATTCTTATAGGGAAATCAGCCATCCTAGTCTTAAATTCTTCATATTGTTGTTGTGCTAATACGGTAGTTGGAACTAAATATGCAACTTGTTTTTGGTCCATTACAGCTTTAAAAGCTGCCCTTATTGCAACCTCAGTTTTGCCATATCCAACATCTCCGCAAAGCAACCTATCCATTGGCTTTTGATTTTCCATGTCACTTTTTACTTCTTCAATACAACGAAGCTGGTCATCTGTTTCTTGATATGGGAATTTTTCCTCAAATTGTGTTTGCCAAGGAGTGTCAGGGCTAAAACTAAAACCTTTGGTTTTTTCACGTTTTGCATATAGTTCAATAAGTTCTTTTGCAACTTCACGAAGATTTTTCTTAACTTTTGCTTTTGTTTCTTGCCAAGCCTTTCCACCTAGTCGGTTGATTTTTGGAGATAAACTATCTCCTCCAATATATTTTCGAATAGCATCTAATTGGCTTGTTGGAATATACAAAATATCATCATTTTGATATTTTAACTTGATATAGTCTTTTGTGATACCATCTGCTTTTATGGTATTAACACCAACATATATCCCTATTCCATAATTTTTATGAACAACATAGTCTCCAACTTTTAAGTCAGCAAAAACTACTTTTGCACCCTCTCTATATGCTTGACTTGCATGGCTTCTTTTTCTTTTTTCTCCGTCAATTAGTTCATCAGCAGAAATTACAATTTGATTTATATCACCATTTATATAGCCGTCTGTGAGCTTTCCAACTGTGATAGTAACAATTTTTTGACCTGTTTTTACAATTATGGTTTTATCTAGTTTTTCTTCTATCTTGCATAAAATCTCTTGCTTTTGCAAAATTTCTTGTAGTTTTTTTGCTTTTTCTTTTGTTGAAACAGTAATATAAATAGTTTTGTCAACCCACTTTCTAAGGTCATCAAAAAGGCTTTCGATCTCACTTTTATAGTAGGTAATTGCTTTATAATTAAATGAATATTTGTCAACTGTTTTTTTGATAGGTGTATCTAGTTTTTCAAGATATAAAAGGCTTCTATTACTTTGTTCAAGTTCTTCTTGCAAATCACTATATGGTATGATGTTTGCAATAGCTTGAGGAATAAATTTTTCTTTTTCAACTAAAACTTTTTCAACATTTTCTGTATCTATTAGAATATTTTTTGCACGTTGTTCAATCTTAGTGATTTCATCTAATACAATAATATATTGGTCACCTATATAGTCCAATAAATTTGCTTGATTTTCATAGAAACAGTCGAAATACTTGTCAATTTTACTAATGTAATTACCTGCCTTTATTTGTTCTATATCTTGCTCAATTATATTTTCTTGTTGAGTAATTGTATTTTCGATTTTTTCACAAACTTTTTCAATAGAATTTTCTAATATATACTCATGTGCTGGTGTGATTTCTACTTTTTCTAGTGCATTTATTGACCTTTGGCTTGAAATATTGAAATTTCTTATTGAATCAACTTCATCTCCCCAAAATTCAACTCTAACACCTGTGGTATCAGTCATAGAAATATCTAGAATTCCACCTCTTACACTAAATTGACCACGCCCTTCTATCAAATCGCATCTTGTATAACCAAGGTTTACTAATATTTGTTTAATATTTTCGAGAGAATATACTTCTCCAACTTTAAAAGTAAAAGTGTCTTTGAATAGAGTTTTTTTACTAGGCAATTTCTGCATAATAGCTTCTATTGTTGTAACAAGTATCTGATTTTTTTTGCCCTTTAATCTATTCAAAGCATCTATTCTGGTATATGGCAAATCTTTACTTTCTGCAATATAGTCATAAGTAACGATTTCCTTCTTAGGGAAAAAGATAGCTTTATCTGTAAATATTTGCAAGTTTTCCATCATTTGTTTTGCTTGTACTTCGTTATATGTAACTATTAAAATAGGTTTTTTTGTATATTCATTTATACTAGCTAATAGTTGCAACATCCCCACGCTTGTTAAGCCCGATATTCCTATCGGACTTATTTTATTTTCTATTTGATTTATGAGCTTCACAAATTTTTCTGATTTGCCCAGTTCACCTAAAATTGTATTCATTTTTGCCTTCACTTTCTTTGAAAATTTTAGTTTATCTTCTAACAACTAATCTATCGAATTTTGAATGAATATATTTTTGTAGTTTTTCCATAAATTCAGTTGGTTCTATTTCTTTTCTTGCTACTAGATCTAAGCCCTTTTCCCAACTTGCTGTAAGTTCTGGGTTTAGCATGTCTGGCATAGAATTTTTAACTATGTCATATATATTTTCACCTTTTTGTGTAGGTGTAATTATTTGAGTCTTAGCATTTATTTCAATATATCTGATTTTTTCTAGTTTTTTCATGATTTCTGCCCTTGTTGCACTTGTGCCGATACCTGCCCCTTTAATCTGCTCACGTAATTCCTCATCTTCTATAAGTTTACCAGCGTTTTCCATTGCTAATATGATAGAGCCTGAGTTATACCTTGTTGGTGGTGTTGTTTCTGCTTCTTTAATTTCAACATTTTGTAAAATGATTTCTTGTCCTTTTTTTAAGGTTTTAAGGTTTTCTAGATTGTTTTCTTTATTTTCATTTTCTGATGATTTCTTTTCAGTTGATTTTAATATTTCTAAAAAGCCTTGATTTATGCAGACTTTACCACTTGCAAAAAAGCTTTCAAATTTTGAATTTTCCTCTTTTTCAGATACATCTATTGTTAATTGAATTTTATTATATTCTGCTGGTGGATAGAATATTGCTAAAAATCTTTTTACAATAACTTTATAAATTTGTTTTTGCAAATCTGGTAATTTATCATAATTTTCATATCCTTGTCCAGTAGGAATAATTGCATAGTGGTCAGTTATTTTACTATCATTGACATACTTGGTTTTTATCAAGTTAGTAGAATAACTTTCATCAACCATTTTTTTAATATATTCAGCAATTTCTTCATCTTTGAACCCTTTTGCAATTCCATTTAAGTTTTTCTTGATTTCCTTGGCAACTGCTGTTGATAGAACTCTTGCATCTGTTCTAGGGTAAGTAACTAATTTTTTTTCATATAGATTTTGAATTATTTCCAAAGTTTCATCTGGTTTTATTTTAAAACGTTTTGTGCATTCATTTTGAATTTCTGCTAGATTAAATAATAGAGGGGCATTTTCCTTTTGTTTTGATTTTTTTAGTTCTGTAATTTTGGCTTTTTTTCCAGCTAATTCACTGATAAATTGCTTTGCATCTTCCTCTTTTTTAAAGCCTGTTTCATTATATAGTTTAACTGATTCAAATTCTTTTGAGTTTTCTGTAACTTTCCACTCAGCATCAAATGAGTTAGCATCTTCTCCGAATTTCCCAACTATTTTATAGTATTTAGTTTTTACAAAGTTTCTAATTTCTCGTTCTCTTGAAACTATCATACCTAAAACGCATGTCATAACTCTGCCGACTGAAATTGAGGCTTTTTCTTCTTGAATACTTTGTGCTAATTTTCTGCCGTAAATAATTGAAAGAAGTCTTGAAAAATTGATTCCGATTAAATAGTCCTCTTTTGCTCTTAAATATGCACTATCTGATAAGCTGTTATATTCTGATAAATCTTTTGCTTCTCTAATTCCTCTTAAAATTTCTTCTTCTGTTTGTGAATCTATCCACACCCTTTTCATCTTAATATTAGGGCTAGGCTTAGCCATCATAAACACTAATCTTTGTATATATTCTCCTTCACGTCCAGAGTCACCTGCATTATATATTTCTTCTATATCGTCTCTGTGCATTAACTGGTTTATGATATTAAACTGGTTTTGCACATTTGGTATTATTTCATATTTCCATTCTTGTGGAATAAAAGGAAGTGTATCCAATCTCCAAAACTTTAAGTTTTCATCATATTTTTCTGGGTAACTCATTGTTACAAGATGACCTACACACCATGTAATTATCCAATTTTCTGATTCTATATATCCATTTTTTCTGTTGGTTTGTATCTTCAAAGCTTTTGCAAATTCCATAGCAACAGATGGCTTTTCAGTAATTAGCAGTTTTTTGCCCATATTTACTACTATTCCTTTCTAAGGCACAAATTCAACCTTTCTCCCTCTTAGATTTTGTTTTAACATATAGTATTGTAACATATTTTTTAAATTTTTGGAAGACTTTTGCAAACATTAAAATTTTAAAGATTTTTCGACAAATTTATTGACTTAAAATTTTTAGTGTAATATAATGCTTATGCGGTAACGCAAAAAGAGGGGAAAGGATATGAAAATATGAAAAAAATTAAAATTTTTGCTTGTCCATCAAGTGAGGAATTTACCAAGGAAATCTGTGACATTTTGAATTTACCAGTAGGAAAAATGGATTGTTTTAAATTTAAAAATGACAACACTTTTGTTCAACTATTAGAAACAGTACGCGACCATGATGTTTATGTGGTTCAAACCACTCAACCACCAGTTAATGAAAGAATTATGGAATTACTTATAACAATTGATGCTTTAAAACGTGCATCAGCTAAGAGAATTACAGTTGTTTTACCATACTTTATGTATTCACGTTCAGATAAAAAAGACCAACCTCGTATTCCAATAACAGCTAAATTAGTTGCAGAGATTATAGAAGCAGCCGGTGCTGATAGGGTTACAACATGTGATTTGCATAACCCAGCTATCCAAGGATATTTCAATATAAACTGTGATAGATTAACAGCACAATTTACATTACAATCTTATTTTAAAAATAAAAATATCCCACCAGAGGATATGGTTGTTGTTGCAACAGATGCAGGAAGTTCTAAAAAAGCATATAAATATTCAGAATACTTTGGTTGCCCAATCGCTTTAATTGATAAAAGACGTAATGGCAATGATGACCGTGCAATTGCAAGTACAGTTATAGGAGATGTTAAAGATAAATATGCTCTTATATTTGATGATGAAGTTGATACAGCAGGTTCTTTAATAGAAACAGCACAAATTCTAGAAAAATTTGGCGTAAAAGAAATTCATGCAGGTTGCACACATGGAGTTTTATCTGGTCCAGCAATTGAGAGAATTAAAAATTCTTCAATTCAAGAGCTTGTAATTACAAATACTATCCCTCTAACACCAGAAAAGAAAATTGATAAAATTACAGTACTTTCTGTTGCTCCAATATTTGCAGAGGCTATTAGGAGATTAAATGAGGAATTACCATTAGGAGAAATATATACAACATTAAACTTAAAATAAAACCAAAAAGCATATCATGTGGATATGCTTTTTAAATTGCTGTAACTTGAAAAAATATACTAAAAATGCTATAATTAAAGTGTGGACAGAAGTCCTATCAAAAATAAGGAGGGGTAGAAATATGAAGAAACGGTTATTGGCAATGGCAAAGAAAGTGATTGATGCGACCACTATCAAAGCCTTAAAGCGGGAAGAAGTGCGGTGGTATCATGAGTTACTATGGGACTGCCGGTATGATTATGACACCGATTTGTACTACTTATGCGGACTCAGTCCGCTAGCCTTTATCGTTGCAGCATTCGCTGTGGCATTCGCCATTGGATGCTCCTTCTAACAGATCAACACCTCATCTGACAATCAACAGATGAGGTGTTGCTTTTTTATTTTTCTATAATTTGCTTTGCTGCTTCTCTTCCTGAGTTTGCAGCCCATGCAACTGTTCCTTTTATTCCAGCTAAATCTCCACCTGCATATACTTTTTTGTCTGATGTTTGATAATTCTCGTCAATTACAATATTTCCCCATTTACTATGTTCTAATGGCAAATTATGTATTTCATCTGAAACTGTTCCACCCAAAGCCATTACAATATAGTCAATATCTATTTGATAATTGCTACCTTCGATATTTACTGGAACTTTGCGATTTTCGCCTTCTTTTTGAACTAATTCTGTTTTTATTAGTTCAACCCTATTTACATGTTCATCTCCCAAAATTCTAGTAATATTATTTTGGAAAAGAAATTTTATGCCTTCTTGCTTTGCATCTGCTATTTCTTTTCTTTCTGCTGGCATTTGTTCTTCTGCCCTTCTATATATAACATACACATCTTTTGCGCCTTTTCTCTTAATTGTTCTGGCACAATCCATGGCTACATTTCCGCCACCAACAACTCCTACTATTTTACCTGTGTAATTTGGATGTTGATTATTCTCTAAAAGCTCATTTCCACCATACACTCCAACTAAATTTTCTCCTTCAACACCCATCTTTGAAGATTTATTTGCTCCTGTTGATAGAAAAACAGCATCATATTTATCTTTTAATTCTTCCAAAGATAAATTTTTTCCTAATTCTTTTCCATATTCAACTTTAATTCCTAAGTCTAAAATATTTTGGATTGTTCTCTTTACTATTTCTTTTGGCAACCTAAATTCAGGAATTCCATGTGCAAGTAATCCACCTAAATATCCATATTTCTCGTAAATTGTAACATTTATACCTTCTTTTGCAAGAAATGCAGAACATGTTAGACCAGCTGGTCCTCCACCAATAACTGCTACCTTCTTATCTGTCTTTTCCTTTATTTCCCAAACATCTTTTAAAGACAGATTTTGTTCCATTGCTTTATCAAAAATATATGCTTCAATCTCCCCTATGCTTACTGGTTCTCCTTTAATTCCTCTAACACAACTACCTTGGCATTGTTTTTCATGTGGGCATATTCTTCCGCAAACACCTGGTAATACACTAGTTTGTGAAATAATCTGATATGCTTTTTTTACATCATTTTCCTTAATTGCTTGAATAGCTGATGGGATGTCGTTTTGCAATGGGCAACCTTTATTTGAACATGGTTTGACTTTACAATTAAGGCAATATTTCAATTTTTCTTCCATTATTCTTTCTCCTTTACTAGCATTAAGTCTTTTATAAACTCAACCTTTTTACTTTCATCTCTAAGAAGTGCTGCTGGGTGCCATGTTGGCATATATTGTATTCCCTTTTTTTCTACCCACTTACCCCTACTTGCAGTTATACCATATTCTTTACCTAAAATATTTTGTAGGGCTATTCTTCCTAGTAAAACTATTATTTCTGGCTTTACAAGCATTACTTGATTTCTTAGATAATTTATACAAGCTGTTGCTTCATCTTCTTCTGGGTCTCTATTTGCGGGTGGTCTACATTTTACAATATTTGCAATATATACTTCTTCTCTTTTTATTCCGACCATGTCAAAAGCCATATCCATCAGTTTTCCAGCTCGTCCAACAAAAGGTTCACCTTGCCTGTCTTCATCTGCTCCTGGTCCTTCGCCTATAAACATGATTTTTGCATTTTTGTTACCCACACCAAAAACGATATTTTGCCTTGTTTTGCAAAGCTTACATTTTTGGCAATTTTGTATTGATTCCTCTAATTTTTCCCATGTTTCATACATTTCTACACATCCCCTTTAAGCGTTTTTGGTAATAATTGCTGTTTCTAGTCCAAAATTTTCTTTTTCCACTCGGTAAGAATGCAAATTTTCACAATTACATACTGTACATATTTGACTATTTACAATATTTTCTGGTTTTAGTCCTTGCTTTTGTAATAGCAAGGTGTTTAGCAATACTGTGTCAATATTCCATTTACCTTCTTTTTCATGGTTTCTTTCTATAATCTTTTCAGTATCTACAACGTTTTTAAACTTATCCTCAAACATATTTTTAACATCTTCTTGGACTTCAAAATGGCATTTTCTAATACTTGGGCACATACAACATATTAAATTTTCTGGTTTAACATTATAGTCATTCTTCATTTTTTGTACTGCTTTTTCTGCTATTTGTAGATAAGAGCCTCTCCAACCTGAATGTATATTTCCAATAGTTTTAGTAACTGGGTCAAAAAATAGCATTAAAATACAATCTGCACTTGTGGTTGCCAAAATTAAATTTTCAGTTTGAGTAATCAAACCATCTGTATACAGATATTCTTCTAAGTAAATATCTGGTTTTTCTTTCAAAATTTTTGCATTTACTTTCTCTATTTTATCTTGGTGCATTTGATTTGGTTTTACTATATTGTTTTTATCTAACCCTAAGCATATACATAGTTTTTCATAGTCTGCCATTGCTTTATCATAATTTGACTTCTTGATTGTTCTAAAATCTACTTCTTTGCCAATAGAAAATGCGTGTGTAATAACATCTTCGTATTCTAATAATTTTCGGAATTGTAAATACTCTACATCTCCTACTTTTTTATGTATAATATGTTCATTTGATAAATTCAAATTATTTCTCTCCTATCATCTCTTCTATTTTATCATATTTGACCTCTTCGGGAGGATATTCTTCTGGTTTCAACCCAACTCTATTTTTCATAAATTTACTAATCAATATCATCATTACAAAGAATATGCTACCAATCACTATTAGGCAATATGCTGTTTCCATTCTATTAAGTAAAAATGATGCTATTATGCCAAGTATTGCACTTGCAATACTTTTAAGTAAATTATTGGCTGTGAATATTTTTGTGTCAATTTCTTCATTTGTGAAATTGCTGAGATATTTTTCTTCCAATGGGTAGAAAATTCCCGCACATATATATTTTATTGCAAAAAATGCGATAACAAATAAGATCATAAATTTGTATTGCTTTGCTCCTATCCCCGCTATACCTTCAAAAACGCATCCTAAAATAGTTACAAAGCCTATTATTGTTAGTGATTTGTTTCTAAATTTATTATGAAACTTTTCTTGATGTTTTGTTCCAATTGATGATAAAATTCTTAAAAATGCGAATAGAATTCCTAGGAAACTTGCTGAAATTTTTAAATCTTCCATCATACTAACTTCGTAGTTTTCCAATATGCCATATATTGCCGTCATGACTGTTGAAAATAGAATTAGGCTTTTTATTCTTTCTGATGTTAGTATAAATTTAAATGCTTTTCCAATTTGGTTCCATTGGTTTGTAGCTTTTATAGATTTCTGCTTTTTCACAGTTGTTGGTTCTATGAAAAAAGTAGCTAAAATTGTTACAAAAATCAAAGTTGCAAGTGATAAACAAATTGGGATATATGGGTTTACTTCATATAAAATACCTGCTAAGATTGTAGAAATTGCTTTCAAAATATAATAGCTAGACATTCCTTTTTCAGTAATTTTGGCAAATATTTTACTTTTTTGCTTTGTGGGTGGTATTGATTCACTTAATAAGCTTGGTTCTGCACTTTCTTTAATTGCAAATGATAAAGCACTTAAAATTTCTGCAATGATTAGGTTAAATAAGTTTTGACTAAATATGATGACAATCATGTATAAGCAACTTAAAATATTTCCTAGAATTATGCTGTTTTTTCTACCTAAGAATTCAATTATAAATGTAGCTGGAAGTTGTGAAAACATTGCAAATAAATAGTAAAATGAATCAATTAACACAACATCTGCTGGGTTGATATTCTTTACTTGTGTTAAAAATAAAAAGTTAATTGTATAGAAAAATAGGTAGTCCCAACTTAGTTTTTTATAAGTTGGAAAAAGCTTCATATTTCGTTTTCTCATCTCAACTTCTTTTGTTTCTTCCATCTTTTTCTCCTTTATTTTTGTATCTCGTTCTCCATTTTCTCAATAATTTCATCTTTGTTAAAGTTCCCGATATATTGATACTGGTTCGTGTTATCTTTTGCATTGAACCCACATATATCATGATATGCGCAAAATTTACATGCTGTTCTTCCTTTATGATTATATGGTTTTAGTTCTATTTTTCCTTTTAAAATTTCTTTTCCTATTTGTTTTATAACTGTTCCTATATATTTTTGCAAAGTTTCAAATTCTTCTTTGTTCACTCCATTTGTATCTCTTTTGTTGATTGCACCAGAATTGGCAATTCCTGCTGGTATAATCTTTGATGTGCCATTTTCTAAGTTGTTATCCTGCATTTTTATTACTTTAACATCTGCTAAAATAAGCCCTTTCATTTTGAATTTTTTTCTTAGCTCATCTTCTAGTTGTTGACCTTCAAGCCTTCCTTTGTTTGATATACTTTGTTCTAATAGTCCAAAGTATAGAACACCTGCTGGCAACATGTCCTCTTCTTGGCAAATAGCGTCTAAATATGTTAATAATTGAATTTGTAGCCCTGCATAAACTTCATTTAAATCAAGATTTTTAGCAGATGATTTATAGTCTATTATTCTTAAATAATTTCCGTCTTGATTTTTTGCAATATCAACTCTGTCTATTTTTCCTGTGATTTCAATTTTTTTACCATCTTCTAGTTCTAATAGAATTGGTTTATATTTTCCTTCTCTTCCAAATTCAATTTCTGTTCCCTCTATATTGAAATCACTGTAAACTAGCCCTTCAATTACATATTTCAAAGCTTCTGCAATCATTCTTTCTAATCTTTTAACTAAAATTTTATATTTACTTGTTGCTGTGAATTTATATTTTCCATAGTTTAATTTTGTTTCAATGATGTTTTTTACAAGCTCTTTTATCTTATCTTCTTCAACTAATAATTCTGGAAGTTCAAGTTCTTTTTCTCTAACTTGCTCAAAGAATAAATCTATTACTTCGTGCATAAATGAGCCTGTATCAAAACTCTGAACTTTTAGTTCATCTCTTTCTTTTAGTTTTAATCCATATTGTAGATAATATGAAAATGGACAACTTTTATATTTTTCTAATCGTGATACACTTGTTGTTAAAGTGTTTTCATATAGCTTTTTTATTGTTTCCTTTTTTATATCTTGTGGCAAATTACTATAATTTATTGCTTGTAAGTCTTTTTCTAGCTTATCTTTCCAATCGGCGTTTCTTTTGAAATAGCTGTAAATTTCTTTCCATTTTAGTTCAAGTTCTTCATCATCTTGTGCTTTTGCAATTTTTTCAATTAAAGTTTCATACGTTCCTTTTACATTTGTAATTTCATAAATATTTTCAATAACATCACTTTGTTCTTCGATTTTAGGAAATATGTTTTTTATTTTTGTTACATAGATTGCTGGTCTTAGAGCTGTGCCGTCTGTGTTTGCTGAGCTGTATGATAAGTATATTTCATCTTGTGCAGTTGTAAATGCTTTATAGATGTTAAAATTATCATCATATAGATTTTCCAATGTTCCTTTGGCAAGTTCAACTCCATGTCTTTGCAATTCATTTCTTTCTTCGTCTCCTAAAAAGCCCTCGCTTCTATTTACACTTGGATATACTCCGTCATTTAGACCTATGATAAAGTTTATTTTTATTTTATTACTTCTTGACCTGTCTACATCTCCCATAATTACTTGGTCTTGCGTTCCAGGTATTTTGCCAAGGCTACTTGCTTTTAGTCCTTGACGTAAAAGATTTTCATATTGCTCAACAGACATTTTGTCCTGCCCAAAAATTGTTACAATTTCGTCTAATAGTTTAATTATTATTTCATAGCTTTCTTTATATTCTTGTGCTAAGTCAATTTTGCCATTTTCCAATAAGTATGCTATTTTGTTTGTAACTTGTGTTTCAATTTCTTGCTTTTCTAAGAATTTGTATATGGCTATGGTCATGTCTTTTACTGTTTTTCCCGCTTTTATTTCTTGTTTTAAATTTTCTATCGGGTCTATTATTTTTTTCCTTAGTTCATTTAAATATGTGATTTCTTCTTTTCTATCTTCCATCTCATAGGTAAAGTCATTTTTAAATTTGGATTGACTAATTCCCCATTTTGCACAGTAATTTTCTAATTTGAAAATGTCCTCTGTTTCAATATTTGTGTATCCCATTTTAATATATTGAAATACCGCTTCTTTTTGATAATTTTTACGCAAAATGTCTAATATAGCTAGTACATACTGAATAATACTATTTTGACTAAGCTCTCGTTTTTCATCAATAAAAATCGGAATTCCATACTTTTCAAAAATAATTCTTGCAAGATTTCCATAATTTTCAATGTTTTTAGTGATTATTGCAATGTCATGGTAACGCAAATTTTTTTCTCTTACAAGTTCACTTATTTTTTTTGCAACATTTTCAATTTCAGTATATTGGTTTTTTGCTAAAAAAAGATGTAGGTTTTCCACAGTTTCTTCCCAAACTGTGGGTTTTATTTTAAACATTTGAGTTTCTATATGTTTTAATTCAGCTGTATTAAAACGCAAATTTTCTTTTAAATATATTGGTTCTTCAATTGGTAAATTATTTTCTTGTGCGATTTTTTTTAATTTTTTCACAGTTATTTTATTTTCATAAAAAATATCTGTATCAACATTTTGAGTAAGTTCTAAGCTGTTTGTTGTGATTGTGATATTTACTTGCTTACAGTATTTAATTAGTTCTTTAATAACTGCATATTCTGGAACTGTAAAACCAGCAAACTCATCTATGTAAACAATACTGTTTTTTATCCACTCTAAGTTCTTTATATTTTCAGCTAATATAGTTAACTCATCTTCTTCATCAATATATGATTGATTGATTTTTTCATCATATTGGCTATATATTGTGTAAATATCTTGCAATTTTGTTTTTAAATATGGGTTTTCAATATTGCACATTAGATTGTTTAAAATTTCTAGTGTTATTCCATGTTTTTTAAATTCAGTAATACATGAAATTGCAAGTTCTATATTTTCTTGTGATTTTGATAGATATGTTAGCTTATTTTTGTTTTGCTCTAAGATATAGCAAACTAGCATGGCTTTGCCACTTTGCGTCATTCTTGCATTTGTTATTCCAAGTTCTGTTATTGCTCTTTGTGCCATTCTGCTTAGATGTAACACTTCTGCTTGTATTATGGCTTTTGTATTGACTTCTTCCATCAGCTTTTTCTCTGCATTATATGAAAATTGTTCTGGTGTTACAAGATATACTTTTTCTCCTGCTTGTATATCTTTTGCTATTTGCGAATAACAAAATGCGCTTTTCCCAGTGCCTGATGTGCCATAAATAAATTTAAGTGCCATGCTAACCTCCTTTTTCTAATCTCTACGCCAATAGAATAAATACTGCTGAGCCAGTCCTGCAAGTTCTCCAAACTTTTCATTTGCTAATTTTTGTATTTTGGCTTTGCTGACTTTATCTTCTGGTTCATTTAAATATAGCTCGTTCATTACTCGATTTATCCATACATCTATTGGGAAAACTTCAAAACGTTTTAGTGTTGAGAATAGCAAAATACAGTCTGCTACTTTTGGTCCAACACCTGATAAAGTCAATAAAATTTCTCTTACTTCTTCTGTGTTCTCATTTTCCTGTAATTTTTGCAAATCTACTTCTTTATTCAAAATTGCTTGTGTTGTTTCATAAAGTCTCTTATCTCTAAACCCTAAGCCTAGATTTCTGAAATCTTGAATTGATACATCTTTCAATTCTTCTGGTAGAGGAAATGTATAATATGAATTTCCTTCAAATTTTATCTCTTTTCCATATTGTTTTGATAGTCTTTGAATAATTTTTTGAATTCTTGGAATATTATTATTTGCTGAAATAATAAATGATATGAGAGTTTCCCATAAATCTTGATTTAATATTCTAATTCCTTTTCCATATTCAATACTTGTTTTCATATTTTTATCTATTTTTGATAGTTTTTCTTGTAGTTCTTGATAATCTCTTCCTAAATCAAAATATTCATATACAAGCTTTTCTAAGTTATCTTCTCCTACTGATTTTATTATATATTTAGAATTTTCTTCTCTTATTTTTATTACATTGTTTTTTACTACACCTATATAGCTTCCATCTTCATTTTCCTGCCATCGGAAGCATTGCCCACAAGTGAATATGTCTTTTAATTCAAAGCATTCTGGCTTTTTCAAAATATATTGTTGCTCTTTCATTTGATTATTCCTTTCTAAAACCTAGTCCTACAACTTCACGTGCATTAGCTATGATTATAAAGCTAGTTGGGTCAATATGTTTTGCTATTAGCTTAATTCTTGCTACATCTCCTCTTGATGCTGCACACATTAAAATTATTTTGTTTTTTTGAGTGTACATTCCTTTGCCAAAAAAACCTGTTGTGCCACGCCTAATTTTATCTCCTATTTCTTTTGCTATTTCTTCATTTTTGTCTGATATGATAATAAGCAATTTCGTAAAATCAATTCCTTCAAATATGATGTCTATCATTTTTCCCATTAAAAAGATTGCAATTGCTGAATATAGCCCTATTTCTATTTCTTTGAAAAATAATATATTTAGGAATACAATCATTGTGTCTGTTATTGTTATTAAATGGCTCATCCTAAAATTTGGTTTATAACTTCTGATTATAAAACTTAATAGGTCTGTTCCACCGGTTGATGAGTTTCCTCTTAAAATAATTGCCGTTCCTAATCCTAATATAATTCCTCCATAGATACATGCTAATAGTCTATCATCTGTTAAAGGTGGTAGTTTGTCAAACAAATCAATTGCAACAGAAAAACTAATTGTTCCAATAAGTGATTTCACACAAAAGCTTTTTCCTAGCCTATAAATTGCTAATGCAAATAATGGTATGTTTAAGACTAGAATTGTAATACCCATTGGAATATTTAAAAAATAATAGCTGATTGTTGCAATTCCAGAAAAGCCTCCTGTTGAAAGTTGGTTTGGCAATAGAAGTAGCGATGTTCCCATTGCCATTACTGCTGCTCCTAAAATTGTTTCAAATGTTTCTTGCACATATTTCCACAACATAAAATCACCTAATGGTAGTATGTGCCATTTTTTATTTTCTAGTCCTCTAAAAAGTCATTATATGTTTTGATTATATCTATCTTAGATTTTCCTTGTTTTATCGTTTCGTCTTGTTTAATAATTAAATCAACATCATAAGTTTCTTTCAATTTTTCGATGTTTTCTCTTTTATGCCCTATTACATTGTTTGCATCTATTGGGTTTACAGTAACTTGAACTTCTTTTACTTTTACATTTAGTTTTTTAATTTTGTCTACAACTGCGTCATACCACATTGCTGATTCTACAAGTTGCCTAAATGCAGGATGAAATGGACCAGCAACAACTTCACTTTCCTTATTGTTTGGGTCAGAGATTTCATCCGTATTTTGAAGTCCAACTCTTATAATATCTATATGTTTTTTGTCAAACATTCTAACTAGTTCCTTGCAAGTTTCTACTGCTTGTACAATTGTTAGTGGTTGATATTTCCCTTCTTGCACTTCTTTTTCTAGTTTGGTTCCTTTTATTACTAAAACTGGATATATTCTTACCATTTTTGGTTTTAGCTTTATCAACTGCTTAGCTGTGTTTATTTCATCAATTCTTGTACTATCTGGTAAGCCTACCATCATTTGATGCCCTAAGTCGAAGCGGTATCTTCTAATTAGTTTTGATGCTTTTTTTACATCATCAAAAGTATGACCTCGCTTTGCTCTTTTTAAAATATAGTCATTTGCTGATTGCACTCCTAGTTCTATGGTTTTTACTTTGTATTTTTTTAGTCTTTTTAAGATTTTTCTATCAATAAAATCAGGTCTTGTTGAAATGCGTATACTGTTTACTTCTCCTTTTTTGACATATTCATAGGCAAGTGATAAAAGTTCTTCTTGCTTTTCTTCTTTGATTGCTGTAAAGCTTCCTCCAAAAAAAGCTATTTCTTTTTCTGCATCTTTGTCTTTCATTTCTTTAAGATTTTGCTCTATTATTTTTCTGGCTTGCTCTTTTGTCATTTCTTCTTTTTGACCACTAATTGATTTTTGGTTGCAAAATATGCAATCATTTGGACATCCTAAATGTGGAACAAATATTGGTATAATGTATTTTTCTTTCATGGCTAAATCATTCCTTTCACAATTGTAATAAAGCTTTTTTTGCTGCTTCCATTTCTGCTTGTTTTTTGCTTTTGCCTTTACCTGTTGCTAATTTTTTATTTTTAACGATGACTTCTGCTTCAAAAGTTTTATCATGGTCTGGTCCTGTTTCACTTATGATTTTATACTGTATCTCTATATTTCCATGTTCTTGCAATTTTTCTTGTAAAACTGTTTTATAGTCTTTATCACCAACATGTGCTGTGGCTTTGTCTATTCCAGCTTTTAAATTTTCAATTATGAATTTTGTTGCTGGTTCTATTCCACCGTCTAAATAGATTGCTGCAATAACTGCTTCTACACTGTCTGCTAGAATTGCTGGTCTTTCATTTCCATTTGATAATCTTTCTGATCTTCCTACATACAAAAATTCATTAAAATTATGCTGTTTAGCTATTTTATATAAGCTTTCCTCACATACAACAGCCGCTCTGACCTTAGTCATTTCGCCTTCTTTTAGGTTGGTATAGTTTCGATATAGGTATTGACTTGAAACAAATTCTAAAATGCTATCACCTAAAAATTCTAGTTTTTCATTATCTGATATCTTGTGTTCATGTGCATAAGATGTATGTGTTAAGGCGTTCTTCAAAAGGTTTATATCCGTAAATTTGTAGCCTATTTTTTCTTGTAATTCTAACAAATTATTTTCTTGCATCGTCTTTTTTCCCCTTTCTTTGTCTATTATATAACATTTTACAAATTTTGCAATATATTTTTTCTAAAAATCTATGGACAAGTTACGGATATTGGTATATAATAGTATTGGATATTTATTAGGAAAGGAATGAAAGTGGCATGGCTTATAAAGGATACTTCGATTCTGATAACAGACAACTTACTGATGTGTTTAGGGAACTACAAGAAACAAGACTTCAATATGAGGCTCAAAATACAAAAAAAGCAAGTGCAGTACATAATGTGAAAAAAAATACTAGTTCAAAAAATGTTCAATATTCTTATTCATCTAGTAAGAAAACTCTTAGTATATCAATCGTTTTAATTATTCTAATTCTTGCTATGGTATTGGCTTTCTTTTGGTCAACTTCAATTTCAGCAAAAGATGATTCTATTGAGCTATCTTCTCCTTTGTCTACTGCTAAGGAAGATACTATTTCAATAGAGATAAACCGTCATCGTTTAAATGCTCATAATATAATTACATCAAATGCAGCTTTGGAAATTGTAAAAGAACAAGTTATTGAAGAACGCGACATTCCTTTTGATACTTTATATACAGAACGTTCTATCTTGCCAAAAGATGAAAAAGTTGTTTTACAAGAAGGTGTTAATGGTAAGAAAAATGTTACTTTGGTAAGGTCATACCAAAATGGAGAAATATCTGATGAAACCATTTTACATGAGGAAAAAACTTTAAATTATATTCCAGAAATTATTGATGTTGGAACATCAGAATTTTTAGCAAAGATAAAAGCTCATTTAAAAGATACATTATATTTAACAAAAGATACTAAACTACGTGACGGAATTGAAGATTCTTCAAAAGATATTGTTGAAATTGAACAATATTTTGATGTAGTTCTTATAGATTTACCAAATGAACAATGGTGTAAAGTTTCTTATGATGGTGTAGAAGGCTATTTGCCTACTAGTAATTTAACTTCTGCTACTGTTTCACCTACTATGCCTGAGAAAAATCGTATTAAAAAACTTGTTGTAGAATTGGCAATTGATATGCCTTTAAATCAATCTTCTGGATTGACTTTATCTGATTACAAGAAAATTTTTACTGGTTTACCTAATGATAAAAATAAGATTTTTGAAAATAATTATGAAGTATTCTATAATCTTGATAGAAAATATAAAATAAATGGTATATTCCTAGCTTCTATTGCAATTCATGAAAGTGCTTGGGGTAGTTCACAAATAGCTGATGATAAGAAGAATCTATTTGGATATGGTTCTTATGATTCTACTCCTTATGAATCATCTTTCGAGTTTGATACTTATGAAGAGGGCATGGAATTAGTTGCTAAGGTTTTAGTTAAGTATTACTTAAACCCAGCTGGTACAAAGATTTATGACGGTGAAAGAGCCGCTGCTACATATTATAATGGTCCAACTGTTAGTGATGTTAATATTCGCTATGCTAGTGACCCTGATTGGCATACAAAAGTTTATAGTTATATGGAGATGCTATATAAACGATTAGAAAGATAAGGAGGTATTCACTGTGGCACTTCCAAAAATTAAAATTAAGCACACTAAACTGGCTTTTACATTTTTAATTGTTTTATTGTTACTTTGCATACTTGCTTATTCTTATCTTTTTTACGCTAGCTATTGTAGAGAAGAATTTGTTAATCAATCTTTAAAAATTTCTGAACAAAATCAAACTTCTGTATTTAGGGTAAATCGTATTTTACTTTATAGTAGTGCAAATGCAGTTGATAATAGTGCTAACAACTCTTTACAGGATTTAGATATTTGCCAATATACAGATATTGCAATTTATATTGATAATACTTCTTCTGTTTCTGATTTAAATACAAAGAATACTGTAAAAGAATTGTGGGTTGATAATATTCGTATTTCAACTGTTACCCCTGAAATTGGAACTCAGGTTTTGAATTATAAAAACTTAAATTCTTTTGGTACTTTTGAAGCTTTGTCAAGTGCTTCTGCTGGTCGTATTGATTTTAATATAGTAAATACAAATGAGGAAAATGATGCTGCTAATTATTCAACTCCTACTTTCTACACGGATTGCTCTAACCCTATTTCCTTAGGTTATTTGAATAAGGGTGTTGTGAAAAATTATTCTATCCATGATGATGTGAATTCTGTTGTATTTAATGGAAAGCTTTTGGAACAAGCTGGTGTTGATTTAGCTGGTTTAGATGCAAGTTTACTTTTTGATATTCATTTGAGAAATTATGATGGTGATACTTTTGTTTATCACGCAGATATAGATGTAAAATTAAATACTGAAACAAAAGAAATTTTAGGTGGATATTTATATCAGTCTAGAAATAATACTTCTGGAAGCGAATATGTATTTTTTAAAGAAGTAATGTAGAAAATAGCATGGAAATTTTAAAATGTTTCCATGCTATTTTTGATTTCTTTTTGGAGCCATGCTCTGGTTTGATGTTCTTACAAAGTAAATTTATTAACTAAGTAGAAAGTCTATTATATTTATTACTTCTATTCCTTCTATCTGTTTGTTCTTTACTTTATCCATTGTCAAAATAACTTTTTTATAATTGTCTTTTATAGCGAGCAATGAATTTTTTTCTCGTTCTTCAACCTTTTCATCTAATATACTTCTTGTAACTTGATAATATATTTTTTCATTTGGTTTAATTGCAATAAAATCTATTTCTACATCATTATATTTTCCTACATAAACTTCATATCCGTCTGCGAAGTAATTCGATATATATTAAATTTTCAAAGCTACTTCCACTATCATAGGATGAAAGTCCGTCTATAATGTTCTTTAATCCATTATCTACAAAATAATATTTTCCTTGTGTTTTTAAAAGTTGCTTTCCCTTTAATTCGTATCTTGGAACTCGATATATAAAATAAGCATTCTCAATCATTCTTAAGTATGAATCCACAGTTTCATTTGTAACTGTACTTCCATTCTTTTGCATAAATTCTGAAATATTATTAGGTGTAGTTAAGTTACCTATGCATGATGCCATATATTTTATCAAATTGTCCAAAAAAACAACGTCTTTTATTTTATTTCTACCTATAACATCTTTTTTTAGCACAACTTCTTTAATGTCCGTTAAATAGTTAATAATCATTTCTTCATTATCATTCATATTAACAATCATCGGCATTCCACCAAATTTTAAATATTTATCGAATTTATCATATTTATCTGAATCTTCTTTGAATGGATATTCTTCTATAAATTCTTTGAAGGAAAATGGATATATTTTTATTGTTAAAACTCTACCAGCAAGTAATGTAGTTAATTCACTTGATAAAAGGTAAGCATTTGAACCTGTAATATAAATATCACAATCAATATCAACCAATAATGAGTTTACTGCCTTTTCCCAGCTTTCTACATTCTGAACTTCATCTAACAAAATATAATTTTTACCTTTTGAAATATGGCTTTTTATGTAAGAGTATAAATCTTTGTAGTTTTTTATAGCATACCAATCCGCACTTTCAAAATTCATAAAGATTATATTTTTTTCTGGTATTTTTTGTGAGATTAAATATTCTCTATATTGCAATAATAATGTGCTTTTTCCACTTCTTCTAACTCCAGTTATAACTTTTATTAAATTTAAATCTTTACTTTTTATTAATTGGTTTAAATAATATTCTCTTTTTAACATGGGTTTCCTCCACTAGAATGTATATCAAATACTTTAATTTTATTTTATAATACTACTTTGCTTTTGTCAAGTTTTACGGATATGGACGTAAAACTTATGAAAATTATATTTTTTACGGATACAAGTATTATATGTGGTTTTTTTATTTATTATTCCGATATTTAATTAGATTTACGAAAAATGGCTTGATTCAAACAGTTTGATTAGAGTTTGAATGTTAAATGAGTAAAATCATTTGGACAAATTATAAAATATGTCTCCGTTTTAAAGTTAAGTATTCAAACTGGAGACAT
>CANQEM010000002.1 GCA_947594935.1 uncultured Clostridia bacterium | reverse complement strand
AAAAGTTACAAACAACACAGGAGCAGCATTAAACAACTTCCAATTAACAGCAGAACACACAAATGCAGTTTATTATGAAGTAACAGAAGAAGAACCAGAATATGGATGGACAGAAGACTATGCACCTAAAATGCTATTCACAAAACAAAATGAAAATGCAACAAATGTAACAAGAACACAACAAACAATTCAAAATGGAGAAACAGCAACATTTACATATCAATTTTCACCAAAGAAAAAGCAAGGAATAGATATTACAGGTACAATCAAAATCAAAGCAGATGAATTACCAGAGCAAACACAAGCAACAATGACAAACAAAATAAAAGATGCAGAACTTTCAATTGAAACTTTAAATGCAACCCAAGAAGACAAGCAAGTAACAGAGGGAGAAGACATACACTATGATTTTAGTATAAAGAATTATACAGACAAAGAACAAAAAGATATAATTGTGACAGTAGAGCCTTCTAGTAACTTAATACTAAGTGGAGGAGATTATCTACCATACACACAGTCAGAAGAAGGAGTTAACAAAAACTATGATGTTATATCCGACGAAGACGGAACTCCATTAGTGCAATTAGTAAATATAGACAATAATGTGGGTACATTTAAAATATATTCTATAAAACCAAACGACACATTTACTTTTGGATGGATATGTTTTGCAGCAGAAATATCAGATGACGAAAATGATGATGACAGATGGGGAATATTTTCAGATGCAAGTGTATATGCAACAGCACAATTAAATGGAAAAACTTATGGTTCATGCACAGCCGAAAGAACAATACAAAGACTAACAGCAAAAGTTACAGCATATCAAGATTCTGAAATCATTAAATCAGAAGAAAACAAATTAGAAGATGAGGACGAAATATATGCAGAGATTCCAGAAGTGGGTGATACTGTAATATTTAAAACAAACATAGAAAATATAGACCAAAGACTTGACACAGAGGCACAAGTAGAACAACAAATTACAGAATATACAGGAAAAATATTAAAATCTTATGTACAAACATCTAAGGGGCAACAAATAGATGCAGAAATTTCTGGAACTAATGTAGCAAATGTAACATTCGATTTACCAGCTGATGATTGGGCTCAAATGGTTACAGAAGTTGAAGTTTGGGAAAATGACGATGAAGCGGTTAATGCAGAGGAAATGCTAGAAAGTAATGTTGAAATGTATTGGACAAGAGATGGATATTTAGAAGTCTCACCAGTAACATTAAATTTAGAACCAGTAAATGAGGGCGGAGACCCAGATATAGAAGAAGACCCGGCAGACCCTGACGAAACAGGAAAAATAAAAGACTCAAATGGACAAACAAATCAAGGAGGAAACACCGGTGCACAAGGAAATCCAAATAACAATGAAGCAGGCAAGTATTCAATTTCTGGAAGAGCATGGTTAGATAGCAATAAAAATGGCTCAAGAGAAAGTTCAGAAGGTGGCATATCAGATATTGAAGTAAAATTATTAAATGCTTCAAATGGTCAAACTGTTAATGCGGTAACTACGGCAGTAGATGGAACTTATGTATTTAATAATGTAGAACCAGGAACATATATCACTATGTTTATGTATAACTCAAATAAATATAGTGTTACAGGATACCAAAAAGATGGAATATCTGATTTTGAAAATTCAGATGTTATTCAAAAAACAATAAATGATATGATTGTAGCAGCAACAGATAACCTTACAATCAGAAATTCAAACATAATAAACATAGATGCAGGTTTTGTGGAAAAAGAAAACTTTGACTTAAAAATAGATAAATCAATCACAAGAGTAGCAGTAAAAAATGCAGAAGGAACAAAAATTACAGACTTTAATAAATCAAAACTTGCAAAAGTAGACATTCATGCAAAACAATTAGCAAATAGCACAGTTACAGTGGAATATTCATTTGAAATAACAAACGAAGGAGATATAGCAGGATACGCAACAGACGTAATTGACTATATGCCAAGCGATTTAATCTTTAATCAAGATCAAAATCCAGGTTGGTATGTAAACGAACAAGATAAAAACTTACACAACATCAGCCTAGAAAAAGAAGTTATTGAACCAGGAGAAACAAAAAACCTAACCCTAGTATTAACAAAACAAATGACCGAAACAAATACAGGTTCAAGTGCAAACATAGCAGAAATTGGTGGCGAAACTAATGAATTTTCAGCATCAGATATAGATTCAACACCAGGTAACAGAAAAGAAGGAGAAGACGATATAAGCACAGCTGAATTACTAATCTCAGTAAAAACAGGTTTAGTAGTGTATATTAGTATAGCTGTAATAGTAATTGCACTAGTAGGTGTTGCAATAATAATATATCAAAAGAAAAAGGAGGGAGAAGTCCATGAAAATGAAACCAATTAAAATTTTAATACTTGCAACTTTCATAGCTCTTGTCATTTTAAATGGACTCATCTGCCCAACTTCTTTGGCATATAGTGGTACTAGTAGTTTGGAAAGCAGAGGGAGTGAGGGCGACTTGCCAGCATGCCTTGCCTATGCAGCTCAAAGCAGACCGGATGATTTTTATGCTTTTAATGCAACAAGAATGTTAAATAATTTCAAAAACAGAGGAAGTTATGTAAAAGCTTATGGTGTAACTAGCCCTGCATTAGGCAATAATTGGGAAACAAATTATTATAATTATAATAAAAGAAACTGCTTATGCTTAGTAACTGAAAATCACAGCGGTGGACTATATCAAGTACCTTGCACAGTTATGACACTCGATGGACAAGGAAATGTTGAAACAACAACAATAGATTTATCAAGAAGTTCAAGAACGCCAGTTACAACACGCTATTCGTATACTGACTCAGAATATAGAACAGAAGTGAAATATATATATCAAATGGCTTATTATGCAATGAAAGCAAATGAAGCCAAAGAAACTTGGTGCACCAATGAATCAAAGAATTCCACAACTCCTTGGTCAACATTGTTGAGAAATAGAGGATTCAGAAGACATGATGATTACATGGATACATTAGGATTATACAAAGGATTTTGGCCAAAAAATTATGCAGGTAAAGGTGGCTCAGATTTAACTGCAAAGGAAACAGAAGCTAAAACATATATTACAGAAGCATTTAATGGCACTAGTGGAAAACCACTTCCACAAGCAAGATTTGTATTTATGTGTGGCTTTAAATCACCTTATTCTACACCAGGCGATGGGCAAAATATGATGGTATTCCATGCAAAAGCCGGAACAGTTACAACAGGAAGCCTTCAAATAGTAAAAAAAGATCAAGCAAATCCAAACAAAAGGTTAAAAGGTGCCAAATTCCAAATATATCAAATAATTGGAACTACTGAAAAATTGTTAGCTACTAAAAAAACAAACGCTAGTGGTGTAATAAACTATAATGGATTAAAAATAGGAAATAAATATAAAGTTGTAGAAACAAAAGCACCAGCAGGATATTTAATAACAGGAAATGATACACAAACATTTACAGCAGTGGCGGGAACCAAAGTTTTAGAATTTGAAGATATAAAAGCGTCGCAAAATATTTCAATAACCGTAGTAAAAAACAATCCGATAACTAATGAGCCCGTTGAGGGTGCACGATTTAATATTTTCAAATATGTAACTACGACTAACTCGTCATATCAGCGAAAAAAAGAACTATATAAGAAATCAGATGATAACAAATATGTAGCGCTTTCTGCTGATGAATATCCACCAGCCGTTAGTTTGCCAGCAAGTATAGAAACAGATTCAAATGGAACATGGTATTTACTACCAGGACAAACAAATAAGTATTCATGTGACTACTATTCAAAAGTAAATCTTTTTGCTTATTGGAAAACATCAGAGCGGAAATGATTATCCTTTTGGAGGTTCGAGTGAGGATCCTTATGTCTCTTGCACTGTAAGAAAATATTGGTATGAGACAGTTCCAGCAGTAGGAAAACCGGGTGATAAAAATTACAAACCGGCATATCAAGTACTGAAACATGAAGACAAAGGTACCAAATTGAAAAAAGTTGCGTCAGCTTATAGAGGAGCAAAATATCAAATAACTCACTATGGCAGGTCATACTTAAAAGTAGATGGAGCATCAAAAGTAGGACAATTTAGACTAAAAGCAGATGCAGAAACAAATGATAACTTTATAATTGAAACAGACTCATCAGGAACATTTAGCGTAAGCAAAGTAGAAGGTATGGACTTAGAGTACAAAACAGTATATTATGCAGCTGAAGTTGCACCAGCACCAGATGGATATTTGTTATATAATGATGGAAATCAATTTAAACTTGGAAAACCAGTTAAAGATCAGCCTAATATAGAAAAAGAACTTGCAGAAAAAACTGAAAGAGGACATATAGTTCTTGAAAAAGTAGACGAAGATACTGGTGAAAAGATGAACGGATTTAAATTTAAATTCTATAATCCTGAGTATGGTTGGGTAGTATCGCCAGGAACCGGTATGGAGCCAGATCAACATGCGACTTATTCAGACGATGAGTCTGAGGCTACCTGGTTTAAAACTGGTGACAGTGGAATTGCCGGTCAAATTGTATTAAACTACATGGAAATGGGAACATATTATTATTACGAAGCATTAGAAGACTCAGACATACCAGAGTACTATAAAGGCTGGTACGGAGAAAATCATGGTGAAGGTAAAGGAACATTAACAACAAATGGAGAAACAAAAACTATAACTGCACGAAATAGACAAACATGGGTATCTATTGAGGGACGAGTATTTATTGACGGTGGAGAAGACAAAGCAACGTTAAGAAATAACCTTTGGGATGTCGGGCAAGAGAGTTGCTTAGATGGTGTAGAAGTAAAACTAATAACTGTAATGAAAGACGGAAAAATTGCAGAAGACTTGACAAGAACAACAACGACGAAAAACGGAGGATATTATAGATTTGACGACATTGAAGTTCCTATACTAAACGGAGAAGATGATTCGAGATACACAGGAGCTGATAGAACGGGATGGTATTGCTATATTACATTTGAATATAATGGCTTTATATATGAGGCAGTAGTAGAACATCCAGATATAGAAAACGGCTCAAAAGCGAAAGAATTAGCAGGAGCACGTGACGCTTTAAATGCAATGTTTGCAAAAGTAGAAGGTGTAGCCAACGTTAATAATCAAGTACAGGCACGTGACGAAGCAGGAAATGAGACCGTAAAAGTAGGATATGATGTAGTACATTCTAATGAAGCAACTACTGCAACAGTAACTTCAACAACACCAGAAGAAAAAACAAAAATTATGGCTTCAACACAAGGAGTTACTAGTATTAAAGTTCCAAGAGGGGCACACAAATTAGTATTAACTGGATATAATTTAGGTGTATACAAACGTGCCGATATGGACGTAGCTATTCTAAAAGACGTATCACATGCTGAAATTTCAGTAAAGGGCGAACATCACATATATAAATATGGACATGTTGACGGTGCGATTTCTGATACTACGCCTATGTGGGATAACGTTGGTGTAGCGTTCGTAAATAAATATGCTAATTATACTTACAAACAACCAATATATAGAGCAGATGCTTTATATACAGATAGCAATACAAGCAATGAGCTAAAAGTGACAATAACATATAAAATTGTTGTAAAAAATCAAGGCAATAAGACAGTTAGAATACATGCAATAAAGGATTACTATGATAAAAAATATACCGTAGAAGGCGTATATAGCGCGTTAGATAGTAATTTAAGAGGAACAACCGATCCAACTGCACCAGTGATTGGATGGCAAGAGCAAACGCAACCAGAAGGTTCGGCATATAAAGGAACGCAAATACTATTTGATGGTAACAGTACAGAAAAGTGGAATAACAGAGGATTAAAGATTGAAAAAGGAAAATCAAAAGCAATATATGTAAGTGTAACCTTAGATAGATCAGGAATTAGTACTGCACTACAATCAGTTAGCGCAGCAGGAGCTGATATTACAGGATATACCCAACTAGGAAACATAGCAGAAATAACTTCATATACAACACTTGATGATAGCGGAAAATACTATGCAGCAGTTGATAAGGACGCCGTAGCAGACAATATAACTCCAGGCACTGCAAACACGTATGAAGATGATACAAGAGCAGCACCAGAACTAGGCTTAATAATTGCAGAATCTAGGGCAGTGAAAGGAAATGTATTTGAAGATTTAAAAGAAAATGGATCTACAATAGGAAATGGCATATTTGATAGCACAAAAGAATCAGGAATGAAAAATGTTACAGTTCGACTAATGGAATGTGTGGATAGTTCAGTTCAACAGGCTATGAACATAGACGTACCACAAGGAACAGCACCACAAGAATTTAAAACGACAACAGACGAAAACGGTAATTATAGCTTTAATGGATTTACGCCAGGTACCTACATAGTAAGATTTGAATGGGGAAAACCAACCGGAACGAAAACTACAGCCAATAAAGTTATAGACGTGGTAGACTATAAATCAACAATAATGGATAAAACGGAGTATAATAATTGTACTAACTCGGTTTCGCCAGATTTATTCTTCTATCGAAAATATAATGCAGCAACCAGTGACCAAAATAAATCACGCGCACTTGACGATTGGAACAAAAGGCTTAACATAGATACAAATCTAATGAATCGTGGCGAAAGTGGATATAACTATACAGTGAGTCCAGAAGATATTAAGAAAGATTATAATATGACGTCAGACACCTTCAAAATGAAATATAAGCTAGAATATGCTGATACAGATGGTATACTTATAACTCAAACTCAGGCACCTACAGATACACGAAGTGGAAAACTACAATTTCTAACAACTGGAATAAATCTAGGAATAATAGAAAGACCAAAGCAAGACATAGAAGTAGAAAAGCGTATTTCAAACATTAAAGTAACATATTCGAGTGAAGAACCAATCGTAGATGCAGTAATAAATTCAAATGGAACCATTGGCGGAACTAAGCCAGACCATATTTCTTATATAACACCAAATACGGTTAATTCACCAACTGACAGGAGATATAAACAAATAAAAATCGAACTAGATGATGAAATCTTAAACAACTCAATAGTATATGCAACTTATGAATATACTATCAAAAACTTGGGAGAATTAGACTATTCAACACAAGACTTCTACTATACAGGAACTCAAGGAACACCTGAGCAAAGGACATATATAGAACCAATTATAATGGACTACTTAGGTAAAGAAGGCAATTTCTCTGCAAATAGTAGCAAAAACGCAACATATATGTGGACAGTGCAAAATATAGATAGCATTAAGGAACCTACAGGAGATGGAAGACTAAGTTCTGCTGTATGTGACTCAAATGCAATTAAAAACACAACAATGTATCAATCTGAATATTTAAAAGATAAACCAATTTACAGTGGTGGAACAAATTCTGCTACAATGTATATGGAAATAGAAAGACACTTATCAACAGAGGAAATGGGCAACATCAACAACCAAGTTGAACTTATAAACATCAACAGACCATTTGGAGCATCTTTCCAAACAAAAACAACACCAGGTAACTATATACCAGTTGCGTTACAATCAATCTTCGAGACAGGAATAGTTGAACAATATAACCATGAACCAGATGACGCCCCAGCAGAACAGATCTTAATTGTATCAAGCACAGGTGGCAACAGAAACTATAACATATACATCATAATCTCATTAACAATCTTAATAACAGTAGCGGGCGGAATATATGCAATAAAGAAAAACAAAAAAGAATAATCTAATTTAAAAAAATGGTATCTCTAATTAGGGATACCATTTCTGTCCGAATGAAAACTCCTAAAATAGCATTTAATAGAAGAAAAAACGGCAAAAATTCACATAAAAGGTTAAAATTTTCAAAAAAGACTTGAAAAATGTCAAAATAGCATGTATAATATAATATAGAGACATTATGTAACTTGGAAAAATATAGGAGGTATTATCATGAGAAAGAACATAATTAAATCAATTGTTTCTGCTCTATTGATATTGACATTAACATCAGCCAATTTCATATTGTTAGGTGTTAATACAATAACCTATGCAGCAGAAGCATTCACGCTATCAAGCGAAACAAGCCATAAAAACGTATCATTTATGGCATATTTTAAGGACGGAGAAAACAAAGTAGAATCAAAAGATGTTGCAACAAACGAAGAAAATGCAACACTATATCTACAAATTGGAGTAAGCCAAGAAGGGTATTTCAATGGAAAAATCACATTGCAAGACAGTAACTTTAAATTTAAAACAGACACAAAGCATGAAAGAATAAACAGCATCACAGAGAACGAAATAGTTTTAAATCAAATAACAGCAGGAGAAACAATAGAAATACCAGTAGGAATAAGCCTTGTAAGGGGAGAAAAACTAGACATATCAATGTTAGATAAGGAAAGTACAATCTCACTAGAAGGCAAATATACCTATGGAAGCAACCAAAGCACAAAAACAGTAAAAGGAACAAGAACAGTAGAAATAGCAATGGTAAGCACATACTCACAAGAAAATCCAGGAATATTTGTAAACCAAGAAGTGCTAACAAACAAGGTATTCAGCTATAAAGGAGCAGAAAGAAGAATAATACAAGTAGAAGTAGAAACAGGAATGGAAGGCAACCAACTACCAATGGAAACAGAAGTAGTAGAAATGCAGGCACCACAAATAGGAGGAAAATACCCAACAGAAGTGTTAGTACAAACACCAGAAAACCTAGCAATAAATGGAGAAAAAATAGAAGAAAAAGACTATGTATATGAAAGTGAAAGCGGAAAAGTAACCATAACAGTAAACAATGAAGAAAAAGACGGAGAAATAGTATGGAACAAAGCAGGAACAGACAAATACATAGTAACATACATATTTGAAGGAACAGAATTACCAGAAGCTCAAACAATAACAGCAAATGTAAGCATGAAATCATATGGAGCAATAGTAATAAGTTCAAGTTATCAAAAAGAAACAACACTATCATCAGAAGAAGTTGATAGTTCAATAAGCGTATCTCTAAATAATACCGAAAAAGAAATATATAAAGGAGCAATCTATGAAGGAATAGAAAGAGGAATAACACAAAACATAGATGTTCAAGTAAACCTAATAAACAACATGAACGGAATAAAAGTAACAGAAGACATGTCAGGAACACACTTACCAAATATACAAACAAGAGCAGTAAGTGTAGATGCAGAAAACTTAAAAGACATATTAGGAGAAGAAGGAAGTATCACAATATATAACAGAGCAACAAACGGAGCAATAGCAAGATTAACAAAAGACGAAACAAGAGCAGACCTAGGAACAACAATAGGAGAAATAATAATAGAAACAACAAAACCAGAAAAAACAGGAAAACTAACAATAAGCACAGACAAAGTAATCACAGCACAAAATAGAGAAACAATAAAACAAATATCAAGCTTAGAATTCAAAGTATATGGAAGCTATAAAATAGGAGAAGCAGAAATACCAGCATCAGAAGGAACATCAACAATAAGCTTAAAAGAAACAACAAGTTATGCAACATTAGAAGTAAGTAAAACAGAATTCTCAACAATGAGAACAAACGAAAACGTAGAAATGAAAATAGTATTACATAATGATGATGAAAAATACGAACTATACAAAAACGCACATATCAAACTAACAATACCAGCAGAATTTGAAGGAATAGAAGAAACAGCACACAACCTATTAAATGAAGAAGAAATGAGAATAGAAAATTATGAACAAAAAGGAAACACAATAGAATTTGATTTAGTAGGAGAGCAAACAAGATACAAAGAAAAATCAGTAGTTGGAGCAGTAGTGTTAATCACAGCCAACTTAACAACAAACAAAAAGCAAAAAAATGTAAATACACAATTTGTACTAGAATATGAAAACGAAAAAGCAATAAATTACCCAGAAGGAGCAGGAAAAGGAACAGCAGGAGTAGGGGTAAAAATAGAAAGTTATGCAGGAGTAATCACAACAAACACAATACCAGAATATGGATTAGACACAATAAATAATGAAGGAAACAGCACAGGAAAACTAGCACTAGGAGCAGAACAAAAATCAGCAACAGTACAAGCACAAGCTATAAACAACTATGAAACACCAATACAAAGTGTAACAATTCTAGGTAATTTCCCAACAGAAAAAGCAGCTGGCGAAAACAACATACCAGTAGGAGTAAGCGAATTATCAGTAAATGGAATTGATTCAAGCAGAGTACAAGTTCGTTACTCAAACAAAGCAATTTCACCAGACACAACAGGATTATCAATTTCAGAAGGAGACTGGGAAAGCAATATTTCAGACCCAACCAAAGTTAAAAGTTATGCAATTTTCATTGACGAATTACAACCAGCAGAAGAATTAGACTTTACATACAATATGTCAATAGAAAGTGGCTTAGAATACAACAAAGTAACAACAGAAGATTATGCAGTACATTATGTAGAAGGTGATTCATTACAAAAAGTACAAGCACAAGCCTTAAAACTAGAAACAGGTAAAGGTCCAGAAGTAACAACAACTTTAAGCGCAACAGTTGGTAGTAAAACAGCAGATGTAGCAAAATATGGAGAAAAAATTGAATATACAGCAACAGTTAAAAACACAGGTTCAGAAGATGTTACAAATGCACAAGTAATAGGAAAAATTCCAGAAGGAACAGTATATTTAGAAGAAATAGACCTTCCATCAGGACAAAACGAAAAAATATCATCAGAAAGATTTAAAATTGACACAGATAAAAATGAAGTTATATTTGACAACATCAGCTTAGCAACAAACGCAGAAACAACACTAAAATACATGGTTAAGGTAGAAAAAAATGCACCAACAATTTTAAAAAATGCAGTTGAAACAAAATACGGCGAAGTTACAAAAACATCAAATACCGTAGAAACAAAAACAGAAAAAGGCGATGTTGAAGTTAGCATTGCAAAAGGTGTTGTAACTTATGACAGAATGAACCCAAATGATACATGTAGATATATAGTTTTTGTTGAAAACATATCAGACAAAGATTTAAAAAATGTAAAATTAAATGTTAAAACAGAAAATGCAAAACTAATAGACTTCTCATATATCGAGGGCGAAGAAATAAAGGTAATTGCAGACACAGACGAAATCACAATACCAAAAATCACAAAAGGTGAAACTCAAACTATTGAATTAACAGTAAAAATAAATCAATTTGATGACCCAACACAAAAACAAGTTAAAGTACAACCAATTGCAACAGTTGATAAAGTGGAATATCAAGGTAACCTTCAAACAGTATCAGTAAACCCACTAATAGTAGAAATCACAAACTCTTCTGAAAATAATCAATATGTAAAAGCAGGAGAAGAAATTACATATAAAATAGATGTAACAAATATAGGTGAAACAAGTATTTCAGAACTTACAATAAAAGATAAAATTTCACAACAAGAAGCCATCAAAAACATCAAATTAGACGGAGCAGATTTAACACAAGGTCAATATCTTGAAACAAAATCATTAGAAGATGGCGGAAAATTCATTGAATTTAGTGGAATAATTGATGCAGGCGAAACAAAGACATGTTTAGTAACAACACAAGTAAACCCAGGTATTGAAAGCGACGAAGCAATTGAAATTGACAACTGTGCAGAAGCATATACAGTAGGAAACCCACTAGGCTCAGCAACAGTAACACATATTATAGAACCAAATGAATTAAAACTAATAGATGATGAACAAGATGAACCAGAAGAAGATGACCCAACAGATCCAACAACACCAACAAACCCAAGCACACCAAGCACACAACCTAACTCATCTAAACCAAGCACAAGCACAGGAACAACTGGAAACAATGCAACACAAGGAGAAACCAAACTAATTTCAGGATATGCGTGGTTAGATAAAAACGAAAATGGTTCAAGAGACGCAGACGAAAGCTTATTGAGTGGAATTACAGTAAAACTATTTAACACACAAACAAACGAATTCCAAAAAAATGCAAACGGACAAGAAATCACAACAACTACAAACGATAAAGGAATGTACACATTAACAGGAGTTCCACAAGGAAATTACATGGTAGTATTTGTATATGACAATGCAAAATATACATTAACAACTTATGCAAGACAAGGAGTATCATCAGAAAAGAACTCAAAAGTAGTAGACAAGAAAATGACAATAGATGGAACAGAAAAAACAGTAGCAACAACAGAAGCAATCACAGTAAAAGATAATCATATTTCATATATGAACATAGGTTTAAAAGAACGTAAAGTATATGACATGAAAATTGAAAAAATGATAACCAGAGTTGTAGTTCAAAACGGAAATGGAACAGAAACAACAAACTTCCAAGACTCAACACTAGCAAAAGTAGACATCCATGCAAAACAATTAAGTAGCTCAAATGTTGTAGTAGAATACAAAATCAGAGTAACAAACGAAGGCGAAATAGAAGGATATGTTAAGAAAATAGCAGACTATGTATCAGCAGATTACAAATTCAGTTCAGAACTTAACAAAGACTGGTATCAATCAGGTTCAGTAATATACAACAACAGCCTAGCAAGTACAAAATTAGCACCAGGGGAAAGCAAAGAAGTAACATTAACACTAACAAAGCAAATGACAGAAAATAACACAGGTTTAATAGCAAACGTAGCAGAAATAGCAGAAAGCTATAATGAACAAGGACTAAAAGATGCAGATTCAACAGAAGGTAACAGAGCAAAAGGCGAAGACGACATGGCACAAGCAGATTTAATGATAAGTGTAAAAACTGGTGAAATTATTATGACAGCAACAGTAATCATAGCAATAATTGCTATCCTTGCAACAGGTTCAATTGTAGCAGTAAAAATAGGCTTTAAGAGAATATAGGGAAAGGAGGTAGCTAAAATGAGTAAAATGAAAAAATATTTATTATTAACAATAGCATTTTTCATATCAATATGTATGATATTTCCAACAAAAGCAGCAGCAGTTAACTCAATAGACGGAATGAAAAGCTTACATGGAAATGCAGTTGGAACAACAGTATGGGCTGGATATAACATCTTAGCAAGCAGAAATGATATGTACTGCGTTCAACATGGAGGAAGCTTACACACAGGTCCATATCAATTTACCGTATCAAGATATATCAGCATTGCAGGTAACAAAGCTACTTGCGGAGGCAACACAACAGTATCAGAAGTAAACGGAACAATGGCATACATAATTGCACACGGAACTGGTTATGGAGCAGTAAATGCTTATACAGAATCACAATTAGCAATTTACAACTACAAAGCAGATTGGTGCAGTTACAACTCTACACCAGGTCATTACTTAGCAGATTTTAGTGCCTTCTGGACTAGGGATAGTAATGGAGGACAAAACCTAATAAATAGCGGACGTGAATATGCAAGCAAAATAGGAACATCAGGAACAAGCTCAACAGTAGAAGATGCAACAAGAAACAAAACAGACATAGCAAAACAACTATTTAACAAAGACGGAGTTCGTTATGTAGAAGCAGGACCATTTAACTTCACATTCCCAGGCTCAATTGAAAGCATGGAAGCAGAAGACCAAGATGGAAATAAAATAACAGACTTATTATTCATCAAAAAAGACGGATCTCACAGAAACTATGTTAGCCCAACATCAATTGGTAGTGGCGAAGACTTCTATGTAGCAACAAAAGCTCAAAATGATGTAGAAATTATAACAAAAATAAAAGGAAAAATTAAACAAGAACCAATATTAACAGCAGAAATGTGGTTTATAACAGCAGGTGGCTTACAAAACTTATTAGTAACATCACATGGAACAACAACACCACCTCCAATTGACTTCTCATTCCCATACACAATTCCTCTAAAAGGAAGCATAGAAATTGAGAAAGTAAACAAAAAATTCGAACAAGTACCACTTGACAATGTAGGCTTCATTGTATTAAACAGAGAGAAAAACAAATATGTTAACCACAACAGCGAAGGTAAAGTAGTTTGGGAAGCAAACAAAGAAAACGCAGAAGTATTCTGGACAAAAGATGGTGGTAAATTAAGAATTGAAAACTTAAAACTAGGAAGATATTATTTCTACGAAGTAGAAAATAGAAACCCAGGTTATGACCCAGAACCAGACAAAGCAATTTCATGCAACATAAATAAAATAAACCGTGACCAAAAAACAATTTACAAGAAAATCAAGAACGATCCAAAAAGAGTAATAATTCAAATAGAAAAAGAAGATATGGACGTTCCAGAATTCAAACTACCTAATGTAGAATTCATAGTAGAAAAGGTAGGCTCTGGCTTCATCAAATCTGGTGGACACTCAATAGATGATAAACCAGTATATGGTGGAACAAGAGAAGAAGCAACACAAAACTGTACATTTAAAACAGACGGAAATGGAATAGCTTATGTATATGAAGTAGATAAAAACAGCACATACTATTTCTATGAAGTAGTAAACCCAAATGACGGTTATGAAGCAGAACCATACAAAGCTATACCAATGGAAGTTGGAGCAAGTGATGAAGACATCAACCGTACAACATATACAAAAATACAAAATAAACGTAAATATGTAAAATTATCAGGAATGGTTTGGGACGATAGCGGAGAAGACAAGCCAACACTAAGAAATAACATATTAGACGGAGAAGATAAAGGACTTCCAGGAGTAATAGTAAGAGTAGTAGGAGTAAAACCAACTGGCGAAAAAGTTTATAATATTTACAACGACACAGTTACAAGCGACGGCTCAGACGGTTCAGCTGTTGGAACATACAGCTTCGGAAAAATCGAAATAGCTTTAATAAATGGTGAAGATGGCAGAGTATTTAACATCGACGGAAGCTTATTAAGCGGAACAGACTACACAGGATGGCACTGCATGATAGAATTTGAATATGACGGACTAATTTATCAATCAGTAGACTTAGTAAAACATGAATTAGATGAAAATGGCGAAGACCATCCAATCACAGCACCAGACTACTTCTCATTAGAAGGTAGCTCAAAAGCATGTGAAGGTTCAGAACGTGAAACATTTAACAATAAGTTTGAACGTGTTCAAGGACTTAAAGAAGATTCAGTTGAAATTCTACAAACAAATGCAGAAAATAATTTAGAGCATGTAGGAAAAGTAAATTATGACATATCAGAACCTCAAACAGCAAAAGTTGTTTCAACAGAAAATCTAAATATCACATCAGATACAGATAGAGCTGGATATGGAATTAGCTATGATAGAAAGAGCCTATTAACTGAACTAACAGGATTTGACTTAGGACTATACAAGAGAGCTCAAATAGACTTACGTACAGCACAAGACTTACAAGATGCAATAGTATCAATTAAAGGAACAAGTCATCTATATAGACATGGTGGCAAACTAACACCAGATGCTAGTGACTTCTCAGACGAGGGCTGGAACATAGGTGTAAAATGGACTACAACAGCAAAACAACCAATATACAGAGCTGACGCAGTATATCAAAATGATGAACACCCAGATCAAAACTTAAATGTAGATTTAATTTACAAAATAGGACTAAAAAATGAAAATAAACGTTCAGACATAGCAGCATCAGTTCTAGAATTAGTAGATTACTTTGATGCAAGATACACAATAAAAGCAATTGGACGTACAGTAGACAATCAAGGCAATATCACAGACCCAATAAGCAATTACACAGAAAGTGCACTAGAAGGTTCAGCATACAAGAAAGTTGACATCAAACTAGACGGCAATGGAATATCATTAGGAGATCAAAATCAATTCTTATACATCAAATTTGCATTATCAAGAGAAAATGTATTAGCAATCTTAAACGGTGATCCAGAACAGAACTCTTTAAGAAGTATCGCAGAAATCATAGCATACAAAACTGTTGATACAAGTGGAAAAAATTATGCAGCAGTTGATAAAGATGCGGTAGCAGATAACGTAAACCTATTTGATGAAGCTAAGGATAGATATGAAGACGATACAAATGATGCTTCAACATTAGAACTAGTAATAAGTGACGTAAGAAGTATCAAAGGAACTGTATTCGAAGATGATACAGAAAAAGCTCTACTAGATGAAAATATTAGACAAGGTAATGGTACATTAGATACAGGCAAAGAACCAACAATTGCAGGTGTTAGAGTAAAACTAATGGAAAAAATTGACGGAGAATGGGTACAAGCAAGTAGAATCAATGAAGAAACCCAAGAAGAAGAACCATACATTACAATAACAGAGGCTGATGGAAGTTATAGTTTCGACGGATTTACACCAGGTGAATACAAAGTGGAATTTGAATGGGGTAAATTAGATGAGGAACATACAACTCCAAAATACACAATCACAGACTACAAAGCAACAATTGTTGACAAAGCAAGATATGATGAAGCACAAGGAAATGACCATTGGTATCTAAATGCTAACGAACTAGGAGATACAAACATAAATCTAGAAAATGACGGTGAATCAAGAGCAACTGACAATTATGAATTAAGAACAACAATTGATGATGAAGCTAACAGATACATGCAGGGTGCAAATAAGAAAGATGATGGCTTTAATCATACAACAGGAAACATTGCCAAAGAAATAAACACAATGGTATCATCAACAGCAGTAATGAAATTCGACGTAGAATATAACAAAAATATTCTAGAAGCAATTGAATATGTTAGAGAAGAAAACAAAGTCAAATTCATAGTAAATGGTATGAACCTAGGTATCATCAGAAGACCAATACAACAAATTGACATAGACAAATATGTAAGTGATGTAAAACTATCTTATGAAAGCCAAGAACCAATCGTAGATGCTGAATTAAATCAAAATGGAGAAATCGGCGGAGTTAAACCAGATCATATCAAATATGAAGGAAGTTCAACAGACCGCAGAAAAGCACAAATTGAAATCACACTAGACAACGAAATTCAAGGAAATGCAGGAATCGAAGTAGGCTATAAATATGTAATCATCAACGAAAGTGAAAGAGACTACAAAGACGAGTCATTCCAAAAATTCGGAAAAGCAGTATACACTAACGCAATGGAAGATAAGATAGCTAAACTAACACCATCAGTAATCTTAGATTACTTAGGAAATGCAAGTAGCTTCAAAGTAGATGATTTAAGAAACAAAGTCGGCGATGATTATGTATGGAAAATAACAGATGCCACTACATTAAGCAATAACACAGTAGTCGATGGCGCCGTGCTAGAAGGAGTAGGCGAAAACCAAATCTATCAAACAACAGTAGACAAACAATTAGTACCAGGTGAAGTATATGACAATTTACAAATGGTAATTGAAAAACGTTTCACAAACGGCGAAGACATCCTATTATCAAACCAAGTTGAAATCGTAAACATCAACAAACCATTTGGTAGCTCAGTAGTAAATGAAAGACTTGATGAAGTTGAAGAAGAAAGATACATTACAGGTGACATTGAAACATATATCACACCAGGTAACTATATACCAGCAACATTCACACCAAAAGAGGTAATCACATTACCAAGCACAGAACTAGATGATGCAATGGCAGAAAGATTGATAGTAGTACCAAGCTATGGAACTGACAGAAATTACACACCATACATCGTAATAGCAATAACAGCATTAGTCGGACTAGCAGGTGGAATTTACTTCATCACAAAAAAACATAAAAAATAAAGGCAGATAGATAAAAAGGGAGAATTCTGAAAAAGAATTCTCTCTTTTTACTATTGCATTTTTATGGAAAATATAATACAATAAAGTTGAAAAATTATACAAACACAAAAAAACAATCACTTTTTGTAGAAAACTTTTTTAAATGAAGTGACGAAAAAAGACAAAAAATACAAAGGACAAGTAGTAAAATATGCTTATAAAAAAGTTTCGAGGTGGTAAGGATGTTCCAAAACATAAAAGAAGAATATGCAAAGCCAAAAAAAGAAAGCATTTTTTCAAATGTGTTTTCTTTAAGTTATATACCAATATATATAGTTTCATTTATGATATCACTTGTAGGACTAGGGGGAGGGGTATCTCCTTTTAGTATCAGTATGCTAGCAGCATGTATGTCAAATTCAGTTCCATTACTAGGAATAGCAATAACAGGCTTAATCGGAAATGCAATTTCATTTGGACTAGAAGGCGCATTTAATTATTTACTAATATCACTAGTGTTAATCGTATCTACATTTATAATCAAGCCAATGTATCAAGAAGCCGAAAAAAATGAAAAGATGCGTTTAGCAAAACATATTTTTATTGCGACAGTAATAATTGGAATAACTAAAATAATGTTTGCAGGCTTTACAATGTATGATATTTTATCAATCATATCAATTGCAATAATTTCATCAGTATTTTACAAAATATTTGTAAACAGTATAGACGTTTTACAGAGCATAGGCGAACACAAAGCCTTTTCAATAGAGGAAGTTCTAGGAGCCAGTTTATTACTTGCAATCAGCTTTACATGCTTTGGCGATTTCAATATAGCCGGTTTTTCAATCCGCAACATTTTAAGTATTTTAATTGTATTAGTACTAGGCTGGAAAAATGGAATACTAGTAGGTACAACAGCAGGTGTTACAATAGGCGTAACATTAGGTGTTATCACATCAGCAGAACCAGTATTAGTTGCAGCTTATGCAATTTCTGGTATGTTAGCTGGAATTTTGAATAGATTTGGAAAAATAGGAGTCATAATAGGTTTCTGCCTAGGAAATGTAATATTAGCATATATCTCAAATGGATATACAGCACAACTAATTTACTTTAAAGAAATTCTGATTGCATCAATTGGACTATTAGCAGTACCAAAGTCAATTCAAATAAATATATCAGACTTTTTAGGTGGTGACAAATATTTGCCAACATCTCTAAGTGGAACTTTAACTCAAACAAAGCAAACTGCTGAAAAGTTGAACAATGTATCAGAAACTTTGGAACAGATGGCAAAAGCATATCAACCAGAACCAGAGAAAAAGGTTGAAAGCAACTTGCAAATTTTTACAAGAGAATTACTAGATAATTTGCGAGGCTATGAGCAAAACATGCTATATGAAGATATAAGCAAAGAAAATAGCCCAATAGTAGAAAAAATCTTTAATAGGTTAATAGATAAGCAAGAAATAAACAGTGACGACTTAATCGAAATATTTGCAGATTGCAATAGCTATATTGTAGGCTTAGATGACAGCACCAATCAAATGGTTCGAGTAATAAACATGTCATATAAAATTAGTAAATCAAGTTTTATCTGGCAGAAAAAAATAGAAGAAAATAAAAAGAACATGCAGAATCAATTAAAAGGCATGTCAAAAGCAATTTCAAACTTAGCAGAAGATATGGAAAAAGAAATTGCAAAACAAGGTCAATTTGAAGAACAACAAAAAGAAATAATTGAAAAATTAAACCAAAAAGAAATCACACTTCAAGATCTTTCAATAAAGCAGAAAGAAAGATTTTTTGTAGAACTATATATTGATCAAATTCATAAAAATAAAATTGATGTAATCGAAAAGATTTTAAGTGAAGTTTTAAAAGAAAAAATAATATTAAATGAAGAACAAAGCTTAGGGAATAGGCTAAACTTCATATCAGATGATAAATTTGTTATGGCAATAGGCTCAGCAGATTCTATCAAAAGCAAAAGTGAGATGTCAGGCGATAGTGTTTTAAATGTTAGGTTAAAGGACGGCAAATATTTGATAGCAATAAGTGACGGCATGGGCTCTGGAAAATCTGCAAGAGAAAGCAGTGAAAAGGCGTTAAAAATGTTAGAAAATCTTTTATCAGCAGGCTTCCAAAAAGAAACATCATTAGAGCTAATAAATAGCAGCCTTATAGACCAAAACAAAGAAATCTTTGCCACACTAGACATTGCTATAATCGACTTATACAAAGGAAACATTGAATTTATTAAAAGTGGTGCATGCCCAACATATATAAAGAACGGCTCAAAGGTGCAAATAATTAAAGCAAATTCACTTCCAGCAGGAATTGTACCAAACAGCGATTTACAAATTTATGATAAAGACATATCAAGTGGAGATATTATTTTGATGTGTTCAGACGGAATTTTGGATTCAAATGTTGAATACAAAAATAAAGAATTATGGGTAAGGTATTTATTAGAAGATATAGAAACAAGTAATACAAAGAAGATTGCAGATATAATTTTAAATGAATCAATTGATAATCAATATGGAGTTGCAAAAGATGATATGAGTGTGCTAGTATGTAAATTTTTGGAAAAATAATTAGGAGGCGCAAATGGGTAGTAAAGGAAGAAGATTTGACAATGAACCAAAATTAAATATGAAAAAAGTAATAGCAGTAATCGTTGCAATTGCAATTATCATCATGTTTATTTACTTTTTGAAAAATTTATTTTCTGAAAATAAACCAAATGAAATAATTAAAAGTAGTAGCTACTTCACAAGTTACGAAGATGGCAAATGGGGAGTAATAGATAACAACGGAGAATCAGTAATAAACCCTTCTTATGAGGAAATGATAGTTATTCCAGATTCAAAAATAGACATATTTTTATGCACTTATGATGTAGACTACCAAACCGGAGAGTATAAAACAAAAGCACTTAATGCAAAAAATGAAGAAATTCTTACTCAATATGAAGGTATAGAAGCATTGCCAAACAAGGACAACAACCATTTGTGGTATGAGCAAGACATATTAAAAGTTGAAAAAGATGGCAAATATGGAGCAATAAATTATGACGGCAAGGAAATTTTGCCAATAGAATATGAAGAAATTTCATCACTAGAAGGTGTAGAAGGAACTTTACGTATCAAGAAAAATGGCAAATATGGAATTGCAAGTATAGAAGGCAAAATCTTAATACAAACAAATTATGCAGACATACAACCATTAGGAGAAAAGCACAGTACAAACTATATCGTAAAAGACGAAAGTGGAAAATATGGAATAATCGGTTATTCAGAAACCACAGTTTTACCATTTGAATATGAAGAAATTACAAACATCTATGGAAATAATATGTATGTTATAACAAAAGGCGGAAAGCAAGTACTAATTGATAAAGACGGAAACGAAATTTTAACAGAGGGCTTTGACAAAATCAAGCAAATATTAAAAACAGAAGGCGAAGGTGTTATCTTTGAAAAAGGCGGAAAGTTCGGAATTATGAACCTAAATGGGGAAGTAACACAAGAAGCTAAATATGAAGATTTATCTGAGGCAAAAACAGGTTTCTTAATATATAAGCAAAATGGAAAATATGGAATTATAACTTCAAAAGGTGAGCAAAAAATTGCAGAGCAATACACAAATATAATCTATCAAGAAACAGCAGACATATATATTGCAGAAAAAGAAAATTATGAAGCAGATATTTTAGATAATAATTTCCAAGTAAAATTAACTGGGATGCTAATAGAATGCAACACAGAAGAAGGATATTTACAATTATTACAAAATGGTGAAAATAAATACTATACTTTTAAATTTGAAGAAAAAGAAGAAAATCAAATTTTTCCAAACAGAACTTTATTTATCAAAAAACAAAATGGCAAATATGGCTTTGTTGATAAAGAAGGTAAAGTTGTTGTAGATTACCAATATGATGATGCAACACCTCAAAATGAATATGGCTTTGCAGGTATCAAAAAAGATGGTTCTTGGGGTTCGATTGACAAAGATGGAAAAGTTGTGCAAGAGCCAATATATGACTTAGAAGACAATCTTTTAGTAGAATTCATTGGAAGATGGCACTTGGGCGAAGATTTATATATGAATTATTACAACAAAGAATAGGAAAGGACGAGTATTATACATGAAAATATATTGCGGGACTGACATAATAGAAATTGCACGCATAAAAAAATCAATTGAAGAACTTGGCGACAGATTTTTGAAAAAAATATATACAGAAAAAGAAATTCAATATTGTGAATCAAAGAAAAATCAAAAGTATCAGCACTATGCAGCACGTTTTGCGGCAAAAGAAGCGGTATTCAAAGCAATATCAGAAAAAACTCCAACAATAGATTGGAAAAGCATTGAAGTAGAAAATGACAAAACAGGAAAACCACATATCATACTGCATAACAAAGAATTTGAAAGCATAGAAATTAGCATATCACATTGTAAGGAATTTGCAGTAGCTTATGCAGTTGCAATATTGTAAGAAAGGAAACCAAAAATGATTTTTGATAGTCATTGCCACTTGGATGATGAAAAATTTGACCAAGACAGATTGAACTTAATAGAGGAAATAAGAAAAGCAGGTATTACAAATGTAATATCTGCTGGTTACAGTTTAGAAGCCTCAAAAAAAGCTGTGGAACTAGCAAGAAAATATGATTGGATATATGCAGTTTGCGGAATTTCTCCAAATGATATTCCACAAAATGAAGAAGAACTGTGGAAAAACATTGCTGAAATCGAAAAAATTGTACAGCAAAATTCGGAAAAAATTGTAGCAATAGGGGAAATAGGTTTAGATTATTACTGGGAAAAAGATGAAGTTCAAAGAAACTTGCAACAAAAAGCCTTTATAGAACAAATCAAACTTGCAAATAAATTAGAATTGCCAATTGTAATACACACAAGAGATGCAGTAGATGATACTTTAAGAATATTGCGTGAAAACGAAGTTCATCAAAAAGGAGTATTCCACTGTTGCCCACAAAACCGTGAACTAATTAAACAAGCACTAGAACTTGGCTTTTATATCTCTTTTGCAGGTCCAATAACATTTAAAAATTCAAAAAATGCTGATGAAATGATAAACTTAGTGCCAAATGATAAACTACTAATTGAAACAGACAGCCCGTATTTAGCGCCAGAGCCGGTGCGCGGAACAAGAAATGACCCAAGAAATGTAAAATTAGTGGCAAAAAAAATTGCACAAGCTAAAAAACTAGATGTAGAAGAAGTTGAAAAAATGACCTTTGAAAATACATGTAAAATATTTAAAATTACTCATATCCGCTAATATCAAAACATATAGTATATTAGATAGCTTCAAACACAAATGGGACAAGAATTAACAAAATTTGACAAATTGTCCAAGATATAGTATAATGATAAATGTATTGCCAAAGGAGGTAAGAAAAAAGATATGAAAAATCAAGAGAACGCTTCGCTTTCAATCATCAAGATTATCTGTGTAAGCATTATCTTAATCTTAATATCAGGAATCAGTGTTTTAGCGGTAAATACAAATTTAACAGACGTCAGAATAACATTACAAAATGGATATGAACTAACAGCATTAACAAACAAGCAAACAGTAGCAGAAGTTTTAGAAGAAAACCATATAATGTTAGATGACACACAAAAGACAACCCCAGCGTTAGATGAGAAAATTTCAGCTGGAACAGTGATAAAAATTACAGATAAAACTTATAATGAAATAAAAATAGCAGAAGTTTCAGAACAAGGAGTTCAAACATCATTAGATGAATTGATGCAGAATTATGCACCAATCACAGAAAAGATTGTGATTGAGCAAGTTGCAATTCCTTATGAAACAATAACAAAAAATACCGCAGGAACAGATCAAGATGTTGAAAATAAGGTAATTCAACAAGGCGTAGAAGGTTTAAAAGAAGTAACTTACAAAGTAAAATATCAAAATGACGCCGAAATTGAAAAAACAGTACTTTCAGAAGTAGTAATCAAAGAACCAGTAAACAAAATAGTACAAGTAAATAAAAAAGTAACAACAAGAGGAATGACATCATCAAGAACATCAGTAGTTTCTTATGGTGGTGGAAAATGGTCATATTCAGCAAGTGATTTCGATTTATTATGTGCAATAACAGCCCAAGAAAGTAGCTCAAGTTATGCAGGTGCATTAGCAGTAATCACATGTGCATGTAATAGAGCAGAAAGTGCAAAATGGAGGAGAGTTGGCGGAACAGATCCACTTAGCCAATACAAAGCAAGAGGTCAATTCTGTTATTCAATTGACAACAATTGGAGGAAACGTTTAAATGGTAACTATGCTTCATTTGTAAAACAAGCTGTAACAGATGCTTTAAACGGAAAAAGAAACCATAATTACTTATCATTTAGAGCAGCTGGAACTCACTCAGGAACATATATAGGTGGAAATGTATATTTTTAAAAACTAAAAAAGAATTCTTATAAAGCTAAGAATTCTTTTTTATATGTGGCTAGTTGATTTTTTTGGCAAAATATAGTAAAATAAAAGCATAGAGACTTTTTTAAAGGAGAATATCATGAAACTTATATCATGGAATGTAAACGGCATACGAGCATGTGTAAACAAAGGATTTAGCGAATTCTTTAAGCAAATAGATGCAGACATATTCTGCATACAAGAAACAAAGTGCCAACCAGATCAAATCGACTTAAAATTTGAAGGATATTATGAATATTATAATAGTGCAGAAAGAAAAGGCTATTCTGGAACAGCAATATATACAAAAATAAAGCCACAAACAGTAATCTATGGAATAGGAAAGCCAGAGCATGATAAAGAAGGCAGAGTTATCACATTAGAATTTGAAAAATTCTATATGGTTACAGTGTACACGCCAAATGCAAAACGCGAATTAGAAAGGCTAGAATATAGGCAAGTATGGGAAGACGAAATGAGAAAATATCTTTTGAAACTAAACGCAAAAAAGCCAGTAATAATGTGTGGAGACTTAAATGTAGCACATCAAGAAATTGACTTAAAAAACCCAAAATCAAATCGAGGAAATGCAGGATTTACAGATGAAGAAAGAGGAAAAATGACAGAACTGCTAAATGCAGGTTTTGTTGATACATATAGATATTTATATCCAGAAAAGGAAGAAGCATATTCATGGTGGTCATATATGGGCAGAGCAAGAGAAAAAAATATAGGTTGGCGTATTGACTATTTTATTGTATCAGACAGAATAAAAGAAAACATTACGGAAGCAAGCATTTACCCAGAAATTATGGGTAGTGACCATTGCCCAGTAGGGCTAGATATAGAAATTTTGTAGATAGGAAGGTAAAAAATGGAAAAAGGAAAAATTAACTGGAAAAGGTGGTTTTCAAATCTATCACTAATAGTGCTGGGAATACTTACCTATAAAATCTTAGACAACTTTGGAAATGTTCAAGAGTGGTTTGCCACATTTTTTAGAGTTCTACGACCATTCATAGTTGGAATTTTTATTGCATATATTCTAATGCTACCAGAACGAGCAATTGAAAAAGCATATAAAACAAGTAAAATCAAATTCATTCAAAAAAAGGCAAGAGGTTTAGCAGTTCTAACAACCTATGTCATTGCAATTTTGGTTTTATCAATTGCAATAAATGTAATTTTCCCAGTCTTGCGTGATAGCATAATTGAACTATTTTCAAATGCACAAAACTATTATGAAACAGCAATACATAAAATAAGTGAAATATCAGAAGATTCATTTTTCAAAAGTGATCTTGTAATGAGCATTGTTCAGAATATACAAGAAATCAACATATCAGAATTATTAAGTTTAAACAATGAACGAATTTTAGAATATGTGCAAAACTTATTTAATGTATTTTTAGCAGTATTTGATGTGTTTGTAGCAATAATAGTATCAATATACATTTTATTGCAGAGAGAATCAATCAAAAATTTCTTAAAGAAATTAGCAAAAAGACTATTAAGAGAAAAAACATACAAACATCTAGATAAATACTTTGGTCAAGCAAATGAACTATTTTTTAAATTTGTAGGTAGCCAAGTAATCGATGCAATCATAATTGGAATTTTAGCAACAATAGCAATGAGCATTATTGGTGTAAAATATGCACCGTTACTAGGCTTTATGATAGGACTATTTAATATTATTCCATATATTGGTGCAATTATTGCTGTAATAATTGCAATAATCATCACATTTATAACTGGCGGTGTAGGTCAAACAGTTGTAATGGCAATTTCAGTTATTGTTTTACAACAAATAGATGCAAATATAATCAATCCAAAAATAATAGGAAATTCACTAAAAATAAGTCCACTACTAGTAATCTTTGCAGTAACAGTAGGTGGAGCATACTTTGGAATAATCGGAATGTTTTTAGCGGTGCCAGTAGCAGCAGTAATTAAGTTAATAATGGAGGATTTTGTTACTCCAAAAGCATAAAAAAAGGAAGTTTCACTGGCTTCCTTTTAAAATTATCCTCTTTGCAACAAATACTGTATTCCACCATTTGCAATTGCAGTTAATATAAGAATTATAATTCCAGCAGTTAGAACACCTATGATAATAGGTGGGATTGCTTTTTTAGGTGGCAAGTCTAAGAAATTTGCAATTAAAGAACCCACCCAAGCACCTGTTCCAGGTAAAGGGATTGCAACAAAAAGAAATAGTCCAAGAGCTGCAAAATTTTGCAATCTAGGGTTATTTTCAATATTTTTTGTAGCCTTGTTTGAAGCCCAGTCAATAATAACTTTAAAAGGTTTCCATCTTCCAAAAAAATCAAATAATGGACGTATGAATTTAACTATAAAATAAACAGGAATGATATTTCCAATAAAACTACAAAGAAACGACTCTAAATAATTTAAGTGGAAAGTAAATACTCCCACAGGAATTGCCCCCCTAAGCTCAATAATAGGAATCATTCCAATAAACCCAGTTAATAAATACTTAACAAAAAGCGGTAAAGCTGACATACCCAAAGCACCCTTTCATTTTTTAGTCTTTATAATTTTTTATATGCAGATATACCTCAATGTAGAGGCACTCCTTCCCTCTTAACGTTCATATAAAAAGGTATTGTATCCAACCAATAATTAAATGAATCGATATTTTTTACTAAAGGGGATAAATGTATTAAAAAATCATTATTTGCCTCTATATCATAAGCCATCTCAACAATCTCATCAGACTTTTTTTCAAGTTCTTTATCTTCCAGATCAACTAATATCATAATATCAATGTCAGAATTAGAATTAAAATCGCCTCTTGCATAAGAACCATATAAAATTATTTGCTTTAAATGATTTCCAAGTAATTCAACCGCATTATTTACAAATTCATTTACAATCATCTCAATATTATCTGGTAATACCTGCATATAAAAACATCTCCTTTCTAAAACTCTTATAAGTATATATCACAATATCAAAAAAAAGTCAATGGAAAAGAAAAAGAGAAACACCCCACGTGCAATGCACGTGGGGGTAAAGAATTTTATTCGTTGCTACCCTCAACAGCGTCTTCGTCATAGTCATAGTCCTCATCATCCGTATCCCAGTAAAGAGTTTCCTCTTTTACATAGTGGAACATATCAATGAGAACCGATAGACTCTGCTCGTTTGGCTTCTGACGAGCGAGTGTTGAAACAGAGTGGAAAAGCATGTTGTACAGACGCTCCTCACTCTTGACAGACTCGAAGTCTATCCCCAAGTTGAGGCATCCACATCTTAACGCAAAGTCGAAGATAATCTCTCGATACTGCTCGTACTCAGATGCCGTTGGAGTGTTAAAGTCATATGATAATTTCGTATCTATGACCGGTCTCTCCATCAGGCTAACTACAAGACAAGCAGCTCGTGCTACATCTTCGAACCAAGTCTGCCAAACCTCATTCAAGTATTTGTCAAAAATCAACAGATATGAATAAGACTTGTTGTCGACTAGTTGCAGTGCTTGTCGGTCCTCTTTTGGCATCTCATTAAGGACCTTCACAGCTTCCACCCCAACTTGCTCGTAAATACCAACGTACTTCATCCTTACGTTGGTCGGAAATGTGAATTTTGGCTTTTTCTTGAATAGAGTGTCCCTCTTCTGGACGGCGTAGATTATTAGACAAATGCAAACGCCTAGAATTACGCCCCAGCCGAAGCTATTCTTGTATACACCAACCAGGAATATAAGCGCTAACAAATATAGCACTAAAAGGCTGACAGCCAGAAATGTGGAATCCTTCCTCTTTTTCGCAACTGTTGCGATGGTAGTAGAAAACCACCGCCTTAATTCTTTGATTTTCATATTCTTTCCTCCTTTTATAATGTTTTCTATGTCAACCTGCCAAAAAAGGCAAGAATATAAGGGTTACACTACATATATTATACCATATTTTATGTAAAATGTCCAATTTTGGAGATTGAAACAATATCAAAAAAAATAAAAAAATTTCTTCAAAAAGCTTGACTTCCGTAAGCAAAATTTGATATAATATTCCTTGTAACATTTATTCAAAATTTAATATAAATCGATTTTCTTTTTAGGGGAAGAGGAATTAGGTATAGAACCCCATAAAGTAGAAGAAGATGGGAAGCAGACATTTTCCGAAACTTTATAAGAGCTATAAGCTAAGAAGGACTTTTCCTAAAATCAAATAAATTCATTCTGCTTTAATAATAAATAAGGAGTGATTTTTTTGAAACTAAAAGACATCCAATACGAAAAAGCTTCAAGAAAAGATTTCGCAAAAGTTGGAGATTTTATCGAAATGCCAAACCTAATCAAAGTACAAAAAGATTCATACAACTGGTTTGTAGAAGAAGGACTAGGCGAAGTATTAAAAGATATATCACCAATAGAAGATTATTCTGGAAATCTTGTTCTTGAATTTTTTGACTATTACATGGAAGACAAAACAAAATATTCATTAGAGGAAGCAAAAGAAAGAGACGCAACATATTCAAGCAGACTACATGTAAAAGTTAGGTTAATCAACCGTGAAACAGGAGAAATCAAAGAACAAGAAATATATCTTGGAGATTTCCCATTGATGACTGACAGTGGAACATTTATTATAAACGGAGCAGAAAGAGTTGTTGTTAGCCAATTAGTACGTTCACCAGGATGCTACTATGATGAAATCTTTGACACAAAAACAGGAAAAAAGACTTATACATCAACAGTTATGCCACTCAGAGGAGCATGGCTAGAATATGAAACAGATGGAAACGACATTTTCTGGGTTCGTGTTGACCGTACCAGAAAAGTACCAGTTACAACCCTATTACGCGCAATAGGTGTAATTAGTGATGACCAAATTCGTGAATTGTTTGGGGAAGAAGAAATGCTTAAAGCAACAATCGAAAAAGACCCAATCAAAAATCAAGAAGACGCTTTAATAGAAATCTATAAAAAACTAAGACCAGGAGAACTTCCAACAGTTGAAGCTGCAAAAAGCCTATTCAGTGGTCTATTTTATGATGACAGAAGATATGACCTAGCAAAAGTAGGAAGATACAAATTCAACCAAAAATTAGGTCTAGCAGGAAGAATTAAAGGCAAAATAGCAGCAAAAGATGTTGTAAACAGTGAAACAGGTGAAGTTTTTGCACAAGCAGGTGAAGTAATCACAGAAGAAGTAGCAGACAACATACAAAATTCAGGTATTAACATAGTTGATATTTTATTAGGCGAAAAAACAATCAGAATTATCGGAAACGGAACAGTAAACCCACACAAAGTTCTACCAAATGTTGATTTAAGTAGCTTACACTTCAAAGAAGATGTAAATTATGAAATATTGAAAAACATCATTGACCATACAGACAAAAAAGACTTAGTAAAAATGATGAAAGAAAGATATGACGAATTAGTTCCAAAACATATCACAATTGATGACATGATAGCATCAGTAAACTATTTATTAAACTTATCACATGGTCTTGGAAAACCAGATGACATTGACCACTTATCAAACCGTAGAATTCGTTGTGTAGGAGAACTTTTACAAAATCAATTTAGAATTGGTTTAGCAAGATTAGAAAGAGTTGTACGTGAAAGAATGACAATTCAAGACCTAGATGTTGTAACACCACAAACTTTAATAAACACAAAACCAATTACATCAGCAATAAAAGAATTCTTTGGAAGTTCACAACTATCACAATTCATGGATCAAACAAACCCATTATCAGAACTAACACATAAAAGAAGAATTTCAGCATTAGGACCTGGTGGTTTAACAAGAGAAAGAGCTGGTTTCGAAGTACGTGATGTTCACTATACACACTATGGTAGATTATGCCCAATTGAATCACCAGAAGGACCAAACATAGGCTTAATCTCAGCACTTTCTTCATTTGCAAATATCAATGAATATGGCTTTATTGAAACACCATACAGAAAAATTGACCCAAAAACACATAGAGCAACAGACATTGTAGAATACATGAGTGCAGATGTAGAAGATAACTACATAATCGCACAAGCATCAGAACCAATGAACAAAAAAGGCGAATTTATCAATGATAGAATTAGAGTACGTTACAAAAACGACATTATCGAAGTTGATAAAGACCAAGTACAATATATTGATGTTTCACCAAAACAACTAGTATCAATTGCAGCAGCCATGATACCATTCTTAGAGCATGATGATGCAAAAAGATCATTGATGGGTGCAAACATGCAACGTCAAGCTGTACCTCTAATGATAACAGAAAGACCAATTGTTGCAACAGGTATAGAATACAGAGCAGCAAAAGATTCTGGAATATTAGTGTTAGCAGAAGATGACGGAGTTATAGAAAAAGTAACAGGTGATGCAATCACTGTTAAATATCAAAACGGAAAAACAGTTGTACATAAATTGCGTAAATTCAAGAGAACAAATGGTGGAACATGTATCAACCAAAAACCAATAGTAAAAAAAGGCGAAATAGTTAAGAAAGGTGACGCAATTGCAGACGGTCCAGCAACAAAAGATGGGGAAATGTCACTTGGTAAAAACGTATTAGTTGCATTCTCTACATGGGAAGGTTACAACTACGAAGATGCTATTTTGTTAAATGAAAGACTAGTCAAAGAAGATGTATTCACATCAATTCACATTGAAGAATATGATTGCGAATGCCGTGATACAAAATTAGGTCCAGAGGAAATCACAAGAGACATACCAAATGTTGGTGATGATGTTTTAAAAGACCTTGACGAAAACGGAATTATCAGAATAGGTGCAGAAGTTAGACCAGGAGACATTTTGGTAGGTAAAGTAACTCCAAAAGGAGAAACTGAATTAACAGCAGAAGAAAGACTTTTAAGAGCAATCTTTGGAGAAAAAGCAAGAGAAGTTAGAGACACTTCTTTACGTGTTCCTCATGGAGAAGCTGGAACAATAGTAGATGTAAGGATATTTACAAGAGAAAATTCAGACGAACTAGGACCAGGCGTAAATCAAATAATCAGATGTTATATTGCAACAAAGAGAAAAATCTCAGTTGGTGATAAAATGGCTGGACGCCACGGAAATAAAGGTGTTATTTCAAGAGTATTACCAGAAGAAGATATGCCATTTTTACCAGATGGTACACCAATCGATATTTTATTAAACCCACTAGGTGTTCCATCTCGTATGAACTTAGGTCAAATCTTAGAAGTACACTTAGGTGGAGCAGCAAAAGCACTTGGATGGCATGTTTCAACACCAGTATTTGATGGTGCAACACAACAAGATGTTGAAGAAATCTTGAAAGAAGCCGGAATGAGTGCAGACGGAAAATCTATCCTATATGATGGACGTACCGGAGATCCATTTGCAAAACCAGTTACAGTCGGCGTAATGTACATGTTAAAACTACATCACTTAGTAGACGATAAAATACATGCTCGTTCAACAGGACCATACTCACTAGTAACACAACAACCACTTGGTGGTAAAGCACAATTCGGTGGACAACGTTTCGGAGAAATGGAAGTTTGGGCATTAGAGGCCTATGGAGCAGCATACACATTACAAGAAATGTTAACAGTAAAATCTGATGATATAGTCGGAAGAGTAAAAACTTACGAAGCAATTGTTAAAGGCGAAAATATACCAGAACCAGGTATACCAGAAAGCTTTAAAGTGCTAGTAAAAGAATTACAATCTTTGGGCTTAGATGTAAAACTATATTCAGAAGATAATCAAGAACTAGAATTAAAAGAAAATATTGAAGACGGAATTGAATATGACCCAGAGCAAGAAAAGAAAATGTTATCACAAGAAGACTTCACAGGAGATAATGAAGGCGAACTAGAAGACAACTTCATAGACGAGAACTTGGAAGATGAAGACATGATGTTAGAAGATGATGACGAGCTTTTTGGTGATTTAGATGACGAAGATGATGAAGATATTTTCGATTCTGACGATGATGTCATTGAATAAGGGGGAAAAAGCGTGGACGAATTAGAAATTTTTAACAAATTAAAAATAGGAATTGCATCAGATGAGCAAATAAGAGAATGGTCAAGAGGCGAAGTAAAAAAGCCAGAAACCATCAATTATAGAACATTAAAACCAGAAAAAGATGGTCTATTCTGTGAAAGAATATTTGGACCAACAAAAGACTGGGAATGCCACTGTGGAAAATATAAAAGAGTAAGATATAAAGGAATTGTATGTGATAGATGTGGTGTAGAAGTAACAAAATCAAAAGTAAGACGTGAAAGAATGGGGCACATTGAACTTGCAGCCCCAGTTGCACACATCTGGTACTTCAAAGGAATTCCAAGTAGAATAGCAACAATGCTAGATGTTTCACCAAGAAACTTGGAAAAAGTAATCTACTTTGCATCATATATTGTTACAGATAAAGGCAAAACAGGTCTAACAAAATGCCAAGTGCTAAATGAAAAAGAATATCATGAAGCACAAGAAAAATATGGCAAAGATAGCTTCAAAGCATCAATGGGAGCAGAAGCAATCAGAGACCTATTAGCAGAAATTGACTTAGATAAACTATCAGCATCAATCAAAAAAGAAATTGAAAAAGCAAGTGAACAGAAAAAATCAAAAATCATTAAAAGATTAGACACAGTAGAATCTTTTAGAATTTCTGGAAACAGACCAGAATGGATGGTTATGGGAGTAATCCCAGTTATACCACCAGAACTAAGACCAATGGTACAATTAGATGGTGGACGTTTTGCCACATCAGATTTAAATGACCTATACCGTAGAGTTATAAACAGAAACAACAGATTAAAAAGACTTCTAGAATTAGGAGCGCCAGAAATTATTGTACGTAACGAAAAACGTATGTTACAAGAATCAGTAGATGCCTTAATAGATAATGGTAGACGTGGAAGACCAGTTACGGGAGCTGGTAACAGAGCATTAAAATCTTTATCAGACATGTTAAAAGGAAAGCAAGGACGTTTCCGTCAAAACTTACTTGGAAAACGTGTTGACTACTCTGGACGTTCAGTTATCGTTGTAGGACCAGAACTAAAAATTTATCAATGTGGACTTCCAAAAGAAATGGCAATTGAATTATTTAAACCATTTGTTATGAGAGAACTAGTTGGTAGAGGCTTAGCACAAAACATCAAAAATGCTAAAAGAATGGTAGAAAGACTAAACCCAGAAGTATGGGGAATTCTTGAAGATGTAATCAAAGACCACCCAGTAATGTTAAACCGTGCCCCAACATTACACAGACTTGGAATTCAAGCATTTGAACCAGTATTAGTTGAAGGTAGAGCAATTAAACTTCACCCACTAGTTTGTGAGGCATTTAATGCCGACTTCGACGGTGACCAAATGGCTATACATTTACCACTATCACCAGAAGCACAAGCAGAAGCAAGATATTTAATGTTATCTACAAACAACTTATTAAAACCACAAGACGGTAAACCAGTTGCAGTACCAAGGCTTGACATGATTTTAGGAAGTTACTATTTAACAATGATTATTGACGGTGAACAAGGTGAAGGCTCTTACTATCGTGATCCAGATGAAGCTATAATGGCTTTTGAAAATCATGATGTAGGAATTCACGCAAAAATCTTTGTAAGAATAGGCAAAGAAATCAATGGACAAATGCAGTATAAAAAAATTGAAACTAGTATAGGAAGAATCATCTTCAACCAAGGAATTCCACAAGACTTAGGCTTTGTAGATAGAACACAAGACCCATTCCAATATGAAATCAATTTCCCAGTTGTTAAAAAGACAATGGGTACAATTATTGAAAGAGTAATCAGATTACATGGTTTAACAGAATCAGCAGAAGTAATTGACTACATTAAATCATTAGGATTCAAATATTCTACTTTGGCAGGAATTACATTCTCTATGAGTGACGTACAAGTGCCAGCTGCTAAAAAAGACATATTAGAAGACGCTGATAAACAAGTAGAAACAATTCGTAAACAATATGCAAGAGGTCTTATAACAGAAGACGAGCGTTATAACGCAGTTATCAAAGTTTGGGAACAAGCAACAAATGATGTAAGTACAGCAATGGAAGAAAACTTTGACAACTTAAACCCAATATACATGATGGTTAAGTCAGGTGCCCGTGGTAATATGAACCAATTACGTCAAATAGCAGGTATGAGAGGCTTGATGGCAAGTACAACAGGTAAAGCAGTTGAAATTCCAATTAAATCATCTTTTGCAGACGGCTTAGACGCACTAGAATACTTCATATCAGCACACGGTGCAAGAAAAGGACTTTCAGATACAGCTCTAAGAACAGCAGACTCAGGTTACTTAACAAGAAGATTAGTAGATGTATCACAAGATATTATTGTTAGAGAAGCAGACTGTGGAACAGAAGAAGGTATCACAATTTACGACATAAAAGACGGAAACCAAGTAATTGAAAAACTACAAGAAAGACTAGTTGGAAGATTTACTTTACATGATATAGTAGATCCAAAAACAAAAGAATTGATAGTTGATACAAACACAATGATTACAGAACCAATCGCAGAAAAAATAGTAGAAGCAGGAATTGAAAAAGTTGAAGTACGTTCTGTATTAGGTTGCCATTCAAAACATGGTGTATGCCAAAAATGTTATGGAATGGGCTTAGCAAGAAGAGACCTAGTATCAATTGGAGAATCAATTGGTATTATCGCAGCACAATCAATTGGTGAACCAGGTACACAATTAACAATGAGAACTATTCACTCAGGTGGTGTTGCAGGTGTAGCAGACATCACACAAGGTTTGCCTAGGGTTGAAGAATTATTTGAAGCTAGAAAACCAAAGGGATTAGCAATTATCTCAGAAATTGCTGGAAAAGTAAAAATAAAAGAATCTAAGAAAAAGAAAGAAGTAATTGTTACATCAAAAGAAGATTCAAAAACATATACAATTCCATTTGGTTCAAAAATGAAAGTTAGTGACGGAGACATGGTTGAAGTTGCTCAACCTCTAATCGAAGGTTCTATAAACCCAGCAGAATTACTTGCAATAAAAGGACCAGAAGGAGTATATGAATACTTAATCTCAGAAGTACAAAAAGTATATCGTAACCAAGGTGTTGACATCAACGACAAGCACATTGAAGTTATCGGTAGACAAATGCTTAAAAAAGTAAGAATCGAAGATAACGGAGATACAGACATGTTTGCTGGCTCACTAATTGATATGTATGAATTCGAAGATAAGAATAAACAAGCAGTTGAAGAAGGCAAGAGACCTGCAACTGGTAAGAGAGTATTACTAGGAATTACAAAAGCATCACTTGCAACTGAAAGCTTCTTATCAGCCGCATCTTTCCAAGAAACAACAAGAGTTTTAACAGAAGCAGCTGTAAAAGGTAAAACAGACGACTTAATAGGACTAAAAGAAAACGTAATTATAGGTAAACTAATACCAGCAGGAACAGGAATGAAGAAATATCAAGATATTCACATAAGCACAGAACATGAAGAAGTAGCAGCAGAAGCGGAACAAGAATCAGTTCCAGCACAAGTTGCAGAATAAACCAAAGCGACCATAGAAGGGTCGCTTTTAAACTTGACAAAACGCATGAAATGCTATAAAATATATACGAACAAATATCCTTAGGAGGAATAAAAGATTGAAAAATAATAATAGAAAAGTTTTCGATAGTTTAATATCTAGAACCAAGATATATTTAGTAATTATTTTAGTATTGCTAATTGTTATTTGCATTCAAAATACAAAATGGATAGTGCCATCAATTGCAGTAATGCTACTAGTTATGGGATATACATATTTTGCTAACAACAAAAGGAAAAATGAAATCTCAGAAACATTGCAAGACTTAACAATCAGTGTGGACTCAGCTGCAAAAAGCACCTTAATCAACTCTCCATTTCCACTAATAATCTTAGAAACAGATGGAAACATTATTTGGAGAAGTTCAAAATTTGTGTCAGAATTTGAAAACATTGAAATGGATCCATATCTTGATGAGATAATGGAAGAAATAAAAAAAGACATTGAAAACAGTAAAAATATTGACAAACACGCTAAAATACCACAATACATCGAGCAAGAAATGGCTATTGGAGACAAAATTTATCGTGTAATAGGAAAATACGTACATTCAAGCAACAAAGAGAAAAAAGCCAAAAAAGAATACATGTTAATGGTATATTTTATAGACATAACAGAAAATACAGTATTACAACAAAAATACATTGACACTCGTTCATGTGTAGAAATCATAAGCATAGACAACTACGAAGAAAACATGCAGCTTGTAGATGCAGAAGAAAAGCCACAAATCATAGCAGAAATAGACAAAGCCATTTTAGAATGGACAAACCAAACAAACGGAGTTCTAATCAAAACAGAGCACAACCGTTATATTTGCGTATTTGAACAAAGATACTTAGAAACAGTAAAAGAAGACAAATTCAGTATTCTAGACAAAATAAAAGAAATAAACACAAAGGAAAAAATACCTTTCACACTAAGTATTGCAATTTCAAATGAAGGCGATACAGATAGAGAAAAATATAAATCAGCACAAACCGCAATGGACCTAGTTCTTGGTAGAGGTGGAGACCAAGCAGTTATTAGAGAAAATGAAACATATCGTTTCTTTGGCGGAAGGGCACAAGAAGTAGAAAAACGTACAAAAGTAAAAGCAAGAATAGTAGCCCAAGCACTAGAAGATTTAATCAAAGAAGCAGACAAAGTTATGATTATGGGTCATGTGAACCCAGATATTGATGTTATGGGTTCTAGTATGGGAATATATAGACTAGCTAGAAGCTTAGACAAAAATGCCTATATTATTCACGAAGTAGGTGGCTCAGCATTAGAAAACTTTGAAACAGAATTATCAAAAGAGCCAGAATATGAAGATGTATTGATAAGCAAAGAAGTAGCACTTGAAAATATAGAAGAAAACACTTTACTTGTAGTAGTTGACACACATAAAAGGAACTTCGTAGAAGCACCAGAATTATTAGAAAGAATAAAAAAAGTAGTTGTTATTGACCACCACAGAAGAAGTGAAGACTATATTGAAGATGCAACACTAACTTTCCAAGAAGTATATGCGTCATCAGCAGCAGAGTTAGTAACAGAACTATTACAATATGCAGAAACAGATGTTGAATTAAAAACAATAGAAGCAGAAAGCCTATATGCTGGAATTATGATGGATACAAAGAACTTCACATTTAAAACAGGTGTAAGAACATTTGAAGCAGCCGCATATTTGCGTAAATGTGGAGTTGATATAATTCGTGTAAAAAAATGGTTCCAAAGTGATTTATTAAGCTTTAATAAAATAGCAGGAATTGTTAAATCAGCAGAAATGGTAACAGATACAATAGCAGTTGCAATAAATGAAGATAAAGACAAAGACAGTAATGTAGTTTGTGCAAAAGCAGCAGATGAATTACTAACAATAAGTAATATTACAGCATCTTTTGTATTAGGATATTTAGATGAAAAAATCTGCATAAGTGGGCGCTCTATTGGTGATATAAATGTTCAAGTAATCTTAGAAAAACTAGGCGGAGGAGGGCATATCACACTTGCAGGAGCACAAGTAGAAGGAATGTCAATGGAAGAAGTCAAAGCCTTACTTATTGAAAAGATACATGAATATTTTGAAGAACAACAAGCATAAGGGGGAGTAAAAATGAAAGTAATCTTATTGCAAGATATAAAAGGAAGCGGAAAAAAAGATCAAATTATAAACACATCAGACGGATATGCACGTAACTTTCTATTTCCAAAAAACTTAGCAATTGAAGCAAACGCAGATAATTTAGCAAAACTAAAAGCAAAGCAACAAGCAAATGCCTATAAAAAAGACCAAGAAAAAGAAGAAGCTAAAAAAATTGCAGAAAAGTTAGGAAAAATAATGTTAACTTTCCCAGTAAAAGCTGGTGAAAATGGAAAAGTCTTTGGTGGAGTTTCATCAAAAGAAATCGCAGAAGCATTACAAAAAACACATCAAATAACAGTAGATAAGAAAAAAATAGACATGAAAGACACAATAAAAGAATTAGGTATCAAAACAGTATCAATTAAGCTATATGAAGGAGTTATCGCAAATTTAAAAATAAATGTAATAGGTGAATAAGCCTATACCAGAAGGGATGATACTAATTATGGAAGTAGGAAAAGTACCACCACATGACTTAGAAGCAGAACAAGCAGTTATTGGAAGTATGCTCACAGACCATGATGCAGTAATTAGCTCCATGGAAGTTTTAAAAGCTGATGACTTTTATAGAGAAGATAATAAAACAATATTTTCTGCTATGGTCAATTTATATACAAAAGCAGAGCCAATTGATTTAATTACTGTCAAAGCTGAATTAGAATCAATGGGCAAATTTGACCAAGTTGGAGGATATGAATATTTAGCTAATTTACCAGAAAAAGTGCCAACAACTGCAAATGCAAATAAATATATAAAAATAGTGCAAGAAAAAGCTGATTTAAGGAATTTAATAAAAGCTGCAAACGAAATTATTGAACTAGGCTATGACCCAACAGAAGAAGTAGATGACGTAATGGAAGGCGCAGAAAAAAGAATATTCAATTTAATGCAGGATAAAAATCAAAAAGGATATTCAGCACTAAAAGATGTTTTAGTAGATAGCTTTACACAACTTGAAGAGTTATATAACAGGAAGCAACATATAACAGGTGTGCCAAGTGGATTCATAGACTTAGATTATAGAACAGCAGGTTTCCATGGTTCAGAGTTAATTTTAGTTGCTGCAAGGCCAGCAATGGGAAAATCAGCTTTTGCTTTAAATATTGCCACACATGCAGCAGTAAGAGCAAAAGTACCAGTTGCAATTTTCAGTTTAGAAATGTCAAAAGAGCAACTTGTAAACCGTATTTTATGTAGTGAAGCAATGGTAGATAGTAACAAAATTAGAACAGGAAAGCTAGATGAAGAAGATTGGGAAACCTTAGCAAAAGCCATTGGACCTTTATCAGAAGCAGAAATATATATAGATGATACACCAGGAATATCAGTAACTGAAATCAGAGCAAAATGCAGAAAACTTAAACTAGAAAAAAATATTGGTATGGTTGTAATTGACTACTTGCAACTAATACAAGGAACAAATAAAAGGAATGGTAGCCGTGAACAAGAAATATCAGAAATTAGCCGTTCTCTAAAAATTTTAGCAAAAGAATTAAATGTGCCAGTAATTGCTTTATCACAATTATCAAGAGCAGTAGAGCAAAGGCAAGACCATAAACCAATGTTATCAGACTTACGTGAATCTGGTGCAATCGAGCAAGATGCTGATATAGTTATGTTTTTATACCGTGATGATTATTATAATGACGATAGTAAAAAGAAAAATATAGCAGAAGTTATAATAGCAAAACATAGAGGTGGTTCAACTGGCAGTATTGACTTAGGCTGGTTCGGAACATATACAAAATTTGTTAATTTAGAAAAACGATATGAGGAATAAAAAGTGAAACAAAAAGTAAAAGAAACAATCAAAAAATATAATTTAATACAAGACGGTGATAATCTGGTTCTCGGGGTTTCAGGGGGACCAGATTCCTTAGCTATGCTATATGTTCTTGCAGAACTAAAAAACGAAGAAATAAATTTTGATTTTTCAGTAGCACATGTCAACCATTTAATAAGAGAAGAAGCCAAACAAGATGAAGAATTTGTCAAAGAAACTTGTAAAAATTTGGGAATAAAGTTTTTCTCAAAAAGTATAGATGTCAAACAAATAGCACATAATAAAAAAATGGGAGTGGAAGAAGCTGGAAGAGCAAGCAGATACGAATTTTTTGATGAAATTGCTAAAAAAACAAATGCGAACAAAATTGCAATAGCACATAACAGCAAAGACAAAGCAGAAACTATTATTATGAATTTACTTAGAGGCACAGGAATTTCAGGGCTAAAAGGCATAGAACCAATAAAAAATGAAAAATATATAAGACCTTTAATTGAATGTTCAAGAGAAGAAATAGAAAACTATTGCAAAGAAAAAAATTTACAACCACGAATTGATAAAACGAATTTTGACAATACATATACAAGGAATAAAATAAGGAACATAGTGATTCCGTATGTAGAGAGGGAATTCAACCCAAACATCGTAGAAACATTAAATAGATTATCAGAACTAGTAAGAGAAGAAGATATATATATAAATAAGCAAGTTGAAAAAGTATATTCAGAAATTGTACAACAAGAAAAACCTCATATCATATTAGACTTAAAAAAATTTAATAGCCAAGAAACAGTCATAAAATCAAGGGTTTTGCTATATACTATAACGAAGGTTTTAGGAAATTGTCAAGGTATATCAAAAATACATATAGAAGATATTATCAAACTTTGCCAAAACAATATTGGAAATAAATACTTAACACCAAATCAATTTATAAAAATTTTTGTAAAAAGTGGACAAATTCATTTTATAGACCAAAGATAAGTATCCGTAGAAACGCCGGATATATCAACGTTTTGTCATAAAAAAGACATATAAAAAACACTTGAAAAAGATAAAATTATATGGTATAACCTTTTCAAAAGGGAGAAAGAGGAGGAATTACAGTGAGAACTAACATCAAATCATTAGCCACTTGGCTAATAATAGGAGTAATTTTTATAGTTGTTTTATCATCAGTAATGGAGAACTCAAACAAAAAAATGAAATACTCTGAATTGATTGCAAAAATCAATGAAGGCAAAGTAGAAGCAGTTCAAATTGAAGCAGATGGAAAAACAGCAAACATCCAATTAACAGATAGTGATGTCATAAAAGAAGTTAATATCCCAGATATGGAAACTTTCATGACATACACATCAGATTTTGTAAAAAATGGAGCTTTTGAATTAGAGGAAAAATCAGAATCAATCTTTATAACAGTTTTGGAATTGTTAACACCATTTGGCTTAGTAATTATCTTTTTCATTTTCTGGTTCTTAATGATGGGAAGCAGTGCAGGTGGTGGACCAAATGGAAAATCACTAACTTTTGGAAAGAGCAAAGCCAGAATGATGACCCCAGCAGACCGCAACAAAATCACTTTTGATGATGTAGCAGGTGTTGATGAGGAAAAAGAAGAATTGCAAGAAATTGTAGAATTTTTAAAAAGCCCAAAGAAATTTACAGACATGGGAGCCAGAATACCAAAAGGTGTACTTCTAGTAGGACAACCGGGTACAGGTAAAACATTACTAGCAAAAGCAGTAGCTGGCGAAGCAGGAGTCCCATTTTTCATAATAAGTGGTTCAGACTTTGTTGAAATGTTTGTAGGTGTTGGAGCATCTCGTGTAAGAGATTTATTTGAAGAAGCCAAAAGAAACGCACCATGTATCATATTTATAGATGAAATTGATGCAGTTGGTCGCCAAAGAGGTGCAGGTCTTGGTGGTGGTCATGATGAAAGAGAGCAAACACTTAACCAATTACTAGTAGAAATGGATGGTTTCTCAGAGAACGAAGGTGTTATCGTACTAGCAGCAACTAACAGACCAGACGTATTAGATAAAGCCTTACTAAGAGCAGGAAGGTTTGACAGGCAAATAGTAGTAGGAGCACCAGATGTTAAAGCAAGAGAACAAATACTAGAAGTTCACTCACGTAAAAAGAAAATATCAGAAGATGTAGACTTAAAAGTTATCGCAAAAAATACATCAGGTTTTGCAGGAGCAGACCTTGAAAATGTATTAAATGAAGCAGCATTATTAGCAGCAAGAAGAAACTTACCAGAAATAGGGATGAAGGAAATCGAAGACGCCATGGTAAAAGTTACAATGGGTCCAGAAAAGAAAACAAAAGTAAGAAACGAAAAAGAAAATAGACTAGTAGCTTACCATGAAGCAGGTCACGCTGTTGTAAGTCATTATCTTGAAACACAAGACCCAGTTCATCAAATTTCAATTGTACCAAGAGGTATGGCAGGTGGATATACAATGTACCGCCCAACAGAAGATAAAAATTTCATGTCAAAAACAGAAATGGAAGAAAATATCGTATCACTTCTAGGTGGTAGAGTTGCAGAAAGTTTAATCTTAAACGACATTTCAACAGGAGCAAGCAATGATATACAAAGGGCAACTAGCATTGCAAGAAGTATGGTTACAAAATATGGTATGAGCGAAAGAATAGGAGCTTTAATGTTAGGTTCTGACCAAAGTGAAGTATTTTTAGGTAGAGACTTTGCACAAGCAAAAGAATATTCAGAAGAAACAGCAGCAGTAATCGATGAAGAAGTAAAGAAAATTATAGACCAAGAATATAACCGTGCAAAACAAATTCTAACAGAACATGTTGATAAATTACATGCAGTCGCAGGCATTCTTTTAGAAAAAGAGAAAATCGAATCAGATGAATTTGAAGAAATTTTTTCTAATGGATAGGAAGGAACAATGAAAAATTATTATGAAATATTACAAGTAAACGAAAATGCGTCAATTGAAATAATAGAAAAAGCATATAAAGTATTAGCCAAAAAATATCATCCAGATTTACAAAAAGATGCGCGAGTAAAAGGCGTAACAGAAAAAAAGCTTAAAGAGATAAACGAAGCATATAATGTACTTTCAAATGAGTTCTTAAAAGAACAATATGATGTAGAACTAAAAAAAGAAAAAGAAGAACAATTAAAAAAGAAATATGGCGAAAAAGACTATGGAACAGAAAAAAACAACTTCTATGTTCCAAAACAAGAAAAAGTAGAACATGAGCCAAAAGAAGAAGTAGAAGATACAGGAAGCAATGTAATCACAGATTTTATAAAAATGTTATATGCAGATAGACCAAAACGCCAAGAGTATAAGGAAATGACAAAAAAAGATTTACTAGCAATTATTCTAACAATCATTGTAGTAGTAGGTTTAGGAATTCTATTATGGTTCATCCCATTTACAAATGGATGGATAAGAGAACTAACAGTTGATAACCCGATTTTTATATGGTTCGGAAACTTCTTCGGAAAATAACTAAAATTCTATTGACAAGCCTGTATCTTTAATGTATAATAAATAAAGTTATAGGGTTATCCCAAATACAGATCCGTATGGCTGGAAGGAGGGGAATTGTAAATGTCAGAGATTAAAGTAAATAATGGAAATATAGAAGAAGCCTTAAAAAGGTTTAAAAGACAATGCGCAAGAAATGGAGTTATGCAAGAAGTACGAAAAAGAGAACACTATGAAAAGCCAAGCGTAAAGAGAAAGAAAAAATCAGAGGCTGCAAGAAAAAGAAAATTTTAAAATGGAGGGGGAGTATAATAAAAAGAATACTCTCCTTTTATGTTTTGCATAAAGTAAAAAAACATGGATAAAATAAAAACAAAAAAGAAAGGGTGCAGATAAAAATTATGGAACATCAAGTAAAAGAGATAAAACAAGGAATCAATTTACACTTACTACAAAAAGACAAATTTAAAACAAACCTAATAGCTGTATTTTTAACAACACCACTAAACAGAGAAAATGTTACTAAAAATGCAATATTACCAGCAATATTAAGAAGAGGCTCTAAAAACATGCAAACACAAGAAGCAATCAGCATGGAATTAGAAGAAATGTATGGAGCCTCTTTTAACTGTGGTATAGATAAAAGAGGGGACAACCAAGTTTTAAAATTCTATATGGAAAGCATAAATGACAATTTTTTACCAAAAGGGGAAAACATAACAGCTAAAACAATTGAAAATTTATTAGAAATAATATTTGAACCATTAACAGAAGATGAAGGCTTTAAAAAAGAATATTTTGAACAAGAAAAAAAGAACATGAAGCAAATCATCGAAGGCAAAATTGACAACAAAGCAAGATATGCACTTGATAGATGTATAGAAGAAATGTATAAAGGTCAAAATTTTGCCTTGTATAAATGTGGATATGTAGAGGACTTAGAAAAACTTGATAGAAAAGAATTATATAATTACTATCAAAACTTATTACAAACCTGCAAAATAGACATATTTGTATCTGGCATTATAAACGATACTATTCAAGAAACCATTATAAATTCAAACGAAATAAAAGAATTGAAAGAAAGAAAACCAGAATATTCACAAATAACATTAAATGTCACAGCAAAAAATCAAGGTCAAACAGTCCAAGAATCAATGGATGTAACACAAGGGAAGCTAATATTAGGGCTAAATGTTGAATTAGAAAATGAAGACATGCAGTATGATGCTTTAATATATAACAGCATTCTAGGTGGTAGTGCAAATTCAAAACTATTCCAAAATGTAAGAGAAAAAGCTAGTTTAGCGTATGTGGCAAGTTCAAGTTATCTAAAAACTAAGAACAACATATTTATAAATTGTGGAATAGAAATAGAAAATTACGAAAAAGCATTAAAAATAGTTAAAGAACAATTAGAAGAAATGAAACAAGGCAAATTCACAGAAAACGACATTGAAGTAGCTAAAAAATGTATGATAGACGCAATAAAAACAATAGATGATGAACAAGATACAGAAATCATGTATTTTTTCGGACAAGAATTTTGCAGTATTAAATTAGATGTTGAACAATATCTTGAAAGAATAAGCAAAGTGACAAAAGAAGCAGTGCTAAATATAGCACAGAAAGTAGAAATTGACACAATCTATTTTTTAAGAAATTAAAAAAGAAAGGAAACACTTATGGAAATTATAGAAAATTTGAAAGTAAAAGAAAAGCTATATATTGAAAAATTAGAAAATGGCTTAACTGTTATGGTAATTCCGAAAAAAGGTATGCAAAAAAAATATATAATTTGGGGCACAAACTATGGTTCAAATGAAAGCTCATTTATAGTTCCAGGCGAAACAGAAGTTACAACAGTTCCAGATGGAGTGGCACATTTCTTAGAGCATAAAATGTTTGAACAAGAAAATGGTAGAAATAGCTTAGATGTACTAACAGAAATCGGAGTAAGTGCAAATGCCTACACAACAAATGACCATACAGCATACCTATATGAATGTACAGACCATTTCTATGAAGCCTTAGATGAATTCATGAATTATGTTCAACATCCATATTTCACAGATGAAAATGTTGAAAAAGAAAAAGGAATAATTGGTCAAGAAATTATGATGTATGACGACTACCCAGATTGGAAAGTTTATTTAAACGCTTTGCAAGCAATGTATCACAAATTTCCAATAAGGTTAGACACAGTTGGAACAATAGAAACAATCAGCAAAATCAACAAAGAAATATTATATAAATGTTACAACACTTTCTATAACCCATCAAATATGGCAATGGTAATTTCAGGGGACTTCGAACCAGAAAAAATTATTGAAGAAGTCAAAAAACGTTTAATTGAAACAAAAGCAAATGGAGAAATTAAAAGAATATATCCAGAAGAACCAGAGAGCATAGTAAAAGAAAAGGTAACACAAAACATGGAAGTTAGCAGACCTTTATATGCAATCGGAATAAAAGATAAGCCAATAACATGTAACAGTGGTTCAAAAGATGAAATCGTAAAAAAACACATAGCAATCGAAATTTTGATGAATTTAATCTTCGGAGAAAGTTCAAAACTATATAAAGATTTATACAATAAAGGAATAATATCTGCATCACCAAGCATGGACTACGAATTTTCTAGGGGATATGCACATATTTTAATCTCAGGGCAATCAAACAACCCGGAAGAAGTGTATCAAGCTCTAAAAAATGAAATAAAAGAAATGCAGGAAAAAGGAATAAATGAAGCAGATTTTAATAGACTAAGAAAAAGCCTTTATGGCGACTATGTAAAAGAATATAATGATGTAACAGATATAGCAAGAATGTTTTTAGCCGATTATTTTAAAGGAATAAACAGTTTTGAATATATTGAACAAATAATGTTAGTTAATAAAGAATATGCAGAGCAAATTTTGAAAGAAGTTTTTAACGAAAATAGTATGGTTTTATCAATAGTTGCCATGTAGAAAAAACAGCATAAACCTCGTTTTATGAGGTATGCTGTTTTTTAATATAATATACTGTCGAATAGTGTCAATAAATGTCATACGAAAGTTGAAAAAAATAAAAAATTTGCTTGACTTAGAATAAAAATTATGATAATTTATAAATAAATGTTGAATAAACATTAAATTGTAATAAAAAAGGAGAAAAAAGCATTGCTAAATGACGAAATTTGCAAATTAAGGAACAAATTAAATAAGAGTATAGAGAACGGGGAAGATTATTCTGTAATTTACCAGTTAAGCGTTGAACTTGACGAGCTAATCGCCAAGTACTATAAAGATACTCCAAAAAATCTTAGCGAAGGCTAAGATTTTTTTTCAACCCAAGACCTTGTAAAGAGAAAAAAATTGTGATATAATACTTAGCCAGAAATATAAAACACGAAAGGGAAAAAGATTATGAGCAATTTAAACGAAGAAAAAAGCCGAAAAAGCAGAAAAGAAGCAAGGTACAAAAATTTTAGACAAATTGTAAATAATTTTTATAACGAAGAACTTCAAGGAATACAGCAAGAAGAAACTGAAATAAAAAGCAAAGGAACTATAACAATAGAGCCTTATTTAATATATGATAGATTTTCAAATGATGTAAAAGTAGAATTCAAAATTGGCGATAAAAGGATGTATAAAATAAAAGATTTATCAGAATTTTACGATAGGATGTTAAACAAAACCTTTTATCACTATGGAGATAAACTTCAATTTATACATGTAAAAACAGCATTTACAGAAGAAAGTCAAGAACTATTAGAATTCATCTTAAAATATGCTGAAATCATAAAATATGCAAACTCAAATTCAAACAGTCAATACAAATATTATGGACAAACTCTAAGTGAAACAAGCATATTATTAAGCAATACAGGGCTAGATGATTTATTTAATATACTAAAAGGCAAAACTGTTAAAATGAAAAGAGATTCAATTGAAACAGAAGTAACTTTTGTAGACGACAACCCTAAACTAGAATTCACATTAAACCAAGTAGAAAATGAAGAATACATCATCACACCAAACACTGATATTTTTAAGATGAATCTACTTAGAGGAAAAAAACACCAATATATATTGCAAGATGACAACTTATACCGTATGACAGATGAATATATAAACACAAATTTCAGACTTTGGCAAAGTTTTAGAGAAAACTATGTATCAGAACTATATCTACAACAAAAAGATTTAATACAACTTTTTTCTGTTGTAATTCCAAAAGTAAAAGATGCAATCAAAATAGGAAATATAGAAGCAAGCAAAATTGAAAAATTGCAGCCAAAAGAACTAGGAGTAAAAGTATTTTTAGACTTTGATGAAAACGATTATGTAATTGCAGACATAAAATTTTGCTATGATGATTTTGAATTTAACCCACTAGATGAACACCAAAAAATTGAAATACCAAGGAACATGGTAGAAGAAGCCAAAGTTCTAAATGTATTTAGTCAAAGTGGATTTATGTTTGATGTAAACAACATAAGATTTATCCTACCAGATGATGATAAAATATATGAATTTTTAACAAATGACATTACATATTACATGCAGAAATTTGAAGTTTTAGCAACAGATAACTTTAAATCAAAGCAAGTAAAAAAGCCTAAAATAGGAACAATCGGTGTAAAAGTAGAAAATGATTTATTAACAATTGATTTCAGTAAAATAGAATTTAATATAGAAGAATTACAAGAAATCATCGGAAAATATCAATTAAAAAAGAAATACCACAGGTTAAAAGATGGAACTTTCATTGAATTAGAGAACAACCAAGAAATTGAATTTTTTGATAAAATTTTAACAGGAATGAACATTAGCTATAAAGACATAATTCAAGGAGAAGCACATCTTCCAGTCAACCGCAGCCTATATTTAAACCAACTATTAAAAGGTTTACAAGGCACAGAAGTCATCAAAAATCAAGAATACAAAAATGTAGTAAATGATTTTAACAAAGATTTATTAGTTGAAGAATTTGAACTACCACAAAACCTTAATGCACAATTGCGTTATTATCAAAAAATAGGTTTTAATTGGCTAAAAATATTGGATAATTACAAATTTGGTGGAATTTTAGCAGATGACATGGGTCTTGGAAAAACTTTACAAGTATTAGCAGTTATTTTAAGATATATAGAGGAAAAAAACGAAAAACATAGACCAAGTATCGTTATATCTCCAAGCTCTCTAACACTAAACTGGTTAAACGAAGCAAAAAAATTTACACCAACTTTAAATGTGCAAGTTATTAGAGGAACAGCAACTGAGCGAAAAAAACAAATTTCAAAAATTTCAAAATATGATTTAGTTATAACCTCTTATGACTTATTAAAAAGAGACATAGAACTGTATAAAGAATATAGCTATAATTTTAGATATGCCATTGCAGATGAAGCACAATACTTAAAAAATAGTAATACACAAAATGCAAAAGCAATCAAACAAATAAAAGCTGAAACTCGTTTTGCTTTAACTGGAACACCAATAGAAAACTCATTAGCAGAGCTATGGTCAATATTTGATTTCATCATGCCAGGATATTTGTTTGGATATAAAACATTTAAAAATATGTATGAAACACCAATTGTAAGAGACAATGATGATATTATAATGAACAAATTAAAAATGCTAATAGAACCTTTTGTTTTGAGAAGAACCAAAAAAGAGGTACTAACAGAACTACCAGAAAAAACAATTACAATATTGAACAATGAGATGGAAGAAGAACAGCAAAATGTATATTTAACATATTTAGCACAAGCAAAAGAAGAAGTAGCAAATGAAATAAATTTAAACGGCTTTGAAAATAGTCAAATTAAAATTTTAGCATTACTAACAAGGCTACGCCAAATATGCTGTCATCCTAGACTATTTTTAGAAAACTATACAGGAACAAGTAGTAAATTAGAGCAATGTATGGAAATAGTAGAAGATGCAATCGGAGCAGGTCACAAAATACTAATTTTCTCTACATATACATCAATGTTTGATATATTAGAGAAATCTCTAAACGAAAAAAACATTCCATACTATAAGCTAACTGGTGCTACAAAAGTCGATGAGAGAATAAAAATGGTAGACCAATTTAATGAGAGCCAAGAAATAAAAATCTTTTTAATATCTTTAAAGGCAGGTGGAACTGGACTAAACTTAACAGGTGCAGATATGGTTATACATTATGACCCATGGTGGAACTTATCAGCTGAAAACCAAGCAACAGACAGAGCATATAGGATAGGGCAAAAAAACAATGTGCAAGTATATAAACTAATAACTAAGAACTCAATTGAAGAAAAAATTTACGAATTACAAATGAGAAAAGAAGAACTAATTGATAATATGTTAAGCACAAAAACAACATTTGTAAATAAATTAACAAAAGATGAAATCATGAATTTATTTAAATGAAAGGAATCACAATGAAAGACTATATCAATGTAATAGGTGCAGGCTTAGCCGGCTCAGAAGTAGCATATCAAATAGCAAAACACAATATAAAAGTAAAACTATATGAAATGAAACCAAAAAAATTTTCACCTGCACATAATAATGCAAATTTAGCGGAAATAGTTTGCAGTAATTCTTTTAAATCAAATTTATTAACAAATGCTTGTGGCTTGTTAAAAGAAGAACTACGCCAACTAGACTCTTTGCTCATAAACTTAGCAGATGAAACGAAAGTACCAGCCGGTCAAGCATTAGCAGTTGATAGAGAAATTTTTTCAGAAAGAGTTACGCAAGAAATTAAGTCAAATCCTTTTATCGAAGTAATTTCATGTGAAGTTGGAGAAGAAATTTCATTAAAAGAGCTGACAAAAGAAGCAATCACAATCATTGCAACAGGTCCTCTCACATCAGAACCACTTGCAAAAGAAATACAAGAAATAACAGGGCAAAACAAACTATATTTCTATGATGCAGCTGCTCCAATCGTTACAAAGGAGAGTATAAATTTTGACATTGCCTTTTATGGCAATAGATATGAACAAGAAAAGAAAAAAGATGAGACTATTGAACAATGGAAAAAAAGAGATGTTGGAGATAGTTACATAAATTTGCCATTTTCAAAGGAAGAATATGAGAAATTCTATAAAGAGTTAATAGAAGCGGAAGTTGTAACACTACATGAATTTGAAAAAAGAGAAATTTTTGAGGGCTGTATGCCAATTGAAATAATGGCAAAAAGAGGAATAGACACTTTAAGGTTTGGACCACTAAAACCAGTTGGGTTTGATGACCCTAGAACAGCTAAAAGACCTTATGCTCTTGTTCAATTAAGGCAAGATGATAAACAAGGTAGCTTATACAACTTAGTAGGGTTTCAAACAAACCTAAAATTTGGAGAGCAAAAAAGAGTATTTTCAATGATACCAGGTCTTGAAAATGCGGAATTTATTAAATATGGAGTTATGCACAGAAACACATACTTAAATTCACCAGAATTATTAGATGAAACTTATCAGCTAAAAACTAATCATAATATATATTTTGCAGGGCAGATAACAGGAGTTGAAGGATATGTAGAATCAATTTCATCTGGAATGGTAGTGGCTTTAAATGCTGTAAATCAATTTCAAAATAAAGATGAAAAAATCAGATTTTCTGAAAACACGATAATAGGTGCACTTGCAAAATATATTTCATCAGAAAACGCAAAATTTCAACCAATGAACGCCAATTTTGGTATTTTACCTGAACTTGAAGGAGATAAAATTAGAGATAAAAAGCTAAGATACACTGAATTTTCAAAAAGAAGTTTGAAAAATATTGCGCAATTTGTCAAAGTTTGATATAATATTAAATAGATGATAAAAAAGAGGGGTATCGGAACCATGGTAGATTTAAGTAAAATAGAAAAAAATTTACTCAAAAAACAAAAAGAGATTGATAAAATATTAACACCAGAAGAAATGTATAATGAGAAGTTAGCAAAATTAAATCAAAAATATAGAGAACAAGTAAAAAAAATAGAAGATGAAATAATTAAGTATGAAAGCAATAGAGAAATTGCAACAGAAAAAAGCACACCAGAGGAATTAGAGGAAATTGAAGGCAACAACAGAGAACTTGATAAAAAAATTAAAAGTTTGAATTCAAGAATTAAATCAGCAAAAACAAGGCATGAAAAGGCAAAAGAAAAATTACCAGACGATGTTGAAAAAAAAGATAAAGAAAACCAAGTAAAAAAAGGTAAACTTGAACAAGAAAAGTTAGAAATAAAAAAAGATTTATTAAGAGGAATTCAAGCAAACATTGCAGAAGCAGAGCAAAAAGAAGAAGAAGCTAAGCAAAAGGCGAAAGAAGCACGTGAAAAATTCAGCCAATGCAATAGGGCATTAAACAAATATCAGAAAAGTACAAATAAATTACAACTATCTTTAAAATCTTTGGGCAAAGATGAAGACCCATTTCTTTTATCAATTAGAGACCAAATGTTGAAAGCACAAGATTCAAGGATGAAGGAGTTAAAACAATTTGCAAAAGTTAGAGCAGCAATATGGGAAGAAAAAATTGACGCACAAGAAGCATTGAAAGAAGCTACAAAAAATAAAAACAAAATAAAAAAAGAAGCAAATAAGTTAATTAGTAAATATTCATTAAACGAGATATATTTGAGAAAAGAACCAGAAGAACCAAAGGAAGAACCTAAGGAAGAACCTAAGGAAGAACCTAAGGAAGAAGAAAAACCAGATGAGCCAAAAGAAGAGCCTAAGGCGGAAGAAAAGCCAGAAGGGTCAAAAGAAGAACCTAAGGCAGAAGAAAAACCAGAAGAGCCAAAGGAAGAACCTAAGCCAGAAGAAAAACCAAAAGAAAAATCTAAAACACTAAAACCAAAGAAGCCAGCAGAACTAGTTACGATAGAAGCACTAGAAATGCAAACAACATCTCTAAAAGAAGAAGTCGCAGAAATGTTTGCAATAAAAGGAATAGTTGGTTCTGAACTAGAAAGCAAGATTTATCAAAGAATAGATAATCAGCACAACCTTTTAGCATCAATTATAGATAGCCCAAAACTTCCAAAAGATAAAAAAGAACTAGCAATAAAAGAAGAATTTGGTAACTACAAAAAATGGGACGCAATTGACATTATAAAAGATATTGTGCATATACAGAAAGAATTTGGTAGAGATGCCGAAACAATGGAAACAGTAAAAAAATTAGGAATAATGGTAATGGATGAACCAGAAGAAGAATATCAGCAACCTATATTACAACCAGATGAACAACCTAAGAAACCTGTTAAAACACAACCAAAAGACGCACGTAAACGTCAGCCACAAATTATCATTAAAGACCCCAAAACAGCACCAGAACAAAAACAACAACCGGAACAAAAGCAAGAGTCAGCACAACAACCAATTCAAAAGAAACCAGCAATACAAAGAATAAGACCAACAATAACACCGGAACAAAAGCAAGAGCCGGAACAACAGCCAATCCAAAAGAAACCAGCAATACAAAGAATAAGAACAACAATAACACCGGAACAAAAGCAAGAGCCGGAACAACAGCCAATCCAAAAGAAACCGGCAATACAAAGAATAAGACCAACAATAACACCAGAACCAAAACAAGCACCAGTACAATATGAGCCAAAACCAACTAGAACAGCACCTGAATATGAAGAACCAAACACTCCACCACCAGATTATTCCGCACACCATCAAGAAGCACCAGAAGAAATTACTTTAACAGGAATAACTTGTTTTGCAAATGCAGGACTATATCATTTTAGATTCTCAGACAATACGGCAGTTGGAATAAGCGAATTATCAAATTTAAGTAAAGCAAATATTAAAGAACTAAAAGAAATTGTTAAAAACAAATACAATGTAATGGAAGAATTGCCAGAAGCAATGGACTATCCTCTAATGCACGCAATGCAAGAAGCAATTTTAAAAAGAGGAGAATACTGCGATATGGACATATCAAGCATAGTAAGATACTCAGAAGAAATGTTAGGAGAATATTTTGACCAAATGGAAACAGGAGAAATAGATACACGATTCCTAGAAATAGTATATGACAATCAAACAAAACCAGAGTATATTGGTGGTATAATTTCTAGAACAATAAATAAAGATGAGTTAGTTGCAGATTCTTTGAATATGAGCCAGAAAAACAGAATGAGAAGCATAGTTAAAGCATCTAGGCAAATTGAAGGTATAGAAGTTCTAGGAGCAGTTGGAAGAATAGAAAAAATAAAACAATTCTTCTCAAAAGTATTTAGAAGCCAAAAATACGCCATTGAAGAAAGCCGTTTGCAAGGACTAAAATCAAAACTAGAAAGTGTAAAAACAATTGGAAAACAAAAAGCAGGAGAAGCATCAGAATTCTTTAAAAGAGTAAGAGCTTCAAGAGAAGAAATACACAAAACAGAAATAATAGGAAGAGAAGCTGCTGAACATGACCAATTAGATGGCGAAGATATTGACATGAGTAGTGAACAAAATGGAGACGAAAAATCAAAATAAAAAAGTAAACATAAAAACTTGGAAAAATTTCCAAGTTTTTATTGACTTTCTAGGGTAAAAGTGATAAAATATAAAACGTTATGAAAAAACACTTGAAGAGTGTAGTTCCGTAGCAAAAAGAAAAAATAAATAGGAGGTGAAATTTAAGTGCCAACAATTAACCAATTAGTTAGAAAAGGAAGAAAAACAGGAGTAACAAAATCAACTGCACCAGCTTTACAACATGGATACAACTCAAAAAACAAAAGAGTAACAAACAACAGAGCACCACAAAAAAGAGGTGTATGTACAGTTGTAAAAACAGTTACACCTAAAAAGCCAAACTCAGCTTTAAGAAAAGTAGCCAGAGTTAGACTTTCAAACGGTTTTGAAGTTACATCTTATATCCCAGGTATAGGACATAACTTACAAGAACACAGTGTTGTTTTAATTAGGGGTGGTAGGGTTAAAGACCTTCCAGGTGTTAGGTACCACATCATTAGAGGAACACTTGATACAGCAGGAGTAAAAGACAGAATGCAAGCACGTTCAAAATATGGAGCAAAAAAACCAAAAAAATAGACTGTGTTAGCAATTAGTGCTTGTAACTTTCCTAACTTTAAGGTACTTAAATTTGGAATAGATTATAAAGCACTATACGGGGAAGCATAGCTTTCCAGAGTAACTTGGGTATTTATATACCTATAAAAAAGGAGTGAAGAATAGTGCCAAGAAAAGGTTTTATAGCAAAAAGAGATGTACTACCAGATCCAATCTACAATAGCAAAGTAGTTACAAAATTAGTAAACAATATCATGTTAGATGGTAAAAAATCAGTTGCTCAAAAAATAGTATATGACGCATTTGACATTATCAAAGAAAAAGAAGGTAAAAACCCTCTTGAAGTTTTTGAAGCAGCACTAGAAAATGTTATGCCAGTTCTTGAAGTAAAAGCAAGAAGAGTTGGTGGAGCTACTTACCAAGTACCACTAGAAATAAGACCAGAAAGAAGACAAACATTAGGACTAAGATGGATTGTAACTTATGCTAGAACTAGACATGAAAAAACAATGGCTGAAAAATTAGCCAACGAAATAATGGACGCATGCCAAGGTAACGGTGGAGCATTCAAGAAAAAAGAAGATACACATAGAATGGCAGAAGCAAACAAAGCTTTCGCACATTACAAATGGTAAAAAATTTTGAGGGGAGGAAAAACAGAAATGGCAGGAAGAGCATACCCATTAGAGAGAACAAGAAATATAGGAATAATGGCTCACATTGATGCAGGTAAAACAACAACAACAGAAAGAATCTTATTTTATACCGGTAAAACACATAAAATAGGAGAAGTTCATGAAGGTGCTGCAACAATGGACTGGATGGAACAAGAACAAGAAAGAGGTATCACAATCACATCTGCTGCAACAACATGTTTCTGGAACAACAATAGAATAAACATAATAGACACACCAGGGCACGTAGACTTTACAGTAGAAGTACAAAGATCTCTAAGGGTTCTTGACGGTGCAGTTACCGTTTTAGCTGCAAAAGGTGGTGTACAACCACAAACAGAAACAGTTTGGAGACAAGCTGACAAATACCAAGTTCCAAGAATGGTATATGTTAATAAAATGGATATAACAGGAGCAAACTTTATGCTTTGTGTTGACCAATTAAGAAACAGATTAAAAGCAAATGCAGTTCCTATCCAATTACCAATTGGAGCAGAAGATCAATTCCAAGGTATAGTTGATTTAATCAAAATGAAAGCATTTATTCATAAAGACGATTTAGGAAAAGAGATTGAAGAAACAGAAATACCAGAAAACATGAAAGCAGATGCTGAAACTTTCAGAAATCAAATGGTTGAAGCAGCAGCTGACCAAGATGAAGAATTGATGATGAAATACTTAGAAGGTGAAGAACTAACAGAAGAAGAAATCAAAAAAGGTTTAAGAGCAGGTACAATCGCAAACAAAATAGTACCAGTAACATGTGGTTCTTCATATAAAAACAAAGGTGTACAAGAATTATTAAATGCAGTTGTAGACTATATGCCATCACCATTAGATATACCACATATCAAAGGTGAAACATTAGACGGTCAAGAAACAGAAGCTAAAACTTCTGACTCAGAACCATTTGCAGCATTAGCATTTAAAATTGCAACAGACCCATTTGTTGGAAAATTATGCTTTTTCAGAGTATATTCAGGAACACTAGAATCAGGTTCAACAGTATTAAATTCTAGTAAAGACAAAAAAGAGAGAATTGGAAGAATTCTACAAATGCACTCAAATCACAGAGAAGATATTGACAAAGTATATGCAGGTGATATTGCAGCAGCAGTAGGTTTAAAAGATGTTACAACAGGTAACACACTTTGCGACCCAGACCACCCAATCATACTAGAATCAATGGAATTCCCTGAACCAGTTATTGATGTTGCTATCGAGCCAAAAGATAAAGTAGCACAAGAAAAGATGGCAATAGCATTAGCAAAATTAGCAGAAGAAGATCCAACTTTCAAAACATATACAAACCAAGAAACAGGTCAAACAATTATTGCAGGTATGGGTGAATTGCACTTAGACATTATTGTAGACCGTTTAAAGAGAGAATTCAAAGTAGAATGCAATGTTGGTAAACCACAAGTTGCATACAAAGAAACAATTAGAAACAAAGTAAAAGTTCAAGGTAAATTTATCCGTCAATCTGGTGGTAAAGGACAATACGGTGATGTTTGGTTTGAAATGGAACCATTAGAGCCAGGTAAAGGTATTGAATTTGAAAGCAAAATTGTTGGTGGAGCTGTTCCAAAAGAATACATTAAGCCAATTGAACAAGGTATGAGGGAAGCTGCTGAAAGCGGTGTACTTGCTGGATACCCAGTAATTGACTTTAAAGTATCATTAGTAGACGGTTCATATCACGAAGTTGACTCATCAGAAATGGCATTCAAAATAGCAGCATCTATGGCATTCAAAGAAGGATGTAAACAAGCAAAATCAGTAATTCTAGAACCAATCATGAAAGTAGAAATTACTGTTCCAGAAGAATACATGGGTGATGTTATAGGAGACATTAACGCTAGACGTGGAAGAATGGAAGGAATGGAAGGAGTAGACGGAATGCAAGAAATTCACTCTTTCATACCACTTTCTGAGATGTTTGGATATGCAACAGACTTACGTTCAAGAACACAAGGAAGAGGAACATACTCAATGGAACCATCACACTATGAAGAAGTTCCAAAATCAGTTTTAGAGCAAATTGTTGCTTCACGTGCTAAAAAAGAAGCATAAAATTTGTTAAAAGACTTGCAATTTTCGTAAAAATAGTGTAAAATGCAAGTGACAAAATATTGTTATTTAATTTTAAATTATAAAATTTTAAGGAGGAATTTTAAAATGGCAAAAGCAAAGTTTGAAAGAACAAAGCCACACGTTAACATTGGTACAATCGGCCACGTTGACCATGGTAAAACAACAACAACAGCAGCTATTACAAAATATTTATCATTATTAGGAAAAGCTAAATTTGAAGCTTACGATGAAATCGATGGAGCACCAGAAGAAAAAGCAAGGGGAATCACAATCAACACAGCACACGTTGAATATGAAACAGAAAAAAGACACTATGCACACGTTGACTGCCCAGGACACGCTGACTATGTTAAAAACATGATTACAGGTGCTGCACAAATGGATGGTGCAATCTTAGTTGTTTCAGCAGCAGATGGCCCTATGCCACAAACAAGAGAACACATCTTATTAGCTAGACAAGTAGGTGTTAAATACATCGTTGTTTACTTAAATAAATGTGATATGGTTGATGACCCAGAATTACTAGAATTAGTAGAAATGGAAGTTAGAGACTTATTAACAGAATATGGTTTCCCAGGAGATGATATTCCAATTATAAAAGGATCTTCTTTACAAGTTCTAGAAACATCATCTACAAACCCAGATGACGAAGTTTACAAACCTATGAAAGAACTTATGGATGCAGTAGATAGCTACATCCCAACACCAGAAAGACCAATTGATCAACCATTCTTAATGCCAGTTGAAGACGTATTCACAATCACAGGTCGTGGTACAGTTGCAACAGGTAGAGTAGAAAGAGGTCAAGTTAAATTACAAGACGAAGTTGAAATCATCGGTCTTACAACTGAAAGAAATAAAACAGTTGTTACAGGTGTAGAAATGTTCAGAAAATTATTAGACCAAGCAGAAGCTGGTGACAACATCGGTGTTCTACTAAGAGGTATTGATAGAAAAGACATCGAAAGAGGTCAAGTACTATGCAAACCAGGAACAATCAATCCACACACAAAATTCACAGCAGAAGTATATGTATTAACAAAAGAAGAAGGTGGACGTCATACACCATTCTTCAATGGATACAGACCACAATTCTATTTCAGAACAACAGACGTTACAGGTGTTATTGAATTAGCACAAGGAACAGAAATGGTTATGCCAGGAGATAATGTTTCAATGACAATTGAACTTATCACACCAATTGCTATCGAAAAAGGACTAAGATTCGCTATCCGTGAAGGTGGTAGAACAGTTGGTTCTGGTGTAGTATCAGAAATCTTAGCATAATTATATATAAAGAAAAAACCTAGCAATAGGTTTTTTCTTTTTTTATTGCAAAATACTTGCTTTTTTCGTAAAAGAATAATAAAATAGATTTGCTACTAATAATTATATATAAACGGAGGAATTTACATGAAAATTATATTAGACGCCATGGGCGGAGATAACGCACCAGATGCCAATATAAAAGGAGCAGTAAATGCAGTAAATAAAGTAAAAGCAGAAATTGTTTTAGTTGGAAAAGAAGAAGTAATAAGAACTAAAATAAAAGAATTTTTTGGTAAAGAAATGGAAGAAATTTCTGATAGATTAAAAATAAAAAATGCAACAGAAACAATAGAAATGGAAGATACACCAACAGTTGCAATAAAACATAAAAAAGACTCATCAATGGTTGTAGGCTTTAACATGTTAAAACAAGATGAAGGAGATGTTTTTATCTCAGCTGGTAACTCAGGCGCACTATTAACAGGAGCAACTTTGATAGTAGGAAGAATTAAAGGAATTGATAGACCAGCACTAGCAGGAATATTACCTGCATATCACAGCAGACTAGTTTTAATTGATGCAGGTTCAAACACAAATTGCAAGCCAATCAATCTATTGCAATTTGCACAAATGTCATCTATATATATTAAAAATACATTTGGAGTAGAACGTCCTGCAATAGGTTTGTTAAATATAGGAACAGAAGAAACAAAAGGAAATGAACTAGTTCGTGAAAGTTATCAATTATTAAAAGAAAAATCAGAAGAATTAGACATCAATTTTATTGGAAATGTAGAAGGTAGAGATGCTTTCTCAGGAAAAGTTGATGCAATTGTTACAGATGGATTTACAGGAAATGTATTTTTAAAAACAACAGAAGGACTAGGAAAATTTGTAAAGAAAACTCTTGTAGAAAGTTTTACAACGAATATATTAACAAAAATTTCATATTTGATTGCACATAAACCAATAAAATCACTTTCAACAGCAATGGATTATAAATCTTACGGTGGAGCTCTTTTCTTAGGAGTAAAAAAACCAGTTGTCAAAGCACATGGAAGTAGTGATGAACTGCTATTTGAATATACAATTATTCAAGCAGAGAAGTTTGTAGAAAACCGTGCAGTAGACAAAATGATTGAAGCTTTCAACACAAAAAATGACTTAGTAGTATAAAAATTAAAATATTTTATAAATATACTTGACAAAAAACAAAACATATAATATAAAGGTATTATAGAAAATGTATATTACATGAGAGGAGGTGAACTCGGAAATGAGTTCAGAAGAAGTATTAGAAAAAGTAAAGGGAATCATTGTAGAACAACTTGGAGTTGCAGAATCAGCAGTTACAACAGAAGCATCTTTCATAGATGACTTAGGAGCAGATTCTCTTGATATAGTAGAACTAGTAATGGCAATCGAAGAAGAATTTGATATTGAAATTCCAGACAGCGATGCAGAAAAAGTAGTAACAGTAGGAGATGTAGTAGACTACATAAAAGAAAACGTATAAAAATAAAAAGCACCAATATGGTGTTTTTTTATATTCCTATGAAAAATTTGCGAACGCAGTGTTTATGCAGTATGTATAGTCTTTCAAAAATTCATAAAAATACTGCAAAATATTTTTCTTAGGAACTGTTTCAGTAGCAATAATAGGACATGTAGCAAGAACTGTCTCATCTCCAATCATCAAAACCGCATTACCAATGCAAGAATTAGCTTGAACAGGAGCAAAAAGATGTGTACAGCAATCAATTTTTACATTTAACAAAGATTTTTTATTCTTATCCAATGGCAAAACCGAAATTTCCGTAAGCTTTACATCAAACGAAAAAGATTTTGAAAGACCCTTATCAACAATAAAATCATTCTCATTTTCTAATTTCCAACTTTCAAATTCTTTTTTTATTATACTAGAAATATCAGTCAACTCAAAATTATTAAAAGAATAATTTAATAACTTCATGCTATCAGAAGACCTAAACTGCTTAGTATCAGCACCAAGCACAACACAAATAACATCAAGATTACCTCTTTTACAGCAAGAAACCAAGCAACGATTTGCACCATTAGTAAAACCAGTTTTTATACCATAAACCCCATCAAAATTACCAAGCAACTCATTTGTATTGCTAATAGTCAAAGGATAGCCATTTAATGTGAGAGTATAAGTTTTTGTCCCAACAATTTCAGCAAAAGTGCTATTTTTCATAGCATAGTTTGCAAGCAAAGCAAGTTCATAAGCTGTTGTATAATGATTATCACTATCCAAACCATGAGGATTTTCAAAATGAGTATTTGATAAATTCAAATTTTTTGCTTTTTGATTCATTAAATCTGCAAAATTTTCTATGCTACCAGAAACATGTTCAGCAAGAGCTACGGCAGCACCATTTGCAGACTTTAACAACATGGCAAAAAGCAAATCTCTAACAGTAATTTTGTCGCCAACTTTAAAATTCAAATTTGAACCACCAACATGAGCAGCTTTACTAGAAATAGAAACAGTTTCAGACAAATCGCTATTTTCAATAACAAGAATTCCCGTCATTATTTTTGTTGTTGAAGCCATCTTTCTTTTTTTATTTGAATTCTTTTCAATTAAAACAGAATTACTATTTCTATCTATCACTACATAAGCACGAGAATTAACAGAAAGACTATCACTATCAGCATAAACCGAGAAGCTAAGAAAAAAAGATAAGATAAAAAATACGCAAAAAGCCTTAAATATAGAGCGTTTCATCACCACATCATCACAATTCCCTTCATATATATACCTAACTAGATGTTATGAAACAAAATAAAAAATATGATAAAAACTTCATTTTTTAACATTAAAAAACAACTAAAAGCTTACGCAAATGTGAAAAAGATAAACAAAATTCACATAAAGTCTTGATTTTGTCACAAAAATGTAATATAATTGTAATGAGGGCTTAATATTTTAAGCAAAATTTGAAAAATCTATTTCCCTAAGTGCATATAACGGATACATAAAAGACAAAGAAAAATTGGGAAAATTAGGTATTGACTTAGGCTAAAAAAGTTGTACAATATAAATAAAGTAATTTGAAGGAGAGGTTAAAGATGGAGAACAAAAAATTGAAAGGTATTATTTTAGCAGTAATCACATTTTTAATTGCGATTTTTGCAGTGCCAAGTATGGCTAAGGCAGCAGAACTTAATCCTAAGCTATATTTAGGACTAAAAGAAGTAAGATCAAATTCACAACCAGAAGCAAATCTGGCATTTGCAATCAACGATCCAAAAACAGGAATAGGAGACTCATTAGCAAACAAGCAAGGAAGCATAATATGGCAAATTGTTAGTTATAACAGCATAGCAAAAGATGGACTAAACAATAATGCCAACTTTTATTGTGTTAAAGCTGATGTAGGCTTTTCTAATGGAACAGAACAATCAACAACTGTTGAAGATAGAATTAAAGAATATGATGTTAAATATGACTTTGTAAAAGAAAGAGCGGATATGATAGCAAGGTCAGGAGACACTAACTTACAAAGCATAGTTGCACAAAGCCATGATCAAGTTTATTATTCAATTATGGCATTATGTGATTTAATATATGTAAAAGGAAGTTTGGGAGCAGAAGGAAAACCAGTAGCAACAGGTGGCTCAACAGATACAGAAAAACAAAAGCTATTAAATGACGCTAATATATATAGTTTAAGTGATAGTGACCAAAATTATTTATCAGATTCAATGATAGATGCAATTCAACAAGCAGCTTTCTGGTATTTCACTCAATATGATAGCCCAGCTTATCAAAATGTTTACAATAACTATAGCGAAGATGTAGACGGAAGTTGGTTTGATTTTTCAAATAATAGTGGTGTAAGCTATTCAGCAATTGCAGATTATTTGAAAAAACATGATGGCAGTCAAGGAACACAAGACGACGGAGAAATCAGATCAAAACAAGTTAATGCTTTATACAATTATTTAGTAGAAACAGCACAAGCAAGATGGCAAGATTATAGAGATGGAAGAAGAACACCAAAAAGTCAAATTACATTATTAACATGCTCAGGAGATATGTCAGCACAACCAGTTATTATCGTAACACCATCACATGTTTTTGACTTAGCATTAAGAAAATATATTACAGATATAGACAATCAAGGAGTTCCAAACACAAGAACTCCACAAATAGATGGAAGTAAAATAGCACAAAAAGGTACAGCAGATTACAAACACAGAAAAGAACCAGTAACAGTTAAAAAAGGAAGTATCGTCACATATAAAATTACAATATATAATGAAGGTGATGCAAATGGTATCGCAACTGAAATTATAGATAAATTACCAGACGGACTTGAATATTATGCAGAAGGTGGAGTAACATGTTCAACAGGTGGAGTAACATATACTGCATCATCAGAAGGTGGACAAATCAAATTCACAAGACAAAGTGAAAGCACTCCTCTTGCAGCTTATGCAGGTGGAAACAACATAAGCTCAGAAACAATTACTTTCAAATGTAAAGTAACAAAATCTCCATCAAAAACAGATACAACAATATTAACAAACGTAGCTTGGATATCAAAAGAAAAGAACACAGAAACAGGTAACGAGATAACAAGAACAGGTGATGATAGAGATTCATTACCATCAACAGTACCAGATACAAGCGATTTACCAAATTATAGAGGAACAGATAAATCAACAGATTTATCAACTTCAACTCATTACTTCCCAGGACAAGAAGATGATGATGACTTTGAAAAACTACAACTATTACCATACAACTTTGACTTAGCATTAAGAAAATATATTACAAAAGTAGAATCAGCAGGAAGAACAACAGTATTAACAGGAACAGCAGCTAAAAGAGAGCCAACAATTGATGGAACAAAAATAGCAACAAACGGCACAGCTGATTACAAACATAGAAAAGACCCAGTATTAGTAGAACAAAATGATGTTGTTACATACAACATAACAATATATAATGAAGGCGACAGAGCAGGTGTTGCAAAAGAAATTATAGATAAATTACCAACAGGCTTACAATTTAAAGAATTAAGTGCAGCATCAAAAGCAAAATGGACAGCAGATAGCACAACATTATCAGGAGAAAATAAAGTTAAATTTACAAGAAACAGTGAATCAGACCCACTTGCAGCTTATTCAGGCAGTGGCGTACCAGCATCAGAAACAATTGAATTTACATGTACTGTAACACAAAAAGAAGATGAAGAAAGAGAACTTGTATTAACAAACGTAGCATGGATTTCACAAGAAAAGAACACAGCAGATGGAATTACAGTATTAAACCCAGGTGAAGATACAGACTCATTACCATCAACAGAACCAACAATTGGAACACAAGAAACATATAATGGACATTCAAGCAACCCAGGAGATAACAACAATGCAACAGAATTAGGAAACCCAGATACATATTTCAAAGGTTTTGAAGATGATGATGACTTTGAAAAATTAAAATTACAACCAAAACAATTTGACCTAAGATTAAAGAAAACAATTTTTGCAGTAAATGGCGAAGAAGTTCCGGAAAGAATTTTAGGAGTTAATGTAGATGAATTAAAAGCAGGTGCAACAGATGCAAAATTCAACATGAACAAAGTACCAGTACTAGTTAAAAAAGGTGACATTGTAAAATATCGTTTACGTGTATATAATGAAGGTGACTTAGCTGGATATGCAGCACAAGTTACAGAAGATGTACCAGATGGACTAGAATTTGTTTACAAATATGGTGTAACAAATGACGATATAGAAAAAGACACTACATTGTCAGAAGTTGAACAAGAAGCAATTTTATGGAACCAATTACACTGGGATATATCAAAAACTGATGAAACAACTCAAAAAATTACAGAAATAACAACTGATGATTTAGCAAAAGGTGAAGGCGCAGAAAAAGGTCAACCACAATCAACAGCAAACCTATTAAAACCTTTTGATAAAACAAAAGACTATTTAGATACAGAAACTGAGAAAAACCCAGATTATAGAGATTTATATATCTATATGAGAGTTGTATCAGAAAATAGTAGAAAAACAACTATCAGAAACGAAGCAGCCATCACAATGGACAAAGATGAAAACAACGAAGACATTGATGATAGAGATTCTCAACCAGAAAATTGGGAAGGTAAAAAAGACCCATCAAAATATCAAGACGATGAAGATTATGACTTAATTAAAGTACAAGAATTTGACTTAGCTTTAAGAAAATTCATTATTGCAGTAAGTGAAGATGACAAAATAGAAGAAAGTGAAGAACTTAGAGATACAGTAGATAACAGCAAATATGCAAGAGAACCAAAAGTAGATACATCAAAATTAAATACAGAACAAGATGGTCAATATGTTACAACAGCAACTTATGAACACACAAAAGAACCACTACTTGTTAACAGCAATGACTATATCGTATATATGCTTAGAGTATATAATGAAGGCGATTTAGCAGGATATGCGTCAGAAATTACTGATTACTTACCAGATGGTTTAGACTATGTAGATAGTGAATATAACAGACAATATAATTGGCAATATGACCCAGTAACAAGAAAAATAAGCACAGATTACTTAAAAAATCACTTAATAAATGCACCAACATTAAACAATGGTTTAAAATTAGACTATGCAGAAGTGCCAATTATGTGTAGGTTAAATGACACAGTTGAACCAGATGTAATTCAAACAAACATTGCAGAAATAACAGAAGACAAAGACGAACATGGAGAAGAAATAGATGATAGAGATTCTACACCAGATGATTTACAAGAACCAGAAGAAAAAGACAAACCAAATTACAATACATGGCAAGAAGACGATGACGATTTTGAAAAAGTTGTAATCAAAAAAGAACCAGATATTCATAAAGGTGTAAAAGATGTTGAAAACCAAGACTCAGGATATGATGCAGATGAAACACATACATGGGTTATAGAATCAGACATCCCAGAAGACATCGCAGATTATGAAATCTACAATATTATTGATGATATTGATTACAGATTAGAATTTACTGGAATTAAAGATGTCAAAGTATCAATAGTAGATAACAAAACAGAAGTAGCTGAATTACAAGAAGAAACAGATTACATTATAACTTTTGAAGAAAATGCAAATGGAGTAAGTCAAAAAACTTCATCTGGAACATTAAAACTAACATTTACAGATGTTGAAGGAGAAAAAACAACATTATCTGATACAATATTAAATAATGCTGGTAAGAAAATACGTGTAGAATTCAACACAACTTTTGCAAAAGATGCAGATGGAAATATCCTAGCTGAACTAGGAGAACAAGTTCCAAACCAAGCAGAATTAGAATTCAAAAATAAATCTACAAACAAGAGAAAGAAAAGAACAGAAGTACCAGAAGTTCATACTGGTGGTGTAACAATTTTCAAATACTATAACTCAGACAACAAACGAGTTGGACTAGAGGGAGCAGAATTCACAGTATATGCAAGCAAAGAAGACGCAGAGAAAAATGAAAACGCAATTTTAACTGAAACATCAGATAAAGATGGTATCATTAGAATTAAAGGTTTACAATATGGTGGAGATGCTTATACAAGTGAAGAAAACAGAAAAGATGATGGAACTTATGACTATGATGCAGACAACGTAAGCACAAGCTATTGGATTGTAGAAACAAAGATACCAGATGGATATGACGGAATAACAGAACCAATAGAAGTAAAAATCAATAAAAATAGTTATCAAGAAGAAATTTCATCAATTCAAAATCAAGTAGAAAACATACCACAAATATTTGACTTAGCTCTAAGAAAATGGGTAACACAAGCAATAGTAATTGAAAACGGAAAACAAACAGTTACACAAACAGGTCACACACCAGAAATGGATCCAGAGCCAATCGTAAAAGTTGATTTAAATAGAAAAAATCTAGCAAACGTAACTGTAAAATTCAGATATTCAATTAGAATTACAAACCAAGGACATATAGCTGGATATGCAAAAGAAATCACAGATTATATACCAGAAGGTTTACAATTCATTGCAGCAGAAAACCCAGGATGGACAGAAAAAGGTGATAATGTTATAACAACAAATCTATTAGCAGATAGACTATTACAACCAGGAGAAAGCGCAGACGTAGAAGTACTATTAACATGGATAAAACGTGAAGACAACATGGGATTAAAAACAAACACAGCAGAAATCTCAGAAGATTATAACGACAAAGGAATTCCAGATATAGACTCTACACCAAACAACAAAAAACCAAAAGAAGATGATATTGACGATGCACCAGTTATGTTATCAGTAAAAACAGGTCATGCACAAGTATATTATGTTCTAGGTGTAAGTGTACTTTCTACACTAGCTGCCGGAGTTGCACTAATTAGAAAATTTGTTATATAAAACGTAAAAAGTTCCTATTTTAAATAGGAGCTTTTTATTTTTTGCAAAAAAATTATTTACAATTAAAAATAGCTGTGATATAATTTTTTCAAAGGAAAGGAAAGGTAGAAATAATGAATCAGATTTTAGCAACAAATTCGCAAAAACCGGAAAAACAACCAAAACAAAAAAGTCAAGCAACATATAAAACATCTACACCCGTAGACATGGCAAGAATAGCTAGAATTTTTGCAATTGTTCTATTAGTGTTTGGAATATGTGTAGTAGCAACAGGTTCGTATGCTATTTATGAAGCGGGAGAAACAAAGGGAGAAACAGCAATGGTAAACCCTGTAATAACCGTAGAAAATTTAGAAGATGATGATACAACACTTCTATTAACAGTAACAAGCAATATTGGAATAGATAAAGTAGTATATAGATGGAATGATGGAAAACAAACAACATTAAATGGAAAAGGCAGTTCATATATAGAACAAAAAATTCAAATACCAACAGGAAGCAACATTTTGAACATAACTGCAACAGACACACAAAATCAAGAAAGCACACATTCAAAGAGATATGAACTAAACAGCAAAATTGTGCTAGAAGCAGTAGAAAACAAAGTAAGAGTAACATATAAAGGCGATACAGAAATCGCATACATGACTTACCGTTGGGATGAAGAAGATGAAAAACAAATTGACATTGATAGCAACGAAATTGATGAAGAAATAGATGTACTAAGTGGAAGCCACACATTAACAATAGTAGTAGTAGATGTTGATAACCATACAGAAACAAGAGTCAAAGAAATAGTAGGAGTACCAGTACCAGTAATAGATGTACATTTAAACGATGACAATACAAAATATGTTATAACAGTAACAGATGCAACAAACTTACAAGAAATAGTTCTAACACTAGACGAAGATGAAACAAAGAAATATGGACAAAAAATATCTGGAAAAGAATTCAAGGTTGAATTCCCATTAAAAGAAAACAGCGAAAACAAAATGAAAATAGAAGTAACAAATTCAGACAATCAAAGTGCTGAAAGGATGGTTAAGTTTAAAAAGTGAAATACGAAATATTTGAACTATTAACCTATTTTGTGATATATTCTTTTGCAGGATGGGTCATGGAGTCTATATTTAGAAGCTTTTGTGAACGAAAGTTAATAAACACAGGTTTTTTAAGGGGACCATTTTGTCCAATATATGGAATAGGAGCAATTATTATCTATGTGTTTTTAAGGGGATTTAAAGATAATATTATTCTCCTATTCATCATGGGTTTCATAATATTAACAATTTGGGAATATCTAGTAGGAGTATTATTAGAAAAACTTTTACACACAAAATATTGGGACTATTCAGACCACAAATTTAATATACAAGGACGAGTTTGTTTAACAAACTCAATATGTTGGGGAATTTTAGGAATTATCTTTATAAAATACATACACCCATTTGTACAATCAGAATTATCCCGAATAAATTCCATATATTTATACATAATTATTGGTACTGCATTCACAATAGTAGTAATTGATGGTGTAACAACAATTGCAAAGATGAAGAACTTAGGACTAGCACTAGAAAAGATAGAAAAATTGAATTTACAAATAAAAGCAAAACTAGAAGAAATAAAAACGGTAAGTACAGACAAAGCAAGGAACGAATTGCAGAAATTAGACATCAAGAAAACAAGAATTTTGCGAAAGCTATATAAAAACGTATATCGTTTAAAAAGAGCTTTCCCAACTATTGATTCAAAGGAAATTACAGAAATTTTAAACAGGCGAATTGAAATCATTAAGAAAAACAAGAACATAAAAAAACTTGATGATAAGTAAGGAGAAGAAAATGGTACAAGAAATTTATATTATTGATGATGATGATTCTTCAATATTGGTATTTCAAGAATTATTTAAAAATGACTTAGACTACAAATTTATAAGTGTAAAATCACACATGATAGAAATAGCACTAAAAAACATACCAGCAATGATAATAATAAATGAAGATGCAATTGAAGTAGACGTCATCGACCTATGTAAAAGAATAAGAAACGACGAGGATAACACAATAACACCAGTTATTGTGGTATCTTCAAATGACAATATAGAGCATCGTTTACGCATTTTACAAGAATCAATAGAATATTACATCAAAAAGCCTGTAAATGAGAAATTTTTGTATTACACAGTAAAGAATATGGGCAGATTGCTAACTATTAACAGAAGAATAAGCCCACTAACAGGTTTGCCAGGAAATGTACAAATACATGCAGAATTAAAAAAGAGATTGCTTAATAAAGAAGCCTTTTCAGTTCTATATGTTGACTTAGATAACTTCAAAGCATATAATGACGTGTACGGCTTCTTAAAAGGCGATGAAATCATAAAATTTACAGCAGACACTATTGTATCAAGTGTACACACAAAAATAGCTGATGGTAGCTTTGTAGGGCATATAGGAGGGGATGACTTTGTTGCAATAGTACCAACAATTCAATGTGACAAACTATGCCAAGACATCATTTCACAATTTGATGCAAAAGTGTTAGATTTCTACACTCCAGAAGATGCAAAAAAAGGTTATATAGAAGTAGCAAATAGGCGAGGAATTATCGAACAATTTCCATTAACATCAGTCTCAATAGGAGTTGTGGTAGCAGATGTAAACCGCTTTTTCAATATGCTAGAAATAGGGGAAGTAGGAGCGCAAGTTAAACATGCAGCAAAATCAGTAAATGGCAGTAGCTATTCAATTGATAGAAGAAAAATAGATTAAAAAAATCGTCACAAAAGTGCTTATAAGGCACTTTTTTCTTTTTGCCAAAAATTTATGAATAAAACCACAAAGAAAATAATATTTTGTATAAAGAGGTGCAAAATATGATTGTAATGAATAGAAAAAGAATAAGTATAATGCTACTTATAATTCTAACAGGAATTTTCACATTTGCCTACAAAGCAGAAAGCAAAACTCAGCAAACCTCATCTGAGCCAATTTCAAATAGAGTAGTTATCTTAGATGCAGGGCATCGGCAAACCAGATGAAGGGGCAGAAAGTAAGCAAGGAACAACAGAGGCAGAAATCAATTTAAAAATTGTTCAGAAAGTTCAGAAACTGCTAGAAGAAAGCGAAATTAAAGTAATATTAACACGAAAAGACGAAAACGGAATATATGATGAAAACGCCAAAAGTATTAAAGAAAAAAAGACATCAGACATACACAACCGTGTAAAAATAGGGAATAACTCATCAGCAGATATTTTTGTATCAATACATTTAAACAAAATACCACAAGAACAATATAGTGGTTGGCAATGCTTTTTTCAAAAAAACAACGAAAACAGCAAAAGACTAGCAGATAGCCTACAAAATGCCTTAAATGAGAGCATGGATAAGGAAAACAAAAGAGTAGCACTAAAACTTGAAAAAATATATATTATGGAACATATAAAAATTCCAACATCAATTGTAGAATGTGGCTTTTTATCAAACCCAGAAGAAGAAAAAGAACTGCTAAAAGACGAATATCAAAACAAACTAGCAACTGGTATATACAAAGGAATAATCAACTACTTTCAAAGCTAGGAGTGATTTAAAATGTTTTTTGTTTTCAATAAAGACAAAATATATACATACTGCATATCAATTATAACTATTGCTTTACTTTTTTGTGTGGCACATATCATGATAGAAGAACAAAAAGACAGCGTAACTGCATCAACGCAGGAAATAAATGAAGTTCAAAATACATGTATAAATTCTCCATAGCTGAAAATAATATATGTAGAAATGGAGAAATATTATGATATTTGTTGCAATGCTTGCAAACAGAAAAGAATATGAAATTTTAAAAGAACAAATGAGCAATAAAATCAGTATGATTTTTATTGATGATACACATATTGAAAATTTGCAAAACATAAAGTTCGACACACTAATTATCAACAAACCCATAAAAACTCATCAAAAAGAGTTTGAAAAAATCTGTAAAAATGCACGTTATTTACTAGTAAATTCAGACCAAAACAAAAGCATAGAAAATGTAAAAGGAACGATTATAACATACGGTTTAAACCATAAATGCACAGTCACAGCATCTAGTATAAAAGAAGACAGTATTATGGTTGCCTTGCAAAGAGAATTCATAAATAAGCAAGGAAAGCTAGAAGAAATTGAAGAAGAAAGAGTTGAAACAATCGATAATTTAGATGTATATGGGCACATAATATGGTTTATTCTTAACAAAATTTATGGAAAATCTATGAAATATTGAAAAAAATTAACTTTTTATGTAGACAAAACCAAAAAAATGTTGTATAATAGTAGATGTAGACAATACGGAAAGATAATTATACAATTGAAAAATAAAAATAGGGAGGAAACAAAATTGGATACAAATTATTTAGAAAGCAACTATTTAACATTAGTTGGAAAAGTAACAGGAGAAAAAGAATTTAGTCACGAAATTTACGGAGAAAGATTTTATACATTTAAATTAAGCATTGAGCGTTTAAGCGGAAATGCAGACTTAATACCAATCACAGTTTCAGAAAGACTAATAAATGATGAAATGCTAGCAGAAGGCAAAAAGCTATTAGTAAAAGGACAATTCAGATCATATAATAGCTATGAAAATGAGAGAAACAAATTGATTTTAACAGTTTTTGCAAAAGACATTATTGAATTACAAGAAGAAGAAGAAAACGAATTTGCAAAAAAAGACGGTGTTACAAATGAAGTTGTTTTAGTAGGCTTCATCTGCAAAAAACCAATTTACCGTCAAACACCATTTGGAAGAGAAATTGCAGACTTATTATTAGCTGTAAACAGAGCATATAACAAATCAGACTATATACCAAGTATTGCATGGGGAAGAAATGCAAGATTTTCACAAAACTTAGAAGTTGGAACAAAAGTTAGAATTGTGGGAAGAGTTCAATCAAGACAATATGAGAAAAAATTTGAAGACGGAACAGTAGAAACAAGAATTGCATACGAAGTTTCAATTGGAAGTCTAGAAATTGTTGATGAAAATGATACAGAAAGAGAAACACAAACAGAAAGCGTAGAAGAAAACCAAGAAGCAGTTTAAACTACGAAAAAGAAAAAAATATACTTGCTTTTTAATAAAAAAGCAAGTATAATTTTTTTAGGGAAAATTTGGAGGAAACTATGGAAGAGAAAAAGAAATTAAAAATATCAAAAGCTACAATATTCACAATACTAGCATTAACACTAATTACCATATTCTCAGTTACAATGTGCCCAGTTACAATGCAGAACGATACATTTTACACAGTAAAAGTAGGGGAGCATATTGCACAAAATGGGGTAGACATGAAAGAACCTTTTGCATGGCACGAAGGCTTGCCATATACATACCCACATTGGCTATATGACCTAGGCATGTATTTTATATATAACAGCTTCGGCTGGCATGGAATTTATGTTGCAACATGTTTACTAGCATGTGTGCTAGGTATGTCAATATTTTTAGTAATATCAAAACTAACCAAAAATGAAGTTGTAGCATTTTTTATTACATTAGGAGCAATGTATGTATTAAAACCATATATTGCAGCAAGGGCTCAGCTTGTTACATTTATTCTGTTTATTTGGACCATTTTCTTTATAGAAAAATTCTTAGAAACAAAGAAATGGTATTACGCCCTGGGCTTAATAATCATACCAATTATTATTGCAAATGTGCATGCAGCAGTCTTCCCAATGTATTTTGTACTATATTTGCCATACATTGGAGAGTGGATTATCGCAAACATTGCAGAAATCATTTTATACCAAAAATTCCGCATGTTTATACTAAATAAGAGAATAGACTACATGGAAAAGCGTCAGGAAAAAGGAATTAAAATAAATGAAGAAAAGCTAGAAACTTTAAAAGAGCTAAAAACTAAAAAATCAGAACTATTATCAAGAATTAAAATTAAGAGAGGAAAAAATTTAAAAAACCCATATAAAATCAAACTTGCAAATGATAAAAATGTAAAATTCTTAATCTTAATAATGATAATATGTATATTTACAGGACTATTAACACCAATTGGAGACACACCATACACATACTTATATAAAAGTGTAAAAGGCAACACAATGGACAACATAAATGAACACTTGCCTTTAACATTAGCAGAAAGCAAAGAAGCTTTATGTATGATAGTTATTTTCTTAGCAGTTGTTACATTTACAAAAACAAAAATATGCTTGAAAGACTTATTCTTTATAGGTGGTTTAGGATATTTAATGTTACTCTCAAGAAGACAAATCACAATGTTTACCCTAATTGGTGCACTAGTTTTAGCAAGGCTAGTATTACAGCTGTTTGTAGAGTATAAAGTGGATGCAGGAAAGTTTGTAGGATATTTTACAAAAATAATTCCAGCAGCATTTATTAGTGTGCTTGTAATTTTCATAGGCTATAACACAATCAGATATAGAGTGGGTGGTAAATATATCAGCACAACTTCATATCCAGTTGAAGCATCTGAATTCATTTTAAGAAATATTGACTTAGGAAAAGCCAGATTTTATAACGAATACAATTATGGAAGCTACATGCTATTTAAAGGCATACCAGTATTCATTGATTCCAGAGCAGATGTATATGACCCACAATTTAATGGCAAAGAAGATGACATTTTCAGTGATTTCATAGATTTATCTACAATTTCAAAATATTATGAAACAATTTTTGAAAAATATGATATAACACATGTTATAACTTACAAAGACTCTAAGACAAATATGCTTATAAGGGACACGAAAGATGAAAGATTTATCAAACTATATGAAGACAACAATTTTGTAATTTATAGAAGATTAGAAGAAGGATTGTTAAAGTGAAAAAAATAATTGTGAACGAAGAAATAAATAGTAGAATAGATAGCTATATAGCAAAAGTGCAAGAAATTTCAAGAGTAACAGTTACACGTTTACTAGAAAAAGGAAATATATTAGTAAATGGAAAGCAAGTAAAACCATCATATAAAGTGCAAGAAAATGATGTAATAGAAATAGAGGAAGAACAACCAAAGAAAATCGAGCTAAAAGCTCAAAACATCCCAATTTCAGTACTTTATGAAGATGCGGACATGCTTATAGTCAACAAACCAAAAGGAATGGTTGTACATCCTGCAAATGGTAACCCAGACGGAACATTAGTAAATGCAGTTATGGCAATTTGCAAAGACAGCTTATCAGGAATTGGTGGAGAAATCAGACCAGGAATAGTGCATAGATTAGACAAAAACACATCTGGTGTGGTCATGATTGCCAAAAATGATAAAACACATATAGCTTTAAGCAATATGTTAAAAAACCATGAAATAAAGAAAACATATATTGCATTAGTAAGAGGCATTATAAAGGAAAATGAAGCAACAATCAACATGCCAATTGCACGAAGCACATCAGACAGAAAAAAAATGGCAGTAAGCCGAGATGGCAAAAATGCAGTAACGCATTTTAAAGTTTTAGAACGCTTTAATAAAGAAAATGTAACATTATTAGAAATAAAAATTGAAACAGGAAGAACACATCAAATAAGAGTACATTTATCACATATTGGCTACCCAATTGTAGGAGATGATGTATATTCAAATGGAAAAAACCAATGGGGTATCACAGGGCAATGTTTACATGCAAAAGCGATAGAGTTAAAGCACCCAATAACAGGAAAAGATATATATATTGAGGCACCTTTGCCAGAATATTTAGAAGAAATCATTACAAAGGAGCTTGGGTATAAATGGAAGAAATGAGATTACAAAAATACTTAGCAAATTGTGGGGTTGGCTCACGCAGAAGTTGTGAACAATATATTTTAGATGGAAAAGTAACAGTAAATGGAAAAGTTGTAACAGAATTAGGAACAAAAATCATAGAAGGCAAAGACTTAGTCACATATCAAGGAAAAATTGTGGAAAACAACGAGAAAAAAGTATACATTTTGCTAAATAAACCAGTCGGATATGTAACAACAGTTAAAGACCAATTTGCAAGAGATACTGTATTAGACTTAGTCAAAGTAAAAGAAAGAGTTGTACCAGTGGGGAGGCTAGATATGTACACATCTGGTGCACTTATATTAACAAACGATGGAGATTTTGTATATAAATATACACATCCTAAGCATGAAATAAATAAAACATACACAGTTACTTTAAAAGGAATGGTAACAAACGAAGAAGTAGAAAAGTTGAAAAATGGTGTAGATATAGGTGGATATACAACAAGACCAGCAAAAGTTAAAATACTAAAAACAGATACTGAAAAAAACATTTCAAGATTAGAAATAACAATTCATGAAGGCAAAAACAGACAAATAAGGAAAATGTGTGATGCCATTGAAAGAAAGGTATTAGCACTACACAGGAGCAAAATAGGGAACATCAGTGTAAAAGATTTAGAAATAGGCAAGTGGAGATATTTGCAAAAAAGCGAATTGATGTAATAGTTCCTTGCAATTTTTTATACAAAAGTGTATAATGAAAAAAATTAACAGAAGAAAAAGGAGAAACACAAATGAATACATTTCAATTTTTACCAGAGGGTTGGAAAGAAGAATTATCAAATATAGAAACAAATGATATAAATAATTATAAAAATGATATATTACAAGGAATAGTTGAAACATGTGACAATGATTTTAACCTACATGTACAAATGGGAAACCATGTAATCGGCATAATACCAAGAAAAGAAGTAGAAGGGATACATTTACAAGAAAATGGCTTACCAAAAGAAAACTTATGTACAGGAAAAGTTCACAAATATGTGCAATTTAAGGTCAAAGGAGTAGATGAAAACAACGTTCCAATTCTATCAAGAAAAAGTGTGCAAGAAGAAGTAATAGAAGCCGTTAAAAATAATTTAAATGTTGGAGATAATGTAAGTGGCATAGTTAAAAATATAGCACCTTATGGAGCTTTTATTGAAATAGGCGGGGGAGTTGTAGGCTTAGCACATATAGAAGATTTATCAGTTGCAAGAATAAAAACACCTTTTGAAAGGCTAAAAATTGGACAAAAAGTCAACATTATGATAAAATACATAGATAGAGAAACAGGTAGAATATCTTTATCATATAAAGAACAATATGGAACATGGGAAGAAAATGCTGACAAGTTCCAGCAAGGTCAAGTAGTAAAAGGTATTGTAAGAGAAACAGAAAAAAATAAAAATGGAATATTTATAGAATTATCTCCAAATTTAGTTGGTATGTCAGAGTTCAAACCAAACCTAGAATATGGGCAAGAAGTCAATGTATATATCAAAAGAATAGATTATAATAAAAGAAAAATAAAATTATTTATTATTTAAGGGGGAATTAAGATGGTTGAAGATAACCAAATTAAAGCACAAGTATCACCTTTTGCAGTTAGAGAAGGTGAAATCAAAACTTTTGATGGAAAAGACGGATATGTTTCTATGAATCAAATTGTACACAAAATAAACATAGGGCATATTACAGACATTCATTTTGCAATCTTAGAGTTAGTAAATCAATTTGAATTTATTACATCTAGGCAAATTTATCAAATGCTAGAAATAAAAGGTTTTGACCCTAAATCACAAGACAAATTAAACAACAAGTTAGAAGCACTAGTAAAATCAAAAATATTAACAAGATATTTCTTTACATCTGATGAAGGTAAAGGAATTTATAGAATTTACTGCCTAGAAAAAATGGGCAAATATCTATTAACATCAAAGGAAATTGAATGCAAATGGCAACCTTCTGACAACACAAAGCCAGTTCCAATGATTAAAAAGAGATTAGCCGGAAATCAAACCCTTATTGCATATTTAAGAAAAGTAAAAGCATTTGATGAATTCATAGTAAAACCAGCAATAAATGCAAAAGTGGCTGGAAAAGTATTTAAAGCAACAGGTGGATGCGTAAAATTAACTAAGAACAATAAATCAATTCAACTTTTGTTTGAAGTAATCAGGAGAGAACCTGAATGGGAGAAAAAACTAGTTGAAAAACTTCACTTATATCAAGACTTCTATACAAACTTTGTAGCAGGTGACTCAGGGTTTAAATCACTTCCACAACTAATATTTGTATGTGAAGATGAAAAGCACATGGCAGAAACTTTTAAAGAAATTGTAAAATCAGGAATAGAACTTCCACAAATCAAACTATATTTCACAACAGATTTAAGGCAAAACGAAGAAACCTTAGAAAATACACTTGTAGAATTCAAACTAATAGATGGAAAATATAAAATGGAAAATATTGCTATTAAATTATTAGGCATGTAGAAGGAGAAATATATATGAAGCGAACCGAAACCAGACCAATTAAAGTAGGAAATGTGCAAATAGGCGGACAAAATAAAGTTGTAATACAATCAATGTGCAATACAAAAACAAAAGATGTACGGAGCAACAGTTAAACAAATCTTAGAGCTTGAAAAAGCTGGATGTGAGATTATTAGAGTTGCTTGTTTAGATATTGAAGATGCAAAAGCAATAAAAGAAATAAAAGAGAAAATACATATCCCTATTGTTGCAGATATTCACTTTGACTATCGAATTGCATTAGAGGCAATAGCTTCTGGTGTTGACAAGGTTCGTATAAACCCAGGAAATATTGGCTCACAAGAAAGAGTAAAAGCAGTAGTGGAAGCATGCCGAGCAAAATCAATTCCTATTCGTATAGGGGTAAATGCTGGTTCACTTGAAAAAGATTTATTAGAAAAATATGGAAAACCTACTGCAAAAGCTATGGTAGAAAGTGCCAAAAGGCATATTCAAATTCTAGAAGATTTAGATTTTAAAGATTATGCAGTATCTTTAAAAGCATCTAATTTAGACTTATGTATAGAAAGCTATATAGAGGCTTCAAAAGAATTTTCTTGCCCACTACACCTTGGTATAACAGAAGCGGGAACTGAGTTCAGTGGCACAGTAAAATCAAGTATTGGACTAGGGTACATGCTAAGGCAAGGAATAGGGGATACAATACGTGTATCTTTATCAGATGACCCTGTAAAAGAAATTAAAGTTGCAAAAGAAATTTTAAAAGATTGCAATTTATATAAAAAATCGCCAACCTTAATTGCATGTCCAACATGTGGCAGAACACAAATTGATTTAATACCAATGGCTAAGCAAGTAGAAGAATTTTTGCAAAATATTGAAGCAGATATTACAGTTGCAGTTATGGGGTGTGCAGTAAATGGACCAGGTGAAGCCAGGGAAGCTGATATTGGAATAGCAGGGGGAGTAAAAGAAGGGCTACTGTTCAAAAAAGGTCAGATTATAAAGAAAGTAAAACAAGAAGAAATTGTTGAATGCTTAAAACAAGAGATATTAAAAATGATATAGAAAGTAAGGAATTTTAATGGAAGTAGAAGTTGGAAAAACAGCCGGATTTTGCATTGGAGTACAAAGAGCGGTAGATAATTGTAGTGCATTAGCAAAAGAACAAAAAGGAGTATATTGCTTAGGAGAAATTGTGCATAATAAAGAGGTAATTGACGATTTAAAATCACAGGGAATCACTTTTATAGATAACTTGGAAGATGTGCAAGGAACAGTTGTAATTCGTGCACATGGTGTTCCAAAAGAAGTATATAAAACAGCAGAAGAAAAAGGAATTACACTAAAAGATTTTACATGCCCAAATGTGCTAAAAATACACAGAATCGCAGAAAATTATTCAAGCCAAGGTTACTATATTTTCTTATGTGGCAATAGCAAACACCCAGAAAATCTAGGAACTTTAAGCCACTGTGGTCAATATGTATCAGTAATAGAAAATACTGATGAAGATGTTAGCAAAGCATTAGAAAACTTTGAAAACTCTGGAATAAAAAAATTATTGTTGATTTCTCAAACAACATATAGCCTAGAAAAATTTTACTGCGTAGAAAAAATCTTAAAAAATAATGTAAAAGAAGACGTGGACTTAGAAATTATTGATACTATTTGCAAAGCAACAGAGCTAAGGCAAATGGAAACAGAAGTAATTTCAAAGAAAGTGGACTACATGATAATAATAGGTGGTAAAAATAGTTCAAACACCAGAAAATTATATGATATTGCAAACCAAAATTGTCCAAACAGCACTTGCATAGAAACATATCAAGAACTTGACTTAGAAGAAATTAGAAAACATAAAAAAATAGGAGTTATGGCTGGTGCCTCAACTCCACAAAAAAGTATAGACGATGTTTTATCTGCTCTGTGAATTTTCATATTCACGTAAGCTTTCAATTTTACTATATAAACTGTCTAAGAATTCACGGTTATTTCTATTTTGCTTAACTTTTTCAAGTAATGCTTCCATTTTATCCCATTGAACCATAGCTGTTTTTTGTATTTGAACATCAGTTGAATTTAAATTTGAATAAATCTCATGTCTTTTTTCATCTAAATATCCCAAAATATCATCATAATGTGATGCTTGTTTTGGGGTTTTTTGCTGTTTAACTGGTTCATCACTAACATTTGAAACAGGGGAATAAACTTGCTGTCTTGGCTTATATTGCCTTAAACTTTCTACAAATGGGTTGTATTCTCTATGGTATGAGCTATAAGAAGGATATGAGTAATCTGGGTCATAAGAATAGTTATTTTCCTTTGGTTGTTCAAATGACTTTCTAAAAAATGGGGTAGGTTCCTTCTGTGGAACTCTTGCAGATGCAAGTTCTTCCTTAGCTTCTTTTGCATATTTTTCTTGCAAATTTTCATCAATTTTCCATCTTAATATATGGTCATAAAATAAGAAATCAAAGATTTTAGATTTTTTATTCTTAGACCTTTGTAAAATAGTATTAAAAGCTTTATTTTCCTCAGATCCTGGGTGCTTTTCCTTATAATCTGCCACAAGTTTTGAAATTTCACTTAGTTTCTTTTGCTTTTCATATATAGCAAGCAAAACTAAATTCTTTTGATATTCACTTAAAACTTGACTATTTTTAACTAAATCAATATCCTCATCTGTAATTCTGTCATAATACAACTTAGTTTTTAGAGTATGTAAAAATTCTTTTTTATCATCCATAATTTTAACATCCTTTCAATATTATGTCACCATTATACAACTTTTTTTGCCAAAATGCAAGACCTAATTAAAAATAATAGAGTAGTATAAACTACTCTCAGACTGTTGACAAAGTATTTTTGTTAACAGTCTTTCTTTTTAATAAAAAATGTGGTAAAATAAACTTGTCCATAG
>CANQEM010000001.1 GCA_947594935.1 uncultured Clostridia bacterium | reverse complement strand
TGATTACCAGGTATAAAGTAATCAATAACACCATAGATTAAAGCACCAATAATTGCAGCCATCCATGAAATTGTATATCCAGCCACGAAGAACTGAGTAACATATAAAGTTACAGCTGCCAAAGCAAAGCCAACAAAGCCTTTACCAAATGGACTAGCATGTAAACCAGTAAACTTTACAATCAAGTAATCAATTACAGTTAGAACTATTGCAGCGATTATTAAAGTCCATATATTATTGATAGAAAATCCAGGTGTGAAGAAAGCAGTAATACCTAAAATAATAGCGGCACCTATAAGTCTACCAACTATTTGCCATACAGTACCCATACTACTGCTTGTATTTGATTCAGCATTTGACATGATGAATACCTCCTTAGCCAAAAAAATTTTAAATATAAATTTCCTATATTGGCTCTAAATTTATTATGTTCAAGATAAAAATATTTATTCATTAAAATTTGTATAAAAAATTTTTTTTTGCAAAAATTAAGTTTGAGGTGAAATTTACGTGTTAATAACATTTTTTAGAGCAATTATTTTATATATAATTGTTTTAATTGTCATGAGATTTATGGGAAAGAGAGAAATAGGGCAACTTCAACCATTTGAACTTGCCATTTCAATAATGATAGCAGATTTAGCTTCAATTCCAATGACAGAAACAGGAATACCAATAAGTAACGGAATTGTACCAATTTTAGGCTTACTAATAATGCACTTACTAATTTCTCTTTTAAACATGAAAAGCATAAGAGCAAGAGAAATAATTTGCGGAAAACCACAAATTTTAATTTATAGAGGGAAAATAGATGAACGAGCATTAAAAAAAGAAAGAATTACGATAAATGAATTACAAGAACGCCTAAGGGGCAATAACATCATGAACTTAGGAGATGTAGAATTTGCAATTTTAGAAACAAGTGGGCAAATCACAGTAATACAAAAACCAGAAAAGAGAAACACAATTCCACAAGACTTTCAAATTACACCAGAATATGAAGGCATATCGTACGACTTAGTTATTGATGGAAAAATAATGAGAGATAATTTGAAGAAAATAGGGAAAGATTATATTTGGCTAAAAAAACAAGTAGAAAAATTTCATATTAAGCCAGAACAAGCCTTAGTTGTAACAATTGATGGCAAAGGTCAAATATTTTGCCAAAAAATGGAAAATAGAAAGAGGGAGAAAGATGTATAAAGAATTGATAATATCATTTATAATTATTGTAGCAATAATTTTTGGTAATAACATAACACAAGGATATACTAAAAATACTGTTACAGAATTATCAGATGATTTAACCGAATTAAAAACTATCATGGAGCAAAAGGATGAAGAAATAAAGTGGGAAGAAGTTGATAAAAAAATTCAAAATTTAGAAGAAAAATGGGATGAAAAATATAGTAAAATGGCATTTTACATTGAACACAACGAATTAGAAAAGATAAAAATAAATTTAATTGGGATAAAAAGTTATGCAAATAAACATATTTCGTCAGAAGTTTTACCCCAATTAAATAATAGTATTTCTATATTAAATTATATCAAAGAAAAAAATGCGTTAAGTCTCAAAAACATATTTTAAAATTATTTTTTATTATACACTATGTCTGCATAGTGTTTTAATTTTTGATAAACTAAATCATTTATTGTACCAGCAGGGAAATGTCCAGAAGAATCTCGCTTGCCAGCTGGAACACCAGTTAAAACTTCAATTCCTTCTTCAATTGTAGAAACAGAATAAATATGGAATTGTTTGTTTTTAACAGCTTCTATAACATCATCAGAAAGTTGCAAGTTATCAACATTTTGAATAGGTATCATAACACCATGTGTACCATCAAGACCTCTTGCTTTACAAATTTGGAAATAGCCTTCAATTTTTTCATTAACTCCGCCAATAGGTTGAATTTGTCCTTTTTGATTTACAGAACCAGTTACAGCAATTGATTGAGAAATTGGAATTCCAGAAAGACTAGACAACAACCCATATAGCTCTGTACTAGAAGCACTATCGCCATCAACTCCATTATATAACTGTTCAAAACAAATACTTGCAGTTAAGCAAAGTGGAATATCTTGTGCAAACATTTCTCCTAAATATCCAGTTAAGATAAGCACACCTTTTGAATGTGAAGAACCAGAAAGCTCAACTTCTCTTTCAATATTTACAACACCACTTTTACCAGTATAAGTATTTACAGTAATTTTAGCAGGTTTCCCAAAAGTATAATCACCAATAGTCATAACAGTTAAACCGTTTAAAGTTCCAACTTTTGCACCAGATGTATCAATTAAAATTGATTGATTTTTAATCATTTCTAAATATTTTGAATCATATTTTTTAACACGGTTGATTCGCTCATGTAAAGCCATATCCATATATTTTGCAGTAACAATTTTTGACTTTTCTAAGGTTGCCCAAGTAGCAGCTTCGCCAACAATTTCAATCATGTCATCAAATCGAGTAGATATTTTATCATGACTTCCAGCAACTTTTGAAGAATATTCAACAAGTTTTGCCATTGCACTTCTATCTAAATGAGGAAGCCCACTCTTATCACAAAAACCGTGGATAATACGAGCAAGTTTATTAACATTTTCACTATTTAAAGGTGCATCATCTTCAAATTCAACTTTAATTTTAAATAATTCTTTGAAATCAGAGTCCATTGCTAATAAAGTTTGATAAATTTGTGCATTTCCAATTAAAATAACTTTTAAATCTAGTGGAATAGGTTCAGGCTGTAAAGAAATCATAACCATAGAAGAACGTTGTTCAGGCAAACCTTCAATTCCTAGTTCTTTTACACGCAAAGCTTTTTTCAAAGCTTCATAACAAGCAGGTGAAGATAACAAATCTTTTGCTTGGAAAATGATGTAACCGCCATTTGCTTGATGAAGTAAACCAGATTTCAACATAGTAAAATCAGTTTTTAATGCACCATAATAATTTTCATACTCTAATGCACCAAAAATATTATGATAAGAATAATTAGAGTCCATTATAACAGGGCTACCTTCTAAATTAGAATTATCAATAAATAAATTTACACGATAATTTAAAGAAGGGTCTGGCTTTTTAGCAACAGGGTTCATCATAGGTTGGTTTGAATTCTGAGGAACTTTATCTTCCTCTAAGAAATAAGAAACATTTTTTAAAACATCTTGTTTTACATCATTTAAGAAACTATTGATTTTTTTATTTCTTTTATATTTTGCTTTCAAAAAGTTAATATGTGCACTAACAGTTAAAAGAGCAATATTTGATTGCCATTCAGAAATCTTTTTATCAGACTGACGCTCAATTTCTTTAATTTGACTAATAACAGCCATAATTTGCTCTTGAACAACAGTAGACAACTCTTCATATTTATTTCTAATGTTTTCATCTAATTTGCTAAATTCTTCTTCTTCAATAACTTTACCATCTACAATAGGCATCATATAAATACCATTTTGAGAAGATTTTACTTGAAAATTATATTTTAACGCATCTTGACTTAACTTTTCTAAAAGGGCAGAACGCTTTGATTCAAATTCTTGTTTAATTAAAGATTTTTCTTTTTCAAAATCATCTGCATTAAAAGTTTTCTTTATATCTTTTTTAATTTCTTTAATAAAGCCATCCATTGCATCTCTAAACTCTTTACCTTGACCAGCTGGCAAAGATACAGCAATAGGGCTATTAGGGTTGTTAAAATTATAAATATAACACCAATCACTTGGAATTTTTTGCTTACGAGAAAGTTTATCAAGATAGTTTTTTGTGTACATTGTTTTACCAACGCCAGTAGGACCTTCAATATAGATGTTATAACCTTTTACATCAACTTGAAGACCAAATTCTAAGGCTTTAATACCACGTTGTTGACCAATGCCAGTATGAATATCTTCTAATTCTTGTGTTGTATCAAAAGTGAATAAACTTTCATCACAAGTCATTCTTAAATCTTTGTATGACAATTCATTTTTACTTTTCATTTGTTCTTTTCCTCTCTTTTTTCTTATTGTATCCCATTTTTTATAATTTATATTCTTATTTTATATGATTTGTCAAAAAAAGTAAATAAATTTAGAAATTTTTTTTATTTATTACACAATTTTTCATATTCTTTGCACTTAATTTTATAGTCCATCTGCATACATAAATATCTGTAATAACTGTAAGCTTGCTCATATTGAGCCATAGGGTTAAACATGGGGTCTTTGTAAATCTCGTTCATATCAGAATAATCAACTTCCATTTCACATGCTCCTTTCTATATAAAACTTATTCCAACCTCGAAAAAATATTACAAATTAAAATTTAAAAAAGGAAAAAGATAAATTGCAATAGAAGCATAACAAGCAGAAATAACACCATGTAGTAACTTACCATATAAATAAGGCTTAATTGATAAATCACTCTTTGAAACAATGCTCCATACTTGAAGAAATATTGAAATACCACCAAATCCAAGCAAAAAAGCAGTAAACACAATTTGAAATGAAATATTTTTTACATGTAAATTAACAATAGAAGAAATTCCATTAGTAATCTCTAAAAGTGAAAGGATATAAGGGCTAGTAACTAACCCACTATTTTTTAAAATTGAAATTACGCTAGAAAAAATAACGATAAACCCGCCAATCATAATTATGGTTTGACTACTCTTTAAAATTGCATTGCTAATTATTTCGCCTAAATTATTAAAACTCACGTGATTACTAATATTATTTTTTATAGACCTCTTAGCTGATTTATCATAACTTTTCCAATAGCGAAAAATGAAGCCAACAGTCAAACTAGCAATAACATGTGTAACTAATAATAAAATACCAATTGTGCTACTACCAAACATGCTAATTCCAACAGTTCCAACTATAAACAAAGGACCAGAATTATTTGTAAAACTAAGCAACCTTTCACACTCGGCTTTTGAACAGATACCTTTTTCCCTGAATTCACAAGCAATTTTTGCACCAACAGGGTAGCCACTAATAAGCCCCATAATAAAACCAAAAGCACCTTCTCCATTAACATTAAAAAGTGGCTTCATAAGGGGACCAAAAATTTTTTTGAAGAAATTAACAATATCTGTTTGTAAAAGTAAATCAGTTGCAACGAAAAAAGGAAAAAGAGATGGCACAACAGAAGTAGCCCAAAGTGTCAATCCACTTTTTATAGCCGAAAGATTACTTTTTGAAAAAAGTAACAAACTTACAGTGAAAACAAAAAATAAAATTGCAAAGAAATTTTTTCTCAATTTAATAATAAAAAAACGTGGCTTAATGAGCATGAATATCAACCTCTCTAAAAAATGTATATGCAGACAGGTATAAATTATACAAGTTTTGCACATAAATAAAAAAGCAGAAAATTCTAAAAGGAAGGGAAGAAAGATGGACAAAAATCATAAATTTGAAAAAAATGAAGACACAACAAAATATGGAGAATTTATTTCAAGTTACTTTGCTTGGATACCACCAACAAAACAAAAGAGTAGGGCAGAGGAACTAGAAAATATGACAAAAAAAGACAAGAAAAACTAAAAAAACAAGAAAAAAAGAGAAAAACAGAGATAATCTAAAACAAAACGGAAAAAACATCATAAAATGGCGAAAAATAAAATTTGAAAAACAATATAAAACTTGTATAATTATATTGAAGGTCAAAGAAAGTCAAAGTCAAAAAAGAGGTGGTTAAATGAGAGTATCAGATATTATAGAACAATTTATTAAAGAAATGCTTGAACAAAGTGAGCATGACGAGGTAGAATTTCAAAGAAATGAACTTGCACACAAATTTAATTGTGTGCCATCACAAATCAATTATGTAATATCAACACGTTTTAAGCCAACGCAAGGGTATTATGTAGAAAGCAGACGAGGAGGCCGGTGGAAGTATCATCATTAAGAAGAAATTATTTAATGATGATGACTTATTCTTTGGATATACTGAACAAGTTGGAGATAAAATCTCACAAATGGATGCAGAAATCATGATTTCAGATTTACTTTCATACGGTTTACTAGATGAAGAAAAAGCAAGACTGTTAAGAGTGGCAACAAGTGATAATGTTCTAAAATTAGGAAATAGCATTAAAGATGAAGTTAGAGCAAGAATTTTTAAAAATATGTTAATAAACATAGATTGGAGGATATAGTTATGTTATGTGAAAATTGTAAACAAAGAGAGGCAAATGTGCGTTATTCAGAAAATATCAATGGAGTAAGAAAGGAAATGCACTTATGTGAGCAATGTAGTAGAGAACTAGGAATTGCAGATAATATGAATTTTGATATGGGGTTAGATTTCCCAAGTTTATTTGGTGGAATTTTCGAAGATTTTCCACTACTATTGAATGAAGTGAAAGATGTAACTTGCAAAACATGTGGACTAAGTTTTGATGACATCGTAAACAATGGAAGGCTAGGATGCCCAGATTGTTATGAAACTTTTGAAAGCCGTCTAGATCCAATTTTAAAAAGGATGCAAGGTTCTAATAGACATACTGGAAGGCTAGGAGAAATTTCAGAAAAGAAAGTAGACATTAAAAAGCCAAGCTCAAAGAAAGAAGAAACAGAGCAAGATAAATTACAAGAATTGGAAAATGACTTAAAAGAAGCAATCAAAGATGAACGTTATGAAGATGCTGCAAAACTTAGAGATGAAATAAAGAAATTATCAAAGTAGGAGGAATTTCAAATGAATTGGTATTTACAAAGTGGAAAAGATTCAGATGTTGTACTTAGCACAAGAATTAGATTTTCAAGAAATATAGCAGGTTACCCATTTTATTTAAAAACAAAAGAGCAAGTTAAGGAATTTCACGACAAAGTCCAAGAACAGCTATATAGCATAGGATATGGGTTGAAGTTCCTAAAATTAGCCGATATGGATGAAATCACTATAAAAAGCTTAGTTGAAAAAGATTTAATCACACCGCAATTTGCTAAAAATAGAAGTGGCACAAACAGCATATTATTAAATGATGAAGAAAATATTTGCATTTTATTAAATGAAGAAGACCATTTTAAAATTCAAGTATTTAGTAGTGGCTTAGAATTAGAAAGCACTTTAAAATACGCAGTTGAATTAGATAAAAAATTAGATGAAGTATTTAATTTCAGCAAAAACAAAAAATATGGATATTTAACATCATATCCTAATAATTGCGGAACAGGATTAAAAGCATCAGTAATGTTACAGCTTTCTGGATTATCAAGAACAAGAAATATCAGAGCTATTTTTGACGCATTAAGCAGTTTTGAAGTAAATATAAAGGCAGTAGAAAATAAAAATGATGTATATGAAATATCAAATTCAAAAACAATTGGAGTTACTGAAAGTGAGATTATTCAAGCAATTCAAGTAATTTCTCAAAAAGTGATGGAACAAGAAAGAGAAGTTCGAAAATTTTTAGCAAAAGACGGAGTTAATTTAGAAGATAAAATTTATAGAAGTTATGGAATTTTAACTAATTGCAGAAAACTAGGCTTTGAAGAAGCAAAGCAATATATAGACACTTTAAAACTAGGAACAGATTTAGGAATAATACCAGAATTAAAAGATAGTCAAATTCAAAAAATGTATTTATATTCCAAACCTGCAAATTTGCAAAAGTATTTAGGCAATAAATATGACAACTTAGAACTAGACATAAAACGAGCAGAGATTATCAAACAAATAATACAAGAAAATACAAAATAGAAAGGAAAGTGATGTACTATGACATATAAATTTACAAATAGTTGTAATAAGGCAATTGAAATAGCAAGTGATATAGCTATGGAATTAGGTCATAGCTACGTTGGAACAGAGCATTTGCTATATGGTTTAATAAAGGAAGAAAATGGAGTTGCAAGTAAAGTATTACAAAATCAAGAAGTTACAGAAGAAGATGTCCTTCAAAAAATTGAAAACTTAATTGGACATGAAGAACCAATAGATGAAATAACAGATTTTACTCCAAGGAGTAAAAGAGTAATTGAAACAGCTTTTATAGAAGCAAGAAAACTAGGATATAATTTTATTGGAACAGAACATATTTTGATAGGTATTTTAAAAGAAGGAGACTGTGTGGCAGCCAGAATTCTAATTGACCTAAATGTAAATATTCCAAGACTATATAATGAGATTATAAAAGTAATAAATGAAGGTGAAAACTATACTGGAAGTGAAAAACAATCTGACACAAAAAAGAAAAAAAGCTTTAATAAAACCCCAACACTTAATCAATTTGGAGAAGATTTAACAATTAAAGCAGAAGAAGGAAAGCTTGACCCGATAATTGGGCGTAAAGAGGAGATAGAAAGAGTAATTCAAATTTTATCAAGAAGAAGTAAAAACAATCCATGTTTAATTGGTGAACCTGGTGTTGGAAAAACAGCAGTAGTAGAAGGGCTAGCTCAAAAAATAGCAAGTAAAGATGTTCCAGAAATTTTAAAAGAAAAGAGAGTTGTAACATTAGATATTTCAGGTATGGTAGCTGGTGCAAAATATAGAGGAGATTTTGAAGAAAGAATTAAAAAAGCACTAAACGAAGTAAAAAAAGAAGGAGACATCATATTATTTATTGATGAAATTCACACAATAGTTGGTGCAGGAGCAGCAGAAGGGGCAATTGACGCAGCTAATATTTTAAAGCCATTGTTAGCAAGAGGAGAAATTCAATTAGTTGGAGCAACAACTTTAAATGAATATAGAAAATACATTGAAAAAGATGCAGCTTTGGAAAGAAGGTTTAGTCCAGTAACAGTAAATGAGCCTTCTGAGGAAGATACAGTTAAAATATTAAAAGGAATAAGAGATAAATATGAAGCACATCACAATGTAAAAATCACAGACCAAGCAATAGATTCAGCAGTTAAATTATCAGTTAGATATATAAATGATAGATTTTTACCAGATAAGGCAATAGATTTAATTGATGAAGCAGCTTCAAAAGCAAGATTAACAACATATACAGAGCCAGAAAACTTGAAAAAAATGCAGGAAGAAATTGAAGAAATTAAAAAGGATAAAGAAGAAGCAGTTTTAAATCAAAAATTTGAAAAAGCTGCAAAGCTAAGAGATAAAGAAAAAGAGCTAAAACAAAAATATGAAAAAGAAGAATCAAAGTGGAAAAATAAAAACACAAAATCTGTTGTTACTTTAACAGAAGAAAATATTGCAGAAGTTATAAGCCTTTCAACTGGAATACCAGTACAAAAAATCACACAAAACGAAAATGAAAAGCTAAAAAATCTAGAAAAAGAACTTCATAAAAGAGTAATCGGTCAAAACGAAGCAGTAGAAGCAGTTAGTAAAGCAATAAGAAGAAGCAGAGTAGGATTAAAAGACCCTAAAAGACCAATTGGCTCATTCCTATTCTTAGGTCCAACAGGTGTTGGAAAAACTGAATTATCAAAAGCATTGGCACAAAGTTTGTTTGGCGATGAAAATGCAATGATAAGGCTTGATATGTCTGAATATATGGAACCACACTCTGTATCAAAACTAATAGGTTCACCTCCTGGATATGTAGGCTTTGACGAAGGTGGACAATTAACTGAAAAAATTAGAAGAAAGCCATATACAGTTATTCTATTTGATGAAATAGAAAAAGCACATCCTGATGTTATGAATATGTTGCTACAAATTCTTGAAGATGGCCGTTTAACAGACAGCCAAGGCAGAACAGTTAATTTCAAAGATACAGTTATTATCATGACATCAAACTTAGGTGCAAGAATGATTACAGACAAAAAATCACTAGGTTTTACAACAAAAGAAGCTGAGCAAGACACAAATAAACAATATGAGGAGACAAAAAAAGAAGTTATGGAAGTTGTAAAAAAAGAATTAAGACCTGAATTTATAAACCGTATTGATGAAATAATTGTATTCCATAAATTAAATGATGATGAAATTTCTCAAATAATTGATTTGATGTTACAAGAAGTCGTAAAACGCCTAAAAGACCAAAAATACAATATAACAATAGATAACAAGGTTAAAGAGTTAATTTGCAAAAAAGGAATTGACAAAAACTTTGGTGCAAGACCGCTTCGTAGAACTATTCAAAATTTAGTTGAAGATAGTTTAGCAAATGAAATTTTAGACGGAAATCTTAAACAAAACAAGAAAACAAACTTAACAATCGAAGACGAAAAACTTGTTATAAAATCTTAGAAAAAAGTGGATAAGAAAAAATCTTATCCATTTTTTTTTAAAACTATTGACAAGTGAGTAAGTATTCAACTATAATATAGTTGAATAATAATTCAACTAAGAAAGGAGAAAAAAATGTCAAAAAACGAATTTATTTGTGATTGTAATATAATTCATCAAGATGTTGTAAACAGCGTTTTAGCACAGATGCCGGATAAAGAACTATTTTCAAAATTAGCAGAGTTTTTCAAAATATTAGGAGATAATACCAGAACAAAAATATTATTTGCATTAGATAAAAATGAAATGTGTGTATGTGATATAGCAAATGTGCTAGGAATGAGCAAATCATCGATTTCACATCAATTAGGAACTTTAAGAAAAAGTGGAATTGTAAAATGTAGAAAAGATGGAAAAGAAGCCTATTACACATTAGATGATGAACATATAAAGCAATTATTTGAAGTAGGTATGGAACATATTGAACATAAGGAGAAAATTTAAGATGAAGAAAATAATAATATCAGTAATTTTATTTTTAACTGCATATATAGCACCAATAAATCAAATTTGGATAAAAAATAGTTTATACTTAATAAGCTACATGATTGTTGGCTTTAAAGTTATCGAAGAAGCAATTGAAAAAATATTGCATAAAGAACTATTTGATGAAACTTTTTTAATGACAATAGCAACAATTGGGGCAATACTTATAGGAGAATTCCCAGAAGCAGTTGCAGTCATGATTTTTTATCAAATTGGAGAAACATTACAAGATTATGCAGTTGATAAGTCAAAAAGAGCAATCACAGATGTTATGAACATCAGACCAGATTACGCAAATGTAAAACGTGGAGAAGAAATTATAAAAGTAGATCCAAAAGAAGTAAAAATTGGAGAAAGTATTGTTGTAAAGCATGGAGAAAAAATTCCACTAGATGGCAAAATAATCGAAGGAACATCTATGTTAGACACAAGTAGCATTACTGGCGAATCAGTCCCAAGAGAAGTAACTGTTGGTGATAATGTAATAAGTGGATGTATAAATCAAAATGGTGTAATTACAATAAAAGTTGAAAAAGCATTTACAGAATCAACAGTAAGCAAGATATTAGACTTAGTTGAAAATGCTAGTGAAAAAAAATCAAAATCAGAAAATTTTATGACAAAATTTGCAAAATACTACACTCCAATAGTTGTGCTTATTGCAGTAATATTAGCAATTATTCCACCAATTATTTTTAAAGACACAACATTTTCAGATTGGCTATATAGAGCTTTAACATTTTTAGTTGTGTCATGTCCATGTGCATTAGTTATATCAATTCCGTTAGGCTTTTTTAGTGGACTTGGAGGAGCTTCAAAAATAGGAATACTGCTAAAAGGCAGTAATTATTTAGAAGCAATGTCAAACATAAAAAGCATTATTTTTGATAAAACAGGAACATTAACAGAAGGTGTATTTGAAGTACAAAATGTAAAAAGCATAAATCTTAAAAATGAAGAATTATTAGAAATTGCAACACTTGCAGAAAGTGATTCAAATCATCCAATTTCATTATCTTTGAAAAAAGCTTATAATAAAGAAATTGAAAAAAATCGCATTTTTAGCACAAAAGAATTAACAGGACTAGGAATTTGTGCTATAATAGATGACAAGCAAGTATTAGTTGGAAATGAAAAACTATTAAAACAAGAAAAAATTGAATATACAAAAGCAGATGAACCAGGAACAATTTTATATATTGCAATAAATCAAAAATTTGAAGGATATATTGTAATTTCCGATAAAATCAAAGAAGATGCAGAATCTACAATTAAAACACTAAAAACTAATTATAAAATAAATACAATTATGCTAACAGGCGATAAAAAGTCAGTTGGAGAAGATGTTGCAAAAAAATTAGAAATTGATGAAGTTTACACAGAATTATTACCAACTGAAAAGGCAGAAAAACTAGAAGAAATTTTGAAAGCTAATGATAGTGGAAAAGTGGTTTTTGTTGGAGATGGCACAAATGACGCACCAGTTTTAGCAAGAGCAGATGTTGGTATAGCAATGGGAGCATTAGGCTCTGATGCTGCAATAGAAGCAGCAGATGTTGTTATAATGACAGATGAACTTTCAAAACTATGTAAGTTAATTAAAATTTCACGCAAAACGATGAGAATTCTTAAAGAAAATATAATATTCGCCATTGTAATAAAAATAGCAGTATTATTCATAAGTGCAATAGGGCTAGGAACAATGTGGCAAGCAGTTTTTGCAGATGTTGGTGTTACCTTATTAGCAGTATTAAACAGTTTAAGAATTTTATATATAAAAAAAGGAAGGTATTGATTTTGGAAAAACATGTAGAAATAGAAAGAAGCATAATAACAAGTTATAGAAAACGAATATGGACAAAATTTATAAAAAGCATTCAAGAATTTGACATGATTCAAGAAGGGGACAAAATTGCAGTTTGCATTTCTGGCGGAAAAGATTCAATGCTTATGGCAAAATGCTTTCAAGAACTAAAAAAGCATGGTAAAATGAATTTTGAGTTAGTTTTCCTAACAATGAATCCAGGATATAATGAAAAGAATAAGCAGAAAATCATTTCAAATGCTGAACTATTAAATATCCCAATTACAATGTTTGAAACAAATATCTTTGATGCAGTAGCAGAAATAAAGGACCATCCATGCTATGTATGTGCAAGAATGAGAAGAGGATATTTATATGAAAAGGCAAAAGAATATGGATGCAACAAAATAGCCTTAGGTCATCACTTTGATGATGTAGTAGAAACTATTTTAATGGGTATGCTCTATGGTGCACAAATGCAAACAATGATGCCAAAATTAAGAAGCACATCACATCCAGGCATGGAGCTAATTAGACCTTTATACTATGTAAAAGAATCAGCAATAATTGGTTGGATGGAAAAAAATGAATTAGAATTTATAAAATGTGCATGTAAAATTACAGACAAATCTTTACGAAAAAATCAAGATGAAAATGGCTCTAAACGTGAGGAAATGAAAAAACTACTTGGAAAACTTAGAGAAATATATGATGATGTAGATATGAATATTTTTAGGAGTGCGCAAAATGTTAATTTAGATACAATAATATCATATCGTAGTCAAAGAACAGGTGAAAAACATCATTTCTTAGATAATTATTAAAATAACCACCGCCTCAGCCTGAGACGGGGGTTGCTACTGCTATATTGCTATATTGCCAAATCAATGACTGGACCGAAGTCTATATCATTGACTTGAAAATGCCACCATTCACTCTTTAAGTATGTGAAACCGACAGATTCCATCACCTTTTTGAGATATAGTGCATTTTTTGCCTTCTTTGAATTGCTGTAAGCCCAGTAGTCGTAGGCGGCTCTCTTGTCAAGAGTGTGCATAGTAGAAGGCATGTTCAGCAACTTCTTGGTTTTCGTATCACGGAGTGACATATCCACGGCTCTGCCGTAATTATGCGAACTCACTCCTTGAGCCAAAAACCAACTTTCGCCTAGCTCTCCAAACCAAGAACGGAAAGACCATGGCTTTTGAGATAAGAAATTGCTAAAATTATCTCTGATAGAACAAGTTACGCTGTACGGGCGGTAAGCATCGTAAATTACAATACTGTAACCATCCTTTTTAAACGCAGCTTGAGCTTTGCAGAGCCGCTTAGCCACTTCATATCTCAGCCAACAAGCTGAGCCTTTTTCGCTCCCGGAAGTAGTATAGTACTGCTTATCAGATACTCCGGGAATGTCCTCGCCACCCATGTTGAACAAATTATCTGAGCTGGCGAGATCCAGGTCGACCTCGATTGATGGGATAAATTTCTTTACATTTATAAGCACGTAAGTGCTATCAATATAAAGAGTATTTTTTCCTTTTTGAATTGCTAGCCGACCGTCGGACAATTCACGAACAGCCTTGTACTTCTTCCCCTTTGAAAGGGTTATAGTCTGCCCATTTTTATACTTGGCTTGTGTGTCCTGTGTCAGCCATACCTTGACGCCGTTCACTTCGCCATCTTTCCTAGCCACTTTGCTTTTAGCAGCAGCTTGGAGGTTCATGAAAGAGAGAAGAACTCCCACCATGATTGTTGCAATAAAAAACCGTTTTGTCCACTTCATAATTTTTCCTCCTTTTATGTTTTTTTCTATGAAGTTATACTTATATTATACCACATTTCAAGCCTTTTTTCAAATTTACACTATGGAACAATTTTCAAAAAATAAACTAAAAAAACACAAAAAAACACAAATCACATTTAGAATAATAAAAAAACAAAAAGGAGTAAGAAAATGTATATTTTAAAAAACAGTCTAATTTCAATCATGAGAAACAAAGGCAGAAATATTCTAATAGGAATAATTATTTTAGTTATTGCAGCTAGTAGCACAGTAACACTATCAATAAGGAACACAGCAAACAATCTAGTAAAAGATTATGAATCAGCTCATGACATTATTGCAACAATATCATTTAATAGGCAAGAATTAACAAAGAATTTTCAAGGTGGAGAAGATGCAATGAAGAGCAATATAGAGGCATTTAATAACATAGAACAGCTAACACTAGAAAATGTTAAAAATTACGGAGAAAGCTCATATCTAAAAAGCTATTATTATATGTACTCAGTGGGCTTAAATAGTGATACTTTAACAAAAGCATCAGATTCATTTGAATATGAAGTAGAAAATCGAGAAACAACAACTAGTTCAACAACAACCACATCAGGTGGAACACAAAACAGTGGAATGAATAGAGGCCCAGGTGGAGAGGCAAACGAAAAGCATACTATAACAAACAACAATACAACAACAGTTATAACAAAAAGCAAAGAAAGATTTCAAAGTGATAGAAACTTAGTTGGAGACTTTGAACTTGACGGTTATTCTTCTTTTGAAGCTATGACAGACTTTGTAGATGGAACATATCAAGTTACAGAAGGAGAAATGGTAACAGATCTTTCAAACTATGAATGTGTGATCAACTCAGAACTTGCAACTTTAAATGAAATATCAGTTGGAGAAACAATAACATTAAAAAACCCTAATACTGAAAAAACTTATGATTTCACTGTGAAGGGAATATATAAAGATAATTCAAAACCAGATGATTCTAATAACATGTATTCACAAGCAGTTAATAAAATTATTGTAGGAAGTAGCGTTATAGAAAATTTAGTAGCAGAAGATAATACCTTAATAACAAATGTAACACCATCATTTGTTCTAAACGATGAAGAATCAATTGAAAAATTTACAGAAGAACTAAAAGGCAAAGGGTTAAATGAGTATTATACTGTAAACACAAATTTAGATGAATTAGAAAGTGCAACGCAGTCAATTGAAAATGTAAAAACTTTTGCAACAACATTTTTAGTAATTACACTAATAATCGCTTCAATTGTACTTTTTGTAATAAACATGATAAATATAAGAGAAAGAAAATATGAAATAGGTGTGTTCAGAACAATAGGTGTAAGTAAAACAAAATTAGCAATGCAGTTTGTTTTAGAATTACTTATAGTAAGTATTATAATGCTATGCTTAGGTTTTGGAATAGGAGCATTTTTATCTAAGCCAGTTGGAAATATGTTGTTACAAAATGAAATAGAAGCAACACAAACAGCAAATGAAGAAGTTTCAAACAATTTTGGAAGAGGTGACCAAATGGGTGAACCAAGAGGCATGGAATTTAGAGGAATTGCCAAAGTAGAACAAATTGATAATATAGAAGCAGTTGTAGATGTAAATGTAATTGTGCAATTATTAGGAATAGGAATATTATTAACTATTGTTAGTAGCTTAGCTTCTATGATTAGCATACAGAGATTTTCACCACTTACAATATTGAAAGAGAGGTCTTAAAAATGGGAATATTAAAATTAGAAAACGTAAGTTATAGATATAAAGATGCACCAAAAGATAAATATGTATTTAAAAATATCAATTATGAATTTGAACAAGGAAAACTGTATGCAATTAAAGGGAAAAGTGGAAGTGGTAAAACAACATTATTATCGCTAATAACAGGACTAGAAAAATGCACAGAAGGCAAAGTTCTATATGATGGAAAAGATTTAAAGAAAATGAATTTGGATAAATATAGAAATACTGATATAGGAATTGTTTTTCAAAGCTATAATTTATTACCAAAATTCACAGCAATTGAAAATATAATTTTATCAATGGATGTTAGCCAAGTAAAAGTAAAAAATAAAAAACAAGAAGCCTTAAAACTTATGAAAGATGTCGGCTTATCAGAAGAACATGCAAAAAGAAGAATACTTAAATTATCAGGAGGAGAGCAACAAAGAATTGCTATTGCAAGAAGTTTATCATATAATCCTAAAATTATAATTGCAGATGAGCCAACAGGAAACTTAGATAAAGAGACAGAAGGAGAAATACTAAAAATATTTAAACATCTAGCAAAAGATGAAAATAAATGTATAATTATAGTAACACATTCACAAAACGTTTGTGATTCTGCTGATGAAATATATGAATTAGGAAAATAGAGAAAGTGGTTGAAAACTGCTTTCTTTTTTGGTATTATATTAACGAAAGGGTGATTTTATAATGGAAAATCAATTTTCAAGAATAGAGTCACTTATAGGAAAAGAAAAATTAGAGAAACTAAAAAAATATAAAAAAAGGGTACACAAAAATAAAAAAGTATGATAAAATAAACAAGAAAAAGGAAAATGAAGGGGGAAAAGATATGTCAGGACACTCAAAATGGGCTAACATACAAGCAAAAAAAGGTAAAACAGATGCTGCAAGAGGAAAGGTGTTTACTAAACTAGGAAGAGAACTTTTAATTGCAGTTAAGCAAGGTGGACCAGACCCTGCTGGAAATTCAAAACTAAAAGATGTAATTGCAAAATGTAAAGCTGCAAATATGCCTAATGATACAATAAACAATGCAATAAAAAAAGCATCAGGTGCAGGAAATGCTGATAATTATGAAGAAATTACTTATGAAGGCTATGGACCAAACGGAGTCGCAATAATTGTAGAAGCGGCAACAGATAATAAAAATAGAACAGCGGCAGATGTAAGACATGTATTTGATAAAGCAGGTGGAAACTTAGGAACCTCAGGATGTGTATCATACATGTTTAACAAAAAAGGTGTAATAGTAATTGAAAAAGCTTCAACAGATAAAGAAGAAGATGAATTGATGATGATAGCTTTAGATGCTGGTGCAGAAGACTTTGTAGCAGATGAAGAAATTTATGAAATCACAACAGAACCATCGGAATTTTCAAGCGTAAGAGAAAAATTAGAACAAGAAGGCTTAGAATTCTTAGAAGCATCTGTTCAAATGGTACCAACAACAACAGTTGCACTTGACGAAAAAGGTGCAGAAAAAATGGAAAGACTATTAGAGAGATTAGATGAATTAGATGATGTATCTAATGTTTATCATAACTGGGAAGAATAAAAATACCAAAATACCGTAGAAAGGAACGGAATAAAAAATGAATAGTAAAAAAAGAACAGTATTGATAATTTGTATAGTAGTTGTTGTAGTAGCAATTATGGGAATAGCAACAACATTATTTCTATTATTAAATAAAGGTGGAGAAAAATCTAGTAGTACAAGTAATGCAAAAAATGTTCTAGTAACGGAATTAGCAAAATTCTTTCAATCAAGTGAAGATGTAGAAGGGATGTTATCAGAATATTTTGATAAAAAAGGAAGTGAAGCTTCTAAAAATCAAGGAAGTATTGAGATAGATGGGCAAATAGATGGAGAACTTATCGGGCAAAACATGCCAAAAATCAATTTCTCAGGTAAATCAGATCCAGCAAACCGTAAAGCTGAACAAAACATCGAAATTGCATATTCAGATACAGTAAAATTTCCAATAAATTATAGACAAGATGGAGATGTTTTTGGTTTGCAAACAGAGAGTGTTTCTCAAAAATATGTAGCATTAGAAAACAATAATCTACAAGAATTCGTAGGAAAACTAGGAATATCAGATACAAGCACAATACCAAATAAAATTGAAATTCCTGAATCAGGGGAAATAGAATTTACAGAAGAAGAACTACAACAATTAAAAGACAATTATTTACCTATTATATCTGATGCAACAGATGAAAAAATATATATTACTGATGGAACATCATCAGATGAAAAAATATATAGAATTAAATTTACTGGTTCAGAAATGATAGATTTACTTTCAAAACTTTCAGAAGCATTAGAAAATGATAATGTATTATTAAATAAACTAGATACAATAAATGATGGAACTAGCGATATGGTTAAATCAGCAGTTGAAAGCTTTAAAGACGAAATATCAACATCAGAAAGTGTAGATGACTTAGATGAATCAGAAAGTGCAGGTTTAGACCAAGATATAACTTTAATGATAACAACAACACAAAACGCAATAATAAACTTTGAAATGGATGTTGGAGAAAACACTACTTTAACATTTGAAAGAAGCTATGTAAAAGATGAAGATTATCTTTCATATTCATTTAGTTTTAAAACTGATGAAGATGGAGAAGATACAGAACTAAGTGTTATAATTTCATTTACAGGAATATCATCACGGAGAAGTAACAGAAGAATGTTCAATCACATCATTAGGGGAAGAAGAATCTTTAGGTATCAACTTTAAAAATGTAGTTGCTTTTGGAAACACAGAAGAAATAGAAGGTCTAACAGCTGATACAGCAATGATTTTGAACAATTATAGCGGTGAGCAAGTTGTAACATTGATACAAGCTATATCAGAGAGATTAGCACAAGTAAATAAAGACCAAATGGCAGCACTTGGTTTAGAAGAAGATGCAAACCCATTATTAGCACCATTTACACTTTACGAAAAAAAGAAAGCTTCAGCAAATGGACTACTTGATGGAGATGACATACAAACTTTTGGAACAAGCGAAGATTAAAAAAATAGTTCTAAAAAAGAATTAAAGACATATAATATAGAGATATATTATGTGTCTTTTTATTATGAAAAGAACACTTGCAAAAGACAAGCTATGCTAAGAAAGGCAAAAAAATGAACGATATTTTAAAATATTTTCCAAGTAATATTTACAATCTAATAATTGAAACAATTAAGCAAAACCCAAATAAGCAAATTGAAGAAAATGCAGTTGAAATAAGAATTAGAAATAATAGACCAATTCTAATAAAATTACGCGATTTAGATATTATAATTCAATACATAATTTCAGAACAAGAAATTTTATACATATTAGAGAGAATATGTGAAAATTCTATTTATGCTTATAAAAATCAAATATGCCAAGGATATATCACAATTTTTGGCGGACATAGAGTAGGTCTTACAGGAACAGCTGTAATAGAAAACGATAAAATTATAAACATAAAAAACATATCCAGTCTGAATTTTAGAATAGCACGAGAAATAAAAGGATGTAGCAATAATTTTTTACGAGAAATCTTTGACAAAGAACATAACACAATATTTACAACACTTATTGTATCTCCACCAGGAAAAGGGAAAACGACTTTATTGCGTGATTTAGTTAGAAATATCAGTAATGGTGTTCCAGAACTACCTTTGAAAGGCAAAACATGTGGACTTGTAGATGAAAGAGGAGAAATTGCCGCTATGTATAAAGGCGTTCCTCAAAATGATATAGGAATTAGAACAGATGTAATTGAAAATATTTCAAAAGAACAAGGGATGGAAATATTGATAAGATCCATGTCGCCAGAAATAATTGCATGTGATGAGATAGGGAGCAAACAAGATATTATTGCGATTAAACAAGCAGTTTGCTCTGGTGTTAAAGGAATTTTCACAGCACATGGTGCAGATATTAAGGATATAAAAAGAAACCGTGAGATTTCAGAATTATTGGAACAGCACATAATTGAAAAAATAATATTTTTGTAGTGAGGAAAAGAAAAATGCAGTTTTTAAAATACATATTATTATTCTTTGTTTTCATAGCAAGTAGTTCAATAGGAAAAGTAATTTCAGAAAAATACAAATTGCGATTAGAAGAACTAGAAGAAATCAAAAATTCTTTAAATATCTTTAAAACAAAAATAAGATTTACATATTCGCCAATTGGCGAGATTTTCGATGAAATCGGACAACAAACCAAAAATAGAACAATAGAAAAAATATTTAAAACCGCAAGAAATAATTTAGAAAAAAGTTCAGCAAGCAAAGCATGGAAAGAGGCACTTGAAGAAACTTCAAGCAATATGAAGAAAGAAGATATAGATGTACTATTGAACTTAGGTAAATTATTAGGAACATCAGATTTAGACGGGCAAATAAGTCAAATTGAATTAACTCAAAATTTTCTTGAAACACAACTAAAACAAGCACAAGAAGAAAAGCAAAAAAATGAAAAATTATACCAGAAACTAGGAAGTATTGTTGGCTTAGTTGTTGTTATTATTTTAATTTAAGAGGAGAAAAATTTTATGGATATAAATCTATTATTCAAAATAGCTGCTATTGGAATTTTAGTTGCAGTACTTCATCAAGTTTTAGTCAGAGCAGGAAGGGAAGATCAAGCAATGATGACAACACTTGCAGGTTTAGTTATTGTTTTATCGATGGTCATCAAAGAAATTAGTGGCTTATTTGACACAGTAAGAACTTTGTTTGATTTATAGAAAGGAAAAACTTGAATATATGGAAGTCATAAAAATAGTATCAATTGGCTTAATTGGTTTAGTCATAATTGTTTTACTAAAACAGTACAAGCCAGAATATGCACTTTATGCTAGTTTAATTACTGGAATACTAATCATCGTACTTATACTTGACAGATTATCAGGAATAATCCAACTAATACAATCAATATCAAATAAAGCAAATGTAAATAACCAGTTTATCGCGATACTGTTAAAAATAACTGGGATAGCTTTTCTTTCAGAATTTGCAATAACTATATGTAAAGACTCTGGTGAAGCAGCAATAGCAAATAAAATTGAAATTGCAACAAAAATCATAATTATATCAATGTCAATACCCATAATTTCAAGCTTATTAGAAATCATATTAAAAATATTACCATGAGAAAGGAACTGCAAAATTGAAAAAAGCACTTTTTACAATAATTATATTTCTAGCAATAATTTTACAAACAAACATCAAATATGCTGTATCCGATGAAAACCAAGAACTTCAAGAACAACAAGAAAAATTTGGAATAAGTAGTTTTCTAGAAAGCTCAAAACAATATACTGGTGATTTTTTTGAAAATATAGATATTGATGAAATATTTAATTCAGCAATAAAAGGCGAAGTAAAAAACGAAAAAATACTTACAAAAATTTTTGATTTATTGGGAAAAGAATTACATACTGGCATAAAAAGTTTGATTAGCATACTTGTTATAGTTCTAATACATAGCATATTAAAAGCGATAAGTGATAACTTAGAAAATGCTAGTTTAACAAATATAATTTACTATGTTCAATATATTGCAATTGTTACAGTTATTATGACAAACTTTTCAGACATAATTGAATTAGTAAAAGAAACAAGCATAAATTTAGTTGGTTTTATGAATTCATTGATACCAATTTTAATTAGTTTAATGCTATATACTGGTAGTATCACAACAAGCAGTGTTTTAGAGCCAATAATACTTTTTATGATAAATTTTATAGGAAACTTAATACAAACAATTCTAATACCATTAACACTGATTACAGCAACTTTAAGTATTGTTTCAAAAATTGGAGACAAAGTTCAAATTAACAAACTTGCAAAAACTTTTCACTCTGGAATTGTTTTAGTATTAGGGGTAATCCTTACTATATTTGTTGGAGTGATTTCATTAGAAGGAACTTTATCAAGTAGTGTAGATGGAATTACAGCTAAAACAACAAAAGCAATTGTAAGCAGTAGTGTTCCAGTAGTTGGTAAAATTCTAGGAGATGCGGTAGATAGTGTTCTAGGCTGTGGAATTATTTTGAAAAATGCAGTTGGCGTAATAGGTGTAATCATTATTATTGGAATATGTATAGTACCAGTTATCAAGATTGGAATTTTAATGACATCATATAAGCTCATGGCTGGAATTTGTGAACCAATAGCAGATGAAAAAGTTGTTAGTTTATTAGAGCAAATCAGTACGATTTTTAAAGTATTACTTGCAATTTTATGTTCTTTATCAGTTATGGTCATAATTGGTACCACATTAGTAGTTAAGATTTCAAATGCGGGAATGATGTATAGATAGAAAGGAGCAAAATGATTGAAAGTATAAGTGAATGGGCAAAGAATATAACACTTGCAGTTGTGGTAGTTTCAATATTTGAAATGCTGATACCAAATAAAAAGATGAAGCAATATATAAATGTAGTTATGGGACTATATATATTATTTAATATTTTATCTCCGCTTATCGGAAAAAATTTTTCAATAGATATTGGGCAAATAATAAATAATTCAACTGAACAAGTCGGTGCAGAACCATTTGAAGAAAATTCAATGAATAAAAGGCTAAAAGAAATTGGAGAAGAAGAATTAGAAAAAGATATTACAGAAAAAATTGAAAAATTAGGTTTTGTTGTAAGCAAATGCACTGTAAAAATAGAGATAGAAGATGAGATGTCAATCAAAAATATTACATTAAATATAGAAAAGAATTCAGAAACAAAGAAAGAAGATATAGAAAATATTTTAGTGAAAGAAATTCAAAAAATAAAGAAGATAGAAGTTGATGAGAATCAAGAAAATGATATAACACAATCAGACATAAACGAAATTAAACAATTTTTAATGGAAGAATATGAGGTGAGTGAGGCATGTTTAAAGATAAATTAAATAAGATGTTAGGAGATGGAGAACCTAACTCGAAAAGAAAAATTGAAAACCTAGTGTTTTTTATCATAATACTTATAGTCACAATTATCGGAATAAACTTGGTTTGGAAAGATGACATAAGAAGTCAAGAATCAAATGAAATAGACACAGGTAAAACACTAGCAAGTAATTCAGAAACACAAGCATCAGAAAAAGATGAGCTTTCTAATAATTTAGAAGAAATTTTAAAAACGATACAAGGTGTGGGCGAAGTGAAAGTCCTCATAAATTATTCAGAGTCTAGTGAAGTTGTAGCAATGTATAATGAAAATTCTAAAAGTAGCACAACAGAAGAAACTGACACATCAGGTGGAATAAGAAAAATAGAAGAAACAGATACTCAAAAAGATATAATTTATCAAGAAAATGATGGAGTAAAAACACCAATGACCAAAAAAATAATTGAACCTAAGATTGAAGGTGCAATTATAGCTGCGGAAGGTGCAGATAATATTGATATAAAAACAAAAATTATTCAAGGAGTAGAAGCGGTAACAGGCTTGCCTACTCATAAAATTCAAGTATTTACAATTGAAAAATAAGAAAGAGGGTATTAAAATGAACTTTTTTAAGAAAAATCAAATGATTATTTATGTAATTGCGTTAATGCTAGTAGTTGCGGGATATTTAAATTTCACTTCAAAAGATAGTGAAACACTTGAAACAGCAAGTAGAAATATTGGAGATGCACAATTAGTTAGTACAAATGCTGTTGTAGAGGAAAACACAGATAACAACACAATAGAAGAACATGAAAAAATTATTTATGAGCAAGAAGATAATGAAACAGAAGAAACATCAACAGAAGTAACTGATGACTATTTTACAAAATCAAAATTAGAAAGAGATACAATGTATTCTCAAATGATAGAGACATATGAAAAAGTATTAAATGGAATAAACTCTTTGGAAACACAGAAACAATCAGCAGCAGAAGAAATAAAAAAAATAAATGATACTAAGAACAGTATCATGATAGCAGAAAATTTGATTTCAACAAAAGGTTTTACAAACAACGTGATTTTTGTAAATGGGGAAAGTATTAGTGCTATTATTGGAGTGGAAGAATTAAAACAAGAAGAAATTTCACAGATACAAAATATATTGGCAAGAGAATTAAATGCTAAGATAGAAAATATTCATATAGCAATAAAATAATTAGGAAACTTTTGAAATTTCACGGATATATTGACCAATTTCTTCATTAGAAAGAGCAAGTTGTTCGATTAAATTTTGCAAAACATCACGTCTAGGCAAATCTTCTTCATTATCAATTCGAACATATTGCCTTAAACTGATACCGAGTAAGTCAGCCATTTGCTCTTGTGTTAAATTCAAAGCTCTACGCTTCTCTTTTATCATCTAGGTCAATCCTTTCTAATAATTTTAAACCTAAGAGATTAAATGTTAATCGTTTGGGTTAATCTTATTATTACATAAAATATAAAAATAATGTATTGACATTGAACGTCATGACTAATCTTCAAATATAGTAAAAATCTTAAAAATTGCAAGAATATCTTGCTATTTTTTTTATTTTTTAGTAAAATATAGATATATAGTGAGGAAAGGAATGAAATAATGTCAAAACCAATAGTCGCAATTATAGGCAAACCGAATGTAGGAAAATCAACTTTTTTTAATTATTTAGCTGGAAGCAGAATTTCAATAGTTGAAGATACACCAGGAGTTACAAGAGACAGAATTTATGCTGAAACAAATTGGAGAGGTAGAACATTTACTTTAATTGATACAGGTGGAATAGAGCCAGATACAAATGATATAATTCTATCTCAAATGAGAGAACAAGCAAACCTTGCTATTGAAATGGCTGATGTTATTATATTTTTAACAGATGTAAAACAAGGAGTTACAGCAGCAGATAAGGAAATTGCTGAAATGCTACGAAAATCACAAAAACCAATTGTACTTGTATGTAACAAAGCAGATAATTATCAAAAAGATAGAGAAGAAATATATGAGTTCTATAATCTAGGAATTGGAGACCCTTATGCAATATCAGCTAGCCATGCAATTGGAATAGGTGATGTACTAGATGCAGTTTATGAGAAATTTCCAGAGAAAACATCAGATGAAGAAATTGATGATAGAATTAAAGTTGCAGTTATCGGCAAACCAAATGTAGGAAAATCATCACTTGTCAATAAAATTTTAGGAGAAAAAAGAAATATTGTTAGTGATATTGCCGGAACTACAAGAGATGCAATTGATAGTGAATTTGAAAACGAAAAAGGCAAATATGTATTTATAGATACTGCCGGAATTAGAAAGAAAAGCAAAGTAAATGAGAAGATTGAAAAATATAGTGTGATGAGAAGCCTATTAGCAGTAGAAAGGGCAGATGTTTGCTTACTTATGATTGACGCAAATGAAGGTGTGACTGACCAAGACACAAAAATTGCAGGAGAAGCCCATGAAGCTGGTAAAGGAATAATAATAGTAATAAATAAATGGGATGAAGTAGATAAACAAACAGGCACAATGGAAAAATACAAAAAAGAAGTATATGCAAAATTAGCATACATAACTTATGCACCAATGATTTTCATATCTGCAAAAACTGGTCAAAGAATTGATAAACTTTATGATATGATAAATGAAGTAGCAAAACAAAATTCAATGAGAGTATCTACATCTGTTTTAAATCAAGTTATAAATGAGGCGATTGCTATTGTGCAGCCACCAACAGATAAAGGTAAACGTTTAAAAATCTTTTATGGAACACAAAGTTCAACAAAACCGCCAACTTTTGTTATTTTTGTAAATGATAAAGAACTTTTCCATTTTTCGTATGAAAGATATTTAATAAATCAATTTAGAAAAGAATTTGGCTTACAAGGAACACCAGTTAGAATAATACCAAGAGAAAGAACAGAAAAAGAAGTTGAAAAGAAAGGAAAGTGATAAAAATGGTACAAGAAATAATAATGGCAGTTGTTGCATATCTAATAGGAAGTGTAAATTTTTCTATAATAATCAGTAAAAGAGTTGCAGGATTTGATGTAAGGGAAAAAGGCAGTGGAAATGCAGGAACAACAAATATGCTACGTTCAGTAGGTAAAGGAGCAGCTTTAATCACACTTATTTGTGACATTTTAAAAGGAGTAGTTGCAATTTTATTTGCAATGCTATTAGGAAATATTACAAATGCACCAGATAAAGCAATTTTAATTCAAATAGCTGGAATTGCAGTAGTATTAGGACATACTTTTCCAATATTTTTTGGTTTTAAAGGTGGTAAAGGTGTTGCAACAGCACTTGGAATTCTACTAATGACAAACTGGCAAATTGGACTAATATGCCTAGTTTTTGCACTAGTTTTAATGGTATTAACTCAAATGGTATCTTTGGGTTCATGTGCTGCAGCAGTTTTATACCCAGTTCTAACATTGTTTATAAAAGAAAACTTTATTGTTTCAGAAGGAAGTGGATATTTTATATATAGTGTTATACTAGCAGCAATCGTGTTATTCAATCACAGGGAGAATATTCAAAGGATGTTAAATGGAACTGAAAATAAAATTTCAATAAAAGGAAAAAACAAATAAGAGAAAGGAATAATAAAAAATATGAAAAACATCGCAATAATAGGAAGTGGTAGCTGGGGCGTAGCATTATCAGTACACTTAGCAAATATAGGACATAAAATTAAAATATGGTCTTTTGCAGAAGAAGAAAAAAACTTAATAAATAATGAAAGGAAATGCAAGTTTTTACCTAATATTACATTACCAGAAAACATAACTTGCTCAATGGACTTTGAAGAAGTTATAAAAGATGCAGATTTTATACTACATGTTACACCATCAAAGTTTACAAGGTCAACTTTTAAACAATATAAGCAATATGTTGGAACAAAGCCAATTATCATTTGTTCAAAAGGTTTTGAAAAAGAAACTGAAAAAACATTAGACGAAGTTATTTTAGAAGAAATGCCAGAAGCAAGAGTTGGAGCATTATCAGGCCCAAGCCATGCAGAAGAAGTGTCAATTGCAGTACCAACAGTTCTAGTTATAGCATCATTAGATGAAAAAATTAGAGAAGAAGTACAAGATGCCTTTATGTGCCCACACATGAGAATATATACTTCAACAGATATAAAAGGTGTAGAATTAGGTGGGGCTTTGAAAAATATCATAGCATTTTGTGCTGGTGTGGCAGCTGGTGTAGGCTTTGGTGATAACACTTTTGCAGCTTTAATTACAAGAGGATTACAAGAACTATCTCGTTTAGGTGTAGCAATTGGCGGAAGAAAAGAAACCTTTTATGGACTAAGCGGCTTAGGAGATTTAATTGTTACTTGTTTAAGTGAACATAGCAGAAACAGAAAAGCCGGAAAATTGATAGGACAAGGTAAAACTTTGGAAGAAGCAAAGCAAGAAGTTGGAATGGTTATAGAAAGTATAGATAATATTGATGTTGCATATTCTTTAAGTAAGAAATATAACATTGAAGTACCAATTATTTCAACAGCTTATGATGTAATCTATAACAAACTTGATGCAAAAACAGCAGTAAGAAGGTTAATGACAAGAGATAAAAAAATGGAAATGGAATAAACCTAAAAAATATTGCATAAAATTAGAAAATATTAGTAATAATAAAATAAAAAAAGGAGGAATTATCAATGGAATTTTTTGATAAATTAGGAAAGAAAGCAAGTGAAGCATATAAAGTAACAGCAGATAAAACAGGAAAAATAGCAAAAGAAGCAAAATTAAAATTAAAGATGAACGACTTAAAAAGTCAAATAAATGATATTTATAAAGACATCGGCAAAAAAGTTTATGAAAAACATGTTAGAGAAGAAAATATTGATATTAAAAGTGAATTAGAAGAAGAATGCACACAAATTGATGTATTAAGTGGAGAAATAGAAAATATACTTGAAGAATGCCGTGAATTAAATGATAAAAAGCAATGTCAAAATTGTCATGCTGAAATAGAAAAGAATTCAAATTTTTGCCCAGAATGTGGCGAAAAGCAAGAAGTAGTTGAAGAACCACAAATTGAAGAGGCTAAAACAGAAGAAGTTGTAGAAGAAGTAGCTGAGGAACAACCAGAAGTAGAAGAAAACAAAGAAGAGGAATAAAAATGAAAATCGTTGTGCAAAGAGTTAAACAAGCAAAAGTAGAAGTAGAAGGCAAAACAGTCGGAGAAATTCAAAAAGGCTTTTTAGTTTTATTAGGAGTAACACACTCAGATACAGAAAAAAACGCAGAATACTTAGCAAAAAAACTATGTAATCTTAGAATTTTTGAAGACGAAAATGAAAAAATGAATTTAGATTTAAAACAAGTTCAAGGTAAATTACTGATAGTATCACAATTTACCCTATATGCTAATTGTAAAGAAGGAAATAGGCCATCTTTTACAGATGCTGCAAAGCCAGATGTAGCAAATAACTTATATGAATATTTTTGCAAGCAATGTGAAAACTATGGAATAGAAGTGCAAAAAGGTATATTTGGAGCAGATATGCAGGTTAGTCTTGTAAATGATGGACCAGTAACAATCGAAATTGAAGGTTAATAAGGAAACCTTTCATATAAATACTTAATTAGAGCATTACCATTTTCATCTGTTACGTGAATATAAAAACCCTTATCTAGGCACACCCATAGATGTAAATTAAATATATCAATATTATCAATATATATGCCAATAATGTCTGCAATATCGACAGGGTTGGCATATTCTTTTTCCCAACTACTTTTATCAGAAATTCCCAAATCAGTATCATACACTTTGCTTAAAAACTGATTTACTTCACCAGCCTTCTCACTAAACAAATTTACTGTCATAAAAGCTCTCCTTACTTGAATTTGTAGATATTATATGCAGAAAAATAAAAAATATAACAAGACTAAAATGTATAAAACTACCAAAAAAGGAAACACTATAAAAAAACAAGAAGGGAAGAAAAAATTTGAAAAAATATAAAACTCTTGCATATATTTTAGTTGCTCTTTTCATTGTACTGGGAATTTCTTTTGCTTACTATCAAGTAATGTCGTCAAATTCTAATAAAGAAGCTGAGCTGAAGCAAAAGGCAAAAACAGAAATTAAATATGTTGAAAGCAAAATTTTAACATTGTTCAATTTAATGAATGATATTCAATTTGAAAATTATAAAATAACAATTAAGGAAATAAGCCCTAGCTCATCTGGCGAAAGTAGTGAGAAAAGTACAGAAGAAAGCACAAAATCAGGTGAAGGCGGTATGGGGATGCAAACAGAAAGTGCTTCAAATAAAAACGAAGGGAACCAGCCGGCCGGAAGCGAAAGCACAGAAACATATAGTATGGAGCCAATTGGAGTTTTATTAAGTGACGAAAAAATTGACTGGGAAAAAGCTAAAAGTGCAGTTGAAAATATTTATATTTCAATTCCAACAATAACGCTAGATTTATATAAAACAGATGTTGAAGATGAAAGTATATTGAAATTTAACACAGAATTTGATGCACTCACAAAGCAAATTGAAAGCCAGAAAAAGCAAGAAACCTTAGAACAATTGGTAAAAGTATATGAAAATGTCGTGAAGTTCACAGAAAAAATTGGAAGTGAGCAAGATGAAATAATTGCAAAAACAAAATTAAACATATATAGAGCATATAGTAAGCTAGATGAAGGCAACTGGGAAGGAATATCAAAAGATATAAAAACAAGTATAGAAGAATTTACGAAAATGCTTACAGGTGCAGAAGTAAAAGAAGAAAAACAATATTCAATAAACAAAATTTATATAATGTTAAGTGAACTAGAAAAAGCAATAGAACAGAAGCATACTCAAATTTTTTTAATAAAATACAAAAATACCCTAGAAGAATTGAGCAATATATGATATAATAGTGTACAGAGTAAATTGAATAGTCGCTGGCAAATTTCGAAAGAAACTGCGAGAGGAAAGTCCGGGCTCCATAGAGCAAGGATGCTAGATAACGTCTAGTGAAGGTAACTTCAAGGAAAGTGCAACAGAAAATAACCGCCAGAAATGGTAAGGGTGAAAAGGCAGGGTAAGAGCCTACCGCTATTATGGTGACATAATAGGCTGTGTAAACCCCATCCGGAGCAACACCTAATAAAGAAGATTAAGCCTGCTCGGCGCCTTCTTGACTTGCGTGGCTCGAAATAATTAGTGATAATTATTCTAGATAAATGGCTATTTTAAATGACAGAACCCGGCTTACAGATTTACTCTTTTTTATTTTATATATTGAAAGGAAACCAACATATATGAGAATAAGATATAAAAAATGGGCGAGACCTGAACTTGAAGCATCTAGCTTTTATGTAAATGACCCAGAAGCCCAGAAAGGAAAATGGAGAGAACTATTTAAAAAACCAGAAAATGCGATACACTTAGAACTAGGCTGCGGAAAAGGTCAATTTATCAGTCAACTTGCTTCAACAAACTTAAATACAAATTATATAGCAATTGATTTAATTGATGCAATGCTTGGTCTAGCTAAACGAAATATTGAATCAGCATATTTAGAAAAAAATATAGAACCACAAAACATTGCAATCACAAGGTTTGATATAGAAAGAATACCTTTAATCTTAGACAAAAAAGACAACATAGAAAGAATTTATATAAATTTTTGCAACCCATGGCCTAAGGGTAAACACAGAAAAAAGAGATTAACACATACAAGGCAATTAGAAAAGTATAAAACTTTTTTAGCCGAAAATGCTGAAATATTTTTTAAAACAGATGATGACGATTTATTTTTAGCAAGTAAGAATTATCTTGAAGAAACTGGCTTTGAAATCTATCAGCAAACCCAAGACTTACATAGTGAAGATATTTTTGGAAATAACATTGAAACAGAACATGAGAAAATGTTCTCTGAGCAAGGAATAAAAATTAAAGCTCTAAAAGCAAGAATATGCGAAAAGGAGTGAAATAGTAAGTGGAAGAAGAAATAAAAGAAATACAAAACAACCCAGAAAATAAAGAATACATAATGCAAAAAGTATCTGAACATGGCAAACTTTTAGAATTTGCAAGTGAAAAACTTAGAGATGACGAAGATGTCGTGAAGTTAGCAATAACACAAGACGGAGAAGCATTAGAATTTGCAAGTGATAGACTAAAAAATAAAAAAGAAATTGTAATGTTAGCGATGAAAACAGCTCCATGGACTGCTTTTTATGCTTCTGAAAAACTAAAAGAGGATAAAGAACTAATATTAACAAGTGTAAAAGAATATGGTCAAACTCTATATTATGCAAGTGAAAATCTTAGAGATGATGAAGAAGTTGTAAGAGCAGCAGTAACTAATAAAGGAATTATTATTAAATATGCAAGTTATAGATTAAGAAATAATAAAGAAATTGCCAAAATTGCAATTGAACAAGATAAAAGAGCATACCACTTCTTATCTAAGGAACTAAAAGAAGATGAAGAAATAAAAAAATTAGCAGAATAATAAATGGGTGGAATTATACTTCCGCCCATTTTGGTATATTTTTAAAATTTAATTTCTTCCTAGTAATGGGATGTTCAAAAACCAAAGAAGAACAATGCAAAAATTGACCGTCATCTGAAACATCAGAACCATATAAGCTATCTCCAACTAGTGGATGACCAATATACGAAAAATGCACTCTAATTTGATGAGTTCTGCCTGTGAGCAACTTGCAATTTACTAAACTAGTATCAGAATTTTCGAAATATTTTAAAATTTCAAATTCTGTACAAGCATTTTGACCATTTTCAAAATCAACACATCTTTCAATTATACTATCAGATTTTCTTGCTATTGGAACATCAATTACACCAGTTGATGAATCGAAAGAGCCATGTACAAGAGCAAGATATTGCTTTGAAAAAGAATTTTCCTGCATTTGATTCGATAATTGTTCATGAATATATGCACATTTTGCAAAAACAACTATTCCAGAAGTATAGAAATCTAGTCTATTAACAGGTCTGATTTTTTTATGAAGTCCAATTTTATCAAAATAATAACGAACGCCATTTGAAAGTGAATTATCATAATGCAAAATTGACGGATGTATAGCAATTCCGCTTGGCTTGTTTAAAACTAAAAGCCACTCATCTTCAAATAAAATTTCTAAATCCATTTTTGATGGAACTATATTTGAATTATCTTCTGCATAGTCCATCAAAATAGTTATAACATCACCCGCTTTTGCAATATTGCGTGTATCACAAACAACATCATTACATAGTATCAATTTATTTTTTATTAAAAAAGAAAGTAACTTGTTAGAAATATTGAATTCTTGCTGTAATAAGCTATGAATACAGACTGTATTAGTAACAACTTTTTCAATTTTCATAATTTCAAAAACCTTTTCAAATATATTTTAATCTTTAATATTGTATAATGATTTTAAGAAAAAATCAAATAAAAATGCCCTAAAATATTGTAATTTTGAAAAAAATTGGTATAATATTAGAGAAAGAAAAAACTAAGGAGGAGTTATAATGTTAAAAAAAGTAGCAATATTAGCAAATGGTGGAGATGTAGCAGGGTTTAATGCAGTAATTAGAGGAATTGTTAAAACAGCTGAAAATAGTGGAGTAGAAGCTTATGGCTTTATAGACGGATATAATGGACTATTAAAAAATGAATATGTAAAATTAAGTACAGCAGAAGATGGAAATGCAGAAGGAATATTGCCAAAAGGTGGTTCAATTATAGGTTCATCAACAAACGCAAATGTATTTAATTATAAAGTAGAAAAAGAAAATGGAGAAGTAGAATATAAAGACTTATCAGATGTTTGTATTCAAAATATCAAAAATGATGGCTTTGACTGCATTTTCACATTAGGCGGAGATGGAACTCAAAAATCAGCAAGAGACTTCTCAACAAAAGGAGTTAATGTAATAGGTGTACCAAAAACAATTGATAATGATGTCGCATGTACAGATATAACTTTTGGGTATAACACAGCTGTATCTGTTGCGATGGAAGCAATTGATAGACTACATACAACAGGGGAAACACATCACCGTATAATGGTTTTAGAAGTTATGGGAAGATATGCTGGATGGATAGCATTAGAATCAGCAATTGCAGGGGGTGCAGATGTAGCTTTAATTCCAGAAATACCTTATGACTTAGAAAGTGTTGCATCAAAAATAAGAAACAGACAATCAAGAGGTAAAAATTTCAGCATAGTAGTTGTTTCAGAAGGTGCAAAACCAAAAGGCGGAGAAATGACAATTCAAGGAACAAGAGATAATGGACAAGGTGTAGATAACACAAAACTAGGTGGAATTGGTCAAGTAGTTGCAAAACAGCTTGAAGAAATCACAGGTTTAGAAGCAAGAAATACAACTTTGGGATATATGCAAAGAGGTGGCACGCCAACAGCTTATGACAGAGTGCTTTCTACAAAATATGGAACAAAAGCAATGCAGTTAGCATTAGAAGGCAAATTTGGTAGATTAACAGTAATAAAAAACGGAAAACTTGATGATGTCAGCTTAGAAGATGTTGTAGGAAACAACACAAAAATAGGTGCAGTATCAGGTAACACAGCAGAAAGCAATCTTAGAAGAGTATCATTAGACCATGATTTAGTAAAAACTGCAAGAAGTGTAGGAATAAATTTAGGAGATTAAATGCAGGAAAGGAGCATTGAAATGTTAGATAAAAAATACAATGCAGAAGAAAAGGAAAAGAAATGGCTTGATTATTGGAAAGAAAACAAAATTTACGAATTCAAGAGAAATGGAAAAGAAATATACTCAATAGATACTCCACCACCAACAGTAAATGGTAAAATTCATATTGGTCATATTTTTTCATATACTCAAACAGAAATGTTAGCAAGATATAAAAGGCTAAGGGGATACAATATTTTCTATCCATTTGGCTTTGATGATAATGGTTTACCAAGTGAAAGATTAGTAGAAAAAGAACAAGGCAAAAGAGCACATGAAATTGGAAGAGAAGCTTTTTCAAAATTATGTTATGAAACAACAGATAAATATGAAGCTGAATTCCAAGACTTGTTTAGCAAAATGGGGGTAAGCACAGATTGGAATATTCACTATAAAACAGTAGCACCATCTACTATAAAAATAAGTCAAACATCATTTTTAGATTTAGTAGAAAAAGGTCATTGCTATCATAAAGAAAGCCCAGCACTTTGGTGCAATGAGTGCTTAACATCAATAGCACAAGCCGAATTAGAAACAAAAACTATAAAAACAACATTTAATTACATAAACTTTAAAACAGTAGAAGATGGCGAAGAATTTACAATAGCAACAACAAGACCAGAACTTTTGCCAGCTATTGTTTGTGTGTTTGTAAACCCTGAGGACGAAAAAAGAAAACATTTAATAGGAAAAACAGCTCATATTCCAGTAATAGATGTAGAAGTGCCAATTATGGCAGATGAAAAAGTCGCACAAGATAAAGGTACAGGAGTAGTTATGTGTTGTACTTTTGGTGACCAAACTGATATTGAATGGTGGAAAAAATATAATTTACCACTTAAATACATATTTACAACAGACGGAAAAATTATAGACACAGTTCCAAATTATGGTGGATTGAAGATAAAAGAAGCTAGAAAAAAGATTATAGAAGATTTGCAAGAAGGTGGCTATGTAGTAAAAATTGAAGAACTAGAACACGAAGTTCAAACACATGAAAGATGTGGCAAAGAGGTTGAATATTCAGTAATGAAGCAATGGTTTATTGACACAACGAGCCATAAAGATGATTTTATAAAAATAGGAAATGAAATCAAATGGCACCCAGCTTATATGCACGCAAGATATGATGAGTGGGTAAATAACATTGCTTGGGACTGGTGTATTTCAAGGCAAAGATATTTTGGAGTTCCATTCCCAGTATGGTATTGTAAAGATTGTGGAGAGCCAATTTTTGCAAAAAAAGAAGATTTACCAGTAAACCCATTAGTAGATTCTCCAAAAATAGATAAATGCCCAAAATGTGGATGCACAGAATTTGTGGCAGATACTGATATAATGGATACTTGGGCAACTTCATCAGTAACACCACTTATAAACATGAGGTATGGTGAAAAAGAAAACTTTGAGGACATTTTAAAACCAATGAGTTTAAGAACAAATGCCAGTGAAATAATTAGAACATGGGATTTCTACACAATAGTAAAAAGTTTCTATCATTTCGGACAAAGACCATGGGATAATGTAATGATTTCTGGTTTTGTTATGGCTGGTAAAGGCGAAAAAATCAGTAAAAGCAAAGGAAATAGCAAACACGAGCCAATTGATTTAATAAAACAATATTCAGCAGATGTTATAAGATACTGGGCAGGTACAGGAAGGCTTGGAACAGACATTGTATTTAGTGAAGAAACTCTATTACGTGGTAAAAAGCTAATTAACAAAATATGGAACGTATCTAAATTTATTGAAATGCACTTAGCAGATTACCAAGATAAAGAATTTAACAACTTTGAATACATAGATAAATGGATTTTAGGACGTTTCCAACAAATGGAAAAACAATTCCTTGATTATTTAGATGAATACGAAGTTGGACTTGCATTAAACATATTAGAAAAATTCTTCTGGGAATTCTGCGATAACTATATAGAAATAGTAAAACACAGACTATATAGACCAGAAGAATTTGGAGATGAACCAAGGTATAGTGGACAAAAAACAGTATATATGTTGTTATACAAACTATTACAAGATTTTAGTATCTTCTTCCCATATATCACAGAAGAAGTATTCCAAGAACTATATCACAACAACCCTTCTATTCATACAACAGAAATAGTGCCATTAAACTATGAATTCAATAAAGAAACAGAATTGGGAGATCAAATAATTGAAATTATAAGTCAAGCAAGAGGAGCAAAAACAAATAGCAATGTGTCTTTGAAAACACCTATAAAGAATTTGTCAATAGGCGTAAGTAAAGAACTTGGAGAGGCTATTGAAAAATCAGCAAAAGACTTCAAAGCAACACTATTTATAGAAAACTTAGAAACAAAACAAATAGAAAAAGATTATGAAGTATATGATATAGAATTGGACGAAATTTCCTAAAACCTCTTGACAGTTTACAATAATATAAGGTAAAATATAATAGGTAAGAAAAAAATATATTATTTTTTAATTATTATATATTTTATTCGAACATTGAAAACTTAATAAGAAAGAGGTGTATACTTATGAACATTGTTGTCATAGTAGCCGCTGTCTTAATCTCACTTGCAGTCGGAGCAGTTGCAGGGATCATTTACAGGAAAAAGATTGCAGAATCTAAATTAGGAAATGCAGAGGAAGAAGCAAAACGAATAGTTAACATGGCTAAAATAGAAGCTGAAAACTTGAAAAAAGAGGAAATTATTAAGGCAAAAGAAGAAATCATGACAAGCCGAAAAGAATTAGATCAAGAGATTAAAGAAAGAAGAGGCGAAGTACAAAGACAAGAAACAAGATTGATTCAAAGAGAAGAAAATCTTGATAAACGTTCAGAAAACTTTGAAAAAAAAGAACGCGATTTAGACAGACAATTTGAAGAAATTGAAAAACAAAGGCAAGATGTAGAAAAAATGTACTCAGATGAGTTAGACAAATTACAACAAATTGCGGCTTTAACAAAAGAACAGGCAAAAGAAGTTCTATTACAAGAAGTAGAAAAGGAAATTACTGCTGAAAAAGCAGAGATGATTCGCGAGGCAGCAAGAAAAGCCAAAGAAGAATCATTGAAAAATGCGAAAGAAGTATTAACTTATGCAGTACAAAAATGTGCAGCAGATCACTCACAAGAAACAACAGTATCTATTGTACCATTACCAAGTGATGATATGAAAGGTAGAATTATTGGTAGAGAAGGTAGAAACATAAAAACAATAGAAACTTTAACTGGAATCGATTTGATTATTGATGATACACCTGAAGCAGTGGTATTATCAGGTTTTGACCCATTGAGGAGAGAAGTTGCAAAAATAACACTTGAAAAATTGATTGAAGATGGAAGAATTCATCCAGCAAAAATCGAAGAAACAGTTGAAAAAGCTAAACAAGAATTAGCAGACACAATAAAAGAAGAAGGCGAAAGAGCAGCATTAGAAACAGGTGTAATTGGCTTACATCCAGACCTTATAAAACTAATTGGAAAACTAAAATACAGGACAAGTTATGGACAAAATGTTTTAAACCATTCAATCGAAGTTTCAAACCTAGCTAGAATTATGGCAGAAGAACTTGGATTAGATGCAAAACTTGCAAGACGTGCAGGTTTATTACATGATATTGGAAAAGCATTAGACCATGATATGGAAGGAACACATATCGAACTTGGTGTTGAAGTTTTGAAAAAATACAAAGAAAACCCATTAGTAATAAATGCAGTTGAAGCACACCATGAAGATGTTGAACCTCAAACATTAGAGGCAGTTTTAATTCAAGCAGCAGATGCTATTTCAGCATCAAGACCAGGAGCAAGAAGAGAAACATTAGAAGCATATATTAAAAGACTACAAGATTTGGAAGCAATTGCAGATTCTTTTGATGGAGTTGAAAAATCATTTGCTATCCAAGCAGGTCGTGAAGTAAGAATTATCGTAAAACCAGATAAAATTTCAGATGATCAAATGACAATATTGGCACAGGATGTTGCAAAACGTGTTGAAAGCGAAATGGAATATCCAGGACAGATTAAAGTCAATGTTATAAGAGAAACAAGAGTAGTTGATTATGCCAAATAAGAAAAAAAGAGAATATTTTCAAAAAAATATTCTCTTTTTTTAAAAAGTATGTTATACTGATAAACGGAAAAATATGCGAGAAAGGAAGAAAAAAATGAAAGGATATTTAGTATTAGAAAATGGACAAGTCTTTGATGGAGATCGTATTGGTTATCACAAAGACATTATCTGTGAAGTAGTTTTTAATACATCAATGACAGGATATTTAGAAATCTTTACAGATCCATCTTATGCAGGACAAGGAATTGTAATGACATATCCACTAATTGGTAACTATGGCTTGACACTTGAAGATAAAGAATCTAGAAAACCATGGGTAGAAGCAGTGTTTGTACATGAATTAGCAGAAATAGAAAGCAACTTCCGTTCAAAATTACATGTAGAGAAATTCTTAAAATACAATCAAATTCCTGGTTTGCAAAATGTAAACACAAGAAAATTAACAAAAGTATTAAGAAAAAACGGAACAATGAAAGGCATGTTGACAGACGACATAACAAATATTGATAGTATATTAGAAAAAATTAAGTCTTTTGAAAATAGCAACTTAGTAGAGCGTGTATCATCATCTGAAATAACACAAGTAGGCGATGGAGATATTTCCATTGGACTATTTGATTTTGGTTCAAAACAAAATATCATTGCATCTTTATTAAAAAGAAACTGCAAGATAACTATATTCCCACAGGACACACCAGCTGAAACAATTTTATCATATAACTTACAAGGAATTGTTCTTTCTAACGGTCCTGGAAACCCAGAAGATTGCAAAGTAGCAATTGAAAATATTAAAAAATTATATAACACAGATATTCCAATTTTCGGAATTTGCTTAGGACATCAACTAATGGGCTTGGCAACAGGTGCTAAAACATATAAACTAAGATATGGCCATCGTGGTCCAAATCACCCAGTAAAAGATGTAAAAAAAGATAGAGTATATATTACTTCACAAAATCATGGTTATGCAATAGACGATAAAACCATAGACCCAGAAATAGCAGAAGTATCACACATCAATTTAAATGACAATACTGTTGAAGGTTTGAAGTATAAAAATAAAGAAATATATACAGTACAATTTCACCCAGAAGCATGTCCCGGACCGAGAGATACGGAATATCTTTTTGATGAGTTTTTGAAAAAATTAAAATAAAAGGAAGGAATAAAGAAATGCCTAGAAATAAAGAAATAAAAAAAGTATTAGTTATAGGATCAGGACCAATCATAATAGGGCAAGCAGCAGAATTTGACTATGCAGGAACACAAGCATGTGAAGAACTAAAAAAAGAAGGAATAGAAGTTGTTTTAGTTAATTCAAACCCAGCAACAATTATGACAGACAAACACATGGCAGATAAAATTTATATAGAGCCAATTACTGTTAAAACTGTACAAAAAATTATTCAAATTGAAAAACCAGACAGTATATTACCAAACTTAGGTGGGCAAACAGGTTTAAACATTGCTATGGAATTGTTTGAATCAGGCTTTTTGGAAGAACAAAATGTACGTTTATTAGGAACATCACCAGAGGGAATAAGAAATGCAGAAGATAGGCAAGCTTTCAAAGACATGATGGAAAGTATAAATGAACCATGTATTGCAAGTAAAGTAGTAGAAAATGAAGATGATGCAGTTGAATTTGCAAAACAAATAGGTTTACCAGTAATAGTTAGACCAGCATATACCTTAGGTGGTACAGGTGGCGGAATTGCTAATACAGAAGAAGAATTAAGAGAAATTTCAGAAAGTGGACTAAGGTTATCAAGAGTTCATCAAGTTTTAATAGAGAAATGTATTTCAGGTTGGAAAGAAATTGAATATGAAGTAATGAGAGATAGAAAAGGCAATTGTATTACAATATGTAATATGGAAAATGTTGACCCTGTTGGAGTTCACACAGGGGATAGTATTGTTGTAGCACCTTCACAAACATTGGCAGATAAAGAATATCAAATGTTAAGAACATCTGCAATAAAAATAATATCTGCACTAAAAATTGAAGGTGGATGTAATGTACAATTTGCTCTAAATCCAAATAGCTTTGAATATGCAGTAATCGAAGTAAACCCAAGAGTTAGTAGGTCATCAGCTCTAGCTTCAAAAGCAACAGGTTACCCAATAGCAAAGGTTTCTACAAAAATTGCAATTGGCTATGCCTTAGATGAGATTAAAAATGAAGTTACTAAAAAAACTTATGCTTGTTTTGAACCAGTGCTAGATTATGTAATTGTAAAAATTCCAAAATGGCCATTTAATAAATTCTTAACAGCAAGTAGAGAACTAGGCACACAAATGAAAGCAACCGGAGAAGTAATGGCAATAGCTCCAAACATTGAGGCAGCTTTATTAAAAGCGATACGTTCTTTGGAAGAAAACTTAGATTCAATGGAAATGCCAAAAATAAAAGAATATTCAACAGAAAAAATAATGGATAGCTTACATCATGTTGATAATGAAAGAATTTGGGTAATTGCAGAAGCTTTAAGAAGAGGAATAACTTTAAATGAAATCTATAATATAACGAAAATAGACAAATTCTTTATAAATAAAATAGACAGAATTGTTAGAATGGAAGAAGTTCTTAAAACAGATAAATTAACACCAGAAATTCTTAAAAAAGCTAAGAAAATGGGATTTACAGATAATGTTATAAGCAGATTAAGCCAAAGACCAGAAGAAGAAATCAAAAAGATGAGAAAAGAAAATGGTATAATAGCTAACTTTAAACTAGTTGATACTTGTGCAGCAGAATTTGAAGCACAAACACCATACTATTATTCAAGTTATGATGATGAAAATGAAAGTATAAAATCAGAAAACAATAAAAAAATAGTTGTACTAGGTTCAGGTCCAATTCGTATTGGGCAAGGAATTGAATTTGACTATTGTAGTGTTCACAGTGTAATTAGCTTAAAAGAATTAGGTTATGAAACAATTATTATAAACAACAACCCAGAAACAGTCAGCACAGATTTTGACATTGCTGACAAGCTATACTTTGAACCACTAACAAGAGAAGATGTTGAAAATATAATTGATGTAGAACAACCTTATGGAGCAATAGTACAGTTTGGTGGGCAAACAGCAATTAAGCTTACAAAAGCTTTAACAGAAATGGGCGTAAGAATTCTAGGAACATCAGAAGAAAACATGGACAGAGCAGAAGATAGAGAAAAATTTGATGAAGCCTTGGAAAAATGCAATATTCTTAGACCAAAGGGAGATACTGTTTTCACAGTAGAAGAAGCAAAAGAGGTAGCAAACCGCTTAGGATACCCTGTACTTGTTAGACCTTCTTATGTTTTAGGTGGTCAAGGTATGGCAATTGCTTATGATGATGCTGAAATTGAAGAATTTATCGCTGAAATAAACAAGATAGCACAAGAACACCCTATTCTAGTTGATAAATACATGATGGGAAAAGAGCTTGAAGTTGATGCAATTTGTGATGGAGAAGATGTTTTGATACCAGGAATAATGGAACACTTAGAACGCGCTGGTATTCACTCAGGTGATAGTATGTCAATATATCCAACACAAACAATTGAAGAAAGACATCAACAAAAAATTATTCAATATACTGAAAAAATAGCAAAAGAATTAAATATAATCGGTGTACTAAATATCCAATTTATACTTTGCCATGATGAAGTTTATATTATAGAAGTAAACCCAAGGTCAAGCAGAACAGTTCCATATATTAGTAAAGTAACAGGTTTACCAGTAATAGATATTGCAACACAAGTAATTCTAGGAAAGAAATTAAAGGATTTGCCTTATGGCATAGGAGTATATAAACAGAGTGAATATGTTGCAGTTAAAATGCCAATTTTCTCTTTTGAAAAAATCAAAAATGCAGATACAAGCTTAGGTCCTGAAATGAAGTCAACAGGAGAAGTTCTTGGAATTTCAAAAGTCTTTTCAGAAGCAGTATATAAAGCATTTATTGGAAGTGGAGTAAATCTAACTCAAAAAGGAAAAATTTTAATAACGGTTAGAGATAAAGACAAGGCAGAAACTTTACCACTAGCAAAAGAACTAAAAGATATAGGATATGACATCTATGCGACTTCTGGAACTGCAAATTATTTAAAAGAAAATGGAGTAGAAGTAAAATCAGTTCCAAAAATTTGGGAAGGAACAAACAGCATAATAGATTTAATTCAATCTGGTAAACTAAGCTTTATAATCAACACACCAACAAAGGGAAAACAATCAAACAGAGATGGCTTTAAAATAAGGAGACTTGCAGTAGAGTGCAAAGTACCATGTTTTACTTCTTTGGATACAGTCAAAGCTCTATATGATGCAATCAAAAACGATATTAAAGAAGAAGACTTAGTTCCAGTTGATATGACAAAAATTTAAAATAGAAGGCGGAGAAGAGTATGAAAATTTTAGCAGTTGGAGATATAGTAGGGAATAATGGAGTTAATACTTTAAAAAGATATTTACCAGCTATAAAAGAAGAGTATAATATTGACTTTACCATTGTAAATGGAGAAAATGCGGCAGAAGGAATGGGAATTACTCAAAACAATTTTAACAACATCTTAAAAGCTGGTGCTGATATAGTTACAATGGGTAACCATACTTGGTCAAGGAGAGATATATTTAAAATCCTAAACAATCCTCAAATTATTAGACCTGCAAACTGTACAGAAGGGATGATAGGCAGAGGATATAGAATAGTAGAAAAAAATGGCAAGAAAATTGCAGTCATCAATTTAATTGGTAGAGTAGATATGCAGATATTATCTAACAACCCATTTACAAAAGCCAAAGAACTAGCTGGAAAATTGCAAAAACAAGCAGATATAATAATTATTGATTTTCACGCAGAAGCAACAGCTGAAAAAATAGCAATGGGGTATTTTGTAGACGGAAAAGTAACAGCGGTTTTTGGAACACATACACATGTTCAAACAGCAGATGAGCAGATACTACCAAAAGGCACAGCATATATAACTGATATAGGTATGACAGGACCAAAAAAATCTGTCATTGGAATGGATATATATACATCTTTAAGAAGATTTGAAACAACAATACCAGAGAGATACCGCACAGCACAAGGGGAAGGAATGCTAAATGGAATTATAATTGATATTGATGATGAAACAAATAAAGCAAAACAAATTTTAAGAATAAAAAAATAGATAAAACCGAAGTGTCGAAAATGCTCGAAATACTATAAAAATTGCGATGAAAACTTTAAAAAATTTCCATAAATCTATTTACAAAAATTTCCAGATATTGTAAAATTCAATCATAAAAGTTGCAACAAAATTTAAATTAGTAGGAGGAAAAACAAAATGGAAATTTTAAAGATTTCATCAAAATCAAACCCTAATTCAGTAGCAGGAGCTATTGCAGGGTTAGTAAAAGAATCAGATAAGGCAGAAATGCAAGCAATTGGTGCAGGAGCAATAAATCAAGCCATCAAGGCAGTAGCCATAGCTCGTGGTTTTGTAGCTCCATCAGGTGTAGACTTAGTTTGTATTCCGGCTTTTGCGGAAGTAGAAATTGAAGGAGAAGATAGAACAGGAATTAAATTGATTGTAGAATCAAGAGTTTAAAGAGTTTAAGAAATAAGAGGTAGAAAATTTTTCTATCTCTTTTGTTTTTTATATAATGAACTGACCGCCCATAACAATAGAAAAAGAAATTAAAATGATATAAAATATCTTACATAAAGGAAAGTGATGAACATGGATTTAAAAAGAGCTTTTTTATTCCCAGGGCAAGGTGCACAAGTTATAGGAATGGGAAAAGATATATATGAAAAATATCCAGAAGCAAAAAAAATATATGATAAATCTGAACAAATTTCTAAAATGCCAGTAAAAAAACTTTGCTTTGAAGGACCAGAAGAAGAGTTGAACAAAACACAGAATACGCAAATAGCAATGTTTACAACAAGTTTAGCAATATTAGAAGTTTTAAAAAGCAAAGGAATAAATGCAGACATTGCAGTTGGTTTAAGCCTTGGAGAATATACTGCACTAGTATATGCTGGAATTTTAAGTTTTGAAGATGGGATTAAACTAGTTAAAAAAAGAGGATATTATATGGGAAACTTAATTCCAGATGAAAAGTACAGCATGGCAGCAATTATTGGCTTAGAATCAAGCAAAATTGAAGAAGTATGCAGAGCAATTTCAACAAAAGAAAACTTTGTTGTACCAGCAAACTATAACTATCAAGAACAAACAGTTATATCTGGAAACGAATTGGCAGTTGAACAAACCATGGAAAAATTAAAAGACCTAGGAGCAAAAAAAGTAATTAAACTAAAAACAAATGGACCATTCCATACAACCAAGCTATTAAATGCAAGAGAAGCATATAAACAAGAATTAGAAAACATAAACTTTAATATGAATACAAACATAAAAGTTATAAAAAACATTGACGGTACTTTCTATAACTCACAAGATGACATAAAAGAAATCCTAGCAAACCATATTATTTCACCAGTAAGGTTTGACAAAACCATAAAAACAATGCAGGAAGAAGGTATAAATGAATTTGTAGAAATAGGACCAGGAAGAACATTAACAGGATTTATAAAAAAAGAAAATAGTGAAGCAAATCTAGTAAATATAAAAGACGTAGATTCACTAGAAGAATATATAATGAAGAAAGGATGATTAGAGTGAACGAAGAAGGTAAAACAATATTCATAACTGGTGGTTCAAGAGGAATAGGTAAAGAAATAGCCATCAAATTTGCAAAAAGCGGTTATAACATTGTAACAAATTATGTATCAGATAAAACAGATGTTGAAAAATTAAAAACTGAACTAAAAAATGAAGGAGCAAAAGGAGTAATAATCGAAAAAGCAGATGTTACAAATTCGCAAGATATGGAAACACTTGTAAAAAAAGCAATAGAGAGCTTTGAAAAAATAGATGTACTAGTAAATAATGCAGGAATTACAAAAGATAATTTGTTAATTAGGATGTCAGAAGAAGAATTTGATAGAGTAATAGAAGTCAACTTAAAAGGAACATATATAGTTACAAAATTAGTAACTAAATACATGATGAAAAAACGCAAAGGCTCTATTGTTAATTTATCTTCTATTGTAGGAATTGTCGGTAATAGCGGACAATGTAACTATTCTGCATCAAAAGCCGGAATAATTGGTTTTACAAAAAGCATTGCCAAAGAATTAGCTTCAAGAAATATACGAGCAAATGCAGTAGCACCAGGCTTTATTGAAACAGATATGACAGATGTTTTGCAAGAATCAGTTAAAGAAAATATTTTCAAACAAATTCCATTAAATAGGATGGGAACAGCAAAAGAAGTTGCAGAATTAGTATATTTTTTAGGAGAAGATACTAGCGCATATATTACAGGGCAAGTCATTTCAATAGATGGTGGCATGTCTTAAAAGAAAGGAAAGAGGAAAATGGAAAAAAGAGTAGTAATAACTGGGCTTGGTGCTATCACACCAATAGGAAACTCAGTAGAAGAATTTTGGGACGGAATAAAAAAAGGAAAATGCGGAATAGACAAAATTACAGCATTTGATACAGAAAATTTTAAAGTTAAACTTGCAGCAGAATTAAAAGAATATAACCCAGAAAAATATTTTGACAGACGTGAAGCAAAGAGATTAGACAAATATTCTCAATATGCAATAATTGCTTCAAGAGAAGCTTGGAAAGATAGTGGTTTAGATAAAGAAAAAGAAAACATGGAACGTGTTGGAGTAGTTATTGGCTCTGGCATAGGTGGAATAGAAACAATAGAAAATGAAAGCAAAAAATGCTATGAAAAAGGACCAGATAGAGTTTCACCTATGTATATACCAATGTCAATTTTAAATATGGCAACGGGAAATGTTGCAATAGATTTAGGAGCAAGAGGGGAGTCAATTGCATTAGTCACTGCATGTGCTACTGGAACACACTCTATTGGCGAAAGTTATCGTATGGTAAAACATGGTTATCAAGATGTTGTAATAGCAGGAGGAACTGAAAGCTCTATAACTCCGCTAAGTGTAGCAGGATTTATGAATATAAAGGCACTTTCAAAGGCGGAAGATAAAACAAGAGCAAGTATCCCTTTTGACAAAGAACGTAGTGGCTTTATAATGGGCGAAGGAGCCGCAGTTTTAATCTTAGAAGAATTAGAACATGCTAAAAAAAGAAATGCAAAGATATATGCAGAAATAGTTGGATATGGTGCAACTTCTGACGCATATCATATAACATCACCAGCCTTAGATGGCGAAGGCGGTGCAAGAGCAATGAAATTAGCAATGGAAGAAGCAAATATTAAATCAGAAGAAATCACATATATAAATGCACATGGTACATCAACACATTTAAATGATGCTTGCGAAACAAAAGCAATAAAAACAGCTTTGGGCGAAGCCGCAAAAACAGTAATGGTAAGCTCTACAAAAGGAAACACAGGACATCTAATGGGTGCAGCTGGTGGAATAGAAGCACTTGTGTGTGCAAAAGCAATACAAGAAGGATATGTACCACCTACAATCAACTACAAAGTGCCAGATGAAGAATGCGACTTAGACATTGTGCCAAATGAAGGTAGAAATGTTGAAGTAAAATATGCAATGTCAAATTCTTTGGGCTTTGGTGGTCATAATAGCAGCATTTTGTTAAAGAAATATATATAGATGGGAGAGAAAAAGATGGAATACAAAGAAATTAAAGAAATAATAAAAGACATGGAAAATTCAAAATTGTCTGCATTATCACTTGAATTTCCAGATGGCTTTAAAATAAATATGGAAAAAAAGATTGAAAATCAAAAAACAGTAGAAGTTCCAAAGCCAATGCCTGAACCACCAGCAGAGCCAAAACACGAGTACAAAGAAATAAAATCACCAATGGTAGGAACATTTTATGCAAGCAGTAACCCAGATAAGCCACCTTATGTAAAAATAGGGGACAAAATTAGCAAAGGTCAAGTAGTTTGCATAGTAGAAGCAATGAAATTGATGAACGAAATTGAAAGTGAATTTGATGGCGAAGTTGTTGAAATATGCGTAAAAGATGGAGAAACAATTGGATATGGAGATCCATTATTTAGAATAAAATAGGTAGGTAATGAAATGTTAAACAAAGAAGAAATAAAACAAATAATTCCACAAAGAGAACCATTTTTAATGATAGATGAAGTAGAAAACTATATTCCCGGAGAAAGTGCAACAGCATATAAAAATGTAGATAAGAATGAATACTACTTCCAAGGGCATTTCCCAGGAAATCCAATTATGCCAGGTGTGCTAATGGTAGAAGCACTAGCTCAAACTGGTGCGATTGCAATATTATCAATGGAAGAAAACAAAGGCAAAAATGCACTTTTTGGTGGAATTGATAAATTAAAATTCAAAAAACAAGTTTTACCAGGAGACAGGTTAAAATTAGAAGTAAAAATAATAAAAAGAAAAGGACCAGTTGGAATTGGTGAAGCAATAGCTACTGTTGATGGTAAAGTAGCTGTTAAAGGTGAACTTACTTTTGCAATTGTATAAAGGAGTGAATAAAAAAGTGATAAAAAAATTGTTAGTTGCAAACCGTGGTGAAATTGCTGTTAGAATTATTCGAGCATGTAGAGAAATGGGAATAAGAACAATTGCAATATATTCAGAAGCTGATAAAAATGCTCTACATACGAAATTAGCTGATGAGGCAATATGTATAGGACCTGCAACATCTAAGAAAAGCTATTTAGATGTTAAAGCAATATTAGAAGCTGCATGTTTAATGGGGGCAGATAGCATCCACCCTGGTTATGGCTTTTTATCAGAAAATGCAAAATTTGCAAAAAGATGTGAAGAAATAGGAATAAAATTTATCGGACCAAAGTCAGAAATAATAGAATTACTTGGAAACAAAGTAAAAGCAAAACAAAGCATGAAAAAAGCTGGTGTTCCAGTTGTTCCAGGCTCAGATGGAGTTTTAAAATCAAAAGAAGAAGCATGCCGTTTAGCAGAGCAAATAAAATATCCTGTTATGTTAAAAGCCTCAGCCGGAGGTGGAGGCAAAGGGATAAGAATAGTAAAATCAAAAAATGAGCTTGAGAAAGAATATGACATGGTAAAGCAAGAAGCAAAAATATCTTTTAATGATGATGACATCTATTTAGAAAAAGTAATAGAAAATCCAAGGCATATTGAATTTCAAATATTAGCAGATGAGCATGGCAACTGTATTCATCTAGGGGAAAGAGATTGCACAATTCAAAGAAAAAACCAAAAGATAATAGAAGAAACTCCAAGTTCAGTGATTGATGAAAAAACCAGAGAAAAAATGGGGCAAATTGCAGCAAAAGCGGCAAAAGAGATTGGCTATACAAATGCTGGAACAATTGAATTTCTACTTGATAAAGATAAGAATTTCTATTTTATGGAAATGAACACAAGAATACAAGTAGAACATCCAATAACAGAAATGGTAACAGACCTTGATTTAATTAAAGAACAGATAAAAATAGCATCAAATGAGAAACTACAATATAAACAAAAAGATATTAAAATTTCAGGATATAGTATGGAAGCAAGAATAAATGCAGAAAACCCAGCAAAAAATTTTATGCCATGCCCAGGAAAAATCACAGGACTACACTTACCAGGTGGAAATGGCATAAGAGTGGATACGGCAATTTATTCAGATTACACAATTCCACCAACTTATGATTCGATGATTGCAAAAGTAATTGCACACGGTAAAACCCGTAAAGAAGCAATTGCAAAATTAAAAAGTGCAGTTGCAGAATTAGTTGTTGAAGGAATTGAAACAAATGTAGAATTTATATTAGATATTTTAAATAATGCAGATTTTGTTACAAATAACTATGATACATCATTTATTGAAAGGACTTATAATTATGGTAATAAATAAAGTGCGTAAAATAAATCATAAAGAAAGTCAAACTAGGAAAAATGAGGCAGCATCTGATAAGATGATAGGAAAGTGGGTAAAATGCGAAGCCTGTAAAGAAATTTTATACAAAGAAGATGTACATGAAAATCTAAGTGTATGCCCAGTTTGTGGCAAACACTTTAGATTATCTTCAAGAAGAAGAATAGCACAAATAGCAGATGAAAACACATTTAAAGAAATTGCCTCAGAAATTTTAACAAAAGACCCTTTAAAGTTCAAAGGATATTTAGAAAAAGTAAATGCTTTGAGAGAAAAAACTAATTTGCAAGAAGCCGTAACATGTGGTACATGCAAAATTGAAGGAGAAAAATGTGTATTAGCTGTTATGGACGGAAATTTCTTAATGGGTAGTATGGGTTCAGCAGTAGGTGAAAGAATAACAATTGCAATTGAAACAGCAATTGAAAAAAGGCTACCAATTATTATTTTCTGCGTCTCTGGTGGTGCACGTATGCAGGAAGGCATTATTTCACTAATGCAGATGGCAAAAACATCAGCAGCAATAAAAAGATTGCAAGATGCAGGTTTGTTATATATTTCAGTATTAACAGACCCAACAACAGGAGGAGTTACAGCAAGTTTTGCAAGTTTAGGTGACATTATTTTAGCTGAGCCAGATGCTTTAATTGGTTTTGCGGGTCCAAGAGTAATTGAACAAACAATTAAACAGCAATTGCCAGAAGGTTTTCAAAAATCAGAATTTTTATTAGAACATGGCTTTATTGATAAAATAGTAGAAAGAAAAGATATGAAACACACGCTAGGCAAATTGCTTAAATATCATAAATGAAGGAAGTGAAATCAAGTGAAAACAGCATGGGAAAGAGTAGAAATAGCAAGAGAAGCAGAAAGGCCAAAAGCATTAGATTATATAGAAAATATATTTGATGAATTCATGGAATTACATGGAGATAGAAACTATGGAGATGACAAAGCAATTGTTGGCGGAATAGCACTTCTTGGCAATATACCGGTCACAGTAATAGGAGAGCAAAAGGGGAAAAGTGCAAAAGAAAATATAGAAAGAAACTTTGGTATGCCAGAACCAGAGGGATATAGGAAAGCACTTAGACTAATGGAACAAGCAGAAAAATTCAATAGACCAATTATAACATTTATAGACACACCAGGAGCTTACCCAGGTGTTGGCGCAGAAGAAAGAAGTCAAGGGGAAGCAATAGCAAAAAGCATTATGGAAATGGCAGGTTTAAAAGTTCCAATTATTTGTGTAGTAATTGGAGAAGGTTCAAGTGGAGGAGCATTAGCAATAGGAGTAGGAGACAGAATAGTAATGTTAGAAAATGCAATATATTCGATACTTTCACCAGAAGGCTTTGCAAGTATTTTATATAAGGACAGTACAAAAGCAAAAGAAGCAGCAGAAAATATGAAAATAACAGCAGAGGATCTTCAAAAATTGGGAATTGCAGATCATATTATCAAAGAAAATGATGATTTTGAAAAAATCACACAAAGTTTAAAAAGATATATTATTAAAAATTTGAAAGAATTGCAAAAACTAAGTAAAGATGAATTACTAGTAAAAAGATATGAAAAATACAGAAAAATATATTAAAAGGAGAGATTAGAAAATGATTTTAAAAGGTAAAAAAGTAGTTATTATGGGGGTTAGAAATAAATGGAGTATTGCATGGGGAGCAACACAATCAGCTTATGAGCAAGGTGCAGAAGTTATTTGTACTTGTGCAGAAGATAGTTACGAAAAAGTTAAAGAACTATTAAAAGAATTGCCAGGAACCAGTCTATATATTTGCAATAATGTTAGTATAGATGCAGATATTGATAAATGTTTGGAAGAAATCAAAAAAGACCATGGCAAAATTGATGGAATTTTACATGCTATTGCACATGCAAATACAGAAGATTTAAGAAATGATTTTATAAACACAACAAGAGATGGCTATGCACATGCACAAGATGTTAGTAGTTATTCACTAATTGCAATATTAAGAATGGCAAAGGAAAAAGATATGTTAAATGAAGGAGCAAGTATTGTAGCATACACATATTTTGGCTCTGAAAAAGCAATTGAAGGGTATAATGTTATGGGTGTTGCAAAAGCAGCATTAGAAGCATCTATTAGATACTTAGCAGTTGACTTAGGAAAAATGAATTGCCGTATAAATGCAATATCAGCGGGACCAATCAAAACACTTTCAGCAAAAGGAATAAAAGACTTTGGAAGTATATTAGATGTTGTTGAACAAAAATCACCTTTACATAGGAATGTAACAACAAAAGAAGTTGGAGATGCAACAGTCTTTTTATTCAGTGATATGGCAAATGCGATTACAGGAGAAGTTATACATGTTGATAATGGTTTTTCATCAGTTGGCGTATAATAAAAAATCAGATTAAAAACTTGCAATTAAGTTGCAGGTTTTTTTCTAATTTTATTGCGAAAAATTGTATTTTATGGTATAAATATAAGTAATTATAGTCTAGAAATAAGAAAGGAGAAAAAAATGACAAAAAAGTGGCAAATTTATGAATTAAATGAAGAAAAGCAAAAGCAAGTAGATATATTAGTTAAAACACAAAAAATCAACCCATTATTAGCTACAATACTTGTAAACAGAGACATGTATGAACCTGAAAAATTAAAAACATTTTTAAACCCAACTCGCAAAGATTTTCATGATCCATTTTTAATGCCAGACATGAAAAAAGCTGTTGATAGAATAAAAACAGCAATAGAGAATAAAGAAAAAATGATTATTTATGGCGATTATGATGCAGACGGAATAACAAGTACAACAGTATTAAAAAGCTTTTTAAAAGATTTAGGAATACAAATAGACCATTATATTCCTAACAGATTAGAAGAAGGCTATGGCTTAAATATTCCAGCAGTAGAAGAAATCGCAAAAAAGCAATACAAGTTGATGATAACAGTAGACTGTGGAATTTCAGCAATAGAAGAAATTGAACATGCAAACAAACTAGGAATAGAAACAATAGTAACAGACCACCATGAAGTAGCAGAAGAATTGCCTAATGCCATTGCTGTAATTGACGCAAAGAGAAAAGACAGTAAATATCCATGCAGAGATTTAGCTGGTGTAGGTGTTGTATTTAAACTAATACAAGCTTTATCACAAGAATTAAAATTACCAGAAGAAGCATATTTAAAATTCTTAGATATTGTATGTGTTGGAACAATCTCAGACATTGTGCCTCTAATTGATGAAAATAGAGTTATAACAAAATTAGGATTACAACTTGTAAATGTAACTCGAAATGTCGGATTAAAATCTTTACTTAGCTTATCTGGTTTTGTGCAAATTGATTCAACAGCCATTTCTTTTGGAGTTGCTCCTAGAATAAATGCTTGTGGAAGAATGGGATATGCTGAAAAAGCTTTACAACTATTTTTAAGTGAAAATAAAAATGAAGTAATAAAATTGACACAAGAATTAAATAAATTTAATAGTATGAGGCAAAGCACAGAAAAAGAAATATATCAAGAAGCAATCAAAATGATTGAAGATAAAGACTTAGACAAAAGAAACACAATTGTTATTGCAGGTAATGACTGGCACCATGGTGTTATAGGAATTGTTGCCTCAAAAATCACAGAAAAATATTTTAAACCAACAATATTATTATGCTATGAAGATGATTTAGCAAAGGGCTCAGGCAGAAGTATACCAGGGTTTGACTTACATGAAGCTTTGATGAACTGTATGGACACAATTGAAAAATTTGGCGGTCATAGTATGGCAATAGGTATTACTTTAAAAAAAGACATGGTTGAGCCATTTAGCAAAAAAATTGAAGAAGTAGCAAAAAATGCACATATAGAAAGAATAGTGCCAGTTATACAAATTGATGGCAAAATTGAATTGGCAAATATCTCCAAAGAAATCATAGAAAGTTTGAAACAATTAGAGCCATTTGGGGAAGGCAACAAAACACCAATATTTGCTTTGAAAAATTTAAAAATCGATTCAATACGAGCATTATCAGAAGGCAAACATTTAAAGATGACTTTAAAAGAAAAAAATACACTTATAGATGCCATCGGCTTTAATCTTGGCGAATTGGTAAATGAATATAGAATTCGGAGATAAGGTTGATGTTGTGGGAATTCTAGAAATAAATAATTTCAATGGTGTAGAAAGTATACAAATAAATTTAAAAGATATTATGAAGTCAATATAATAAAGGAGAGAGGCTACATGCAGGAACAAGAAGTTACGATACAAGATGTTATAAATAAAAGAAAAGCACATTCACGAAAAGTTGATACAAAACTTATCATGAAGGCTTATAACATGGCAAATGAATATCATAAAACCCAGAAAAGAAATTCTGGGGAACCATATATTACACATCCACTTAATGTAGCTAATCTTCTAGCAGAAATAGGTTTAGATGATAATACTATTTGTGCTGCCCTTTTACATGATGTTGTAGAAGACACACCTGCAACTGATGCAGATATTAGGAGAGAATTCAATGATGAAATTGCAGACATGGTATCTGGTGTTACAAAGCTAGGAAATATGCTATTTTCATCAGTAGAGGAAACACAAGTAGAAGATTATAGAAGAATGTTTTTAGCAATGGGTAAAGACATCCGTGTAATTATAATCAAATTGGCAGATAGATTGCATAATATGAGAACATTGAAATATTTAAAAAGAGATAGACAAATTGCAAATGCAAAAGAAACAATGGAAATTTATGCACCACTTGCAAACCGTTTAGGTTTATACTCTATGAAATGGGAACTTGAAGATCTAGCTTTTAAATATTTATACCCAGATGAATATCATGAACTTGTTGAAGGTATCAATAAAAAACGTGAGGAACGTTTACAATTTATTGAAAAAATAATGGAAAAAATTAGAATAGAATTGAAAAAGCAACATATTGATGCAGAGGTAACAGGACGTGCAAAACATTTATATAGCATATATCGTAAAATGAAAAGAGATAACAAAACATTAGACCAGATATATGATTTATTTGCTTTACGCATTTTAGTTAACTCTGTAAAAGATTGCTATGCAGCACTAGGAGTTGTGCATGAACTTTATAGCCCTATGCCAGGAAGGTTTAAAGACTATATAGCTGTGCCAAAACCTAATATGTATCAATCTATACATACAACACTTTTAGGTGAAAAAGGTACACCTTTTGAAGTGCAAATTCGTACATGGGATATGCACAGAGTTGCAGAATATGGTATCGCGGCACACTGGGCATATAAAGAAGCAAGTTATTTTGGAAAGAAACAATCTGTAAAAGTTGAAGATGATAAACTTGCATGGCTTCGTGAAACTTTGGAGTGGCAAAAAGAAATTCAAGACCCACAAGAATTCTTAGACACTTTGAAAACAGAGCTATTTATAGATGAAGTTTATGTGTTCACACCAAAGGGAGCAATAAAAGTATTACCACAAGGCTCAACACCAATTGACTTTGCATATAACATACATGCAGAGATTGGTAATAAGATGACAGGCTGTAAAATAAATAGTAAAATGATGCCAATTATCACACCTTTAAAAAGTGGCGATATTGTTGAAATAATCACATCAGATAATTCAAAAGGACCAAGCAGAGACTGGCTAAAATTCGTAAAGAGTACAGGAGCTAAGAACAAAATTAAAGCATGGTTCAAAAAGACTCTAAAAGAAGAAAATATTGAAAAAGGAAAAGACTTAATTGAAAAGGAAATAAAGAGATTAGGACTTCACCATGAAGATATTTTTAAAAATCAATATATTGACCCAATGCTAGAAAAATATAAATATAAAAATTTAGAAGAAATGTATGCAGCTGTTGGCTTTGGAGCAAACTCAGCAGGGAAAGTTATAGCACGAGTTTTACAAGAATACCGTAAAGAGCACGAAGAAATCAATATTGATGAAACAATTGAAAAATTAAGCAGAACTCAGAGAGAAAGAAGATTTAAACCTTCAAATTCAGGTGTTGTTGTAAAAGGCATTGATAATTGCTTAGTAAAACTTTCAAAATGCTGTAACCCACTTCCAGGAGATGAAATAATCGGATATATTACAAAAGGCAGAGGGGTTTCAGTCCATCGTAAAGACTGTATAAATGTTAAAGACCTTCTAACAGAAGAAAACAGAATTATAGATGTTGAGTGGTATAAAGAGACAAAAGAAACTTATCAAGTAGAAATAGAAGTCTTAGCAAATGACAGAAGTGGTCTACTAGTAGACACCTTAAACGCTCTAAAAGAAACAAAAGCAAAACTAATGGGAGTAAACACAAAAACAACAAAAGAGCGTATAGCAATTATGGACGTATCAGTTGAAATTGAAAATATAGATGAATTAGATAAAGTGCAAAAAGCAATTAGAAAAGTTGACAGTGTGTACGAGGTACGCCGTAAACACTAAAACTTAGAAAGGAATGATGAATATGAATAAAACACAACCTAGAACCTTGTCAGGTTTTATGGAATTATTGCCAAATGAACAGATTTTATTTGAACAAATGAAAAACACAATAGAAGCCACATATCAGCAATTTGGATTTTTACCAATAGATACACCAATAATAGAATTATCAGAAGTACTATTAGCAAAAGCTGGTGGAGAAACAGAAAAACAAATTTATCGCTTTCAAAAGGGAGATACAGACCTTTCACTTAGGTTTGATTTAACAGTACCACTAGCAAAATATGTAGCAAAAAACTATGGCAATTTAAGCTTTCCGTTTAGAAGGTATCAAATTGGTAAAGTATACAGAGGGGAAAGAACTCAAAAAGGTAGATTCCGTGAATTTTATCAATGCGATATTGACATAATTGGAGATGGAGAATTAAGCATTTTAAATGATGCAGAACTACCAAGTATTATTTATACAATTTTTAAAAAATTAGGCTTTGAAGATTTTACAATCAGAATAAACAATAGGAAGCTTCTAAATGGCTTGTTTGAAGCAATTGGGCAAAAGGAAAACAGCACAGAAATTTTAAGGATTATTGATAAAATTGAAAAAATAGGAAAAGAAGAAGTTATAAAAGAACTTGAAGAACTTGATATAGAAACTGAAAACATAACAAAAATACTTACATTTATTGAAATTGAAGGAACAAACCAAGAAAAACTTAAAAAGTTAAAAGACTTGCAAATTGAAAATGAAGAATTTTCAGAAGGACTAAAAGAAATAACAGAAACACTTAAATATGTAGGACTTTTCGGGGTGCCAGAAAAGAACTATAAATTAGACCTAACTATTGCAAGAGGTCTTGACTACTATACAGGAACAGTTTATGAAACCTTTTTAAATGATTATAGAGAACTAGGCAGTGTATGTTCTGGTGGTAGATATGAAAATCTAGCAGATTATTATACAGATAAAAAGTTACCAGGTGTTGGAATTTCAATAGGACTAACACGTCTTTTCTATAAACTAAATGAACTACAATTGATAAAAGCAGAACAAAAATCAATCTCTCAATTACTTATTATTCCGATGTTAGAGGAATTAGAAAAACCAATCAAATTGGCAAGTGAGCTAAGAAACTTGAATATAAAAACAGAAATATATTTAAGTGATAAAAAACTAAAAACAAAAATGAAATATGCAGATAAGCTACAAATTCCATTTATCATTGTAATTGGAGAAGATGAAATTCAAAATAATAAAGTCAAAATCAAGAATATGCAGACAGGAGAAGAAATAGAAACTGATTTTGATGCTGAACAAATTGCTAAAATTATTGACAATATTGAATAAAAATGGTAAAATAAACATAATATTCCTAGAAGGAATTGGTAACCCGTAAACCATCACAAATGAACGGAGGGAGCAATATGGAAGTGGCTTTTGCTGTGATGAGTATGATGCTACTATTTATACTTATGTTTGGAATGATGGATGTAATGTTATTAGAAGAAGTTTTGCCCAAGAACAAGATTGGTGTCGCAGTTATTGTAACGGCAACAATAGGGTACAACATCATTTCAGCCAAGTATTTAACAGCATCATTGGAAACGGTGTTGTTGCTTATGATATGCTTCAAAAGAGTTCGGGCTGACTTGTGCAGTAATGGAACAGTCAGTAGGCCGTGCATACTCAAAGGAATATCAACAGTAATATTATTGATTTCCATTGGAGCGTATGTTGAGAGCATCACGAGAGTAATAGGCAGTGTTCATCGCTTATTCTCTGACATCATTGGAAGGCTATAAAGTAGAACCCAGACTGTCACAGGTCTGGGTTTTGCTATTTATAAAGTAATGTTATCATATTTCCATTTTTTTCTATAAAACCTTCATCACGCAAAGATTTAAGTTCTCTCATCATAGCACTTCTATCAACACTTAAATAGTCTGCTAAATCTGTTAACGAAAAAGGTAATTTAAAAGATTTACTAAAACTACGAGTAGATAGCATAGAAAAATATCCAAGTAATTTATCACGTGTAGAACGCTTAGTTAAAAGCTCAATACGGCTGTTTAAAATTGTTACTTTGTTTAAAATCAATTCAGCCAAATTATCAGATAAAGTTTGATGAAATTTACAATTTTGTTTACACTTGTTTTTTAAATTATCATACACTAGAAAGATTACGTCACAATCTTGTTTAGCACGTACAAATAATTCATTATTTGTTGTAATCATATAAAACACTTCACCAAAAATATCATTACTTGTAAAATGTTCAACAATAGTTTTATTACCATTGTAATCATAGCGGATAAGGTCAGCTTCTCCGCTTACAAGAATGCAAACTTGATTTCTTTTAGCAATATATGTTGTTATAGTTTCATTTTTTCTAAAATGTTTATGTTGAACTTTTGAACAGTGATCTTCATAATCTTTAATAAAACTTGAAACACTTAGAAAATCCATAAAAATCATCCCCAAACACTTTGTAATAAAATTGTAACAAAATCGTAACATAGTCGTAATATCTCGCAAAACTTACAGAATACAAATCGACAAAATTTTCAAAAAAATTATAACATTTTTTTGTTGTTTTTGCAACAGTTTTTTCTTTTTTTATAGATATAATTAAAAAGGAAACGGGGGAATCATAATGAAAGTTATTAAAAGAGATGGACGAGCAGTAGATTACGATAGAGCTAAAATCGAGACTGCAATTGAAAAAGCAAATAATGAAGTAAGAGGGAGAGAAAAAGCTTCAAAAGCAGACATCAAAGAAATGATAGCATATATAGAAAGCTTAGATAAGAAAAGAATTCTTGTAGAAGATATACAAGATATTATAGAAGAAAAATTGATGGAGATAGGAAAATTTGAATTAGCTAAAAAATACATTGTATACCGCTACACAAGAGCATTAGTTAGAAAAGCTAATACAACAGATGAATCAATTTTAGGTTTAATCAGAAATGAAAATAAAGAATTAGCAGAAGAAAACTCTAATAAAAATACAATGCTAGCTTCTACACAAAGGGACTACATTGCAGGAGAAGTTTCAAGAGACTTAACAAACAGACTATTATTACCAGAAAAAATTGTTAAAGCACATCAAGAAGGAGTTTTGCATTTCCATGATGCTGATTATTTTGTTCAACCAATTTTTAATTGCTGTTTAATAAATATTTCAGATATGTTAGAAAATGGAACAGTAATGAACGGAAAACTAATTGAAAGTCCAAAGAGTTTCCAAGTGGCATGTACTGTTGTAACACAAATTATAGCAGCAGTTGCAAGTAACCAATATGGTGGTCAATCTGTTGATATGAAGCACCTAGGCAAATATTTAAGAAAAAGCTATGATAAATTCAAAAATGAATTAGAAACAAAATATAAAGGCAAATTAACAGAAGAAGTAATTGAAGAACTAACACAAGATAGATTAAAAGCAGAACTAAAAGCAGGTGTACAAACAATTCAATATCAAATAAACACTTTAATGACAACAAATGGGCAATCACCTTTTGTTACACTATTCTTACACTTAGAAGAAGGCGACCCATACATTAAAGAAAATGCAATGATTATTGAAGAAATTTTGAAACAAAGATATGAAGGAATTAAAAACGAAGCCGGAGTTTATGTTACACCAGCATTTCCAAAACTAGTTTATGTGTTAGATGAATTTAACTGCCTAAAAGGCGGAGAATATGACTATTTAACAAAACTAGCAGTAAAATGTTCAGCAAAAAGAATGTATCCAGACTATATTTCAGCTAAAAAAATGCGTGAAACTTATGAAGGTAATGTGTTCAGCCCAATGGGATGCAGAAGTTTCTTATCACCATGGAAAGATGAAAATGGAAATTATAAATTTGAAGGAAGATTTAACCAAGGTGTTGTAAGTATCAATTTACCTCAGATTGCAATAATTGCCGATGGCGATGAGGAAAAATTCTGGAAATTACTAGACGAACGTCTAGAACTATGTTATGAAGCTCTAATGTGCAGACATTATGCTTTACTTGGCACAACATCTGACATTAGCCCAATACATTGGCAATATGGTGCAATAGCACGTCTAGAAAAAGGTGAAAAAATAGATAAACTTTTATATGGTGGATATTCAACAATTTCATTAGGATATATCGGAATATATGAAATGACAAAACTTATGAAAGGCGTACCACAAACAGAGCCAGAAGGACATGACTTTGCAATTAAAGTAATGAAATATCTTAAAGAAAAAGTTGCACAATGGAAAAAGGAAACAAATATTGGCTTTGCACTATATGGAACACCAGCAGAAAGTTTATGCTACAAATTTGCTAAAATAGATAAAGAAAGATTTGGAACAATAAAAGATATTACAGACAAAGGATATTACACAAACTCATATCATGTTGATGTAAGGGAAAAAATAGATGCTTTTGACAAATTATCTTTTGAAAGCGAATTCCAAAAAATATCAACTGGCGGATGTATTTCTTATATTGAAATTCCTAACATGCAACATAACTTAGATGCACTAGAAACAGCTGTAAAATTCATATATGACAATATTCAATATGCAGAGTTCAATACAAAATCAGATTATTGCCATGAATGCGGCTTTGATGGAGAAATCATAATAAATAAAGACAATGAATGGGAATGCCCAAACTGCGGAAACAAAAATCACTCAAAACTAACTGTTGTTAGACGTACATGCGGATACTTAGGAGAAAACTTCTGGAACGCAGGAAAAACAAAAGAAATTAAACAGAGAGTAATGCACTTGTAATGCAATAAATTTTATACGGACCTTTTAACTAGAAGGCCCGTTTTGAAGTAAACGGGGGAGAATATTATGAATTATGCAGATATAAAAAAAGTTGATGTTGCAAATGGAGAAGGTGTTAGAGTATCAGTGTTTGTAAGTGGGTGCAACCACCATTGCAAAGGATGTTTTAATCAATGCGCATGGGACTTTAACTATGGAAATCAATTCACAGAAAAAGAATTAGATAAAGTTATAAATTACATGGATCATGACTATATTTCAGGGCTTTCGCTTTTAGGCGGAGAACCTCTTGAAAAGCAAAATCAAGAAGGCTTGTTGCCACTAGTAAAGAAAGTTAAAGAAAAATTTCCAGATAAAAATATTTGGTGTTATACAGGTTTTGATTTTGAAAAAGATGTTGTTGGTAAAATGTTAAAGGAAAATGAAACAACAAAAGAACTTTTGAAATATATAGATGTAATGGTAGATGGCAAATTTGAAGAAGATAAAAAAGATTTAAAATTGCGTTTTAGAGGCTCATCAAACCAGAGAATATTAGATGTTCATGAAAGCTTAGAAAAGGCAGAGCCAGTTAATTTTAAATTAGATTGAAAGGGAGAGAAAATTTGAAAATATTATTTAAAAATAAAACAAAATATACTAAGAAAATATATGAAGAATTTTTAGAATTTCATCAAGAAAAATATGGACCTTCATATTACTTTTATACTGCAATAATATTTTTAGCACTTTTGTTTTGCGTTGTTGCTCAATTCCAAGCAAAAAATTATCTAATGGCACTATTTATATTTGCAATACTTGCAGCTATAATGATTTGGCGTTTTAAGAATCCAACAGAAATAATAAAAAAAGAATTAAAAAGCCAGAAACTGGAAAACGAGCAAGAATTTATTTTTAAATTTTATGAGAAAAAATTTTTAGTATATAGCAAAAAAATCAATAGACAAGTATATTATTGGCAACTTCATAAAGTTTATGATTCCGAAGATTTTTTCTATTTATACATTGACAAAACACATGCCTTTTTATTAGATAAACAAAATTTTGAAATAGGCACACCAGAAGCTTTTACAAAATTTATGAATCAAAAGTGCAGATTTAAATTTTCTTCAAAATAATTTTAGAGAGGAAGAACATATATGAATGCAATCTATATCATGATACTGAAACTTATCAATATAATATTAAAGCTATTTGGAAAACATGGTGGAAATATAATTGGTAAAATCGCGATCAAACTAAATAAAAATATGTTGGAATATTTTAAAATCAATTGCCCAGTGATTGCAGTAACTGCAACAAATGGAAAAACATCAACAAACAACTGTATAGCATACACATTAGAAACAGCTGGTAATAAGGTTATTAGCAATAAAGAAGGCAATAACATGGAAACAGGTATATTATCTACACTAATAAAGAATTCTACAATCACAGGAAAAATCAAAGCAGATTATATAACTTTTGAAGTAGATGAGAGCTATGTACCAAAAATTTTTAAAACAATTAGACTAGATACACTTGTAATCTTAGATTTTTTTAGAGACCAACTAGATAGAAATGGCGAGGTAGAAACACTAATCTTAAAAATAAATGAATTTTTAAAAACATATACTGGAAATTTAGTTTTAAATGCTGATGACCCAAATGTGGCAAGGCTTGGAAAAGCAAATGAAAACAATAAAAATATATACTACTACCGTGTTCAAAAATACGAATATGCAACTCAAAATATGAAAGAAGCAGGAGAAGGAAAATTCTGCCCATTTTGCAAAACTCGCTTAGAATATGAGTATTACCAATATTCACACATTGGTAAGTTCCATTGCCCAAAATGTAGCTATGGAGAAAACCAAATATATAAAGAGGCACAAAATGTTGACTTAAAAGAGAGAAGCTTTGACGTAGAGGGAATTACCTATAAAATACAAGATAATAGTATCTATACAATTTATAATTATGTGGCAGTATTAAGTGTGATGAGTCTTTATCATATTCCAACAGAGGATGTTGTCAACGCATTTTCAAAATTTGCACTAAAAAACGGAAGATTGGAAGCAATTAAAGTAAATAACATACCTACAATTATTAACTTAGCTAAAAACCCAACTGGTGCAAATGTAAGTTTAAGGTTATTGAAAGAGGACGAGGAAGAAAAGGAATTATTATTTGTCTTAAATGACAACATTGCAGATGGGTTTGATGTATCTTGGATATGGGATATAAACTTTGACAAATTATTGGAAAACAAAGTAACAAGAATAATCACAGCAGGAACAAGACCTTATGATATAGCTATTAGAATAAAAACCTCAGGATATAATTCTAAACAAATTATTCCATGTGAAAGTTTGGAAACAGCAGTACAAGAACTATATAAAACAAAAACAAAGAAATATGTAATAGCAAATTATACCGCTTTGCAACCAACAAGGCAAGCTATATTTAAACTTGAAAGATAGGGGTGATGTTAATTGCAGGAACTTAAAATACTATATTTATATCCAGATATGTTAGAACTATATGGCGATTATGGAAATATTCAAGTACTAAAATATCGCATGGAACAACGAAATATATCTTGTAAAATAGACCAATATTCAATAAATGACGAAGCACCAGATTTTTCAAGTTATGATATTGTTTTTGCTGGTGGCGGTGCTGATAATGAGCAAAGTATTTTAGCAGATGATTTAGTCAAGTATAAAGATAATATAAAAAAAGCAGTGCAAAATGGCGTATTTTTCTTACTAATTTGTGGAGCATATCAATTGTTTGGAAAATACTATAAAGGTGTTGAGGGCAATATAATTCCAGGCTTAGAAGTTTTCCCTTATTATACAGAAGCAATAGCAGATAGAAAAAAAAGATGTATTGGCAATATTGTTCTAGAAGTCGAATTGCAAAATGGAAAGAAAACACAAGTAATAGGTTTTGAAAACCATGGCGGACAAACTTTTGAAGGCATGGCTCCTTTTGGAAAAGTTCTATTCGGAAACGGAAATTCTTTTGGAGATACACATGAAGGTTTTTTCATCGGTAATGTTATTGCAACATATTTGCATGGACCATTGCTTTCTAAGAATCCAGAAGTAGCAGATTATATCATCAAATATTGTTTAGAAAGAAAATATAAAGAAAATATTGAATTGCAAAGCTTAGATGATGAGTTTGAAAATAAATGCAGAGAACAACTGCTAAAAAAATTATTAAAATAAAAAAGCCTATGTATATTCCTTCCTAAAATGACTCGACTCAATACGATACGTAAGAAAATCTAATTCCCTTCTATGGCACCCTTCCGCTGGCATGCTTCGCACGCACGAACGCTTTCCATACGAATGAAATAAGATTTTCTAACATATCTCCAATCGTATTCGTCATTTTATCCAGTAATATACATAGGCTTTTATATATAAAATTGCAATAAATTTCGCAAAAACTCTTGACAAATCAAAAAAAATAGTGTAAAGTATAATAGCATTACAAAAAGAAAGAGAGAAAAAATGGAAGAAAAGAGTAATTTAGAAAATAAAATTAAAATAAGTATGTTATGCGAATACTATGGAGCATTACTTACAAAAAAGCAATTTGAATTTTTAAATGACTACTATAATAATGATTTATCTCTTTCAGAAATTGCAGAAAATAACAAAGTTACAAGGCAAGCTGTAAGAGACATCATAAAGAAAGGAGAGAAAAAACTTTTCGAATATGAAGAAAAGCTAACTTTTATGAAAAGGACGTTGAAACAAGAAAAGAAAATTAGCAAAGTTTTATCAGAAATTTCAAAAATTCAAAAAGAATATTCTGATCAAAAAATTGCAGACATTTTAGAAAGCATAAAAAAAGAATTAAATTGTTTAGTATAGAATAGGAGTGAACCAAATGGCTTTTGAAGGTCTATCAAACCGCTTGCAAGAAATAACTAGAAAATTAAGTGGCAAAGCAAGAATTACAGAATCAGATTTAAAAGAAATACTTAGAGAAGTAAAACTTGCGTTATTAGAAGCAGATGTTAACTATAAAATTGTTAAAGAATTTATCGGAACAATTCAAGAAAAAGCATTAGGTCAAGATGTATTAAAGTCTCTAACACCAGGGCAACAAGTAGTAAAAATAGTAAAAGACGAACTTGTTGAATTACTAGGTGGAACAGAGAGCAAAGTTAATTTCACTCCGAATCCGCCAACAGTTATTATGTTAGTAGGTTTGCAAGGTTCAGGTAAAACAACAACAGCAGGAAAATTAGCAAATTTATTCAGAAAGCAAGGTAAAAAGCCTCTACTTGTTGCATGTGATGTGTATAGACCAGCAGCTATCAAGCAATTACAAGTTGTAGGTAGTCAGTTGAATATTCCGGTGTTCAGTAATGAACAGTCAAAAGACGTTGTGCATATTGCAAAACAAGCAATAAATGTGGCAATCTCAAAATTAAATGATGTAATAATCTTAGATACAGCAGGTCGATTACAAATTGATGAAGAACTTATGCAGGAACTTAAAAATGTTAAGTCATCTGTAAAACCTCATGAAATCTTATTAGTAGTTGACTCAATGACAGGTCAAGAAGCAGTTAATGTTGCTGATACTTTCCATAAGGAAGTTGGAATTGATGGAATTATTTTAACAAAACTAGATGGTGATACTCGTGGTGGTGCTGCTCTTTCAGTTAAGAAAATAACAGGCAGACCAATCAAATTTGCAGCAACAGGTGAAAAATTAAGCGATTTAGAGATATTTCACCCAGACAGAATGGCAAGCAGAATTTTAGGAATGGGAGATATTTTATCTGTAATCGAAAAAGCAGAAGAAAGCTTTGACTTAGAACAAGCTGAAAAGCTTGAAAAACAAATGCGCAAAAACGAGTTTGATTTAGATGACTATTTAGCGCAATTAAGGCAAATTAAGAAAATGGGATCTTTCTCATCACTATTAAAAATGATACCCGGCATGAACAAACTTAAAGATGTTAAAGTTGATGATAAAGAGTTTGAAAGAATAGAAGCAATTATATGTTCAATGACAAAACAGGAAAAACGCAATATTAGAGTTTTGAATGGTAGTCGTAGGCAAAGAATTGCAAATGGAAGTGGTACATCTGTACAAGAAGTTAATAAATTCATTAAATCTTTTGAGGCAACACAAAAAATGATGAAGCAGTTGAAGAACAACAAAGGTGGTATGAAGAAATTGATGAATGGTATTGATGAAAATACTTTAAGAAACTTTAAAGTTTAAGGAGGTGAACAAAATGGTAAAAATTAGATTACAAAGAGAAGGAAAGAAAAAAGCTCCATTTTATCACATTGTAGTAGCAGATTCTAGAAGCCCAAGAGATGGTAAAATAGTAGAGCAAATAGGAACTTATGACCCAATGAGCAAACCAGAGAAAATAGTACTTGACCAAGAAAAAGTAGAAAAATGGATTAAAAATGGTGCTAAGCCAACAGACACAGTAAAAGCACTAATAGCTAAATCAAAATAGGAGGTATAGGATATGAAAGATATCTTAGAAACTATAATAAAACATTTAGTTGAAAATCAAGATGCAATTCAAATTACTGAAAAAGTATCAGAGAATGAAAAATCTGTAACATTTGAAGTAAAAGTTGCACCAGAAGACATGGGTAAAATTATAGGAAAACAAGGTAAAATTGCAAGAGCTATAAGAACTGTTATAAAATCAATGGCAATCAAAGAAAAAGAAAAAGTCAATGTAGAGTTCTTAGATTAGGAGTTATCTATGCAAGAATATTTTGAAATTGGTCAAATTGTAAACACATTTGGAATCAAAGGTATGGTTAAAATTATGCCATATACAGATAATATAAATCGATTTGATGATTTAAAAAAAGTATATGTCGTAATAAAACAAACAAAAAAGCAATATGAAGTTGAAGAAGTCAAATATCATAAAGGTATGGTATTATTAAAATTTAAAGGTATTGATAAAGTCGAAGATGCAGAAAACTTACGAAATGCAATTCTAGAAGTAGAACGTAAAGATGCTGCAAAATTAGAGGAAGGCAGTTATTACATAGCAGACCTAATTGGTATGCCAGTATATACTGACGAAGGAAAGATTTTAGGAACCTTAGAAGATATTTTTAATACTGGAAGCAATGATATTTATGTTGTAAAAACAGAAGACCACAAACAAATTTTATTGCCAGCAATACAAGATGTTATAAAAGAAATTTTGCTTGAAAAAAATAAAATCATAGTACATATTACACCAGGCTTAGAATAAAAAAGGAGAAAAAAATGCAGTTTAATGTTTTAACACTTTTCCCAGAAATGTTTGAAATCTGTAAATCTAGCATTTTGGGTAAAGCACAAGAAAAAAAGCTAATAGATATAAATGTTATAAATATTAGAGATTTCTCAGAAAATAAACATAAAAAAGTAGATGATACTCCTTATGGTGGAGGCGCAGGTATGGTAATGATGCCAGATGTAGTATATAGAGCTTATCAATCAGTTCAAACTGAAAATTCGAAAGTTATCTATATGTCTCCAAAAGGTAAGCCATTAAACCAAACCAAAGTCGAAGAACTATCAAAAGAACAAAATTTAATTGTTTTATGTGGACATTATGAAGGAATTGATGAACGTGTACTAGATAAAATTGTTGATGAAGAAATTTCAATTGGTGACTATGTATTAACAGGTGGGGAATTACCAGCAATGGTTTTAATCGATTCTGTGAGTAGATATGTGGAAGGTGTGCTAACAGATACATCAATTCAAGAAGAATCTTTTTCAAAAGGGTTGCTTGAATATCCACAATATACAAGACCAGAAATTTTTGAAGGGGTTAAAGTCCCAGAAGTTTTGTTATCAGGTCATCATGAAAACATTGAAAAATGGCGTAAAGAAAAATCATTAGAAACAACTTACAAAAAAAGACCAGATTTATTAGAAAACTATAAATTATCAAACCATGAAAAAGAAATTTTAGAAAAATTAAAAAATGAAGTGCCATCAAAATAGGCACCGCTCAAATAAAAGAAGGAGGTAAATTCTAAAATGGATATTATTAAATCAATAGAACATGAACAACTGAAAAATAAAATTCCAGATTTAAAAGTAGGTAATACTGTAAAAGTACATGCTAGAATTAAAGAAGGAAATAAAGAAAGAATACAAGTATTTGAAGGAATTATTATTAAAGTACAAGGTGGGGGAATCAATCAAACATTTACAGTTAGAAAAAATTCTTATGGTGTAGGTGTTGAAAAAACATTTCTTGTGCATTCACCACTAGTAGAAAAAGTAGAATTAGTTAGAGTTGGTAAAGCAAGACGTGCTAAATTATTCTATCTAAGAGAAAGACTTGGAAAATCAGCTAAAACTAAGGAACAAGTTGGGGCTAGAATCGAAGATAAAGAAATTGTTATCAAAGAGGACTTAGTTGAAGAACCAGTAACTGAGGAACCAGTTGTTGAAGAAAAAGTTGCAGAAGTTGTAGAACAACCAGCAGAAGAACCAAAAGCAGAGGTTAAAGAAGAGGTAAAAGAGGAAGTCAAGGAAGAAGTTAAAGAAGAAACTGCAACAGAAGAAGCACCAGCTACTGAAACTAAGGAAGCAGAAAAAGAAGAACCAGTTAAAGAAGAAAAAACTGATAAAGAATAATAAAACAAAAAGATTTGTAATTTTTGCAAATCTTTTTTTGTGCATAAAATCACAAATTTGAAATTGTCGAAATATAATATAATGAGAAGAAATTTCAAATAAATTTGTGCCTAAGAAGGGATGAGAGCAAACATGAACCTAAATGAATTAAAAATGGAAACAAGAGGCAAAATCAAAGAAATAAAATGCCAAGAAAATATAAAACGTAGACTTTTAGACTTAGGCTTTATCAAAGGAACAAGCATAAAGCCAGTTTTAATAAGCCCATTAGGCGAACCACGAGCATTTGAAGTAAGAGGCACATTGATAGCAATCAGGAAAGAAGACACAGAAAAGATAGAAATCGAAAAATAATGCACCATATAAGCAACTTAGCATAACATATATAAAGGAGGGCTTATATGGAAAATTTATATACAATTGCATTAGCAGGTAACCCTAATGTAGGAAAATCCACCATATTTAACAGCTTAACTGGAATGCACCAGCATACAGGAAACTGGCCAGGAAAGACAGTAGCAAACGCAACGGGAAAAGCCAAAATAAACGACAAAAATTTTCTATTTGTAGATATTCCCGGTACATATTCAATCATGTCAAATTCAGAAGAAGAAGAAATTGCAAGAGACTATATTTGTTTTGAAAAAATAGAAGCAACAGTTGTAGTAGTAGATAGTACATGTTTAGAACGCAACTTAAATTTACTATTTCAAATAATGGAAATAACTCCTAATGTAATTTTATGTGTCAACTTATTAGATGAAGCCAAGAAAAAGAAAATAAAAATTGACTTCAATAAATTATCAGAACTGTTAGGTATACCAGTTATAGGCACAACAGCTAAAAAGAAAAAAACACTAGAAAATTTAAAACAAACAATTTATAAAATATGCCAAAGGGAAATAACACCAAAACCCAAAAAAATAAAATATGATGAAGTGATAGAAAAAGAAATAAAAAACATACAAAAAGAGCTAGGAAATAAATATAGCAAAGATTTTTTAAGATGGGTAGCAATCAAATTATTAGACGGCGAAGAAAAAATTTTAAATTCAATAGAAAATCATAAAAAACTAAAAATACATAATCCTAAAATAGATGAAGCAGTTAAAAAATCAAGAAAAAGATTAGAAGAAAATAACATCACAAAAGAAAATTTTAAAGATAAAATAACAAGCAATATTTTACATAAATCAGAAGAAATATGCAGGCAAGTTTGCACTTTTGAAAATGTAAACTATGAAAAAAGAGACAGACAAATAGATAAAATTTTGACATCAAAAAAATTTGGAATTCCTATAATGCTCATATTTTTAGCAATTATTTTTTGGCTAACAATTGTAGGAAGTAATTACCCGTCAACACTTTTATTTAATTTTTTTAAATGGATACAAGATAAACTAGTAATTTTTACTAAAATAATTCAGTTACCAGATTGGCTCTCAAATATGCTAATTTTTGGAGTTTATCAAACACTCACTTGGGTTATTAGTGTAATGTTGCCACCAATGGCAATATTTTTTCCGTTATTTACATTTTTAGAAGATTTAGGATATTTACCAAGAATAGCTTTTAATATGGATAAATTTTTCAAAAAAGCTTGTTGCACCGGTAAACAAATGATAACTATGTGCATGGGGTTTGGATGTAATGCCTGTGGAGTAACTGGTTGCAGGATAATAGATTCACCACGAGAAAGACTAATTGCAATTTTGACGAATAATTTAGTACCATGTAACGGACGATTTCCATTTTTAATATCTATTGCCACAATCTTTATAGCTGGCAATTATGGAAAATTTTCTTCTATTTTAGCAACTGCCTCTGTGATAGGAGTTATAATTTTTGGAATCTTTTTAACATTGATAATTTCAAAAATTTTATCAAAAACAATTTTAAAAGGAATGCCATCATCTTTTGTTTTAGAGTTGCCACCATATAGAAAGCCTCAAATCGGCAAAATCTTCATACGTTCAATATTTGATAGAACTCTGTTTATTCTTGCCAGAGCCATTAAGGTTGCAGCACCTGCTGGGCTTGTAATATGGCTATTGGCAAATACTGGAATAGATGGCAAAAGTTTTTTAACACTTATTGCAAATTTCTTTGAACCATTTGCAAAGTTGATGGGTTTAGATGGCTATATATTAACAGCATTTGTTCTTGGAATACCAGCAAATGAAATAGTTTTACCAATTATCTTGATGTGTTACATGAAAGCTAAAACTTTAATTGACATGGAAGATGTTTTTGCAATAGGAGAAATTTTAAAACAAAATGGCTGGAATATTTTAACAGCAATAAATGTAATGATATTTACAGTTTTACATTTTCCATGTGCTACAACTTTATTGACAATAAAAAAAGAGACTAGAAGTATTAAATGGACAGCTCTTGCATTTGCTATTCCAACTGTTTGTGGAGTTATTATTTGTATGTTTACAAATGGACTATATCACACCATTATGTAAAGCACTTGAAAAATCCCTCGAAATGTAGTATAATATATATGTAACAAGTTTTTAGAAACTTCAAAACAAGGAGGTTTCTAAAAAACCTCCGAACATTAAAAAGGAGGTTGTGTGATGATGTATAGTGTAAGTAATGGGAACTTGTTTTTTGACGAGGACGTTTTCCATGAACTGGACGACGTGAATATTGTCACAGAAAGAGGCGAAGTCATATATGGCGAAATCTTCAAGCTGAACACAGACAGCATGGAGTTTATGACTGTGACGGACGAAATTAGAAACATCCCATACCGTGCAATTTTCGCCATTGTACGGTAGCTATACATAAGACAGGCAGGAATTCGATTCCTGTCTGTTTTAAATTTGACAAATGAAATAGTAAAAGTTTATAATAGACATTAAGAAGGTGAGTTTATGTTAGAAAAAGCAAATTTTACAGAAATAGATGAAGAATTTATTTGTGACAATTGTGGCAAAAAAGTAAAAAAATTAGGTTACTCATGTAGAAATCATTGTCCATATTGTTTACACTCAAAACATGTTGATAAAAACCCAGGAGATAGGGCAGAAGACTGCCATGGCGATTTAGAACCAATTGGGCTAGAAATAAATAGCAAAAAAGGATATGTAATTATTTTTAAATGCAGGAAATGTGGAGCTATCAGAAAAAACAAAGCTGCAAAAGACGATGATATGAACTTAATTATTCAATTATCAAAAGCTGAGAAATAAAATTCTCAGCTCTTTTAAATATCTTTCCTATTCAAATTTCCATTAGTATATGAACTTCCCTCAAAACGCTTATGATTTTTAACAGTATTTACTACATTATTGATTTCATCAATTGTCTCATCTAGAATATCAACACGAACAGAATCAACAGAAAAATCATCATAAAGTATAGATAGAATTTTACTATTAAAAATAGTGGTTACAGTTTGAATATTATCTGGTAAAACTCTAAATTTCATTTGTAATCTGTCTTTCAAATAATAAGTATGGTTTGATGTACATCTGCTTTTACATTCTGGATAACATTGATTTGTATTTCCAAGCAAACAATAGCGAATATTCATCAAAGGCAATTTACCATATACAATCAATTCTTGTGGTAAAACTGAGCAACTACATAAGTTTAGAAGAGTTGCTTTATCTAATTCAGGTGAATTGGTAATTTTGCTAAGCCCAAGTGCTCGTAATTTTGAAATAGTTTTTGTATTAAAAATATTAAGGGTATAGTTTCCAACTAAATCATATTTTTCTAAATCAAGGTTCGCAGATTCAAGTATTTCTAGATTTCCAAGGTTAGCTATTACAAACCCTTTGATTGGAAATTTTTCAAGTGTTTGATGAATTTTTGATACAAGTAAATTACGGTAATTAACTTTTACAATTGTTGGAATATAAATATAAACATTAAAGTTGTCAGTTAAAGTTTTAATAATATTTTCATACGAATTAGTTGTAAAATACTTTAAAGGTATATAAACAGAATCTATTGATTTATCTAAATTTTGATAAACATATTCTGTATTTAAAGTATTAAGCAAAACAGAGATTTTAGGGTTGGAAACTTTTTTCATACCTTTTGTGCGGTTAGTATAAGGAATTTGCAAACTTTTAGATTTTCTTGTTATGTTATTTACAGCAAATTCTTCAACTTTTTGAAGAGCTGTACGCCTTAACTCATTTAATACGTTTTTCTGTAAAAACAAATTATCATCTAGGTCAATTTGAATATGTTTAAATTGATATGGAGTATTATGTGTTTTTGTAAGTTGCAAAAATACATTTTCTGCGATTAGTGGCTGATTTTTGGCAACCATTGGAATAGCATCAGCAAGTTCACACTTTATATTCATTTTATTATATGCTTTTGGCAATTGGAAAGATGGAGTTACTTTAATAGAAATAGGTTTACCTTTTTTAATTGAAATTTTAGCATCTAAATAAACCTTTTTATTTTCTTTTGAAAAACTTTCTCTTGCAGACATAGACAAAGCCTTAGAAGATATTTTATAAATTTTATCGCCAGACTGAATATTGCCTTTCATTCTTCCAATTGTAACAATATCATCAACTTTTGGGTCTTTAATATTTTGATTATTTTTCAATATTTCAGAAATAGTATAAGTTCCGGTCTCTCTTTGTAGAGCGATAGTATCACCAATATTTATACTATCTTTTAATTTTAATGTAATATGACCTTTTGTAGAATTATAATTTTGAACAATTCCAAGATAAATTCCCATATTATTAGGTTTTTCTTTGAAAACAAGTTCTTTATTAGGTTTATCATCTAAATGACCATTAGAAAAATTACCACGATTAAATACTTGTAATAACATTTTTTCATCTTCTGGTTCAACATGATAATCTTGTAAATGACCAGAATCAACGTATTCCATTGCTAAATCAAGATATTTTCTATAAATTTTTGTTACAACAGCAACATATTCACTACTTTTCATCCTACCTTCAATTTTGAAACTTTTAACACCTGCTAAAATTAAATCTGGTAAAAATTGCAAACTACATAAATCGCGTGTACTTAATAAATAGCCAGAATCTAATTTTTTATTATCTTCTAGCAATTCATAAGGTAAACGGCAACTTTGTGCACATTTTCCACGGTTGCCAGAACGACCACCAACTAAGCTAGAAAATAGGCATTGACCAGAATATGAAATGCAAAGAGCTCCATGAATAAAAGTTTCAATTTCAATTGAAGAATGCTTACAGATATATTCAATATCACGCAAAGATAATTCTCTTGAAAGCACAACACGGCTAAAACCAATCTCTTGTAATTTAAGAACACCCTCTAAATTATGTATTGACATTTGTGTGCTTGAATGAACTGGTAAATCTGGAAAAGATTTAATTAACAAATCTGCTAAACCTAAATCTTGAACGATTACAGCATCAATTCCAAATTCATAAGCTTGTTTAACAAGATTAAAAGCTTCTTCTAATTCGTTATCTTTTATAAGGGTATTTAAGGTCAAGTGTGTTTGAACACCACGCAATTTTGCATATAAAATAGCTTCTTGCAAATTTTCTGTACTAAAATTGCCAGCAAATGCTCTTGCATTGAAAGAACTACTACCAAAATAAACTGCATCTGCACCATTTTGAACAGCAGCTTTTAAAGAGTCAAAATTGCCAACAGGCGCTAATAATTCAAGCATTTTTCAACACGACCTTCCTTAACTTAATGATTTCCAAGACCTATTATATCATATATGTAAAAATATTACAAATTTATTACATTTTGGTAAAAAAAAGCTTTTTTGTTGACTGAAAAAAGTGCTAATGATATAATAAAATCGACAAAAGCAAAAAGTTGGAGGAAGACAAATGAAAAAGTTAAGAGCTATGGCAGTAGTTTTACTATTTACTATAATTTCATATATTGTTTTGCAATTTTTTAGTAATTCAGTATATGCTATATCACAATCAGTTGACGCAAATATTGCAGGGATGAACACATCAAAATATCCGGGAATAAAGGAACGCATAGAAAGTTTGAAAAGCAAATATCCAAATTGGAATTTTAAACTATTATATACAAACCTAGACTGGAATACAGTAATTGCCAATGAATATCAAGGTCATAACAGTTCACCAAGAAACTTAGTATCTTCTAATCGCGATAGCAGTTGGAGATGTTCTATTTGTGGAAATCGTGCTTATGATAATGGAAGTTGGAGATGTGCATCAGAGTCAGCGATAAAGTACATGATGGATCCAAGAAACTTTTTAAATGAGACAGATATTTTCCAATTTGAAGAATTAACTGGTACAAATGCTCAAATATCAATAGTACAATCAATGACAAAAGGAACATTTTTGCAAGGGCATGAACAAGGAATTGTGAACACAGCTAATAATCATCAAATAAATGCTTACTATATTGTTGCAAGACTACTTCAAGAACAAGGTAAATCTGGTTCTGTACTTGTTTCTGGTAATTCTGGATATTATAATGCCTTCAATATAGGTGCATCTGGGGCAACAAGTAGTCAAATTATTCAAAATGGTTTAGCTTATGCAGAAAGACAAGGCTGGAACACACTTGAAAAATCAATCGACGGTGGAATTAAATTTGTAGCAAATGAATATATTAAACAAGGTCAAAACACATTATATTTACAAAAATTTGCAGTTACTTCAAATGGAACTTATTGGCATCAATATCAACAAAACTTAACAGCAGCTCAAACAGAAGGCTCTACTTTAAGAGATACATATCAATCTGTTGGAGCAATAAATTCATCACATACATTTATTATCCCACTATACTTAAATATGCCAACAACAGTATCTTTACCACCAGAATTACTTAACAGCAACTTACCAACATCAGATTTAGTTAAAATAAATGTAACAAGTAGTTTAAAACTTAGAAAAAGCCCAGAAGATGCAACATTAGTTGCTTGGCTATGGAAAGATGAAGTTGTAGCAAGGCTAGAAAAAGGAACAACAAAAATAAATGGAACTTATTGGGATAAAGTGCAAAAATCTAATGGGCAAGTTGGTTGGACAGCAAGAGAAACATTTGACTATGAAAGTAGCTATAAACTATATCTAATCCCGCTAAACGGAGAAACAGAAAATAAGCCAACTGAAAAACCATCAACACCAGTACAAGAAACACAGCCAACACAACCAGAACAACCAAGTGCAACACCAGAATATAAATTGGGAGATTGCAATGGAGACAATATAATAAATTCAGGAGATTTACTAGCTGTAAAGAAATATTTAATTGGTAAATCTGATATAACAGAGCCAAAAGCTATAACAGCAATGGATGTTAACAAGGATAATAAAGTAAATTCGGGAGATTTATTCTTAATTCAAAAGCATTTAATAGGAAAATATGTAATTCAATAATCTTGAAAGGGGGATAGATTATGTCAAAACTAAAAAATCTTTTATTTGCAACAATATTATGTATTTTAATTGCTTTTCAATTTTCAACAGTGCAAGCTTCAAGTGCATCTATTTCAGCTAATAAGCAAGAGGTAGCCGTTGGAGAAACAGTAACTATAACAGTTACAGTAAATGGAGCAGCTTGGCAAATACATCTTTCAGGAGCTATTAACGAAAATTTTGCAGATGCCACTGAAAATGCAGAAAACAAATCAGTTTCAAAGACATTCCAATTTACACCATCAGCACCGGGAACTTATACAATCAATATGAGTGGTAATACTGCTGAGGGAAGTGATGGAGCAACATCAGATACAAGCGGAAGTGTAACAATTGTTGCAAAAGAAAATGTGGCTACACCAACTGCAACATCTCAAACAGAAGAAGGTAATAAATCAAACAATTCAAAGCTTTCAAATTTAGGAATTACACCAAACGATTTCAAAGGTTTCACACCAAATAAAACATCTTATGATGTTACAGTGCCAAATGATTGTGCAAGTGTAAATATTTATGCAAATAAAGGTCATAATGGTCAAACTATTACAGGTGTAGGAAAAAAAGATTTACAAGAAGGAGTAAATCAATTTAGTATAGTTGTTACAGCAGAAGATGGAACAACAAAAACTACATATAATTTATCAATTACAAGAGAAGCAAAAGACGGAGAAGAAAAGCCAGAAGAAAATACTGTTGAAGACGAGAAAGCGGTATCAGATGAAGAGCAAAAAGTAGGGCTAAGTAAATTAACAATAGATGGAATTACATTATCACCAGAATTTAAAAAAGATGTATATGAATATACTGCTAAATTGATTGGAGACAAAACAGAGTTAGATGTACAAACAACAGCAATAGATGAAGGTCAAATCATTGAAGTGATCGGAAACAAAGATTTACAAGAAGGCGAAAATGTAATTACAATATTAGTTAAGAGTGCAGATGAGAAAGAGACTGTAACATATCAAATTACAGTTAAGAAAAGCTTAGTAGATGAAGAAGCAATTGCAAGAGAAAAAGCAGAAGAAGAAATGCAAAAACAAAAAAGACAGCAACGTTTAATTATTATCGGAATTATAGTTGTAGCAATTGTTATAATCGGAATTATCTTACTTGTTAGATATATTAGAAAGAGAAGAGGCTATGAAATGGAATACTACGAAGATGATGAAGACGAGTTTGATATGGAAGATGAAGAGGAACAAGAACCAAAAGCATTATATGAAGAAAAATTAGAAAAAGAAAATGAAGAAAAAGAAGAAAATATTGAAGAAGAAATGAATAACGGAGAAGAGGATATTCAAAATCAAGAAAATACTACTGAACAAGAAGAATATCCAGAATATGAAGAAGAAGAGAAACCACATAGAAGGAGAAGCAAAGGAAAACGCTTTAAAGACTAAAATGAAAAGTACCTATATGAGAGAATATAGGTACTTTTTTTAATAATTCAAATAAAACTAACATAAAATTTCAAAAAATGTCCAAAATATAAATGAGAATTTTTGAAAGGAATGATAGTAATGAAAGTTAAAGATTGTATGTGTAATGAAGTGTGCTGTGTTCAGCCAGATACAAAAGTAAGTGAGGTAGCAAAACTCATGAGTGAACATCATATAGGTTCAATTCCAATATGTGATAATAACAATTGCTTATGCGGAATTGTAACAGATAGGGACATTTTATTAAGAACAATAGCATGTAACAAAGATGCAAACACAACACCAGTTAGTGAAGTTATGACAATAAATGTATGTAGTTGTACTCAAAACGAAGAAATAGGAAAAGCACAAAGTAAAATGTCAGAGCAACAAATAAGAAGATTGCCAGTATGTGACGATAAAAATCATGTTATCGGAATTTTAACTTTGGGAGACCTATGTCAAAATGAAACAAGAATAAGTAAAAGTGAATTTTGCGAAACATTAGGAAACATTTGTAACTGCGACCCAGATGCACAAAATGCTGAGTAAAAAATTCCAAGATAGGCGGATATTTCCGCCTTTTTTGCATATATTAAAATAGGGGAATATATATGATTATTGATATGTCATATTGGACAAGAGTTTTAAGTAGAATATTATATGTTACATTTATTTTAATAGGACTAATTATAGCCTTAAAACTATCGGTTTTTTATCTACCATTTTTAATTGCATTTATAATTTATCTAATTATGGAACCAGCAATCAAATGGATAATGAAAAAGACAAAAGCAACGCGAAAAACAAGTTCAATAATTATCTTTTTCGTTGTTTCACTGATAATTTTAGGGCTTTTAACATGGGTAATTTTCACTTTATTTTCAGAAGCATCTAACTTATTACAAGATTTAAATAGCTATATAGAAAAAGCATATAATTTATTTCAAGACATATTAAATAATATAGACTTTGGAAAGATAAAATTACCAATCGAAGTTCAAACTATCTTAGAAAATTCAACAGGAGATATTTTAGATACAATTTCAAATTGGGCAAGAAATTTCTTAAATGGTTTAATTGATTTAGTTACATCTATCCCAAGTATAGCAATATATTTTTCAATTACGGTTATAGCTCTTTATTTCTTATGTGTTGATAAAATATATATCTTAGACCAAATTGAACATCACTTGCCACGAACATGGGTTATGAGAGTTGGCAAACATATAAAAGAACTAACACAGACCTTAGGTGGCTACTTAAAAGCCGAAGCAAGTCTTGTGTTAGTATCTTTCATAATATCTTTAATTGGTTTATATATTTTTAAATTTATTGGCTTCAAACTAGAATTCCCATTACTTATAGCGCTTGGAATTGGCTTTGTTGATGCGTTACCAATTTTAGGGTCTGGCACTGTTATGGTTCCATGGGCAATTATTTGCGGAATAAACGGAGAAATAAATTTAGGAATAGCCATAATTATTCTGCTTATCATAATGTCAACAGTAAGGCAATTTTTAGAGCCAAGGCTTGTTAGTAAAAATATTGGTGTACATCCACTATTTACGCTAATTGCAATGTACACAGGTTTTAAATTCTTAGGAATAATGGGAATGCTAATTGGTCCAATAATTTTAATAATTCTGAAAAATATTTTTGCAACATTGATTGATGGTGGAGTAATAAAAACTATTTTTGATAAAAGATAATTTTATTCCCACTCAATTGTTGCTGGTGGCTTTGAAGTAATATCATAAACAACACGATTTACATGTTTAACTTCATTTACTATTCTAGAAGAAACTTTTTCTAAGATTGAATATGGAATTTTACTCCAAACACCAGTCATAAAGTCAGTTGTTTCAACAGCTCTCAAAGCAACAGTATAATCATAAGTTCTTTCATCACCCATAACACCAACAGATTTCAAGTTAGTTAAAACAGCAAAATATTGATTTATTGATTTATGTAAGCCAGCATTTGCAATTTCTTCACGGAAAATACTGTCAGCTTCTTTTAAAATATTTAATTTATCTTCTGTAATATCGCCAATAACACGAATTGCTAAACCTGGACCAGGGAATGGTTGCCTATATACTAAGTTCTCTGGAATTCCTAATTCTAAACCAGTTTTTCTAACTTCATCTTTGAATAAGCTTCTAAGTGGCTCAACAATTTCTTTAAAATCAACATAGTCAGGCAAACCGCCAACATTGTGATGACTTTTTATTACAGAACTTTTACCTAAACCACTTTCAATAACATCTGGATATATAGTACCTTGAACTAAAAAATCAACAGTACCAATTTTTTTAGCTTCTTCTTCAAAAACTCTAATAAATTCTTCTCCAATTATTTTTCTTTTTCTTTCTGGATCTGTAACACCAGCTAATTTTGACAAAAATCTTTCTTGACAATTTACACGGATTAAATTTATATCAAATTGCTTTTTAAAGATAGCTTCAACTTCATCACCTTCATTTTTACGAAGTAAACCGTGGTCTAAGAAGATACAAGTTAAGTTTTTGCCAGCAGCTTTACTAACCAAAACAGCTGCAACAGATGAATCAACACCACCAGACAAGGCACATAAAACTTTTTTATCTCCAATTTTTTCTTTTAAATTTTTAACACTTTCTTCAACAAAAGATGACATTGTCCAATCACCAGAGCAACCACATATATTGTATAAGAAATTTTTAATAACAAGAGTTCCATTAACAGAATTATTAACTTCTGGATGGAATTGAATTCCATATAAATTCTTTTCAACATTTTCTATTGCTGCATTAGGGCAAGAAGAAGTATATCCTATGTTTTTAAACCCAGAAGGGAGTGTTTCTACATAATCAGTGTGGCTCATTAAAAAGCCATTTTTTGTATCAAAACCTTTGAATAATAAAGAAGTATTATCAATTTGAACATCAGTAGTTCCATATTCTCTCTTATCTGGCCTTGCAACAGAGCCACCTAATGTTTGTGTCATAAGCTGCATACCATAGCAAATTCCTAAAACTGGAATTCCTAATGAAAAAATCCCTTCATCACATTTTGGAGCGTCATCAGCATACACACTTGCTGGACCACCAGTAAAAATAATGCCTTTTGGATTTTTTTCTTTAATTTTTTCTAATGATATATCAAAAGGAACAACTTCTGAATACACATTACATTCACGAACTCTACGTGCAATCAATTGGTTATATTGACCGCCAAAATCTAAGATTAAAATAATTTCATTATTTTTCATCAAAATTACCTCCATTTATTTTATAGTCAAATTTTATCATATATTGTCAAAAAAGTAAATTGATTTTCAAAATTTGATATGGTATAATGACTAAAATTAAAGGAGGTATAAAATGAAAGCAATTGGTTTTGATATTGGTGGCACTTTGGTAAACTACAACAAGCCACTAAATTGGAGTGGCTCATTTAAAGATGCTTTAACATTTATGTGCAAAAATACTAATATTTTAGTAGAAGCAGAAAAAATTGACGAAGCAATAGAAATTCTGCAAAAGTATAACACAAGAGTAAACCCAAGAGAATATGAAGTTTCTTCTGATAAAATCTTTGGAGAAATACTAAAAAAATGGGGAGAAGAAGAAAAAATAAACGAGTGCAAAAAATCATTTTATACTTTCTTTCAAAGAGAGGTAACAGTATATACTGATGCAGAAAATATCCTAAAATATTGCAAAGAAAATGGAATAAAAACAAGTGTATATACAGATGTAGCTTATGGCATGGATGATGAGTTTTCTTTAAAAGACATTGAAACACTTGCACAATATATTGATTTGAAATTAACATCAAGAAATGTAGGATATAGAAAGCCTAACTCAAAAGGTTTTGAAGCAATGCTTAAAACCTTTGAAATTAGGCCAGAAGAAATGTTATATGTTGGAGATGAAGAAAAAGACATAATTGGTGCAAAAAGTGTTGGCATGAAAGCAATTTTAATAAATAGAGGAAATGAAGAAAAACAATTTAACCAAGATGCTACAATAAAATCATTAGATGAATTAGTAAATTTCTTAAATTAACCCACTTGTTGGAATATAGCTTTCATCTGGTGGATAAACTAATTCATCATTTGGCTTATCTGTACATTTAATATCAGTGATTTTAATAATTGGCATATCTCCATGATAGTCGCCTTTTGTTATTTCACCTGTTATCTCTACCCAAGTGCTATCTTGAAAATTTTGAGCTGTTGGGCAATCACATAAAAAGCCTACTACAACAGTTTGAAAATCAGAAGAAACAACCATATCTCTTGCTAAAACAAACTGATTATCTGAGAAATCTAGTAGCCTATAAACATAGCCAGTAAAATGAATTTTAATACCTGTATAGTTATCAATATTATCATGAACAGCTTTTAAAACATTTGTGTAATTATTAGCAGATATGGTAGATACAGCACTTTGTGGGATACAACTATCATTTTCCTTACTTGCTCCACCAAAAACTTTTAAAGTAACAAAACATAAAATACAAATAATAAAAACCACAACAGCAGTAAAAAATATTTTGAACAATTTTCCACCATTGACCTTTACATTATATATAAACATAGAACATCCCTCATTTCATATAACGATATTATTAAAAGATATGCGAAAAATAAAAAAATATGTCCACTTAAATTTACAAAAAAGTATTGATAAATTTTATTTTTCATGATATAGTTACTAAGTAAAATTATAACTGGGAGGAATCAGCAAAATGAAATTATTTAAAACATATAGCGAAAAAGAAGTAAAAAGAGTAATGCCAATCGTTAAGCAAATAAACGATTTGGAAGAAGAAATGCAGAAATTAACAGACCACGAATTACGTGAAAAAACAGATTATTTTAAGAAACAATTACAAGAAGGTAAAACTTTGGACGATATATTGCCAGAAGCTTTTGCCGTTGTCAGAGAAGCCTCAAAAAGAACATTAGGTTTAAGACATTTTGATGTACAATTGATAGGTGGTATTATTTTACATCAAGGTAGAATTGCCGAGATGAAAACAGGAGAAGGAAAAACACTTGTTGCAACTCTTCCTGTATATTTGAACGCACTAGAAGGTAAAGGTGTTCACGTAATCACTGTCAATGACTATCTAGCAAAAAGAGATAGTGAATGGATGGGTAAATTATATAAATTCTTAGGCTTATCAGTTGGGCTTGTTATAAATGGCATGGAACCAGGTGCTAAGCAAAAAGCATATAACAGTGATATAACTTATGGAACAAACAACGAGTATGGGTTTGACTATTTAAGAGATAATATGGTTATTTATAAAAATCAATTAGTACAACGTGGCTTACATTATGCTATCGTTGATGAAATTGATAGTATCTTGATTGATGAAGCTCGTACACCTTTAATTATTTCTGGTAGAGCAAATGAATCATCTGATTTATATAAGAAGGCAAATGATTTTGTTAAAAAACTAGAAGCAAAAGTCATTGTAGAAGAAGATGTTAAAGACTATGACCAAGCAGAAGATAACGAAAAATATGATTATATTGTTGACTTAAAAGCAAAATCTGCATCTCTAACACAAAAAGGTATTAAAAAAGCAGAAGAATTCTTTAATTTAGAGAACTTTAATGACCTAGAAAACTCTACACTAGTTCACCATGTAAACCAAGCTTTACGTGCACATGGTGTAATGAAGAAGGATATTGATTATATCGTAAAAGATGGTGAAGTTCTAATTGTAGATGAATTCACAGGTCGTATAATGTATGGAAGAAGATATAACAATGGTTTACACCAAGCTATTGAAGCAAAAGAACATGTTAAAATTGCTGATGAATCAAAAACATTAGCAACAATCACATTCCAAAATTATTTTAGAATGTATGATAAATTAGCTGGTATGACAGGTACAGCAATGACAGAAGCAGAAGAATTTCAAGAAATATACAACTTGGATGTTGTTTCTATACCTACAAACAAGCCAATGATACGTGACGACCAAAATGATGTTATTTACAAAAATGAAAATGCAAAATTTAGAGCAGTTGTAGAAAGCATCAAAGAAAGTCATAGTAAAGGTCAACCGGTTTTGATTGGTACTGTATCAATTGAAAAATCTGAAAAACTAAGTAAATTATTACAACAAGAAAGAATACCACACGAAGTATTAAACGCAAAATCACATGAAAAAGAAGCTATGATTGTTGCACAAGCTGGTAAATTCGGAGCTGTTACAATTGCAACTAACATGGCTGGACGTGGTACAGATATTATGCTTGGAGGAAACAGCGAATATCTCGCAAAAGAGGAAATGCGTAAAAACCGTGTACCAGATAATTTAGTTGAAGAAGCAAACACATACTATGAAACAGACGACCAAGAGATTTTAAGAGCAAGAGAAGAATTTAAGAAATTAGTACAAAAATACGATGAACAAATTAAAGATGAAAAAGAAAAAGTAATTCAAGCTGGTGGTTTAAAAATTATAGGAACAGAAAGACATGAATCAAGAAGAATTGACAACCAGTTAAGAGGACGTAGTGGACGTCAAGGTGACCCAGGTGAATCTAAGTTCTATATAGGTCTTGATGATGATTTAATGAAAATCTTTGGTGGAGATGCAATTGCAAAAGTATATAATACATTGGGTGCAGATGAAAATATGCCAGTAGAAGCAAAAATCATTTCAAAATCTGTTGAAAATGCTCAAAAGAAAGTAGAAGGCAGAAACTTTGGTATTCGTAAAAATGTTTTGAAATATGATGATGTAAATAATGTTCAAAGAGAAATTATTTACAAACAAAGACGTGAAGTATTAGATGGAGAAAACTTAAAAGACAATATTACTAATATGATAACAAATGTATCAAGTGAAATTGTTGACATGTTTGTTAATGAAGAAAACCATGTTGAAGTAGAATCATTAGGAAATGAGATTTTAAATAATTTCGCAATAGACATGAGAGACTTCTTAAAACAAAATGAAAGCGAACCAGAAAAAGTTAAAGAAGAACTACAAAAACTTGCACTAGAAAGATACGCAGAAAAAGAGCAAGATGTTGGCGAAGAACAAATGCGTGAACTTGAAAGAGTTGTACTATTAAAAGTTGTAGACGAAAAATGGATGAACCACATTGACAGTATGGAAGAATTAAAAGATGGTATTGGTTTACGTGCTTATGGTCAACAAGACCCTGTTGTTAAATACAGAATGGAAGGTATGGATATGTTCGAAGAAATGACAGCAGATATTAAATATGATGTTGTTAAAATCTTAATGAACATTAGAAAACAACAAGATGTAAGACGTCAAGAAACAGCTAAAATAACAGGCGCAGCATTAGAAGCTATTAAAAGTGTCGATGGCGGAAAATCAATGAATATAAATGAAAATCAAACAGTAAGAAATGAAGGACCAAAAGTTGGCAGAAATGACCCATGCCCATGTGGCTCAGGTAAAAAGTATAAAAACTGCTGCGGAAAAAATCAATAATATTAAAATTTTGAAATTATGAACTTGCCGGAATTTCTGACAAGTTCATAAAGTCTGTAACTTATTTATACATTTAATTTTAATATATTTGAAAAGGAGCAGTATCATGAACGAAATAAAAGCATTCATCAAAAAGCATAAGTTTATCATTGCAATTTTGCTATTTGCCATAATTAAGCAATTACTTGTAACAAGCTTACCAATTACAGCATATCCAAACCAACTTGCTGATGATAATATGATGGTTGAAATGTCTAAGAATATACGAGCAAAGCAATGGCTAGGAGAATACACAAGTGATACCTTAGTAAAAGGTCCAGCAATGCCATTTATACTTGCAGTCATCAATTATTTAGGCTTTTCATATATAAACTTTATGAGTTTGTTATATACAATTGCATGTATTTATTTTATTTTTCAAATAAAGAACTTATTTAAAAGTAAAAAATCATTATTAGCAATTTATTTAGTCTTATTATTCAACCCAATTTCCTATGGCTGGTGGACATTGCAAAGAGTCTATAGAAATGGAATAACAATTATACAAACACTATTTATTATTGGAAGCATGTTTGCCATGTATCAAAAACTTAAAAACAAAAAGCCAATTAAGATGTTACCAGATGCCATTATATGCGGAATATCTTTGGCAACTATGTGGCTAACAAGGGAAGATAGTATTTGGATATTGCCATTTGTAGTAGTTGTAACAGGAATTATAGTTGTAAATATTGTTTTAAACTATTTGAAAACAAAAAAATTTGCTATAAAGAAATTTGCAATTGCAGTTTTACCAATTATCATGTTATTTCTATCAATACAAACTGTTAAATTAGTAAATTACGGAGTTTATGGAACTTATGTATATAATGAACTAAATGATGGATATTTCGGAAAAGTATTGAAAATAATATATTCAGTAAAAACAGATGAAGATATTCAATATGTTACAGCAACAAGAAAGAAAATAAATATGCTATATGAATGTTCTCCAACACTTAATTCTATCAAACCACAATTAGAGGAATCTCTGGATCAGTGGGACTATAATGATAGAACCCCAGGAGACACCCAAGTTGAAGATGGATGGTTTTGGTGGTCTCTAAAAGCAGCAGTTGAAAATGCAAATATGTATGAAAATGCTCAAAAATCTAATGAATTTTATAAAAATGTGTATAATGAAATTAAAGACGCAATAAAAGAAGGCAAATTAGAAACCCAGATGACAATGCCATCAAATTTAATGTCACCTCGGAAAAACAGATATCTTACAGAATTACCAGTAGAAGTCTTAAAAACAACATGGTATGTTTTGAATTTCCAAGATATTAAAACAATTAGCGCTTCAAGCGATATTCCAAATGATGTAGAAGGAATTGAAAAATTCCAAGCAATGACAAATGATTTATCAGCAACAAAAGAACCAAATGAGCATCTAGAAAAATATGTTGAAAGAGTAAATGCAATTGGAAATATATATAAAGCAACAGGACTTGCAATTGCTGTTATTAGTTTTATTGCATATATTATATTAACTATCAAGTTGATAAAAACAAAAGAAAAAGAAAAGATATTGAATTTATGGCTACTATTAACAGGAGTGATATGTAGTTACATCGTTTTAGCAATTGGTGTGTCATATAGCCAAATATCAGCATTCTTTTCAAGATATTATATGTACTTATCTGGTGCATATCCTTTAATTAGCATATTCTGCATGGGAAATATATGCTATTTATTAGAAACAATAAAATGGAAAAAGGGGAGGAATTTATTATGGAAGAAAAAGAACTAACAATCTTAATGCCATGCTTAAATGAAGCAGAAACAATTGAAGTATGTATCAAAAAAGCATTAAAATCGCTAGAAGAGAACCACATTAACGGAGAAGTACTAATTGCAGATAATGGAAGTACAGACGGCTCACAAGAAATAGCAGAGAGAAATGGAGCAAGAGTTATTCATGTCCCAGTAAAAGGATATGGAAGTGCGCTAATTGAAGGAACTAAACAAGCTTATGGAAAATATGTTATCATGGGAGATGCAGATGATAGCTATGATTTTTCAAATATCATGCCATATGTTGAAAAATTAAGAGAAGGCTATGAACTAGTTATGGGAAATCGCTTTAAAGGTGGAATAGAAAAAGGAGCTATGCCATGGTCACATAAATATATCGGTACACCAGTTTTATCTTTTATTGGTAGATTATTCTATAAATCAAAAATTGGAGATTTTAACTGTGGAATGAGGGGTTATGATAGACAAGCTATCATAAACTTAGATTTAAAAACAACTGGTATGGAATATGCAAGTGAAATGATAGTACAAGCTACTTTAAATGGTTTGAAAATAGCAGAAGTACCAACAACTTTGAAAAAAGATGGACGTAGCAGACCACCACATTTAAAGAGTTTTAAAGATGGTTGGAGACATTTGAAATTCTTATTGATGTATAGTCCAAAATGGCTATTCTTATTCCCAGGTCTATTATTGATGATAATTGGACTAATAGGAAGTGTAGCACTTCTTTTTGGAGATATACATATTACTGAAAATGTTGTACTTGGAATACATTCAAGATTATATTTTGGAGCTATGTTTGTAGTAGGCTTTCAAATTATTATCTTTTCAATTTTTGCAAAAGTGTATGCTATAAATAGTGGAATGCACCCAAAGGAAGATAAATTTATAAAAATAGTGCAAAAAATCACATTAGAGAAAGGCTTAGTTGGAGGAATTTTATTAACTTTAATTGGTTTAGGTCTTTCTATATATTCACTAGTTATATGGCAAAATCAATCTTTTGGAAACTTAGATCCAGTTAATGTTATGCCAATTACAATAAGTGCAGTTTATTTAATGATTATAGGTGTTCAACTAGCTTTTGCAAGCTTTTTACTTGGAATTTTAAATATTGAATATAAGAAAAACTAGATTTCACGCCTGAAAGGGAGAGAATAAACATGAGAAGAAAAATAATAGTAATAATTTTAATAGTTAATTTATTTTTATTATTTAATGGAATAGTAATGGCAAATGAAGAAATTGCAACAACAGCAGCACAGCCAACAAAACAACTAATTGCAAATGGTGAATATCAAATACAATCAGCATTAGGTGGATATTACCTTGAAGCAGACGGAACCAACAATATAAGAATTTATACAAATACAACAGCAAAAAATCAAAAATTCTATGTTAAATATCTTCAAGATGATTATTATGAAATTTATGCAATGAATTCTAGCAAATATTTAGATGTAGAAGGTGCTAGTAAGGCTAATGGTGCAAATGTATTAGTATGGCAAAAGAACAATAATTTAAATCAAAAATGGATAATTAAAGATGCAGGAGATGGATATTTTAATATAATATCTAAACATAATGGGCTATGCTTAGATATATATGGTGGCATTGCAAAAAGTGGCACTAATGTATTAGTATGGCAAAAAAATAACAATAAAAATCAAAAATTCAAGTTTGTAAAAGTTAATAGAGAAAATGGAACAAAAACATTAGAAGATGGAACATACAAAATACAATCAGCTTTAAGCACAAACAGATTTATAAATATTGCAGACAACAATAATGCTACTATATACCAAAAAACAAATCAAAAAAATCAACGTTTTAATGTAAAATATCTTGGAGACGGAAGTTATCAAATAACAGCTTTACACAGCGGAAAAGCTTTAACTGATAAAAATTCATCACAAGTAGAAGGCACAAATGTAATTCAATCAGCTGTAAATAATTCTGGTAGTCAAAAATGGATATTAAAAGACTTAGGCGATGGATATTGCAACATAATTTCAAAATGTAATGACTTATACCTTGATGTTTATGGTGGATTGTTAGCAAATGGTACTAATATAATAATGTACAGAAAAACAAATGCAGCAAATCAAAAATTTAAGTTTATAAAATCAGAGGATGAAAAAGGCACAAAAACTATTGAAGATGGAATTTATAACATTAAAAGCAAATTAGCAAGTAATAAAAGTTTAGACGTAACAGCTGGAAGTACTGCAAACAATGCAAATATTGAAATATGGGCAAGTCAACCTGACCAACATCAAAAATTTCAAGTTACTTATTTAAATAATGGATATTATTCAATTGAAGCATTAAACTCAGGAAAGCGTTTAGATGTTGCAGGGGCAAATACAGAACCAGGGGCAAATATCATACAGTATGATAAATCAAATGGCGATAATCAAAAATGGATAATAAGAGATACAGGAGATGGATATTTCAATATAATTTCAAAATGCAATAATCTATACTTAGACATTGAAGGTGCAAGTACTGCAAATGGTGCAAATGTGCTAGTTTGGGAGAAAAACGGAAACAACAATCAAAAATTCAAATTTGAAAAAGTAGAGCAAATTCAAGTAAATGGTCAATTTGAAATTGTTACAGCAATGGCAGAGAATAAAGTTTTAGATGTTTATGGCGCATCAAATGACAATAAAGCAAATATATCATTATATGAGGCATTAAATAACCCAAACCAAAATTTTGTAGTAGAATATAAAGGAAACCAAGAATATATTATTTACAGTAATAAATCTAAAAAACTTTTAACAGTAGATGAAAGCACAGGAAATGTATATCAATATGAAAATAAAAATACTGCTAATCAAAGATGGCTATTAGAATATGCTGGAAATGCTTCTTATTATATAATATCAAAAGCAAATGGTAAATGCTTAGATGTTACTGGACAAAGCACAAGCAATAATGCTAATATAGAAGTTTACACAAGAAATAACGGAAATAATCAACGTTTTATATTTAGAAAATTCGGAACATATTATAAAAAGAAAAATGATGATGCACAAAAAGGAACTTACGGAAAAAGTGGAGCATTAGCTCGTGGTAGAAGTGATGGATCAGAGTTAGAATATTATAAAGTTGGAAATGGTCCAAATGTGTTTTTCGCAACATTTTGCGTTCATGGTTTTGAAGACTCATGGAATAGTGATGGAACACAACTTGTGCTAACAGGTCAAGCTTTATATGATAATTTAGTAAAAAATAATGACCGTAGCATACTAGATAAATGGACAATCTATATATTGCCTGAAGTCAATCCAGATGGTAGAAAACTAGGCAACTCATGTAATGGACCAGGAAGAAGAACATTATATAGTGATGTAGGTCAAGGAATTGATTTAAACAGATGTTGGCAAACAGAAGGAGCTTATCAAATTGATAGAACTAGCAGAAATTACAATGGAACCGCTCCTATGCAGGCAGAAGAAGCAAGAGCCATAAGAGACTTCTTATTATCTCATAAATCTACAAAAGGTCAAAATGTTTTAGTAGATTTGCATGGTTGGGAAAATCAACTAATTGGTGATGCACAACTAGGAAATTATTATTATCAACAATATGCAAATTCAGGTATTAGAACAAGCAATTATGGTCATTATGGTACCCAATATTTAATTAAATGGGCACGTCAAAATATCGGTGCAAGAACACTTTTAGTAGAATTACCACAAGCAGATTCACCAGCACAATTTGACAGTATGCAGTTATCAACAAAATATATAAATGCAACTTTAAATATGTTAAAAGGAGTTTAATTTATCAGAAAGGGAATATAAATGAAAAAAAAGATAATCATTTTTTCAATATTTGCAATCATTATACTAGGTATTATAGTATTCATATTATTTAACAATAAACAACCTGAAAGCCCAGAAAATACAACTAGTCCAGATGAAATTGATTTGCAAAACTCCGCTATGTATCAAGATACAGCAACAATAAACGAATTAAAAAAAGAATACAATGTTTCAGGTCAAGATGATATTTATGATGTTCAAACTGAATATGACGGCAGAAAAATATTAGTTATTAAGCCAGAAATTGACTACAAAGTTGCTTTTGCAGGTTTAATAAAAAAAGATATTCCTAAAAAAGAAGAAGTTGACAGCACTTTTGAAGAAAACTACCCTAAAAATAGTGGAGTATGGGTAGAAGAAGATAGCCGAGGAAAATTCTTAGATTTATTGAAAAATAGTGAACTTGTAAAAAATGAATACAAAATCAATAATGACGGATATTTAGAAATTTCAAAAGCTTCAAGTGAAACAGAAACCGACAAAAAACTTGAAAAAATGATAAAAAGTGAAAATAGCTATATCTTTGCAATTTCTGGAACTTCATATTCAATAGATGCAGTTACAGGCGAGATTATGGACAACCCATTTGAAAGTATGGATAGTTACCAAATTTATGAATATTTTGAAAGTGGAGAAAACAAAATTGTATTCATAACAGAAAATGAGAATAAGAAGCTAACTGATAAAGAAATTTTAGAAGGTGTAGTTAACTTAATTCAAAATTAAAATGTAATAAATTTACAGTAAAAAAATATTCCCTTTTTAGACAATTTATGATAAGATATAAATGTAAAAGATTTTGGGAGGGAATAACAATGAAATATAACAAAAAATATATGTTGATAATAGTATTGATAACGTTTGCTTTAATACAAGTAAGCTTATTTGATACTATTATTTCTTTTGGAGCAAATACTACTAGTCAAGTAGTAACAAATGGCACATATTATATCGAAACAGCATTAGACACACGCTACTGTTTAGATGTTGCAGGAGTTTCAAAAGCAGATGAAGCAAATATTGCTTTATATCAGAAAAATAACCAAGCAAATCAACGCTTCAAAATAACATATTTAAGTGATGGATATTATCAAATTTTAGCAGAACATTCAGGCAAGGCACTTGATGTATATGGTGGTATAAAAAAGCCAGAGACAAATGTACAGCAATATTCAAAAAACTCAGGTGATAATCAAAAATGGAAAATCACAAAAAATTCTGATGGAACATATTCATTTACAGCAAAATGCAATGGACTTAATCTAGATGTATATCAAGCAATAGCTGGAAATAATAGAAATATCCAAGTATATACTGCACATAGCGGAACAGGTCAAAAATTCAAACTAGACCCAGTAAAAGTAGATACAAACCCTAGCACAACTCCTAGCACTACACCAGAAGAAAAACCACCAGAAGAAGAAACACCAACACAACCTCAAAATAAAGAAGGAATTTTAAAAGAGGGAACTTATGCAATAAAATCTTCAATAGACAAAAATTACGCAATAAATGTAGCAAATGCCTCAAATGCAGATGAAGCAAATATTTCATTGTATAAATATAGTGGCTTTGATAATCAAAAATTTAAACTTAAACATTTAGGAAATGATATTTATCAGATTACATCTGTACAATCTGGAAAAGCACTAGATGTATATGCAGCTAGTAAAGAAGTAGAATCAAATGTAGAACAATACACAGCAAATAGTGGCTCTAACCAAAAATGGAAAATTCAAAAAAATAGTGACAATACATATTCTTTAATTTCACAATGTAATGGCTTATATATAGATGTATATCAAGTTATAGCTGAAAATGGAAGAAATATACAAATGTACACAGGAAATAAAGGAAAAGGTCAAAAATTTTATTTTGAAGAAATTCCTGCAACACAATATCAAAGTACAACAGGAAAAACCATAGCAGATGGTATATATTCTATTGAAACAGCTATTGATAGCAACAAAGTTCTAGATATAGAAAGTGATTATAAAGCAAATACTTCTAATATACGAATTTATGAAAAACAGCCAACAAATAGGCAAAAATTCCAAGTTAAATATTTAGGAGATGGCACATATTCTATAACGGGAGTATATTCAAATAAAGTTCTTGATGTAGAAGGAAATGGAAAAGAATTAGGCACAAATGTATGTCAATATGATCCTGGAAAATCACCAGCAGTAAATCAAAGATGGATAATTAAAAGTGCTGGAAGTGGATATTATAATATAATATCTAAATCAAGCAATTTATATTTAGATATTTATGGCGCATATACTGCAAATAACACTAATGTATTAGTATGGAGCAATACAAATGCAAAAAATCAAAAATTTAAATTTGTAAAACCAACAGAACTTACAATTGATAAAAATAAATATCCAGGATATAAAGAAAAAATTGAAAAACTTATGGAAGTACATCCAGGCTGGAGCTTTGAACTTCTCTATACAGGACTACGCTTCGAAGCGGATGTTATCGCAGGAGAAACAGCACTTCATGCACGTAATTTAGTACCATCAACATATGGTGGAGAATGGGTATGTGCAACATGCGGAAAAACATTATATGATAGTGGGTGGTATTGTGCTTCTCCAAAAGCAGATAAATACTATATGGATCCAAGAAATTTCCTAGATGATGCTAATATTTTCCAATTTCAAAAACTAAATGAATATATACCTGGTGTATGCACATTAGAAGGAATTCAGAAAAAAGTAAAAGGCACATTTTTGGAAAACTATGCAGCAGATATAGACGGAGCTTGTAAAAACACAAACACAAACCCATATTACATAATTGCTAGATTACTACAAGAGCAAGGACCAAACGGCACAACAATTGGAACAGGTATGGATGGGGGAGATGGCAAAAAATACTATAACCCATTTAATATCAATGCAACAACAAATGGCAATGATGCAGGTAAAAGTCAAACAGATAGATATAACGAAATATACGGCAATGCCTTAAATCAAGCTAAAAGTTCTGGATGGGACACTATGCAAAAAGGTCTAGAAGGTGGAATTGCTTTTTGTAAGAAAAATTGGCTAGATGTATATCAAAACACTTTATATACAAATAAGTTTGACATTGATAAGAGAAGTGGTGGCAGTTTATACAATCACCAATATATGCAGAATTTGATGGCACCATGCAGTGAAGGCACAATTTTAAGAAGTATGTATGTAAATACAAATAAAGATGATTGTAACTTTACATTTGTTATACCAGTATATAATGACATGTCTGCAAGTGGATATGAAGAACCAGTTTATACAGTAGAAAAAACAATTACAAATGTTAAAGTAAAAGCAAATGGCGGACTAAAATTACGTGACGGTCCAAGTGGCAATTCAAAGGAAATTCGACTTATACCAAATGGAACTATATTGCTTTGCATTGAAAGAGGAATAAACACATCTTGGAATAAAGTAGTTTTAGAAGACGGAACAATTGGATACATATCTGGAGAGTACTTAGAACAAGTGGCAGATGTAACAAATTGTAATTATAAAGCACAAGTAAAAACAGCAGATGGCTCTGGATGTAAAATAAGACAAGGACCAGGTTTTAACTGTGATGTAATAACAGCTCTTTCAGACGGAACACAAGTTACAGTTATAAATGAAAATACATATAAAAATATAAATGATTATAATTGGTGTAGAATTGTTTTACAAAATGGAATGCACGCTTTTATACCTAGCAAATATCTCGAAAGATTATAGATTGCTCTAAGAAAGGAATGATAATATAAATGGAAGCAAACACAAGTAAAGGCTTTGCAAATTTTGATAATGATGAAGCAGAAAAGCAAGAACAAGAACAATTAAAAAAACAACAAGAGCAAGTAGAGCAATCTATTGGAAAATCAACAAATAACTTTTTAAATGATTTATCAGTAGAAGAATATGAAATTTCTCCAAGTTTTGATAAGCAAACAATCAATTACACGATAAATGAAACAGTAAAAGCAAATACAATAAAAATCAATGCAGTTGCAAGTGATGATAAAGCAAAAATAGAAGGAGCAGGAAAAGTAAAATTAAATAACGATAAAAACGAAATTCATATTGATGTAAAAGCAGAATCAGGAACAGTAAGAACATATATTATATCTTTAACAGCAGAAGTTACAGCTTCACAAGAAGATTCAGAAAGTGAAGCTGTAGTCTCAGAAGAACAAGAAATAACCGAAAATACTGTTCAAGAAATAGATAATACAGTAGTTGAAACATCGCATTTTCCAATATACCTAGGAATTGTTGGCATAGTATTGATAATTGCAATTGTTTGCGGAGTTATTTATTATAAAAGGAGAGTGAAAAAATGTTAGAGTTAGAAGAAAACTTACGAGAACTAGAAGAACTTCAAAAATTATTACACGAATTGGGTGAATCTCTTTGACATAGAAGAACTAAAAACCAAGCTAAAACAATTAGAAGAACAAACAACAGCACAAGATTTTTGGAACGACAGCCAAAATTCTGGAAAAGTTTTAGGAGAAATCAAGAGAATAAAAACCAAGTGTGAAACATATTCAAAACTAAATGCAGAAATAGATAATCTCATAGAAATGAATAAATTATTACAAACAGAAAATGATGAAGAACTTGCCAAAGAACTTTTAAAAGGAACAAAACAAGCAAAAAAAGATGTAGAAAAACTAGAAATTGCCACACTATTTTCCGGGAAATATGATAATAATAATGCAATAGTTACTATTCATCCAGGAGCTGGCGGAACAGAATCACAAGACTGGGCAGAAATGTTATATAGAATGTACACAAGATGGGCAACGCAAAATGATTTCGAAGTAAAAGAGCTAGATTACCTAGAAGGGGAAGAAGCAGGACTAAAAAGTGTAACATTTGAAATATCAGGAGATAATAGTTATGGATATATGAAATCAGAAAAAGGTGTTCATAGGTTAGTACGCATTTCTCCTTTTGATAGTGGTGGAAGAAGGCACACTTCATTTGCATCTGTTGAAGTTTTACCAGAAATAACAGATGATATTGAAATTGAAATAAATCCAGATGATTTGCGAGTAGACACTTACAGGGCTTCTGGTGCTGGTGGGCAACATATAAATAAAACATCATCAGCAGTTAGAATAACACATATTCCAACAAACATAGTTGTAGCTTGTCAATCTGAGCGTTCACAAATTCAAAATAGAGAAACAGCGATGAAAATGCTTAAATCAAAATTACTAGACTTAAAAGAAAAAGAGCATAAAGAAAAAATTGAGGACTTAAAGGGTGAACAAAAAGATATAGCATGGGGTAGTCAAATACGTTCTTATGTATTTTGCCCATACACAATGGTAAAAGACCATAGAACAAATTATGAAGTAGGAAATGTAGAAGCTGTAATGGATGGAGACATTACAAATTTCATGGAAAGTTATTTAAAACAAGCAAATAATAAAACGGAACAATAGAGTTTCGTTTTATTTTTGTAATTATTTGAAGAATTTTCGTTTTTTATTTGCTTTTTATGGCTTTTTGCTATATAATATGATAAAATATGACTATAAAATTTTTTATAGTCAAGAAAGGGAAAATAAATATGTCATTTATTGAAAAAATTAAACAAAGAGCAAAGGAAGACTTAAAAACAATTGTCCTTCCAGAAGCAGAAGATTTACGTATTTTAAGAGCAACAGAAATTGCACTAAATGAAAAATATGCTAACATCATTTTAGTCGGAAATGAAAATTCAATATTAGAAAAAGCGAAAACAAATAATATCAATATACAAGGAGCTAAAATTGTAGACCCAGCAAATTCAGCAGAACATGATAGATATGTTAATCTACTATATGAGCTAAGAAAAGCAAAAGGTATGACTATCGAACAAGCACAAAAACTAGTATTAGACCCTGTATATTATGGAATGCTAATGGTGAAAGATGAAGAAACAAAAGCTGACGGACTAGTTTCAGGAGCAATACACTCTACATCAGACACACTAAGACCAGCTTTACAAATTTTAAAAACAGCACCAGGCACAAAACTTGTTTCTGCTTTTTTTGTTATGGTAGTTCCAAACTGTGAATATGGAGAAAATGGTACTTTTATCTTTGCAGATAGTGGTTTAAATCAAAACCCAACAGCTGATGAATTATCAGAAATTGCAATAGCTTCAAGCAAAAGCTTTACACAACTTATAGGTGATGAACCAAAAGTAGCAATGCTTTCATATTCTACTTATGGAAGTGCAAATTCAGAACTAACACAAAAAGTTGTAGAAGCAACTAAGCTTGTAAAAGAAAAAGAACCTACTTTACTATGTGATGGCGAATTACAGCTTGATGCCGCAATTATTCCAGAAATTGCAGAATCAAAAGCACCAGCTAGCCCTTTAAAAGGTCAAGCAAATATATTAGTATTTCCAGATTTAAATGCTGGTAATATTGGGTACAAATTAGTACAAAGATTGGCAAAAGCGGAAAGCTATGGTCCACTTTGCCAAGGAATTAGTAAACCTGTAAATGATTTATCAAGAGGTTGTAGCAGTGAAGATGTTGCAGGTGTTATTGCTATTACTGCTGTGCAAGCACAAAAATAAAAAAATAAAGGAGGAAAACACCATGAAAATTCTTGTATTAAACACAGGGAGCTCATCATTAAAATATCAAGTAATTGATATGGACACAGAAGAAATGTTAGCAAAGGGATATTTTGAAAGGATCGGTCAAGTTAACTCATTTTTAACGCATACAGTAAATGGCGAAAAACACAAATTTGAACATTATGCCAAAAACCATGAACAAGCAATTGAATTTGTGCTTAGTAGGTTAATAAACCCACACTATGGAGTAATTAGTGATTTATCAGAACTAGGTGGAATAGGTCACAGAGTAGTTCATGGTGGAGAAAAATTTTCTAACCCAGTTTTGATTACAGAAGAAGTTATTCAAGAAATAGAAAATTGCAATGATTTAGCACCATTACACAACCCAGCTGCAATACTTGGAATTAGAGCATGTCAAGCAACAGTGCCTGATATGAAAATGGTTGCTGTATTTGATACTGCTTTTCATCAAACAATTACAAAGGAAAAATATATTTATCCAATTCCTTATGAATACTATAAAAAATATGGTGTAAGAAAATATGGTTTTCATGGCACATCACATCAATTTGTAGCAAACAGAGTAGCAGAAATTTTAAAGAAAGATATAAAAGATTTAAAAATTGTAAATTGCCACTTAGGTCAAGGTGCAAGTGTTTGTGCAATTAAAGACGGGCAATCAGTTGAAACAAGTATGGGACTAACCCCATTAGGTGGTATTCCAATGGGAACTAGAAGTGGTGATTTAGATCCATCAGTTATTACATATTTAATGAAAAAAGAAAACCTAAACCCAGATGAAATGAACTATATCTTGAATAAACAATCAGGTGTATATGGTGTATCAATGGTTTCAGTAGATTTTAGAGATATTGAAGCAGATGCAAAAGCAGGTGGTATACATGCAAAATTAGCACTTGACAATTATCATTATTTAGTTGCATGTTATATTGCAAGATGTGCAGTAGCAATGGGCGGAATTGATGTTATCACATTTACAGCAGGTGTTGGTGAAAAAGGTCAAGAATCAAGAAAAGCAATATGTGAACATTTAAAATTTTTAGGAGTAGAAATTGATGAAAAACGTAATGAAGAACTAAAAGGCGAAGAAGGAGAATTCTCTACTAAAAAATCAAAAGTAAAAGTATTTGTAATACCAACAAATGAAGAATTGATGATAGCCAAAGAAACAATGAAAATTATTGTTGAAGGTGAAGAATAAAGGAAAGGAATGTAATTTATGAAAATACTTGTATTGAACTGCGGAAGTTCATCATTAAAATATCAGTTAATTGATATGGAAACAGAAGGAGTAATCTGCTCTGGAAAATATGAAAGAATAGGGGAGAAAGAAGCCTTCTTAACACATAAAATAGAGGCAACTGGGCAAAAAATAAAAATGGAAAACCCAGCATACAACCATACAGAAGCTATTGATTTTACACTAAAACAACTTGTAAACCCTGAGTACAAAGTAATTGACAACTTGGATGAAATTTCAGCAATTGGACATCGCTTAGTACATGGAGGAGAAAAAATAGCAGAATCTGTAAAAATAGATGATAGTGTAATAGAAGTTCTAAAAGAATATACTGATTTAGCACCATTACACAACCCGGCATGTATTTTAGGAATTGAGGCTTGTCAAAAGGTAATGCCAGGAAAACCAATGGTTGGAGTTTTTGATACAGCTTTTCATCAAAGCATACAAAAAGAAAAATATATTTATCCAATTCCTTATGAATACTACAAAAAATACAGTGTAAGAAAATATGGCTTCCATGGTACATCATATATGTATGTATCACAAAGACTATTAGAATTAGAAAACAAGAAAAGTGAAGGCGTTAAAATGGTAGTTTGCCATTTAGGTCAAGGTGCAAGCATTTGTGCGATTAAAGATGGAAAATCAGTTGATACAAGTATGGGTTTAACGCCACTAGGCGGAATTCCAATGGTTACAAGATGTGGGGATTTAGACCCATCAGTTATTACATATTTAATGAAAAAGGAATGCCTAAAACCAGAAGAAATTGAGAGCATTTTAAACAAAGAATCTGGCTTATCAGCAATTTCTGGTATGGTTCCAGATTTTAGAGAAATTGAAAATGCCTCAAACACAGATAATGAAATGGCAAAAACAGCAATAGATGAATTTAATTATGCAATTGCAGGTTATATAGCAAAATATGCTGTTGCATTAAACGGTATAGATTACTTAGTATTTACAGGTGGAATAGGTGAAAATCAAATAAATATACGTAAAGGTATTTGTGAAAAACTTGCATTTATGGGAATTGAACTTGACTTAGATGAAAACAATGTTAGAGGGGAAGAAAAAGTTATTTCAAATAAAAATTCAAAAGTCAAAGTTTATATTATTCCAACAAACGAAGAATTGATGATAGCCAAAGAGACACTACGCTTAGTGTCTGGAAATTAAAGAAGGGGGAAATTAAAAAATGGCAAAAATTTTAGAAGATATATCAAGAACATTAAATGAATATTTATTATTACCAAATTTAACAGATGAAAGGTGCATACCTAATCAAGTTTCTTTAAGAACACCACTTGTAAAATACAAACAAGGAGAAGAAGCAAAATATTATGCAAATATACCAATGGTTTCTTCTGTTATGCAATCAGTTTCTGGCGAAGAAATGGGAATTGCACTAGCAAGAGAAGGTGGTGTTGCATTTATTTATGGTTCACAACCTATTGAAGAACAAGCAAGAATGATAAGACATGTAAAAAAACACAAAGCAGGTTTTGTTGTTAGTGATTCAAATGTAAAATCAGGAACACCTTTAAAAGATGTACTTAAACTTATTGAACAAACAGGGCATTCAACTGTAATAATTACAGATGACGGAACAGCAAATGGAATTTTCTTAGGACTAGTAACAGATAAAGATTATAGAATTTCAAGAGATGATATGGAAGCACCTATTGATAATTTCATGACACCAAAAGAAAGAGTATTTTGGGCACATGAAGGTGTTAGTTTGTCAGAAGCAAACGACTTAATCTGGGAACATAAAAAAGCATGTTTACCAATCTTAACAGATGAAGGAAGATTAAAATATTTAGTATTCAGAAAAGACTATGAAGAAAGGAAAAACAATCCAAACTCTCTATTAGATGATAAAAAACGCTACATTGTTGGAGCCGGAATCAACACAAGAGACTACGAAGAAAGAATACCAGCACTTATTGAAGCAGGTGTAGATATTCTTGTTATGGACTCGTCTGATGGTTATTCAGTATGGCAAAAAAATACAATTGATTTTGTTCGTAAAAATTATGGAGATAGTGTAAAAATCGGTGCAGGAAATGTTGTAGATAGAGAAGGTTTCCGCTACTTAGCAGAAGCAGGAGCAGACTTTATAAAAATAGGAGTTGGCGGAGGTTCAATTTGTATCACTCGTGAAACAAAGGGAATTGGTCGCGGAAACGCATCAGCTTTAATAGATGTTGCAGAAGCTCGTGATGAATATTTAAAAGAAACAGGTGTATATATTCCTCTATGCCTTGATGGTGGCATTGTTCATGATTATCATATAACAATAGCACTAGCCTTAGGAGCAGATTTTGTTATGATGGGTAGGTATTTTGCACGTTGTGATGAAAGCCCTACAAGAATTATAAGAAAAGGCAATGGCTATGTTAAAGAATATTGGGGCGAAGGTTCTAATAGAGCAAGAAACTGGCAAAGATATGATATGGGTGGAGATAAAAAACTTTCTTTTGAAGAAGGTGTAGACTCATATATTCCTTATGCTGGAAAATTAAAAGATAATTTAGCTGTAACATGTGCAAAAATAAAATCTACAATGTGTAACTGTGGTAGTGTTACTATTCCAGAACTTCATGAAAAAGCAAGATTAACACTTGTATCTGACATTAGTATTTCAGAAGGTAGTGCACATGATGTTATTCTTAAAGAAATTGATAATCAATATCAAAATTAGAAAGGAAACTGTTTAATAATGGATGAAACAGTAGATGTTTTATTAGCAACATATCAAACTAATTTACAATTTTTAAAAAAGCAAATTGATAGTATTTTAAAACAAACATACTCTAATATTCATTTAATTATTAGTGACGATAATTCAAAAAATCAAGAAATTAAGAATATCTTGGAAGAAATAGCAAAAAATGATAATAGGGTAGAAGTATATTTCCAAGAAGAAAATTTAGGATATATTAGAAATTTTGAATTTTTGTTAAAACAGTCAAAAGCTGAATACATCTGTTTTAGCGACCATGATGATATTTGGTATAAAGACAAAGTAGAAAAAGAACTTAAAACTTTAAAACAACAAGAAGTTGACATGGTATATTGCAATAGTACCATGATTGATGAAAATGAAAATTTATTGCAAAAAAATTATTTTAAATATAAAAATATGCCACTTGTAAAAGGCAATAAACAAATATTAGGAATATCAAGATATTTAGGACTAGGCTGTTCACAGCTATTTACAAAATCTATAAAAGAAAAAATGTTGCCTTTTACAGAAACTGTTATGGCACAAGACTGGCTAGTTAGCTTTTTAGCAAATGAAAATAAGGGAACTTACTATATTGATGAACCTTTATTTTCATATAGGCAACATACAAGCAATGTTTTTGGTGGAAGAAACTTAGCACAGAACCTAGCTAACTGGAAAGAGGAACATGGAAAATCATATAAAAGTTATTTGCAATACAGAAAAGAAAAAGTAGTTGAAACAGCATATTTAAATGGTGCAAAAATGTGCTTACAATATGCTGATGATGAACAAACAAAAAAATCTTTACAAAAACTTATTGCATATTATGAACAACTTGAAAAATCAAAATACATTAACTTTAAATTTATATCATATTTCCATTTCTTAGCAGGGAAAAACTTAGCAAAAAAAATGATAAAAGAATTTGTAATATTCCACTTACCAATTTTGGGATATATATGTTTTTAATTTAGGAGGAAAAAATGAACTTTTTAAAGGAAATCGTGAAAAACAGAAAACTTATCATGCAATTAGGTAAAAATGATTTCAAAAACCGTTTTGCAAACACAAGCTTAGGAACAATATGGGGCTTTTTACAGCCATTTGTTTTTATGATTATGTATGTAATTGTTTTCCAATATATATTTGTAACTCCTGGACCACAAGGAGCACCTTATGTAGTATGGTTTATGCCTGGAATGGCAATGTGGATGTGTTTAAATGACGGAATTATTGGAGCAAGTAATTCAATTAGAGGATATAGTTACTTAGTTAAAAAAGTAGTATTTCCAGTTGATGTAATACCAGTAATTTCGATTATTGCAAATGGTTTTGTGGCTCTTTTCTTATTTTTAATTGCAACAATTACATGTATTGCGTTTAAATTTGTACCTAATATTTTTCAAGTAATATATATAATTATAGCAGCATACGCATTCTTAATTTCCTTTACAAGATTTACATCAGCAGTATCTACATTAGTACCAGACTTCTCAAATCTATTGGGAATTATTATGCAGTTATTTTTCTGGTTTACACCAGTTGTATGGAACTTATCACAAATTGCTGGGCATCAAACAATCACAAGAATTGTTAAATGCACACCTTTTACTTATCTAGTTACGGGGCTAAGAGATGCTTTTATGCAGAGTGATATGGGCAATATTGTAACACAAAGCAATTTCATTTACACAATTATATTTTGGGTAGTAACGATTTTAGTTTATCTATGGGGAAATTATATTTTCAAGAAAAGCAAAAAAGATTTTGCAGATGTATTATAATAGGAGGAATCGCTTAAATGGATAAAACCATTGACATTTTATTGGCATCTTATAATGGTGAAAAATATATACAAGAACAAATAGAAAGCATTTTAAAACAAACATATACAAATTTTAGATTACTTATTTCAGACGACTGCTCAACAGATAAAACTCGTGAAATCTTAGAAGAATATCAAAAAAAAGATTCTAGAATTACAGTATTTTTTCAAGAAAAAAATCTAGGATATATTCGCAATTTTGAGTTTTTACTAAAACAAATTAAAAATGAGTACTATATGTTATCAGACCAAGATGATGTTTGGTTACCTAACAAAGTTGAAAAATCATTAGAATTTTTACAGAAAAATGATGCTGATTTTGTTTTTGGAGATTTAACTGTTGTAAATCAAGATTTAAAAACAATATATCCGTCATTTGGCGATTTTATGCAGTTAAATAAAAAGATAGAAAAATACATAAATACAAATAAATTATGCTATTTATATAACTGCATTACAGGATGTACAATTATTGCAAAAAGCAATTTATTAGATAAAATATTGCCATTACCTACAAAGTCAAAATATGTACCACATGATTATTGGATAGGTCTAATGAGTTCACTTTATGGCAAAACAGCATATATGACTGAAAAATATATTTTATATAGACAACATGGAAATAATCAAATTGGAACTGATAAATTATCAAATGGTTTCACAAAACTAGAACAAGTAAAAAGACTTTTTGTTGATGTGAAATTAGGAGTTTTTGGAACTTATGTAGAAAATCAACAAGCATTTCCAGAAGAAATGCAAAAATTAAATAAAGAAGCGTTTGAATATTTTAAAATGGTTGATTCTAAGAAAAACTTCAATTTCAGAAATTGGGGAACTTTCCATGAATTATATAAAACAGAAACGCCATATTACTATATATTAAACTTTATCATCATGAATTTACCATTGATAGGTAGACCACTATTTAAATTACGCAGAATAATTATTTCATTTAGAAGAAAGGGTGAAAAACTTGGATAATACAGCAGAGAAAGAACCAGTTATTAAAATAAGAAATTTAATGAAAAACTATAAAATGTTTGCAAGAAAAAAAGATAGGTTATTGGAAACTATTTTTCCTATGTTTGAAAGGCATGGAGTTTTTACTGCCATGAACAACTTTAACTTAGATGTATATAAAGGAGAAGTTTTAGGTGTACTAGGAAAGAACGGTGCAGGTAAATCAACATTATTAAAAATGATAACAGGTGTTGTAACACCAACTGCTGGAACAATTGAAATAGACGGAAAAATCAGTTCACTATTAGAGCTAGGAACAGCATTTAACCCAGAACTAACTGGAATAGACAATATCTATCAACATGGACAAGTTATGGGGTTATCAAATGAAGAAATAGAAGATAGAAAGCAAGAAATTATTGACTTTGCAGACATTGGGGAACATTTATATCAACCAGTAAAAACATATTCTTCTGGTATGTTTGCAAGATTAGCTTTTGCATGTGCGATAAATGTAGACCCAGATATTTTAATTGTTGATGAAGTTTTATCAGTAGGAGATATGGCTTTCCAATTAAAATGTTTCAAGAAATTTGAACAATTTAAAAAGAAAGGAAAAACAATTTTATTTGTAACACATAGTATTACAGATATTTTAAGAAACTGCACAAGAACAATTATTATAGATAGCGGAAATAAAATATTTGACGGAGATGTAAAAGAAGGTGTAGAACGCTATAAAAAGATGATTGTTGGCATATCTGATAAGCCAATAAAAGAAGAAAATATTAAACAACAAAAACCTTCAAAAACTAATAGCGATGACAACACTTGGAAAAGCCATTTCACTGAAAACCCAGATTTAATAACTTATGGAAATAATGCAGCAGAAGTTATTGATTATGGTATGTTCGACGAAAATAACAATTATATCACTGTTTTAGAAAATGACAAAACAACTATTTTAAAATCAAAAGTTGTTTTTCATGAAGATGTAAAAGACCCAATATTCACTATGACTTTAAAAGATTTCAAAGGCTTAGAAATGGCTGGAACAAATACACTTATTGAAAAAATCGCAACAGGTGATTTTAAAAAGGGAGAAACAGTAGAAGTTAGCTTTAAACAAAAAATAAATGTTGCACCTGGTAAATATACATTATCATTTAGTTGTACGCATTTTAATCATCGTGGGGAATTAGAAGTTTTAAATAGAAAATATGATGCTCTATTGATTGAAGTGCTTTCAACAAAAGATACAGTTGGCTTAATGCGCTTAGACAGTGATATAGAAATAAAGAAAGTATAGGGGGAAGAAATGGGTTCAAATTCTAAAAATATAATAAATTGGTATCCCTTCGAAAAAGATATGAAAGCTTTATTAGTTGGGAAAAATTTAGAAGAAATAGAAGAATTCATAAGTAAAAGCTGTGAGCTTGTTAAAACAATCACAGGTAGTTTAGAAACTAGCCAATTACAAGACCAAAAATTTGATGTGATTTTATTGATTGATATTCTTCCAGAAATATCAGCAAAACAAGCATTAGAAACTTTAAAACCATATCTAAGTGATAAGGGAAGATTTTTATTAGCAATTGATAACAAGTTTGGGTTAAGGTATTTTTCTGGACATCCAGAAAATATATTAAACAAAAAATTTGAAAGTTTAATTGGATATAGTAATGAACCAACAAAAATTGAAACATACACAAAGGCAAGTTTAGAGAAAATGATACATGCAATTGGATATAGCACTAACTTTTATTATCCGCTTCCAGACTATAAACTACCAAATGTAATCTTTTCTGACAAAACAATGCCAAAATACAACAGCATAGATAAATACATGCCATACCCAGTAGAAAAATCAGAAACAATATTTAATGAAATTGATGTATTTCGTGAAATTTTAAAAACAAACCCAGAGATGTTTCCATTTTTTACAAATTCATTTTTGGTTGAAATATCTCCAAAACCAATTGAAACTAAATATAGATATATTTCATTTAATAATATCAGAAAGCCAGAATATCGCTTAATTACTAAGATTGCAGATGAATATGTAGAAAAACAAGTTGTAGACGAACAAGCAAATAATCATTATGAGCAAATAAAAGAAAACCTAAAAATATTAGAAGAAAATGGACTAAACACAGTAGACTATATTGAAAATGGAGTAATAAAAAGCAAGTATATTGAACAAAAATATTTGTTAAATGAAGTGTTATCAGAAGCACTATCTGAAAATAAAAATGAAGAATTTGAAAAAATAATTCAAGATTATATAGAAATTTTAAAGAAAAATACAGTAAAAATAGAAGATATAAACGAAACTGTTTTTGACAAATATGATATTGAAATTGAAGATAAAGAGATTCTGAAAGAACTACACTTTGCACCAAAAGCCTTATGGGATATGACTTTCAAAAATTGTTTCTACTTTGAAGGAGGTTTCCATTTCTTTGACCAAGAATGGTGTGAAGAAAATTTGCCAATTGAATTTATCTTATATCGTTCAATACTATATACAATTTCTTTACGTAGATATTGCAATATAGAAACATTATTTGATAAATATGATTTACAAAAATACAGACCAATTTTTGAAAAATTAGACATTGTTTTACAAGCCAAAATAAAAGATGCAGATGTTTGGGATTTATATAATAAAAATACCTATTTTGACATTGACAGCACAAAACAAGAATTAGAAAATATATCTATACGTGACAATGCAAAACAGCTAGCTATTAACAATTTCCAAGAAGAAATAAAAAATTTAAGAGCTGAAAATGAAAAATTAAATACAGAAAAACAACAATTAGAAAAGCAATGCTTATCATTACAGAGTAGTTTAAATGAAACTTTCTACTATAAATTAAAAAGAAAGATTAGAAATATTGCAAAAAAAGGAGAATAATATGAGTAAAAAAATCAACATCTATAAAAACCAGATGAAAAAACTAGAAATTGAAAACCCAAAAAAGCTAAGTGTTATCATTCCTAATTACAACTATGCTAATTTTATAATAGAAAGAATTGACTCTATTTTAATGCAAACTTACCCTATATATGAGTTAATAATACTTGACGATTGTTCAACAGATAACAGTATAGAAGTTATTGAAGAAAAAATTAAAACAATAGATAAAAGTATAAAAGTTCAATTTGTAAAAAATGAAAAAAATAGTGGTGGAGTTTTCAAACAATGGAAAAAAGGCTTTGATTTAGCAAGTGGTGATTTTATCTGGATAGCAGAAGCAGATGACACGGCAGAAAATAACTTTGTAGAAGAACTTATAAAACCATTTGATGACCCAGAAGTTGTTTTATCTTATTGTGAATCAGCAAGAATTGATGGAGAAAACATGTTAATCAGAGAAAAATCTGATGATTTATATGATATGTGCCGTACTGGTGAGTGGGAAAAATCATATATCTGGACAGGTAGAGAAGAAAACATATATCATTTAAGTGTAACAAACACAATTTTAAATGTTTCAAGTGTTCTATGGCGTAAAAAAGATTATACAGACATTTTCGAAAAAGCAGGAGAATTCAAAGTTGCAGGAGATTGGTATATTTACTATAATATTCTAAGAAACGGAAAAATCAGTTGGAATTCAAAACCTTTAAATTATTATAGAAAGCATGGAAGTTCAGTATGTACAGATGTACAAGCACAAACAGAATTTGATGAAATTTGCCGTTTACAGGATGAAATTTCTGCACTTTATGAATTGCCAAGAGAAATAAAAACTAAACAACAAATGAGGCGTGATTTAATGTATCCGCTTCTTCCAAGGAAAAAGATTGCTTGGGTTATGCCACACCCTGGTAAAGGTTCAGGTGGTCATAGAACAATCATCCAAAATGTAAATGCCTTAATGAATGCAGGATATGAATGTGATATATATGTAGAAGAAGATGGTGTATCAACACCAGTAACCGTAAAGCAAAAAATTAACCAATGGTATGAACCTTGTGATGCAGGTGTGTATGTTGGTTTTGACCTAAAAAAAGAATATGACTTGATGTTTGCAACAGGTTGGCAAACAATAGCATTTGCAAGAAGCTTACCAGCAAAGAAAAAAGCATATTTTATACAAGATTATGAGCCATGGTTTTTCCCAATGGGAGATCAATATTTAATGACTGAAAATTCATATAAATATGGCTTTTTACCAGTAACAATTGGTAAATGGCTAGCACACAAAATGGCAAGTGAATTTAACACACCAGCAGAATATTTTGACTTTGGTGCAGACTTAAATATATACAAACCATTAGAAAATGTAAAAAAAGAAAATGCAGTGTGCTATGTATATCAACCAGAAAAGCCACGCAGGTGTGACTATATAGGCTTAGAAGCCTTAAAAATTGTAAAAGCAATGAGACCAGATGTAAAAATCTATTTATATGGATCAAATATTGAAGGTCGAGTAATAGACTTTGAACATGAAAATTTGCATATTATCCCTGTACATCAATGCAATGAACTATATAACAAATGTAAAGTAGGTCTTTGCATAAGTGCATCAAACCCATCAAGAATTCCTTTTGAAATGATGGCAACAGGTCTACCAGTTGTAGAACTATATAAAGAAAATAATCTTTATGACATGCCAGAAGGTGGCGTACTACTTGCTGATACAACCCCAGAAGCAATAGCAAGTGCAGTAGTATCAATCTTAGACAACCCAGAAACAGCAGAAAGTATGTCAAAATTCGGAATAGAATATATGAAAAACTATCCTCTTGAAAAAGGCTTTGGACAAATTGTAGATGTTGTAAATGATATGTTAGAAACAGATTACAACGACATGCCTAAAATTGAAAGGCTATATAATAAACCAGCTTTCCAAGCATCAGAGGAATCAAAAAAAGTCAACTTTCAAGAAGCTAAAAATATTCCACCAGTAAACGATGTAGAAGAACATGGAAAAGTTTATTGTTTTCTAAGAAAATGTAAAAGGAAAGTATGCAAAATATTAAAATCAAGATAGGAGTAGAGAAACATGCTTAGAAAAATAAAGAAACTAATAAAAGCAATTAACCTAACAAACTTTAAAGCTATTTTGCGCTATATCAAGCACAATGGCTTTAAAGGTCTTTATACAACATGTATAAACAAATTACGTTTTGGCAAAGTCATATTAGATGAATATGCAACATGGATAGCTAACAATGAGCCAAATAAAGATATGTTAGAAAAACAAAAAAAATATGTTTCTTGCCAAGACTTAAAATTTGAAGTAATCTTAAATAACCCATCTGAACCATTGAAAAACAGCATAAAAGAACAAACCTATTCAAAATTTAAAATAACAGAAATACAAAACAAAGAAGAATATAAATCAGTTGTTCAGAATTCAGAAAGTGACTATATTTTATTCGCACTTGGAAATATTGAGTTATTGCCTTTTGCAGTATATGAAATTGTAAAATCAATTGAATATAGAGATTCAATTATGATTTATTCTGATAATGATATTCTAACAGAAGGAACAAGAAAGAAGCCACATTTTAAGCCAGGCTTTGCAAGAGATACATTAGTTTCACAAAACTATATTGGAAATATGCTAGCAGTAAAAACAAACTTCTTAAAAATTCATAGTAATCTATTAGAAAATCTAGGAAATCAAATTGTTTATGACTTGGCATTTCGCATAAGTGAAAAAACGAGAAAAATAGAGCATATTCAAAAAGTTTTATACCATGAACTAGAAGAAAATATGCCAATTGATGTATCAGATGAAAAATCAATAATTAAAAATCATTTAAATAGAGTTGGTTTTAAATTTGAAGAAATTCAAGATGGCAAATTTGTTGGTCAATATCATGTAATATATACATTAGAAAAAACTCCAAAAATTTCTATTATAATTCCTAATAAAGACCATATAAATGACTTAGAAAAATGTATAAACTCTATTTTAAAATCAACATATAAAAATTATGAAGTTGTAGTTGTAGAAAATAATAGTGAAGAAAAACAAACAAAGCAATATTATGAGAAAATACAAAAGGAAAATTCAAATATTAAAGTAGTAAACAACCCAATAACATATTTCAATTTTTCAAGTATCGTAAATTTTGGAGTTGAAAACGCAAGTGGAGAGTATATAGTTTTATTAAATAATGATATTGAAATATTAACTAATAATTGGTTAGAAGAAATGCTTATGTATGCCCAAAGACCAGATGTTGGAATATGTGGAGTTAAACTATATTTTGATGATAGAAGCATACAACATGCCGGAGTAACTATTGGAACAAGAGGCTTAGCAGGGCACCGCTTCCGTGAGATGACAGAAAGCCAATATCATAACAGAGACTATATTCAAATAGTGCAAAATTTAAGTGCTGTAACAGCTGCATGTTTTATGATAAGAAAACAATTATATCTTGATTTACTTGGATTTGATGAAAAATTAGCAGTTGCATTTAATGATGTAGACTTTTGCTTGAAAGTTAGAACTGCAAAATATTTAATTGTTTACAACCCATTTGTTGAAGCATATCATTATGAATCTAAATCAAGAGGTGCAGATGAAACAGAAGAAAAGCAAAAACGTTTTAGCAACGAATATGAATTATTTGTAAAAAGATGGTCAAAAGTTATTGGAAAAGGTGATCCCTATTATAATAAAAACTATCGCTTAGATACAGATTTACCAAAAATAAACTATAACAAGATATTATAAAAGGAGAAAATGGCGGTATGAGAACTTTACTTATAATTCCAGCATATAACGAAGAAAAGAATATATTAAAAGTTGTGACAAACATTAAAGAAAAAAGACCAGACTTAGATTATATAGTTATTGATGACGGTTCAAAAGATAGTACATTAGCAATTTTAAAAGAAAATAATATTCCACACATACATTTAATACATAATTTAGGAATTGGCGGAGCAGTTCAAACAGGCTACAAATACGCATATCAAAATGAATATGACATTGCTGTTCAATTTGATGGAGATGGGCAACATGAAATAAGTTGTGTTTCAAAAATTTGTGAGCCTATTGAAAAAGGCGAAGCAAATATGTGTATTGGTACTAGGTTCTTGGACAAAACTTCAAGTGAATTTCAATCTACTTTGATGAGAAGACTTGGAAAAAATATCATTTCATTTTTAATAAAACATTTTACAAAGCAAAAAATCACAGACCCTACATCTGGCTTTCGTGCAGTGGATAAATCAATTATCAAATTATTTGCAAATAATTATCCTTCTGAATATCCTGAGCCAGAGTCAAATTTAGAAATACTTTTAAAACACTATAAAGTTACAGAAGTGCCAGTTTCAATGCACGAGAGAACTGCTGGTAAATCATTTGTAACAGTCTTTACAAGTGTTGGTTACATGGTAAAAGTAACACTTGCAATTTTAATAGATAGTGTTAAACTAAAAAAGGAGGGGTAGAAGTCAATGTCTTTAAATCTTGAAATATGGTTGCTTGTTATTACACTTATTTATATGTTAGGTATTATTCGTGCAATTCAGAAAAAGAAGTTACAAATAACATTTTCAATATTCTGGATATTAAGTGGTATATTGTTGTTAGTAGCAACTTTAATTCCTAATTTTGTTGAAAATTTTGCTTATTGGCTAGGCTTCGAAACGCCAGCAAATATGTTATTTTGTGTTACAATATTTATTGCTTTTTATCTTATATTTTGTTTAACAACAAGGCTTTCACAGGAAAATGAAAAAAATATTGCTTTAACACAAGAAGTGTCACTTTTAAAAGAAAGAGTTAAGGCACTAGAAATAGATAAGGAGAAAGAAAATGGAAAAAAGGAGTAAAAATATCATGAAATTCGTATTAGTAATAATTTATTTAATTTTAACAGTATCTGGACTTATATTGATGAAACTTGGAGGAAACCCAGGCAGTTTAGCTATAAAAGAAGGAACTGCAACTTTTGGAATTAGTTTAATAAGCCTTGCAGGTTTTGTATGTTATATATGCAGTTTCCTATTATTCACAAGAATAGTTGTAATGTTTGACCTAAGTTATATCATGCCATTAACAACTGGAATTGTCCAAGTTCTTACATTAGTTGCATCAAAAGTTGTATTTAAAGAAGAATTTAGCACACAAGGAATTATTGGGGCAGCAATAATAATATTTGGAATTATTCTTATGAATATAAAGATACCAGCAAAATAAGGAGATTTTAAAATGAAAAAGGTTTCAATCATTGTGCCATGTTATAATGAAGAAGAAGTTATTGAACAATGTGTTAACAGACTAGAAGCTGTTTGCGTAAGCTTGGAAAAATATGAATATGAAATTATGCTTATTGATGACGGCTCTCGTGATAGGACATTAGAAATTTTAGAAACTCTATCAGAAAATAATCCATGTATAAAACTAGTTTCATTTTCACGTAATTTTGGACATCAAGCAGCTGTAACCTGTGGTTTAAAATATGTAACTGGCGATGCAGTAATTATAATAGATGCAGATTTACAAGACCCACCTGAGCTAATACCACAAATGCTACAACTATGGGAAGAAGGCAATGAAGTTATTTATGGAAAAAGAAAAGTACGCAAAGGGGAATCTGCTTTTAAACTATTTACAGCAAAAATGTTTTATAAAACTTTAAATGCTCTATCAGATGTAGAAATTCCACGAGATACAGGAGATTTTAGGCTTGTAGATAGAAAAGTTGTTGACACAATAAATCAAATGCCAGAACATAATAAATTTTTAAGAGGTTTATTTAGCTGGATAGGATATAAGCAAACACCTTTTGAATATGAAAGGCAAGAAAGAGCAGCTGGTAAGACTAAATATCCTTTAAATAAAATGCTAAAACTTGCAACAGACGGAATTGTAGGTTTTTCAACAAAACCTTTAAGGCTTTTTGGAACATTAGGTTTGCTTTCTGTTCTTGTTTCTTTTGCTTTACTAATTTATGCAATGATTTCATATATTTGGAAGTTAAATGATTTATCAGCTGGTTGGACTTCAATAATGGTTGCAATTACTTTTTTTGCGGGAGTTCAATTATTATCTATATGGATAATGGCTGAATATATTGGAAGAATTTATGATGAATCGAAAAAAAGACCTGAATATATAATTGCTAAAAAGAACTTTTAGGAGGAGCGTAAAATGGAAAAGATTTCAATAATTGTACCTTGCTATAATGAACAAGAATCTATTAAACTTTTTTTTGAAGAAGCGGAACGTGTAAAAAATCAAGATTTCCAATATGAAGAATTTGAATATATATTTGTTGATGATGGCTCAAAAGATAATACTTTGCAAAAAATAAAAGAACTTGCAAATGCTCATGAAAATGTTAGATATATTTCATTTTCACGCAACTTTGGAAAAGAATCAGCAATGTTAGCAGGTTTAGATGAAGCAACAGGTGATTATATCACTCTAATGGATGCAGATTTACAAGATCCACCTTCATTACTTAAAAAAATGTTTGACATGATAAAACAAGAAGGCTATGACTGCATTGCAACAAGGCGTATAAACAGAAAAGGAGAGCCACCAATACGTAGTTTTTTTGCAAAATGCTTTTATAAGCTAATAAACCACATTTCAGATGTAGAAATGGTAGACGGTGCAAGAGATTTCCGCTTAATGACAAAGCAAATGGTTGAAAATATAAAGTCAATGAGAGAATATAACCGCTTCTCAAAAGGTTTATTTAGTTTTGTTGGCTTTAAAACCAAATGGATAGAATATGAAAATGTAGAAAGAGTGGCAGGAAAAACAAAATGGTCTTTCTGGAAATTGTTTAAATATGCAATTGAAGGGATAACAGCATTTTCAACGGCACCTCTAATATTCTCTTCATTTCTTGGCTTACTATTTTGTTTAGTTTCATTTTTAATGATTTTATTTATAATTGTTAAAACATTGATATTTGGCGACCCTACAAGTGGTTGGCCATCACTTGCATGTATTATAGTTTTTGTAAGTGGAGTGCAATTATTCTCTTTGGGAATTATAGGACAATACTTGTCAAAAACATATTTAGAAGTTAAACATAGACCAAAATACATAATAAAAGAAAAAAAATAAGCGAATTGCTTGTTTTTTTTGTCGACTAATGTTATAATAACCCTGTTAAGAAAGGAATGAACGAAAATGAAAATTTTAATCACAGGTGCAAACGGAATGCTTGCAAAATCAGTAATAAAAAGAGTAAAAGAAGGAAATGAGCTTATTTTAACAGATGTAGCAGACTTAGACATTACAAATCTTGACGCAGTAATGCAGTTTGTGGGAGAAAAAAAGCCAGATTATGTAATAAATTGTGCTGCATTTACCGCTGTTGACAAAGCAGAAGAAGTATATGACCTAGCAGATAAAATAAATGGCAATGGACCAGGAAACCTTGCAAAAGCTGCAAAATCAGTAGATGCAACTTTAATTCACATCAGTACAGATTATGTATTTAGTGGAGACTTAGATGTTTCAAAAGCCTATGTAGAAGATGATGAAGTTGGACCAGTTACTGTTTATGGAAAAACAAAACTTCATGGAGAAGAACAAGTTAGAAACAATACAGACAAATATTACATTTTCAGAACAGCTTGGCTATATGGAGATGGCAATAATTTTGTTAGAACAATGTTAAAACTTGGAAAAGAAAATGGACAAGTTTCAGTTGTTTCAGATCAACATGGAAGCCCAACTTATGCAGAAGACTTAGCAAATATAATAGGGGAGGCAATAGAAAAGAAAATACCTTATGGACTATATCATTCAACAAATGAAGGTTTTACAACATGGTATGGCTTTACTCAGAAAATTTTTGAACTAGCAGGAGTTAATTATGGAATAACACCAGTTACATCAGAACAATTTGTTAGACCAGCAAAAAGACCTAAAAACTCACAATTAAGCAAACAAAAATTACTTGCACAAGGAATAAAAGTTCCAACATGGGAAGATGGTTTAAAAAGGTATTTAGAAGTTGAATTAAAACAAAGCTAGAAAGGAGATCAACTATGAAAAATAGAAAAGGAATAATATTAGCAGGTGGAAGTGGAACTAGGCTATATCCTTTAACACTAGCAATATCAAAACAAATTATGCCAGTATATGACAAACCAATGATTTATTATCCATTATCTGTTCTTATGGAAGCAGATATTCGTGAAGTGTTAATTATTTCTACACCACGCGATATAGTTGTTTTTAAAGAATTATTAGGCGATGGTTCAAAGTGGGGAATGAAATTTGAATACAAAATTCAAGAACAACCTAATGGACTAGCAGAAGCATTTATTATTGGTGAAGAATTTATTGGTCAAGATAATGTTGCCATGATATTAGGTGACAACATGTTCTATGGTTCACACTTATCAGAAATGTTAAAAAGAGCAAATGAAAGAGAAAATGAAGCAACTATTTTTGGATATAATGTAAAAGACCCAAAAGCTTATGGAGTTGTTGAAATTGATAAAGACGGCAAAGCTATTTCAATAGAAGAAAAACCAGAAAATCCAAAATCTAATTATGCAGTTCCAGGGTTATACTTCTATCCAAATGATGTTGTAGAAATTTCAAAACAAATCAAGCCATCTGCAAGAGGTGAGCTTGAAATAACAGCTGTAAATGAAGTATATATGAACAGAAATCAACTATATGTAGAAACTTTTGGAAGAGGTATGACTTGGTTTGATACAGGCACACATGATGCACTTTTAGAGACTGCAAGTTTTGTTCAAACAATTGAAAAAAGGCAAGGGTTACAAGTTTGTTGTCCAGAAGAAATTGCATATAGTAAAAAATGGATAGATAAGGAAAAACTATTAGAAATTTCAAAACCATTTATGAAAACAGAATATGGTAAATATTTAAAAAGATTAGTAGAAGAAAATGTATAAAGAAAGGAAAGAAGCCATGAATAAATTTAAGAAGATTGAAACAAAGATAAAAGGTGTATATATCATTGAACCAACAGTTTTTGGAGATAATAGAGGCTACTTTATGGAAACATACAGCAAAGAAGATTTTAAGGAAATTGGACTAGATTATGATTTTGTACAAGATAATCAATCAAAATCTAAAAAAGGAGTTTTACGTGGCTTACATTTCCAAAAAGAAAATACACAAGCAAAGTTAGTTCGTGTTATTAGTGGTAAAGTTTTTGATGTTGCTGTTGATTTAAGACCAGGAAGTGAAACTTATGGAAAATGGGAAGGCGTTATACTTTCAGAGGAAAATAAAAAGATGTTTATGATTCCAAGAGGGTTTGCACATGGTTTCCTTGTATTATCAGATGAAGCAGAATTTACATATAAATGTGATGATGTTTATAATGGAAATGCAGAAGGTGGTCTTGCTTGGAATGATAAAGATGTTGCTATTGAATGGCCTTTGGGTGAAATGCAGATTGGAGATTTATTAACATCTGAAAAAGATGCAAAATGGCCAACTTTAAAAGAATTAAAAAATACAGATTTATTTAAAAATCTAAAATAGAAAGGAATTTAAGATATGAAAAATAATGTATTAGTAACAGGAGCTGCTGGTTTTATAGGAGCAAATTTTGCAGAATATTTTGTAAATAAACACCCAGACTATAATGTAATTGTATTAGACAAGTTAACTTATGCTGGAAACTTAGATAATTTAAAAAAAGTCATGGATAAAATTACTTTTGTTCAAGGAGATATTTGTGATTTTGACCTTGTATTAGATTTATTCAAAAAATATGATATAAATGGAGTAATTCACTTTGCGGCAGAATCACATGTTGATAATAGTATTAAAAATCCATTTGTATTTACACATACAAATGTAATTGGAACACATACTTTATTAGAAGCGGCAAAGAGAACATGGGGAGAAGGTAGTCAAAATAAGTTTGTACATATTTCAACAGATGAAGTTTTTGGTTCTTTAAAAGAAGATGGATATTTTACTGAAACATCTCCAATTAAGCCAAGCAGTCCATATTCTTCTTCAAAAGCAAGTTCGGATTTGATTGCTTTTGCATATAGAGAAACATATAAAATGAATATAAATGTTACAAACTGCTCAAATAACTATGGACCATATCAACACAATGAAAAACTTATCCCACACATGATTAAATTAGCTTTAAATAATCAAAAACTTCCAGTTTATGGAACTGGTAAAAATATTCGTGATTGGCTATATGTGGAAGACCATTGTGAAGCAATTGATTTAGTATTCCATAATGGTGTATCTGGTGAAAGATATAACATTGGTGGTCATAATGAAAAAAGAAATATTGAAATTGTTAAACTAATTTTACAAAGATTGGGTAAATCAGAAGATTTAATCGAATTTGTAGAAGATAGAAAAGGTCATGATTACCGCTATGCAATAGACCCAACAAAGATTAAAACAACATTAGGATGGGAGCCAAAAACAAAATTTGAAGATGGAATTGTAAAAACAATTGACTGGTACTTAGCTAATCCAGAATGGTTAAACTAGCTAAATATTACAATTTCGGAGGAGTATATAATGCGAATAGGAATTGATATTGGTGGAAGCCACATTGCTGTTGCAGTTATAGATAAAAATAAAATAATTGAAAAAGTTGAATATGTGTATGAAAGTGAATTCAAAAAACAGATTCGTAGAAATATTGAAAAATATTTAAAGGAAACTATTTCAGCAATGCTTGATAAGTATGAAGTTGAATTGATTGGAATTTCACTTGCTGGATATATTCGTGAAAACACTTTAATTATTTCTCCGAACTTGCCAGAATTAAATGGTATAAATTTTGCTGAAGCTCTATCAGAATTTTCAATTCCTGTTCAAGTAAATGTAGATAGCTTATGTGCTGCAAAAGCCGAAAGGAAATATGGCTGTTTAAAAGATTATTCAAAAGGAATGTTCTTAGTTATTGGAACAGGCATAGGAGCGGTTAGTTTTAATAATAAAAACATGGAAGTAAACGAATTTGGTCACATGGTAATCAAAAAAGATGGGAATTTATGCAGATGTGGCAAACATGGCTGTTATGAAACTTATGGCTCTATGAAGGCTTTTAAAAAGAGTATAGAAGAAAACTTTGGAATAACAAATCACTCAGGAGAAGTTATACGAGCATATTTGCGTGAACATAGTGATGATGAAAAAGTGAAAGAAGTTATAAATAACTATGTAGAAAATTTTTGCTTGGGACTAAGTAATATAATAGATATTACTATGCCAGAGGTAATAGGTTTTGGTGGAAGTTTCTCATATTATGAGGATATTTTACTCGACAAAATAAAAGAAAGATTAGAAAAAATGAATTTGTTTATTGATAAGCGTTTTATGCCAAAATTGCTTATGGGAACATTTCAAAATAATGCGGGAATGATGGGAGCAACCCTATAACTTGCTAAATATCAGCAAGGGGGTTGCTCTCTACTGCGTTGCGGACTTGGTCATTTGCAACATGTGTATAGATTTCAGTTGTTGAAATACTTTCATGCCCTAATAGTTCTTGTAATGCTCTTATATCAACTTGACCATATTGATACATTAGAGTAGCGGCTGTGTGGCGTAATTTATGAACAGAATATTTTGAAGGGTCTAAACCAGCAGCTAATAATTTTGAATAAACAATATATTGAACTGTTCTTCTACTAATTCTTTCTTTTCTTTCACTTAAAAATAGTGCTTTTGTTGAATTTAATTTGTCATTTTTTACTCCATTTGTTGGTCTTACATGTAAATATTCTTTTAGAGCTTTGATACATGCTTTATTAAGATAAATCGTTCTTTCTTTATTACCTTTACCTATAACAGTTAATTTGTTTTCTGAAAAATCTATATCTTTTATATTTATATTAACTAGCTCAGAAAGACGCATACCACAATTTAGGAATAGAGTAATAATTGCATAATCTCTTTCATGGTTTCTATTCTCAGAATCATCAGCAGCTTGTAATAGTTTTTTACTATCATCAAGATTAAGATATTTAGGTTGGCGTTTATCTAATTTTGGAGTTTCCAAGTTCTGTGCAGGGTTGTTTTCAATTTCGTTTTCTTTATCAGCTTTCTGGCTTAAATATTTAAAGAATATTCTGATTGTTGAGACTTTTCTAGCACGTGTTGCTGGTTTACTTCTTTGCTCTCTGGCAAGGTACCCAATAAATGCGTGAATATCATCTAATTGTATCTTTTTTATTGTATCAATAGAAATATCTGAAATTGTAATTTTAGTAAAATCAGTTTCTTTTGTTAAACCAAAATGAATTTTAATAAATCTTAAAAACATTCCTAAGTCATAATTATATTCTTTTATACTATTAGCAGATTTATTTAATATTGTAGAACTATAATCTAAAAAGGCGTTTAAATATTCTGGATTGGCGTTATAATTTATCATAATAAATGTCCTTTCTTTTTTTATATATTTTATCAAATAAAAATGCGAATATCAATAGAAATAAAAAGAAAAACTGTTGCTTTTTTTAGGTTGATATGATAAAATTATAGAGCATAAATTTTTTATAAAGGGTGGATAGAAATATGAAAAAAGTTTTAGGAATTTTAACAACATTTTTAATTCTAATTTTAGGTGCAACAACAGTCTTTGCAGCAGACAAAATGGAATTAAATGTCAGCAAATCAGAACTAAACGCAGGAGATGAAGTAAGTATTCAAGTTAATTTTGACACAGAAGAATCGGCTTATGCTTACACAGCAAAATTAAACTATGATGAAAATGTCTTTGAACGTTTAGAAACAGATGACTTTGAGGAGCAAGATAAATGGTCAGACATTACATTTAGTAATTTAAACAACAAATTTGCTCTAATCAACAAAACAGGTGAACCAACTAACAGCATAGTAAACATCAAATTAAAAGTAAAAGAAGATGCAAAAAATGGTAATACAACTATTACTGTTAATAGTGCAAGTAGCTCAAATGGAGAAGAAAGCAAGAACTTAGGAACAGCATCAAAAGAAATAAAAATAAACAATGCAAATGCCGAAGCAGAAGAAACTTCACCAGCTGTTACAAATTCAGTTGATGAAAATATTGAACTATCTTCTAAACAACAATTTCCTTGGTTAGCAGTTGTATTAGTTATTCTATGTGTAGCTATTGGAATTGCAGCTATAAAAGTTTTACCAATGTTCAAATTAGACCAAAAAGAAAAAATGATTATTAGAGCAGTTGCAATTGTCTTAATTTTATTATTACTTACAATTTCAATTAAGAGCTTATCAACAAAAGATGTTGATATAGATGAAAATGGCTCAGTAGATTATCAAGATTCAAAAGAGCTAATGGAATACATATTAGAAATTAAAAATCCATCTGATGAAAGTGAAACGGAAAAGCTTGATGTAAATAATGATGGTAAAGTAGATGTAACAGACATAGCCACAACAACACAAGAAGTTACAAAACAAGCAACAAAGAAAAATAAAACTTCTGGACAAACAACATCACAAAATGGAAATGGTAGTTCAAATGCAGGAAAACCAGAAGGTATTAACCCACCAGTTGAAAACAACCCTTCAACAGGAGAAGAAGAAAACCCAGGTCAAGATGAACCTGAAATAATAGTTCCAACAAAAGCTAGTATTACAAAGGCAGAAGTTAAAAAACAATATGTTGGAAAAGGTGAAGAAGTAATTATTACTTTCACAGTATCATCAAACAATGATAAAACTTTGACTGGTATAAATATTGACAATACTTTCTATCCAGCGGTAAATAATGGAGATGAAACTTATACAGTTTCTATCCCAGCAGAGGCTAATGGCTTTGGAGAAAAAAGCTATAAACCAACAGTAGCAGTTTTTGAAGGTGAAACAGTAATACTTGACGATACCCAAGAAGCTAAGTATTATATCCTAAAAGATGCTCCTGTAATTGAAAACTACAAATTTAACGAATTTGTTAAAAATCAAACCTTGGAATTTGAACTTAAAAACCCAGACAACGCAAAACTTGAAAACGCAACACTTATTATAAAAAATGAAAACAATGAAACAGTATTAAAACAAACAATAAATGTTGGAAAAACAACAATTGAATTAAATAAATTACCAAATGGCTTATACTTTGTAAGCTTATCTGGAAAATATGACTTAGATGATGATGATAAAGTTGATGATAATATACATGATTTATCAGAAATTTTTGAGACAAAAAATATCCAAATAACATCTACATATTCAGCGGAATTAAAAATTGACAATGTGGATATACAAGATGAAAAAGCAATAATAACATTTACAAGTTCAAACTCTTCTAATGCAGATGTAGAGTATGTAGTTGTAGATGGAGAAAAATATAAAGTTGAAAAACAAGAAGGCTCAAATACATATACAGTTGAAATACCTCATAATAAAGGCGAACACAAAGTTAAAGAAATTACAGCAGTTATAATAAGAAACGACATAGACATAACTTTAACAGAAAAACAAACTTATGAAATATTTAAAGAAAAACCAGTTGTAAAAGATATTACAACTACTAAAAATGGAGATAATTTAACAGTTAACTTCAATTTTGAAGACAATGCTAAAATTGCTAAAAATGCCAAAGTTGTTGTTAAAAATGGCAATGAAGTAGTTGCTGAAAAAACAATTACAACTTCTGACAAAAATATAGATTTAGGTAGCTTCAAAAAAGCAGGAACATATACTATTGAATTTTTAGCTGACTTTGATTGTGCAGATGGAAATATTTACAATCAAGCTAAAATAAATTCACAAGAAATATCTTTTGAAGTACCAATTAAAGTAGAAAAATCTACAATTAGCATTTCACCAGAACAAGCTGAAAAAGGCGCACCAATTACAATAACTTGTGAAATAACAACAAATACTGATGAACCAATTTCAATTATTACAATTTCTGGAAAAGACTATGAAACAGCAGATTTAAAAGTAGTTGACGGCAAATATGTAATTGAAACAGTTGCACCAGATAAAGCAGGTACCGTTGAATATCAATTAGAAAAAGTTAAATTTGATAGCCAAGAAATCAAAATTGAAAATGTAAAAGCAAATATCTATGTACTAAAACAAGAACCAAAAGTTACAGACTCTCAATTGAAAAAGAGCGAAAAAACTTTAACATTTAATTTTGAAAATTCAGATAATGCAAAAGTAGACGGACAAATTATAGTTAAAGATTTAGACGGCAATGTAGTATATTCTCAAAAACTAGAAAATGGTACAAACACACTTAATTTAGATAGACCAGAAATAGATCCAACTAAAACCTATCAAGTTGTATTAGAAGGAACTTATGATTTAGATGATATTTCAGATAACGGAAATGAGAAGAAAATAGAGAATTTACTAAGTGAAGAATTTCAATTAGAAATTAGTTCAGAAGTAAGCTTTAAAGAATTCTCTACACGCTACCCAGAAAAAGGTGGTTCAATAGATATTACTTTTAAAGTATCATCAAATACACAAATTCCAGTTTCAGAAATTGGAGATTACCCTGCAACACCTGTTACAGACGGATCAGACGGACTATATAAAATTACTTATGTAGCACAATCAAAATCTGGAATAGAGAATATTACAATAAATAAAGTAAAACATGGAATTGAAAATGTTAGAGTAACAGAAGTTACTGAACAAATTGATGTTTTAAAAACAAAACCAAGTATTGCAAATTATGAAATAACACAAGAAAAGAATACTGCAACAATTAAATTCAAAATAACAGACGAAGATGGTGTAATACCAGCAGAAAACGGCGCTTATGTTACTTTGGATGGTGGCAAATATCAAGATAAAAACGGTCAATCTAAGGTATTTGTCAAAGCAGGTGAAAATCAAGAAATAACATTTGTTAATCTACCAGAAGAAGTTTCTTTACCAATAAAAGTTTATGCAGACTTTGACTTAGATACAAATGAATTAAATGAACTTTTAGGAAGTAATGAAAATAACTTCAAAGATGAAGAATTACTAAGTGATACAGTTGTTATATTACCACCAACAGTATTACAAGTAGAAGATATTCAAGCATATAACCCTAGAACAGAAACTACTGGAAGATATTTAAATAAATCTGATGCTTTCAAATTAACATTTAAAGCAAAAGCTTTTGTAGGTTCAGTCGGTGGGGAAGAGATAGAATATTATCCTACACATGCTATAATAGATGAAACTGAATATACTCTTGAAAGAAATGGAGATACATACACAACAGTAGAAGAACTAGAAGGTTATAGCGAATGTGGTAGAAAAGTTATAACAATTGACAGTGTAACTTTATCTAATAATGAAGTTATTGAAGAAGATATTATTGGAGTTGTAGAAGTTCTTAAAGACAAGTTAAGTGTAGAAAACTTTGAAGTTGATACAAGTTCTGGAAAAGCAGTTGTAACTTATGATATGGCAGACATAGATAACAGCTTTGTAAGTGGTATGCTTATAATGACACAACAAGGAACAAATAAAATTTCTACATTAGCAATAAGAAAAGATTTAAGCAAATATACTCTTGATTTAGAAGAATTTAAGAAATATGATATAGAACTAAAAATTATATATGACTTAGATGAAAACGAAAGTGATGTTTCAAACAGAAATGAAGAAATTTTTGGCGAACAACATGATGTTGAAGTGATAACAGATTATGAAATTAAAGTAAGTGACTTACAAGTTCTAAGTGTAGATAAAAATACACATACTGCAAAATTACAATTCAAATCAACAAATAAATCTGATTATACTGTTAAATATGTAAAAGTTGTAAATTCAGACACAGACTATGGGGTTGGCCAAGTTAACGCAGACACATATACTTTTGAATATAACATTGATAAAGAAGAAAGAACTGTAATTAAATTAGAAAGTGTTAGATTAGAAAATAATGCAGAATTACAAGTTGAACAATTATCAGCAGTAATCTTCAAAAACAAACCAGAAGTAACTAAACTAGATGTAACAACTGAAAATAATATTACAATTAAAGCAAACTTTGACATTAAAGATGATGATAAAACTTTACAATATATCCATGTAGCTTTAAGAAATGCAAAAGATGGATCTGAAACAGATGAGCAAACATTAGATATATCAACAAGAAGCGTTGTATTTAATGTTACAGTTCCTGGCAAATATTATGTTGTAGTTAAAGGAACTTATGATGCAGTTGATGGAGAAGCACATAACAGTGAAGAACTTAAAGTAAGTAGTAAAGTTGCCGAAATTGTACCAGATGTAAAAATTGTAAACTCTACATATAACAAATATCCAGAAAAGAAAGAAGAAATGAAAATACAATATGAGATATTGTCAAATGTAGATATGGATCCAACAAAAGTAACTTTATATGATGAACAAGATTATGTTCTTACTGGTTCAAATGGCAAATACGAAATTACATATACAGCACCAGAAGTTGCAGGACCAAAAGACATTGATGTTACAAAAGTTTGGTATGGAGATGACATGTATGTTGAACTAAACTATGATGCGCAAATTGATGTCAAGAAAACTGTTCCAACATACACATACACATCAACAGATTTACTAGCACAAAAAATGGTATTATTCAAAATATATGTAAATGACCCAGATGGAGCCATGACAAGTGGTATAGCAAATGTACATAATGAAAATAAAGAACTTAAAGCAAATGAAACAACCGATTTAGCAGTTCAATTAGATGATGTATGCACATCACACAATCTAACAATAGATATTGAATATGACCTAGATAGTAATGTAATTCCAGAAAAGGAAAATCAAAATGTTGCAAGAATATCTGACAGCATACCATTTACATTAAGAGAAGATTATGGCTTAAAAATAAGCAATATGCGACTAGTTAAATCAGGCACAGATGAAATAGCAACTTATGTTAAAAAGAGCGAACCTTTACAATTAAAATTCCAATCTACAAATGATGCCGACTTAGCACCAGAAAAAATATTTATTGATGATGTTAAAAATACAGAATTACCAGGTATTCCTTATGACATCAAAGCAGTTCCAGGAGAAATTGGAAGCTACTATGTAGATTTAGTTGCAAATTCAAACTGTGGCGTACAACAATTTGAAATTGAAAGTGTAATGTTATCTGGTGGAACAAATATTGTAAAAGATAAAATTACATTTAATAATGAAAATCAATTGAAAGTAACAGTTCTAAAAGATGCACCAACAATGTTACAATATAGCACTTCAAATAATGAAAATAGTGTAATTGTAAACTTCACTATAATTGATGAAGACAATGCTTTAACAGATAGCAAGATTATACTTACAAACACAGAATCAAATGAAGAAAAATCATTTAAGATTCATAAGGGAGAAAATTCACACACATTTACAGAATTAACTCCTGGTGTAACATATAGTATCAAAATTGAAAGCAACTATGCACTAAGTGAAGATGGTAAAAATAATTCAAAACCAAATGAATTCTTTAAAGAAGATTCTGTACTTATCATTAAGAAAGAAGAAGCAAACTTTAAAGCTAAAAACCTTGTAGTATCAGACCCAGTTCCAGACGGTGGAAATGTAGTTATAACATTTGAAAATGCTATAATGTGTTATGATGATGTAACTGCAATAGTAATAGATGGCGAAGTTATAAATAATATACAAAAAGACTCTCATGGAGTTTATAGTGTAATATTAAGCCCAAAAGCAAAAGGTAAAAATACAATTCATATAGATGCTGTTTACATTGGAGAGAAAAAATTTGATGTAAAACGACCTTTGACTTATACATATAAATTTATTACACCAACTGTAAAAGATGTTTCAAAAGACATTACAGAAAAAGACGGTTTTGCATGTATTGACTATAAACTTGATGACCCAGATAGTTCAATTAGAACTTTAACAGCATATATGAAAAACAGCTCAGGCTCTACTGCTTCAACAATACAAATAGAAAACTATAAAGCTAATGACGGCACAGTTAACACTTTACAAATGCCAATCTTGAAGTTAAACACTTATACAATTGAATTAAGAGCAACATGTGATATAGGTGACGGAACAACAGAAGAAATTAGCTTGATAAACAGAGGAATTGTATCAGAAGCTCAAGTTGCAGTTGAATCAAACAGAATTGTAGGAGATGAATATTCAGAAAAAGGTGCAAAAACTACAATAGAATTCAAATTACGTACAAATATTGATAGTGATGTTAAGAAAATCTACATCGATAAAAATGGTTACAATGTAGAAAAAGTAACAGAACTAGATGAAAAGACTCATGTGGTAAAAGTAGTTCCAGACACATACACAGTTACAATTGATGCACCAGCAAATTCTGGTATATATGAACAAACAGTTACAAGTGTGCAAATAGGTAATAATCTTATTGAAAAAGTTGGTTATAGCACAGAAAAAGTTAAAGTAAAAGTATTAAAAGATGAACCAACATTTACAGAATTTATAGTTAAAGAGCAAGATGGAAAAGCTACATTTAACTTAAATGATGCTGATGGAGCATTATTAAAACAACAACCTTCAAAACTAGTTGTTAAACAAGCTGACAAACAAGTTGGAACTTATGAACTTAAAAATGGTGGATCTAAATATGAAGTAGACCTAGATAAATTAGGAATGAAGGAACTAAAACAATATAATATTGCAGTCACATCAAGCTATGATTTAAGACCAGATGCACCAAAAGAAGGATCTGTTACAGAAGAAATCTTTAATGGAAATGTAGAATTAACTGGAAATATTAAATATAATTTAACATTCAAAGATATTAAAACTTTCTACTTAGCTTCTATGCAAGTATGTGCAGATATAGCTTTTGATTGTTCAACAGGTACTAAGTATAAAGTTGCAAAAGTTGTACTTAATGGTGTAGAATATCCAGTTGAATATGAAGACCTTGGAAATAACAATTATAGATATTCAACTCAATATTATCCAAAGAGCACAAGAGAAACAGAACTTCATTATGATAGGCTTATATTAGAAAATGGTGCTGCACTTGAAGTAAATAGTGAAGATGCAACTATTCCAATGGCTGTATTAGAGCTAGAACCAGTATTTAATATAATAAGCTTCGTAGAAGATACTAAGGAAAGAAAAGTAAGATTTGTTTATAGCTTAGTTGATGTTGACAGTAAAATGAAAACAGAGCCATTATTCACATTAAAAGATTCAACAGGCAATGTTCTTCAAGTTTTGAAAGATGAAAATAAAGACGGTTTAATAGAATTTGACATACCAGAACCTCCAACATCAGTATATAGATTAACTGTAACAGCAGATGTATGGACAATTATAGATTGGTATGCAGAGAGCAGAGTATTATATGATGATGAACATAAATCAAGTGTTACAACATCTATCCTAAATTCTAGATTAGAAAATCAATATCCTAAGAAAGGCGAAACTTTTGGAATTATCTATGAAATAAGCAGTACAAGAGTTGTTAAAATAGATAAAGAAGACCACACAAATCAAGATAAAGCAGTTGGCATTTCTAAGTTATTGATAAATGATAAACTATACGAAGTTGAAACATTAGATGAAAGAGACTTTGGAAAAGATACTTATAGAATTTACTATACAGCTAAAAATGATGAAGGTGTTGAAGACATCAAAGTTTCAAAAATCTTGTTTACAAATGGGGAAGAGGAAGAATTCATCAGAACTGATCAAATTGATGTATTAAAAGATGTTCCAAGCATAACAGATTTCAAAACTACAAACGACATTGACAACAAGAAAGTTACATTTAAGTTTAAAGTTACAGACCCAGATAATGTTATAATTGATGACGATAAAGATATTTATGCTGAAATAAATGGAAAACGTTATGATGTAAAAATGGGAGACAACACAATAGTTGCTGAAAACCTTGAATTAGATAAAATATTGAATTTTGAAATAAAGGCTAAATATGACTTAGACTCAGATACTTTAAAGGTAGAAACAGATCAAAATTCTTATGAAAATCATACAATATTCAAAAAACCATTTATACTAACAGGAAACTATGGCATTGAATTCAGTGATATTAAGAAATTTAATGAAAAAGGCGAAGAAACACAATACTTTGAAAAAGGCGAAAAGATTAAATTGACTTATAAAGCTGTAACAACTTATCCAGAAGTTTATGCAGAAACAGTAACAATAAATGGAAAAGTATATACACCTGAACATGTAGAAAATACAGAAGATACATATACAGTTACACTTGATGCAGAAAACACATCTGGCTTACATGATATAACATTTAATGCAGTTACTTTAAATAGTGGTAATGACATCACAATTACAGGTCAAAAAGAATCTTATGAGGTTTTGAAAGATGCAGTTAAAGTTGAAAGCTTCAACCATACAATTGGAACTGATAATGACAAAATCGAATTAGATATAACAATTTCTGATAAAGATTTTGCAAATCAAAAATTAGAAATTGAAATAGTTGACGAAAATGACACAGTAATTAAGCCAAGTGATTCAAATATCATTGTTGGCAAAAACAAACTTAACTTTACACGTACAGCAGCAGGAAAATACTTTGTTGCTATATATTCAAACTATGATAGAGACACAAAGAAAAATGATGGAAAAAATACTTATACAAAAGACAGAATTCACTACGAGATTATTACGGTTGACACAAGGTACATTGAAATGAAAGATATTCTTGATATAGAATTATATACTTACACAGATGGCGACACAGTTACAAGAGTAGATAGTATTTCAAAAGACAACTTAGATGTTGTAGATAACTGCATTGTAAAAGTTACTATGAAAGATATGAAAGAATTTTACAGTAACATCAAGAATAAAGAAGTAGTTGGAAATCAATTGAAATTACAACTAGAATATACTGATGCAAAAGTATTTAACAAAGAAGAAGAATTGAAACCATTAGAAGTAAGTTTAAACCTATTAACAGACGGAAGCAATGAATATCAATATGAGAAATCATTTAAGTCATTAGTTGATAGCATGAGAGCTCAACCAGATGCAACATTTACTCTAACAAAAGATTATGACTTGTCAGAATATGCTGCAAATAATGATAGCTCATCACAATCAATTATAGACTTTGACTTCCATGGAACAATAAATGGTAATGGTCATAGAATCTATAATGCTAAAAAACCTATCTTTAATACTTTGACAAATGCAAAAATAGAAAATCTAATAATAGATGGTCCAATTCCAACATTTGTTAATAATACAGCAGTTCTAACAAAGGTTGCAAAAAATAGCACAATCAAAAATGTACATATTGAAAGACCTTTATGTAATTGGACTGGTGGAACAAACGGAGTATTTGCAGTTACATTAGAAGGTTCATCAATAGAAAATTGTAGTGTAACTGATTTGAAAGGTAACTTCCACTATGCTTCACAACAAAATTCAAGTATTGCAGTATTTGTAAAATCTTCTACTATAAAGAATTGCTATATTAGCGGATACATGACAGGTGGATGGCACTATAATGGTGGTCTAGCAAGAACAGCTGATAAAAATTCAGAAATATCTAATAACATATTCAATGTTGACTTCACTCCATATTTTGGAAATGGGGAAGGCGGAAATGCAGCACTTATTGATAATGCAGATGGTTGCTTGATGAAGAACAATATATGTTTAACAGAAAGAGGTCAAGCAAAACCAATCTATTATAGAGGAACACCTAATGCAGAATCAGTAAATAACTGTCAATTAGAAGAAACCACAGCACCTAAAAATGATGAAACAAATGGAGTTAGAACAATTAAGAAGAGTCAAATAACTGCTGATTTCTTGAAAAATGAATTAGGATATTCAGAAGATATTTGGGAAATACCAAGTGACGCATCATTTGAAAACTTGCCAAAATTAAAAGGAATTTCAGTATCATATACTGACGAAGGCTCAAAACCTGATAATGATAGCGTATATATTCCAGACTATAAGAGAGTTCAATCTTTGCCTAACTACAATTCTGCAAAAGAAATTGTTTATAACAACATGTATAAGTTAATGCCTTTCTATGATGCAAAAGAATTGATAAATGACGGAAATAAAATACCAGCATCAAACCCATTATCTACTAAGATGATACAATATGTTCTTCCATTTAATAAACAAGGTAAGATGTTATCATACTTGACAACAGATAATTACACAACTATCGACCATATCAAAATAGCGTTCAAAGATGGAACAGGAATTCAATATCATGTAGATTTTGATGATTATTATGGTAATGTAGCATCATACATGATTTCAGATTTGAAAATTGGATACAATTATAATAATTATGTAATTGATATGAATTCTACAATAGTTCAACAACTTATTGCAGAGGCTTCAAAATATGATTTTGATAAAGACTTAGCTCCTTTAACAAAGGATATTGAAGAAGATAGCAGATTATATAAAGAGCATTTCAATAATGTAACTAAGAACCGTATTCCAGACTTTGTAGCAAATACATTGACAAACCTTGGTTATAACATCAATTTCCAAAGTGATTTATTAAATAAGAAAATCACACAAGAATTGATTGGTAGAGGAAACAACAAATTAAAAGAATTGCTATTTGCTTATAACTATGTAACCAAATGGTATGACTTAGACATGCAGGGCTTAAATGTGGCAGATGCGTTAATGTTCCAAAGCTCTTACATGTTTGATAGTAGATTGACAATTGAACTTTTAGCTAAGAACTTAATTTCAGGTAAGAATTCTGCAACAAATGGAATAGTAGGCTTCTATAATTCTTACATTGCACCATATACAAGAATAACAAATTTAGGACTATACTTAGACCACTTCATAAAAGCTACAACAACATATAATGATGGAAATGATTGGTTTAAAGAAGCTTTCAAAGGTGGAATTTATGAAACAGTTGATATAGGTAGGGGACCTGGTGTAGATTACACAATTTGGGATCATGTTAAGAAAGATGGAAAAGTACAAAGAGATATTTTACCACTTCTAACACTTCCAGAAAATACATCTTTTGTTGTAAGTTCACCTACACAAGTTTACTACGGTTCTTTAAGAGTTTATATGACTAACCCTAATGACCCAGCACAAGTTGAAGCATTTAGAAAGAATAAGTTAAATACATTCTTAGATCAAATTAAACACTTCTATATATTTGCTTATGATTTCTGGGGCAAAGATACTATAAATAAATATTGTGATACAGAATATGACATGAGAACAACATATACTGGTAGAGGTCAAGAAACAGTTTACAATAACCCTCTAACAACTGATGAACCATATCATAAGTATTTCATCGAAGCTATTGATAGATGGGCAGGAACTAGCGGTGGTGCTTATGCAAATGGTAACGAAGTATTCTGGGTTGTAATCAAAATGGTAGATAACTTCAGAGTTGGAACTCACGAAACTCTACATAACCAAGACAGTAAGATATTCATGAATGGCTATGGACGTAGAGGTAATGGGGAAGACTACGCTGCTGGATTTATACAACAATATTATAGAGATGGTTGGGTAAGTCCAAACATATTTGATGAAGATCCAGTAAAAGATAATACAACTCAAAACTTACATCGTTCAACAGTTGAAACAGAGGATAAATTAGCTAAATTCTATAAGAATTATTTCAGAGTAAATGATTTCTTAGACTATATTGAAGCACAAGCATTCTTCACTTTAAATGATGCAGACAAGACTAAACTTGTTACACAAGTATATTATCCACAAGCAACAAGTCAAGAAAAAGGTGATGACATCGTCGAATATAGAAGAGTTACTGAGGATGCAGTTGCTAATATGAAATTAACAGATATGACATCATTATGGGATAATCGCATTATGTTGAGACCAGGAATTGTTACAAATAAAACTTACTCACCAGGAGCTGATACTGATTCAATATTCAATATACACTGGTATCAACCACATGCAGATGATGACAGACCAGATGGCGGAAGCTTTAAGTACAATGCTTGGCAAATGGCTGGTGAAAAAGGATATAAAGAAGGTCTAGTTGCATATTACAGCTTATCATATATTGGAATTAAGCAAGGCACACCTTCATTAAAAACTACTGATTCTATTGCAATTAAATATATTACTAATAAAGATTCATTTAAACAATACAAACTAGATAGATATACAGAATTGTCAGCATACTTCAATAAAGTAGGAAAATATATTGATGCACCAGATTTATTCAAGAAGTATAAAGAAGCTCTACAAGCAGATGCAAATAATAATGATAGAAATCTTTCAAGAAGTACAAACTTAAAGAGAGATACATTTAAAGCAATTAGAGCTGCGACAAATGATTTTACAATAGATCCATTTACTGATATGAAAGATGTTAAAACAGTAAGTACATTTTCAATAGTAAAAGATACAAAGAAAGATGTTGTAAAAGACACTAAGAAGAAAGCTACAACAAGCTCAGATAGAAAAAAAGCTAATGAAAATGTTGTTGCAAACAACACTGTAACAAATACAACTAACTCAACTAATACAGCAAGTTCATCAAACATTACAAATACTACAAGTGAAAATGTTACTAATTCAACAAATACAAAAAATTCAGTAAATACCACAAATACAGTAAATGAAGTAGGTAGTAAAAAGGAAAATAATACAAATTCAGCCAAGAAATAAACCGAAAACAGCCAATAGTTCAATAACTATTGGTTGTTTTTTTGCTAAATAAATTGCAGAAACGAAATCTTTATGTTATAATAAAAATGATTTTAAATTTAACCGGAGGCTATGATGTCAATAAAATATAAAAATAGCGTTTCAACTGATGAATTTATAAAAATAAAACATAATGGCAAAGTATTTACACCAGATTATCTTGTTGAAGATATATTGAATCAAGGAAAATATATTGTTGGTAATATAAATAGAAAACATGTTATTGAAAATAGCTGTGGGGACGGGCAGTTTATGATTTATATCGTTGACAGATACTGTAAAGACTTTTTAGAAAATTCTAATGATTTAATTAAGTTAAAGCAAGAGCTTGAAACATATATTCATGCCATCGAAATTGAAAAAAAAGAATTAGATATTTGTATTGATAGATGTAATAAAGTTGTTGAAATGTATGGTATTAAGTTACCTGTAAAATGGGACTTTATAAATGCTGATGCGTTGCAATGTAGCCAGTTTAATAATAAAATGGACTTTGTTGTTGGAAATCCACCTTACGTGAGGGTTCATAATTTAAATGAAAATGCTCCATCAGTAAAACGTTTTAATTTTTGCAAATCAGGTATGACTGATTTGTATATAGTATTTTACGAAATCGGATTGCAAATGCTTAATAATACTGGAATTTTAACATATATAACGCCTTCATCTTTTTTTACAAGTCTTGCTGGAAATACTTTAAGGAAATATATTGTTGAAAATCAGCTATTAGAGTGTTTATGTGATTTAAAACATTTTCAACCTTTTAATACTATAACCTATACAACAATAGTTACATTAAATAAGTCAGCAAAATTTAGAAATGTTAACTATTATGAGTTTGATGAAAAAACCTTAAAACCATATTTTGTAGAAAATATTAGCATATCAGACTATTTTATAAATGGCAACTTTTATTTTGCTAAAAATGAAAAATTAAAGCTATTACAAAAAATCATTAACAATAAGAAAAAAACTAATATTTCTGTAAAAAATGGTTATGCAACATTAGCAGATAAAGTATTTATAAATGATTTTCAATTTGATTCAAAATATATTATTCCTGTTTTAAAAGCATCAAGGGGAAAATGGTCAAAAGCCTTTTATCCTTATGATGCAGAAGCTAAGTTAGTGTCAGAAGATGAATTACGAAAAGATGAGAAATTATATAGTTATTTGATTTCCAAAAAATCAGTTTTAACTAAGCGAAGTTTAGAAAATCACAAAAGTTCTTGTTGGTTTGCTTATGGACGCGCACAAGCTATAAATGATACATATAAAGATAAAATATCAATCAATAATTTGATAAAAACGTCAGATGATTTAAAAATTATTGATGTTGCCAAAGGTAAAGGTGTGTATAGTGGTTTATATATTACCACTGGTGAATTCTCAGAGCAAAATGTAAAAGACGCATTATTGGATAAAGAATTCGAGGATTATATATTTTTATTAGGAAAATATAAGAGTGGGGGATATTATACTTTTTCATCAAAAGATATAAAATTTTATTTAGATTACAAGTTAGGGAGATATTTAAAAAGTGATAAATAATGAACAATTTTTAGAAATTATCAAACAGTCATTTTCAACATATTTGTCGGTAGGTACTTCTAGAAGTACAGCTAAATTAAAGATATTACATGGGAGTATAGCTGCTGATTTAAAAGAAAAATTAGGTAATGGCTTTTCAATTCAATCACAGGGCTATGAAGAAGGTATTGAAGGAAGTATAGATGGAAGATATTATTCTAAAAAGACTGATATTACTGTAAAATATAATAATAAAGCTGTTGCTGGATATGCAGTGAAATTTGTAATGAGAAATTATTTTCAAAATAGTAATAATTATTTTGAAAATATGTTAGGTGAAACAGCTAACATTAGAGCTAGTGGCATACCTTATTTTCAAATTTTTATTATCTTTGACAAGGTTCCATATTATCAAAAAAGCGGAAAATTTAGCAGATATGACGCAATTTCACAGCATAATTTACAAAAATATATTGAGTTGTCAGCAGATAATCCAAAAGTATTTTTGCATACACCTGATAAAACTTTATTTACTATTCTAAGCTTAAAGGAACGAGCAGAAAATGACGATTTTATAGATGAAAACGATTATGCTAATTATTATAGTTCTGTAATTGATACTGCTGATTTGCTAACTTATTCAAATAAAATTGATGTTAATTTTAAAGATTCGGTGATTTTAAACGATTATAAAAAATTTATAGAAGAAACTTGCAATATAATTTTAGATAAGATAAAAACAAAAAAAGACTAGGGGCTAGTCTTTTTTTAGCCATTGTAAGCAATTGAAAAGAGAATTGTTTACATTTTTATTGTAACATAGTTCTCTTTTTATTTGACAAGATTTACATAACATGCTATAATTCAAAAAATAAGAAAAGAGGTGAAATAATGAAAGAATACAGCATTTTACAAAGGCATGGTAGTAAAAAGCCCTTTATTCTTCATAATTTTAATGATGTTTATAGTGCAATTCAAAAATTGTTTGAAATTATTGAAATAGAGGAGAATAGGGGAAGACCATATTTTGTAGATAATGATTTTTTTAAAAACAGATATTCAAATTTAAGAGATTTATATTATTTACAAATTATCGAAAGAGAAGTTTCTGAATGGAAAAAATATGTAGAAGTAGAAGATAGGGAAGAAACAAATGATAAAATTGTTTTCTTGAAAGATTATAAAAATGGAATAAGGAAAATATAAAGTGTGGGTGGTATATAGCAGTATATGACAAGATATATTGCTATATATCATTGTATAAAAGGTTCACACATTCAAATTGATGAAAAACATAAAAATCTATGGATTTTTAAAATTAAAAATGATATAATTATACTGTATAATAAATTGAAAAAAGGAGAATATTAGTATGCAAATTGTATATCATGGAAATTATTGTAAGGTTGAAGAACCTAAAATATTAGAAAATAAATATACAAAAGACTTTGGTAAAGGCTTTTATTGTACAATTTTAAAAGAACAAGCAATCAAGTGGGCTAATAAATATGATACAAAAATTATAAATTTATATGAATATCATGAAAATAATAATTTAAAAATAAAAGAATTTACAGTTATGACAGAAGAATGGCTTGATTT